>CAUTXW010000020.1:0-35375 GCA_963542655.1 uncultured Treponema sp. | reverse complement strand
TCGTTGCATTCAAAAAAGATGAACGGATTGTCGGTCAGCCTGCAAAGAACCAGATGATCACCAATCCGGAAGGAACCGTGTATTCGGTTAAGCGGTTTATCGGGCACCGGTACAACGAGCTGACCGATGAATTGAAGCGGGTTCCGTATAAACTGGTACCGCAGGGCGATGACGTTCGTATTGAAATTGACGGTAAAAAATATTCGACACAGGAGATTTCCGCTTTTATTCTGCAGAAGATGAAGAAAACGGCGGAAGATTATTTGGGCGAACCGGTAACGGAAGCGGTTATCACGGTTCCCGCATACTTTAACGATGCACAGCGTCAGGCAACGAAAGATGCCGGTAAGATTGCCGGATTGGATGTTAAGCGTATCATCAACGAACCGACGGCTGCTTCTCTTGCATTCGGATTCAACAAAGATTCAAAGAAAGAGAAGGTGATTGCAGTCTACGACCTCGGCGGCGGTACGTTTGATATTTCGATTTTGGAATTAGGCGACGGCGTATTCGAGGTTAAGTCCACCAACGGTGATACTCACCTCGGTGGCGACGACTTTGACCACCGTATCGTGGAATGGCTTGAAAAAGAATTTAAAGCCGATCAGGGGATTGACCTTTCGCAGGATCGCATGGCGTTGCAGCGACTCCGTGAAGCAGCGGAAAAAGCGAAGATTGAGCTTTCCAGCCGTGCCGAAACGGAAATCAACCTTCCGTTCATCACCGCCGATGCAAACGGCCCCAAGCACTTGCAGAAAACGCTGACCCGCGCAAAGTTCGAGCAGATGACCGACGACCTGTTTGAACGCACCAAAGAACCGTGCCGCAAGGCCTTAAAGGATGCGGGACTTGAAGCAAGCCAGATCGACGAAATCTTGTTAGTCGGCGGTTCTACCCGTATGCCCAAGGTTGCGCAGATTATCAAAGAGATTTTCGGAAAAGAAGGCTCCAAAGGCGTGAACCCCGATGAAGCGGTTGCTGTCGGTGCGGCTATCCAGGGCGGTATTTTGGGCGGCGATGTTAAAGACGTGCTGCTGCTCGACGTTACCCCGCTTTCGCTCGGTATCGAAACGATGGGCGGCGTGTTCACTCCGTTGATCAACCGCAATACCACCATCCCGACGCGCAAGAGCCAGGTGTTCTCTACGGCGGCTGACGGACAGACTGCCGTTTCCATTCACGTTTTGCAGGGTGAACGCGGTATGGCAAGCCAGAACCGGACGCTCGGCAACTTCGACTTGGTCGGTATTCCTCCGGCTCCCCGCGGTGTTCCGCAGATTGAAGTTACCTTCGACATCGACGCGAACGGTATCGTGCACGTTTCCGCAAAAGACCTGGGAACCGGCAAAGAGCAGCACATCCGCATCGAAAGCTCCAGCGGCTTGAGCGAAAGCGAAATTGACCGCATGGTGAAAGAAGCGGAAGCCAATGCCGAAAACGACAAGAAAGAGCGTGAAAAGGTTGAAGTGCGCAACGAAGCGGACTCGATGATCTATCAGACCGAAAAGACCTTGAAGGAAATGGGCGATAAGGTGAACGCCGCCGACAAGCAGCGCATCGAAGAAGCGGTTGCTGCTTTGAAAAAGTCGCTGGAAGGCGGGGATACCGCGGATATCAAGTCCAAGACCGAAGCGCTGCAGCAGGCTGCATACAAGATTGCAGAAGAAATGTACAAGCAGCAGGGCGCTCAAGCGGGTGCAGCCGGAGCAGGTGCAACAGGCGGCGCTGCCGAAAGCGGCCCCACCAAGGGAACTGCCGACGATGTCGATTACGAAGTGGTAAAAGACGAAGATAAATAACCGAGCGGTTTTCCTTCTATGCGAAATTTCCGAGGTATCTCAGGAAATTTCGCATATTTTTTTTATACGGAGCTTATTTTGGCACAACGAGATTATTATGAGGTATTAGGCGTTGCGAAAACCGCTACCGCCGACGAAATTAAAAAAGCCTACCGCAAATTGGCAATTCAATATCATCCCGATAAAAACCCCGGAAATAAAGAAGCTGAAGAAAAATTTAAAGAGGCGACTGAAGCCTACGAAGTGCTGATTGACGATAAAAAACGCAGCGTCTATGACCAGTACGGTTTTGACGGTGTAAAAAATATGGGCGGCGGATTTGATCCGTCCGCATTCCAAGGCTTTGAAGACATCTTCGGCGGCGGAGGAGGGCTTTCCGACCTATTTGAAAGCCTGTTCGGCGGCGGCAGTTTTGGGGGATTCGGCGGTTTCGGTTCATCAGGACGCAGCAGTTCACGAGGCGGCGGTCCAACACGGGGTGCAAACCTCCGGTACGACCTGCAAATCGATTTTACCGACGCCGTGTACGGTAAGAAGGTTGACATACAGTATTCACGCGATGAGCACTGTACGGAGTGTAAAGGCTCCGGCAGCGCAGGCGGCGGCGGACGGAAAATGTGTCCCGACTGCAAAGGCACCGGCCAGGTGCGGCAGAACACCGGCTTTTTCTCCATCGCGAGCACCTGCCGCCGCTGCGGCGGAGCGGGAACCATCATCGAAAACCCGTGTAAGAAGTGCGGCGGTTCCGGTTTAGAGCGGAAAAAGCAAAAAATACTGATAACCATCCCCGCCGGCGTCGAAGAAGGAAAGCGCATCAGTATTCCCAAACAGGGAAATGCCGGTGCAGGCGGCGGCGATTACGGCGATCTCTACGTCTTCATCTTTATAAAACCGCATCACTTGTTTGAGCGTCACGGAAACGATCTGTACTGCGTGGTACCTATCTCCATGACGCAGGCGGCGCTTGGGGGCGAAATAACGGTAAAGTCGCTCAATGATAAACAATTAACCGTGAAAATCCCGGCCGGTACGCAGCACGGCGATGCAATCCGCGTACGGGGCGAAGGAGTCCCCGCGGCAAGCGGCAGAACTGGCGACCTCTATATCAAGGTGATCATCAAGATTCCGACACGGATATCTTCAAACGCAAAGAAATTGTTAAGTGAATTTTCGGCGATGGAAGGCGAAAACACCGCGCCGGATATTGTGCCGCTATCAAAATTGTAACGGCAGACCGGATAATGAAAAAATTTTTGACAATATGGATTGCCGTACTTTTGCTGCTGTGTACAACGGCTGCAATCGCAGAAGAGATATCTGACGGTTTCGGTTTTGATGATAATTCGGAATCGGGCAGCGCCTTTTCGGTTGATATTGGCGGGCGGCTTTCCCTCGGCGGAGCGTTCTTTTTTAATGATTTTAAAACCTTTCGGGATGTGCAGCCCGGCTCGCTGATCGAGGGAAAGCTGCACATTCATGCAACGGCGCCGCTTACGGAAGCGTATTTCGGTGTCCGACTGAACAGTAAGACGCTTGCGCCGCTGCTCGGTACGGCGCAGGCGGTGTATCCTGTGCAGCCGCAGATTGCGCCGTGGATAGATGAAGCGTATCTCAAAATGCTGTTCGGCCCGGCGGTGATTACCGGCGGTATCCAAAAGATCAGCTGGGGCCGCGCCGAAACACTGAGCGTCCTTGATATTGTCAATCCGCGTGATCGAACCGACCTCACCCTGCTGTATGACCCGCAAGCGCTGAAAATCGCCCGCCCGCTGGTGTCCGCTGCGGTGTACCTGCCCCACGACCTGAAATTGGAAGGCGTTTTTTTACCGGTATTTGAAGGCGACCGCATTGTTACCGGAAGCACCGGACGATGGTATTCCCATCAGTTTGACCGGCTGTGGGGTTCGCCCGCGGCCTTCCGTCAACCGGCGACCAATACTTTAGAATATGCGCAAGGCGGCGGGCGGCTAACGGCTGCCGTAGGCGGCATGCACGATTTCGGTGTGCAGTATTTTTACGGACGGCTGCCGGAACTTGCTTTTAAAACGGAGACGCTCGGCAGCAGCATCCCGGGCAGCATGGGGAGCGGAGGGGGCTCAGTGCTTGCACCGTCATCGGGAAAAACCGTAACCGGTGTGTATAATCCCTATCACCATATCGGCGTTGATTACGGTCTCGGCATCGGCCCGGTTGCGCTCAGTGCGGAGCTTGCGGCCAATATTACTTCCGATATATCTGGCGATGATCCTTCCGTCTATAATCCGTCGCTTGCATGGAATGTCGGCGCAGTTTACTCCGCACCGTTAGGCTTCAAATTGAATCTGACGGCTGCCGAAACCGTTCGGCTGCAACACAAGCGAACCGGTTTGCAATCACATGATGTTGAATACGGTAGAAACGCCACCGATACAAAACTTTCGTTTTCAGTGGCGCAAACTCTCCTGCGCAGTTCTTTGGAATGGAAGCTCGGGATGCTTATCGGGCTCGAAGATGCCGATTTTTGCATTATGCCCGGCATACACTGGCAGCTGGCAACCCTCCTGCTCGACTGTAACGTGGGAATTTTCGGCGGCAGCCGCGCCGGAAGATTGGGGCAATTTTACCGCAATGGCTTTATCCGATTAACCGCAGCCTACGAGTTTTAACATCTATTGAATAAAAGAGGGAGACAATCCCGTGCCATCAGCGCTGGAGCGCATTCCGTACAAATGCGCACGGCGCGTTTCTTTTTACAATCGGGCATCATCAGTCAGTGTGGCAAAGAGCCGATCTGTAATGACAGCGCAGTCCAAGCCGCGCGTGTCGATGCAGGCGGTACAGAGCGCACGGTACCGGGCGGTACGGCGCGCGTACAGCTGCGAAAAAAGCTGCGCGGCTTCTGCGTACTGCGCAGCCGGTAAAAATCCTAAAAATGCAGGGTAAAAACCTGTTGCAAGCGCATCGCGGGTAAGGCGGCTGAAAAGCGTTGCTTCATCCGCATACAAAAATATCCGCTGCGGCAGTGCGGATAGCGCCGCCGCAGCGTCTTGATTATCACAGATGCCGCCGCCCGTTGCAATAATCACCGGCTGCGCTTCTGCATCATGGGCAAGCCGGTTAGGTGCCGTGCCGTGAGCGCCATGCCGAAGCCGGGCGCACTCATACAGTGCAGCTGCCTCGGCGGCGTGCAGCGCGGCGAGTCCCGCTTGACGGCAAAGCTGCCGCGGCGTACAACCAGTACGCTGCGTAATGATGTCATCGGTGTCGTAAAAAAGACCGTGCAACCGCGCTGCGAGGAGCTTTCCTACCGTCGTTTTTCCCGCATGGCTCAATCCCAGCAACACGACCGGAGCAGCCGGAGCGGTGCAGTGCGTTATCGAATGTTCCAATGATTTTCAGTAAATACAAAAATATAAACGGCGCTTACGCGGTACGCTAAGCGCTTAACGGATGAATTGGATGCGGAGAAGGACAATCTGGTTCGGGCGGTGTCAAAAAACGCAACAACATCTTGAGCTTTTTAATCGCATCAGGCAGCGCACGGCGCAACGGCCGAGGATGGGTATCATCAGGATTGAGCGCCAAAAGCCGTGATGATGCAACGCCCATGTACGGCGGCGTTGCACCGAAAAGCTGTAGCATCTCATCTTCATCATATTGAGAGCACGGCGATGCATCAGATATTCCAGCAGAAAGATGCATATACCGACACGGCTTCCACCTAATCCGTCCATCCTTTCCGTGATCGCCAGAAAAGCCGAATAATCGGCATATCAGGCAACGTCCGCCGTACACCGTGCAGTGATAGGGACTGTCAGGATCAAAAAGGATGCAGCTGCCGCCATTTGTCCCTGCCTCGCTGTCTTCAACAAACCGATCGGCGCGTTCCGGCTGGTTTTCCAGCATCCACACAGCAAGATACAGCGCCTCAGCTTCGTATACTTCCGGTTCAAAATGTGCACAACAGCTTCCGCAACCGTCGGGACAATGTGCAGGAGTATGCGCTTTCCAGTTTTTTTGATCAGCATCGATGCCGGCATACAGCGCATCGACCGCTGTTAAAATGTCATACAGAACCGTTCCGGCAAACTTTTCGGCTGCTTTGATCATACGGTAAATTCTTTCACCTTATTTGCAAGAATACCGATACTATCTCTATTCTGCTGCACGAGTTCGTTGATTTCAACTATTGCATTATTGATTTGCAGCGCACCGGCCGACATCTCATCCATGCTGTTGGTAATACCTTGTGTTAAACTATCAAGTATATTCATCTCTTTTGCAACATCGCTGCTGCCGGACAGCATTTCAGACGAATTGGTCTTAACGGTATTAGCTGTTGTGTTAATATCTTTAATAGCATCAAGCACTTCTTGGTTTGCACTCATCTGGTCTTGCATCGACTTTGTAATAAAATCTTCCCGTTCGGAAATTTGAGTTGCCAATTCATACACTCTATCAAATGTTTGCTCGGCACCGTTTCCCGCCTCTATCATAACACGGATAATCTCAATCGATTCTTTCAAAGCGCCGCCGATTTGTTTTCCCTGTGCGTTAGATTCTTCCGCAAGTTTACGGATTTCATCAGCAACAACCGCAAAACCCTTGCCGGTTTCGCCCGCATGAGCAGCCTCAATCGCGGCATTCATCGCAAGTAAGTTCGTCTGGCTGGCTATGTTCTGAATAATCACACTGGCTTCCAACAAAGAATCCGAACGTTCGGCAATCTGTGTAACAATCGAATTTGCTCTTCTTGCGCCATTCTTTCCATCGATTGTCATCGAATACATTTCTTTTATCAGATTATTATTTTTTTCCAAAGTCTGCGTAATCGACGCAATATTTGCGGCCATTTCTTCTACTGCCGCCGAAGAATGTGCAACGGCTTCGGTTTGTGCTTCTATTTCTTTGTCAAGATGCTGAATTTTATGAATGATTTTTTCTACAACATCGCCCGTTTTTTGCACACTCATAGCCTGCGAGCCGGTCTGCCGCTTTACCCCTTCAAGATTAGCTGTAATTTGATTGATTGCGCTCGCCGTTTCGTTCATGTTGTTATACAGTTCATCCCCGCTATGCTGCATAGTGTCCGATTCATGGATAAGTGCGTTAATCATAGCAGCAACCTTATCCATTGTTGTATTAAAATCGATCATCAAGCGGCCGACTTCATCATGTTTTTTGATATAAAACCGTCCCGTAATATCGCCCGCCGCCAATTTAGTAAAGATACTCTGCAGCTTCCGCAGATAGCCTTTTAATCGTTTTGAAAACAGGAAGATGATCCAGAAAAAGATCAACAGCATTCCCGTACCGACTATGGCCATATTCAGCACAAGACGGTGAAAACTTTCCAATATTTCGTTATTTTCGACCAATACGGCAATTTTCCAATCAAGTTCATCAATTGAAAAAACTTGTACCCGCCATACTTTGTTATCTATCGTCAGTAATTGAGCTTCCTTCCCGACATTTTGAAAATTTTGCAAATACTGACCACCCGACGCATCCTGTTTTGTAAAAACCATGTCTTTATGCATCGGATCCGCAAGAATAGTGCCGTCGTTTTGAAACAGCATGACATATCCTGTTTTGCCGACCTGTATCGAATCGATAAAAGCAGTGAGCTGCTCCAGTTTTACTTCAAGGCCAATGCAGCCGGTAAACGCTCTCGTAGGGGAGAGTACCTGGCGTGAAAAACAAATAACAGGAGAGCCTATCGTAGACATATACGCAGGCGTAATGATTGTATCGCCTTTTGCAGACTGCGCTTGCAGATACCATGCACGCCCCCTGGGATCAAACCCTGCTTTGACCGTTCCATCCCACGAAGAAACGAGTCCGCCCCATTTGGAACCAAAGAATACTTCCGCCGTATCAGGATAATTATCATGCATCCGCTTAAAAAGTGCTGCCATTTCCTGTTCCGTGTGCCCTCTCGTGATATTTTTTAAAGAGGTATCCTGTTGGGCATTTATATAGCTATTAAGCGATTCATCGGCAACTTGTACCGACGGGTGTTCTGCAAGCATTTTGACCGTGTTCTCATTATTTTGCATGAACAAGAGGATCGTTTGCTTTATAGTTGCAAATTGCTGCGTCGTTGTCTGCTCATATTGAGCAACATTAATCTGATATACTTGATATCCGATTATAGCACACGCGCCTATAATCAGTGTACATAACGAAATAATGCCGGTAATCAAAATTCTGGTACGCAGCGAGATAACTGGTTTTTTCTTATCCATGAGGATACCTCTTTATACTTAGATAATAAGACTTCCCTCAAAAGCGATACTACCAAGAAGTCCTGTATAATATCGATTAACAATCGACGTTATTTTCCAAACAAACTCCGTTGACCGGCCTTAATCCACCTGCCGGGAATGCGCGACAAGGTCTGCATCCCGATCTGCGAAGCGAGCCATTCGATGTACAGCGCATTTTCTTCGCCTTCAAGACGAACCAACATTGTTTGGAGAAATGCATTTTCTTCGCGCGCAATTGCCATCACACTTTCTTCCGCAATCCGCACAAACGCGCCCGATGCCGCTGCAACCGGAATATTCCCGCACGAAAGCGGAATATCCCGATGGACAAAGATCAGTTTTCCGGATTTTTTATGTATAAAATACCGCATGAGCGTGTACACCAGCTGCATATTGGCGGTAACCAATTCGGTCATCACGCGGTCGGTGTTCAGCACGCCCGTATCGGGATAGAGTTCCATATATGCAGGTGCGTCAAAGATGATAAGTGCAGTTTCTACATCAAGCTGTAAATTTTTAAATTGAAGCGGTAAAGATTGCAAAGAAAAAGATGAATTACGGTTCCATAATACAACAGGGCCGATCATATTTTCCGGCCGCTTATCTTTTACAGACTCTGCATCCGAGGTCAGGCTGACATGCTGTCCCTGTACACGCAAAAAATCTGCTAAGCTCAAGGAAAAATGAAGACGGTCATCTGTAATTATTATATCGGTACTCATATAAATCAGTATACACCGAATCGTTAAAAAATTAAATAGTAAAAAATCGATAATCGACACACGATATTGTATGCCGATAAAAGTGATAATTTACTGCTGTTGGTTTTGCTGTAGACATTTTAGGCACATTTTCTTGTTAGATTAAATGAAGAATAAGAAATATTATTTATAATTTACAGGCATTGTAATATCCTTTTGAGAATATAAGGATTAGATCATTACAATGTACTTGCAGAAGGAATGTTTTGTATGATAGTATCAGTTAAAGAGGGACTATATGGCAAGTACTTTGGTTCAAATTCGGGTGGACGAAAAGCTGAAAGACGATGCTGCCGCAGTTTATGAGCACCTTGGCTTAGACTTATCGACAGCGGTGCGTATTTTTTTTAAGCGGAGTGTTGCGGAAAACGGCATTCCATTCAGTATGAAGTTGGGCAATACCGAGCAACATATTCTGAAACGACAAATTCGGCCTGATGTAATGTCGGCAATGCAGGCAATGGCTCAAAGCGCTGCCGTAAACGGTGTTTCCGACATGAGTTTCGAAGCAATTAATAGCGAAATCGATGTAGTCCGTAAAGAGCAATGATATGACTTTATATGCCGTTATCGATACTAATGTGCTTGTTTCTGCATTTTTGAAAGAAAATTCCATTCCCCGGTATGTTATCAATACTATGTATGCAGGTAATATTATCCCCATTTATAATGCGGAAATTATTGCTGAATACACAGCCGTGCTGCATCGGCCAAAATTTTGCTTTCCTCCGGCAGCGGTTGATATTGTTGTAAATGAGATACAAGAGATAGGGTTAAAATTTGACGGGATATCGGTTAAAGAGCCGATGCCTGATCCGAAAGACATTGTTTTTTATGCAGTTACACTCCATGCTCGGGAGCAATTAGAAGCCTATTTAATCACCGGCAATATAAAGCATTTTCCGATCGAACCGTTTGTCGTAACACCGCACCAAGTTTTAGACATATTGGTACAAATAAGCCGATAAATGCTGATTTATCAAGGGAATTATTGCCGAACAAAACGTATCTGCCTATCCATCTATTAGGTCTTCTAACATTTAGATATACTTCACCCCAATTGGTTGCAGCAGCAAAAAATGACCGAGCTATTAGGAGGTCTTGACGATAGAATCGAGCTAAACCGGCAGGTAAATAAATACTCATTTTTCTTGCGGAGCTTTTTATTTTGTGATATAGTATAAGTTGCGTTGAATTTAGCGTATGTTAAAGGGTTTTGATCTAATATTTACGATAGATTCGCATAAAATCATTATTTTCTTTGTGAATGAAGGTTGATAATATGGAAAGGTGTCTTGTCCCCCCCCCCCCCTATCTTTTTGAAATATACGGACGTCTGCGGTGTTGCTTAATAAAAAACAGTCCTCGACGTACATCTAGTACGCCTGCGGGTGTTTTTTATTCGCTCCTAGCATCCGTCTCGCCTATTTCTAAAAGGCGAACAGAAAACCTATTTTCAAAAGCGTCCATTCTATTTCGCTCTGCAAATACTATATATACTAATTCTAAAAATTACTTACCGTTAGCCAATACACACAGACCTACATTAGTTGATACAGTTTCTATCTTATTCGCTTCTGCGTATATCAATTCAGGGTGATCCTTTCTTATTACCGGTACTACGCCCATTATTATTGCATGATTTAAGATTGTCACACCAGCAATAGGGGATTCCAAAGGGTACCCCCTTTGGTCATAACGTACAGGATGTCCATTTCAGAACCGCCATGGATGGCGGTGGTTCCACGCAGAAGCGAGTTCGTTTGCGAACTCGCAGCCCAAAAATGGACAAGGATGTCCATTTTTGGGCGAGGGTCGTAGGGAGTTTTTTTCTTTTTATCGAAAAAAAGAAAAAAACTCCCTATATATAAGGGGTATACAATGAAAAAGCGTTTTTCGCTCCGCTATAAACTTATTCTTATTTTTGGAGTATTGATTGCCTTCGCTTCAATTATTGAAAGTTTGCTTGCAGTCAGAACTGCCCGCAAGGCTGTGACGGAAAAAATTGAAGCACATCTGATTGATAAAGCAACGGATGTTGCAGAAATCATAGATGGCCGGATAACGGCTTTTTTTCAGTTTGCGGAAGGGCTTGCCCGCATGCCCATACTGCGTGACGCAAATACGCCGCCGCAAGAGAAAACCGCTTTTTTGGCAAAGGAAGTCATACGCGATAGCAACATACGGGAACTTGCATTCATCGATAATCAGAGCATATATTACGGAGCCAACGGGAAAACAATTAGTTTGCCGGAACGGGAATACGTCCAGCGCGCACTCGGCGGACATAATTTTATCAGTGAGCCGTATGTTTCAAAGTCAAATAACAGCTTAGTTATTACAGTTTCTGTTCCCATTTACGATGATAACCGGCGAATTATCGGTCTCATTATGAGCGACATCAATGCGGAATGGCTCTCCGATCAAATTAATGATATTGTAGTGGGTAAAACCGGCTCGGTGTACATTGTTGGAACAAGCGGCACAACAATTGCAGACCCCAATCCCGATACAGTAACATCAATGTGGAATTCAACAAAGGCAGCGGAGTCTGATGACCTTTTAAAACCCTTGGCGGAAATCGAGCAGAAGGCACTCAATTCACGACAGGCAATATTCGGAACATATTATTATAAAGGAGCAGTGAAAATATCGGCAGGAAAAGCAATGAATAACGGCTGGGCAATAATTGTATTTGCTCCCTACAACGAATTTATGGGAACGGTAAACGCATTACAAACATCAATGATCGTGATTGGTGTGATAATCCTATTAACGGCGCTTTTTGTCGTCTATTTTGTCGCCCGTGCTGTAGTAAAGCCGATACAGACAGTGGTTACGGTCTTGCAGGACATTGCTCAAGGTGAAGGCGATTTGACCGTGCGCCTGCCGGTTACCGGCAACGATGAGATTACTGACATGGCCGAATATTTCAATCAGACAATTGAAAAAATCGGCGCATCCATCCGGCAGGTCGGGGTAAACAGTAACACAATGGAAGAAATTGGTGATGAGCTTGTCTCTAACATGACTGAAACCGCTAGTGCCGTTAATCAGATCAGCGCGAATATCGACGGGGTGAAGCAGCAAGCCCTCACCCAAGCGGCGAGCGTTACCGAAACGGCGGCTACCGTCGAAGAAATTGTCCGCACGATTAAGCAGCTGAACAACAGCATCGAAACACAGGCCGCGAGTGTGGCGCAGTCTTCCTCTTCGGTAGAAGAAATGGTTGCAAATATTGCCTCTATCGGCCAAACCCTCGGCAAAACTGACGAGGTGATTAAAAGCCTTACAACGGCAACCGGCGACGGCAAAGCGACGTTGGTAACATCTAATGCCGTAACACAAAAGATTGCCGAAGAATCCGGTTCGCTCATGGAAGCGTCAAGCGTCATTCAGCATATTGCGTCGCAAACGAACCTTTTAGCGATGAACGCAGCGATTGAAGCGGCTCACGCAGGGGAAGCAGGCAAGGGCTTTGCTGTCGTTGCAGATGAAATCCGCAAGCTCGCTGAAGAATCTTCGATACAGGGTAAGACCATCACCACAACGCTGAAAATGTTATCCGGAGAAATTGAAAGCCTCTCCGCCTCGTCGAAAACGGTGGAAGCCAAGTTCAACGCAATTTTCACGCTTGCGGAGCAGGTAAAAGAAATGAGCGCCCGTCTTACCGAAGCGATGCGGGAGCAGGAAAACGGCAGCAAGGAAGTATTAACCGCAATTAAGAGCATCAACACGGTAACAGTCGAAGTACAGGCAGGCTCAGAAGAAATGCTGAAAGGCGGAGAGGGCGTTGCAAAAGAAATGCAGAAGCTGGACGGCCTTACCCGTGTCATCACCGACAGCATGAGCGAGATGGCTTCCGGCGCCGTGCAGATTAACAATGCAGTGCAGGAGGTGAGCGAGATAACGCAGCGGAATAAGCGGAGTATTGAGAATTTGGCACAAGAGGTCTCTAAATTCAAAGTGTAGACTTTTGAAAATATGCGGGCATCTGCGTTGTCGCTACGCCGAAATAAATGCTCAACGTACAGCAAGTACGTCTCCGCTTTATTTCGGCTAGGCTCCTAGCATCTGCTCCACCTATTTTCAAAAGAGGTGGAGCCATCTTTGCGTCTACTTCGGTCTTTAAAATGACGGCGAGTCTCTTGTCGTCTTATGATGTATCCGAGTATCAGTACCGCCATGGAGGGCGGTGGTTCCACGCAGTAGCGATGTTTTGGCTTTGCCAAAACTCGCGTTCAAAAATTGACAAGGATGTCAATTTTTGAACATGACCCCATCTAAAGAAAAATAACGACTTAGTTGGATTGCTAGCTAGCGTTGCAATCCAGCCCTAAGAACTAACCGTAGTTCTAAAGCATGGGGCTAAACCATAATAGAGGTGTATCGGCTGTGTGTTATCAGTTATTACTGAGAGCTTTGATTTCTTCAGCGGTGAGGCCGGTCATTTTTACAATAAATGCAGCTTCACAGTTTGCTTGTTTCATGAGCCGCGCCGTTTCGAGCTTTGCTTGGCGGGAGCCTTCAGCAATGCCCCATTCAGCTCCGGCTTTGAACTGCGCTTCGGAAATAGTTGCAATGTCACTTTTCAGTTTCATTCTCGATTCATACAGCTTGCGTTCTTCAGGATTTAAACTGAGCACATCAATCTTTTCATTCAGCATTTGCAATATTGGAGAGGTTGTTGCTAGCATTTTTCGTACCTCGCTACTATCGGTTTCTATAAACTGCAACCAGTTTAGCAGTTTTTGCCGTTTTTCGATAGGGCTTTTCTGCACACCGTACTTTTGCGCTGCGGATAGATTAAGAAAATGTATCTCCATTAAATCAGTAAGCGGCAGGTGGGTGTTTTGTTCCAGTATGCTATAGGCGGAATGTATCTCATGATTAAGATTAAAACCTTGAGAAATTAAATTGATGGTAATGCACTTTGTCAGGCTCGTATACGGCTCTCCTTCTTTAAAGCCTTCAAGGTACATTTTTGACCAGTAGAAACAGTGAGGGGGTGTTTTCTTTTTTTCCGATAAAAAGAAAACACCCCCTATAACCCCCAAAAGAAAAACTACGGCTTAGGGTTCTACCCTAAGAACCCGCCTTTGTTCCAAATTTTATTCTAAAATAAAAGCTGATCAGGTATGCTTTTTACGCAACTCCGTTTCAGGAGCGGCACGGATGCCGCTGGTATTAAGCAGCAGCGATGTTTTGCCGAACGGCAAAACTCGTGTTTCCCGATAGACACGGACGTCTATCGGGAAACGAAATTTCGATATCAATCGTCGTGCCGTCTTTGAGACGAAGTTTGACATCAAGGATACCTGTTTTATCAGTTACCACATCTTTGGTAAGCTCTTTATCCAGCAGTTCAAGGGCTGCAATCATGCCGACTGGTATATCTAGTACGCATTCAAGAAAATCCTGCAAGCACACTTTATTCTCTTCCGAGCCAAGCAAGAGTTTGAACAAATAATCGTTTGTAAGGGTGAGTATCAGTGTATCACTCATTCACTACCTCCTGCGATACTATATGCATCACCGAGGGTGAAATGGCTAAAAAAATAGGGAAGGGAAGACACTTTTTTCAGATAAAAGATTGCTTCCCTTTCCCTAAGAACCCGACATGGTTCCAAATAGCAGTAAGTTTTTCGATAGACAAACGTATCGCTGAGCAGTGTACACGGAGGTACAGTGCTCAACAGCGATGGTGTAGTAATGTGCAGTTCATGCTGCACATTACAGATGTGCTTTTACCACGTAAACGTGCCCTTGAGCCACACGGCGCTGATCTTATGCAGCGGAGCAAAATCGCCCTTGCCGTCATGCCCTTTGGTGTATACATCGCTGCCGAGCGCAAAGCTGATGTTGTCGGTGAGCGCGTAGCCGACCGAATAGGTACTGAACGTACTACCGTAGTTTATATCGATGACGCCGCTTGCCGAAAGCTTCAATGTATCGCGTAAAAAGGTTTTGCTCACGTTCAGACTGACAAAGCCCTTGTGTATCGGCCGCTCGATATCGCTTTTATGATTGAGGATGAGGTCTTCAAAATACTGACCGCTCAGCGTCCACGAGTCTTTAAGCCAATCAATCCCAGCAAGCATCAGCAGCTGGTGTTTTTGTAGTGTCGATTTAAAGGTAAGCGGTATACCATCCGCACCGAGCGCTCCTGGAATAGGATTTTGATTTTTCGGTTCAAAATACCGTCCGCCGACCCAAGCCGTTTCCAGCCTGACCGTTACATCGCCTGCGGGAATCGCAGCGTCAAAGCCCGCCATTCCGACACGGTAATAGTCCTGATTTATGCTAAGCTGAACTTCCGTCGGCGTAGGTCCCGACAGCTTTACAACTCCTTTTTTTACATAGCGCGGATTTTTATCCCAGCCGTAAAAGCCTGAAACGGAAAAGTCGATGCCGGGTAAAAAGAAGGAGAAACGGGCAGCGGCTTCCGTGTCGGTAAACATTTTCGGTTTTGCGTTTTCCGTCTTTGTATAGTGCACCGGAACGGAACCGAACGGCGTCTTGTAACTATCCGGCGTGTCGATATAGTACAACCCGTCTTTGGCACCCTGCTCAAAGCCGAAGCGCGGCAGCTTGTTCGGCGTAAAAAACGGCACCGCGACCGCTTCAAACGTAAAAAGGTCATGGAAAAACCGCAGGCGGACACTGTCCGACGGACGCCGCGCTTCATCGCCGCTAAAGGCAATAAACTCCGCACTGTCCCGCGCGCTTAACACATCGGTGAGCTTAAACCCGTCTGCCTGTCCCCATGCAATGACCTGCCGCCCGACGCTGATGTCCCATATTTCACCCGAATAACGGTAATACGCTTCATTCAGCCGGAAGCCCGTGCGTGCAGGGTTGCGGTAATTGTACTCGGCGGAGGCTGAAAGTACGGCATACGAAGACCCTGCAGACACTTCGCCTTTTATCCCGGCAATCGAACGCGACGCGCCATACTCAACATTTTTTTTCGCATCATTCCAGCGGAAACCGTGCAGCGTTTCGATTTTCCCACTGAGCGTAAACACCGGTTTTGCGTTGTCCTCATCTTCCGCATCGGCATCATCGTCCGCAGACAGTTCGGATTCGGCATGATATTCGGCGCTATCTTTTACCGATTTTCCCGCTTCCGACGTGGTTGCCGGATACGCTGCTTGAGCTGTCCTCGCCGTTCCGTTGCCGTCCTGTGTTTCCGGCGCCTCTTGTGTAGCACACGGAAATATCACCGCAAAAAACAGCATACAAAATGCGATGACCGCTCCGTGTTTTTTTTGTATCGTTTTCATATTGATATGTTTCTCCTTTCTCTGTTCATTATACTGTAAATACTGTGAACGTCCGTGTCAAACCATCTGATGTATTTATTGCCTTCTGTGAAAAGGTTACGGCACGGAAAGCGGAATTGCCTGCGGTTGTGTTAAGGAATAAAATTTTGTTTTACCGCAAAGCTCTTGCGTAAAAGAGGCTTTCATTTTATACTCCTTAAGGATTATAGGTTTCGTACTTTTTAGGAAGCTGATGGGATCTGGTGGTCTTCGCGGTCTTCAAAACCGTTGGTTGCATAATCCGCAACGGCAGGTTCGATTCCTGCCTCTTCCGGTTTTTGGTATAGGTAAAGCGATGCTGAACGTTCTTTTTGTGGCAGCCTTTTCGGCGGATGCCGAAATGCTCGCTCGCTTATCTAAAAATAGGTGGATTGTTGATTACGTCCTGGATAATCGGGAAGTGTTATCTCAATTAGCTCAGAAGTCCTACGATGTTCTGTTTTTTGATGTGGAAGCAGGCGGTATGTATCCGCCGGATGTTCTGCATGAAGTCTGTCACTCCGATCATAATATCTCTATCTTTTTATTATCTCGTCAACATTGTAATCCTATTGAACGAAAAGTCGCGGCAAGCAAACACATTGCAGGCTGTTTTTTAATTCCGTATGATTTTGATCGGTTAGCTGAGGAAGTGTCTCATTTCGATAAAGAGCAGCGAAGTGAAAGCGCCGATTTTATGGAGGAATATTCACAAGCAGCGCCCTTGTATACGCAATTGCAGGGGCAAAGCCTCGAAATACAAAGCGTACGGAATTTTATCCTTGACGCTGCGAGCCGAACATCTCACGTATTGCTGTACGGCGAAAGCGGTTCCGGCAAAGAAGTGGTTGCGTCGCTTATTCATCACTATTCTAAAAGCCGAAGCGGCCGATACTTACCGGTAAACACCACCTGCATTACCGAAGAACTTGCCGAAAGTTTATTGTTCGGCTCATGCAAAGGAGCCTATACCGGCGCTGTCGATAAAGACGGATTATTGGCGCAAGCGAATCGGGGGACGCTCTTTTTTGATGAGATCGAAAATGTGCCGATGAAATTACAGGCAAAACTGCTGCGCGCGATCGAAACCCATGAGTATTATAAACTCGGCGGCTGCACAAAGTATTATTCCGACTTTCGGCTTATTTGCGCAACAAACCGCGACTTAGAAGAAATGGTGCATGACGGCGTATTTCGTTTGGATTTGTTTTACCGTCTTGATGTCTTTCACCTATTAGTGCCGCCGCTGCGCCGCCATAAAGAAGATATCGCCGTGCTTGCCTGTAATTATCTCAAGACAACGAGCAAGTATTTATCGGATGAGGCGTTATCGGTCTTGGCGAACTATAATTGGCCGGGAAATGTGCGGGAGTTGCTTAACTGTCTGAATCGGGCGGTATTTGCAGCAAAGGCTTCATCGGTCATTTATCCGCAGCATTTTGACATTTAATATAACAGAGCTTTTTAAATAAGTTTTCAAAGTAACGCGCTTCTCCGGCAGATAACCCGGCGCGTGCAATCATCTCTTGAAAAAATCGAATATTATCTTCTTTTCCTCCGTGTTTAAACAGGCCGATCGTACATAAATATTGATTGATATGTTCTGACAGGGCTGTAATTTCTGTATAAGGGATACGTTGATATCCGTATTTCCGTGGGCTGTATGCGCGGAACAGCGTGTAGCAGACGATCTGCACCGCATGAGAAAGGTTAAGAGATGGAAATACTGCTGATGAAGGAATATTTAATGCAACCGAGCAGACATTCAGCTCTTCATCGGTCAGCCCAGTTCGTTCATTACCGAATACAATTCCTGTGCGTCCTTCTCCTGCTGTCGAAGCAAATGTGGCAAATTCTTCAGGAGTCATACCCCATGATTTACGCTTCTCCCCTACCCTTCTGGTGGTTCCGGCTGCGATGCTGCAATCGGCAAGCGCCTCTTTTAGTCCATCTGTTGACGGTGTAAAAAATCGGGCATGCTGCCATATACTTCCTGCATGGATTGCAAGACGCAGTACTTCCTGCTCATCATAATCAGCCTTGTTACCGACAATGCGTAAATCAGTACAGTCATTATTTGCCATCGCTCTACATACAGCACCGATATTTCGGCTAATTTCAGGGCGGCATAAAATAATCGCGACGGGAATTGTGTGTGTGGGCGATGAGGACTTCATATTCGTTAATTTTGTAGAAAGAGCTTGTTATGTCAAGAGCTTTGAGGTATAATTAAGAAATACTGGAAATGAGTGATGGATAATCCGCTGCAAGGGAAAAGCGCATTGATAATAGGTGGAACAAGCGGTATTGGATATGCAATCGCGCAACGATTGTTACAAGAAGCTGTATCCGTTGTTATGCAGGGAAAGACTTTCTCAACTCGTATTGAAGCATTGTGTAGTCAAGGAAATGTTGCCGGACTTATTTGTGATTTAACGGATGCTTCTTATGTAGATGAGTTATGCCGATATGCGCATGCTGCGGATATACTCTGTGTGGCGTATGGCCCTTTTTTACAAAAACCGCTTGATGTTACCAGCGTCGAGGAGTGGAGTTCTACTGTGTATGCGAACTTAACACTTCCGGGAATACTCGTGTCTGCAGCCTTATCAGGTATGAAAGCGCGTCACTGGGGGCGGATTTTGCTGTTTGGAGGTACGGAAACACAGATCATCCGGGGTTTTAAAACCAACCCTGTCTACGGGGCTGCAAAAACAGGTATTCTTTCCCTTGTTCGGTCTGTGAGTATGGGATATGCTGCGGCAGGAATTACCGCGAATGCTATTTGTCCTGGTTTTACCGATAGTGGTTTATTGGAAGAAACTGAACGGCTCAATTGGGCTAAAAAAAATCCGGATGGTGAATTGGTTCCTTTATCAGCGATTACAGAGGCTGCACTTTTTTTATTAAAAAACAGTATATATAATGGTGTCATTATGCCGATAGATAAAGGGTGGACATCGTTTTGTGTTTAAGGGTTCTTGCTCTTGTAGGCGAATAAAGATATAGTTTCGCAATTTTTATAGAATAAAGGATGCGTATATGAATGATGCGGAAATAATTCAGAGCTTTGATAATGAAAAAGACAAAAGCCTTAAAATACAGCTTCAAAAAGTTGAAAACATGGAGCGATGTATTGTTATCCTTTTGTCGGGATATATTGATACTTATAATTCTACGTTTTTTCAGAAAAGAATTACAACGCTGATAGATGCTGGATATGTTCAAATCATTTTTAATTGTACGCACTTAGATTATGTGTCTTCAACGGGAATCGGGTCTTTTACGGTGTTTTTAAAAGCAGTGAAAGGTAAAGGCGGTGACGTTATTCTTTTGAGTCTTCAACCGAAGGTATATGAAGTATTCCAACTGCTTGGATTTGCTAATTTCTTTACCATTCACGATTCTTTAGAAACTTCTATCGAGTTCTTTAAACATAAAGACACGACGGTTGTTCCGCAGGTAAGCATATTTCCTAAAATCTTTGCATGCCCGATTTGTGCGAAAAAATTAAAAGCACCCCGTCCCGGACGGTTCCGCTGTTCGGAATGTAAAACAATCCTTGCGATAGATGCAAATGCACAGGTAGCGCTCGGATAGAATACCATGCATTGTGTGCAAGTTGTGGATATATTCTGTATGAGATGTTCACAACTTGCCGTCAACCTTTTCAGATTTTTCCCTTCTTTCTTTCAAATATTCTTATAAATCACCTACAAACATAGGTTTAGTCGTTTTTCCACTTACATAAACTATCTGAATTTTACTTTTAAGCCCCGAAAAAAGCCCCATTATCAGGGTGTTAATTGTGATAATAACCTGTGGATAATTTGTTCTCTGAATGAGTAAGTTGTGGATAAGCCGTGGAAATAGTGCTGATATGTTAATCGTTTGCTGTTAAATGTGTATAATATGAGGCTTGATAAAAAAAGCTGTGTACAATATTATGCAGAAATTATGGCATATTATTATGAAGAACCTTCCCACACGTTTAATGAATATCTTTTAATTCCCCGTTATACGGGCGTAGAGCACAGCCCTCAGAATGTTAATTTGCAAACGTCGCTTACTCGTTTTAAGAACGGAGAGCAGCCGCGATATACGCTCAATATCCCGCTGGTATCGGCAATTATGCAGTCGGTATCTGATGACGGAATGGCGATTTCCCTTGCAAAAGAGGGCGGCCTTTCGTTTATTTTTTGTTCACAGAGCATTGAAAAACAGGCGGCAATGGTGTCTGCTGTTAAAAACTATAAAGCAGGCTTTGTGGAAAGCGATTCAAACCTTACGCCTAAGCATACATTGGCCGATGTGCTTCAGTTAAAAGCAAAAACAGGGCATACAACTGTAGCTGTTACTGATGACGGTACTGCGCATGGCAAACTCCTCGGGGTGATTACCGGCCGCGATTATCGTCCAAGCCGTATGGCACGGGATTTAACGGTTGCAGAATTTATGACACCGATTGATAAAATTTACTATGCAAATGAAGGTGTCTCGTTAACAGAAGCAAATGAAATTATTTGGGAATATAAGCTCAATTCGTTGCCGGTGTTGGATAAGGAAGGTAAACTGGTGGCCTTTGTATTCCGGAAAGATTATGAAAGTAAAAAAGAACATCCGAATGAGCTGCTGGATGAACGGAAGCGGTATTTGGTAGGCGCGGGGATTAACACGCGGGATTATGAACAACGAGTTCCCGCGCTGGCTGCTGCCGGAGCCGATCTGGTTTGTATTGATTCTTCCGACGGCTTTTCAGAATGGCAGAAGCGCACGATTAATTTTGTGAAAAAAAATTATGGGGATGCGCTGCCGATCGGAGCGGGCAATGTAGTCGATGAGGATGGTTTTAACTTCTTAGCAGATGCCGGAGCTGATTTTATCAAAGTCGGTATAGGCGGCGGCTCCATCTGTATTACGCGCGAAACGAAAGGCATTGGGCGGGGGCAAGCGACAGCGCTTATCGCGGTAGCAAAAGCCCGTGATGCGTACTTTAAGAGAACTGGTGTGTATATTCCGATTTGCTCGGACGGCGGTATCGTCTATGATCATCATATTACGATGGCGCTTGCGATGGGCAGCGATTTTTGTATGCTGGGTCGCTATTTTGCCCGCTTTGACGAAAGTCCTACTAACAAGATATTGATTAACGGCAGTTATATGAAAGAATACTGGGGCGAAGGTTCTTCCCGGGCGCGGAATTGGCAGCGCTATGATTCCGGCGGGGATAGTAAGCTTGCGTTTGAAGAAGGCGTCGATTCGTACGTGCCGTATGCCGGTTCGCTGCATGACGGCGTAGGAACGACGCTGTATAAAGTGCGCTCAACGATGTGCAACTGCGGCGTGCTGACCATACCCGAATTACAGCGGAATGCGAAAATCACCCTTGTTTCCGCAGCAAGCATTACCGAAGGCGGTTCACATGATGTCGTATTAAAGGACGTCCAGGCGTCAATACGCTGATAGGGTAGGGGAGCGCACCGGAAATTCCAACACCATCCGATGCGGTGGCCCCGAAAGGAGATATAATGCTGAATATTGCGCATAGAGGCTTTCGGAGCCGTTATCCTGAAAATACCATGCTGGCGTTCCGCAAAGCGGTAGAAGCCGGGTGTCACGGCATAGAGTTTGATGTTCATCTTTCCAAAGACGGTGAGGCGGTTATCATCCATGATGAAACGCTTGACCGCACAACTGACGGGACAGGCCTCGTAGCAGAAAAATCGTTACGTGAATTGAAAGCCTTGAATGCCGCAAAGCCTCATCCCGAAACAGCCGCGTTTGAAGCAATTCCGACGTTGCGTGAATACTTTGACTACATCAGTACGCAGCCCGGCATTATTTCAAATATCGAATTAAAAACAGGAGTCTTTGTCTATGAAGGCATCGAAGCAATTGTCTATCGTATGATGAAGGAATACGGGCTGATCGACCGATGTATCGTATCGTCCTTCAATCACGAAAGCGTATTACGGATGAAAAAAATCGATTCGACGGTTCCCTGTGGATTACTGGTGGATAGTTGGCAAATTCATCCTGAAAAATATGTGCGGGAGCTCGGTATCGAATGCTATCACCCGTCCGCGTATTGCGTAACGGCACCGCTGGTTGATGTGCTCCATGCATCCGGCATTCGGGTCAATCCGTGGTTCGGCAGTATCCAATGCGATTATCGAAAGCTAATCGATATGGGCGTTGATAGCCTGATTACCGACTATCCTGACAAGATTCATAGCCTTTTGAAAAAATGATGACATTGTATTGATAAAAAGAAAAAGGCGGTTTAATCAACAGCATTAAACCGCCTTCCTGCATCGGGTTTTATCAGAAACGGCGTCTGGATGTTAAAACCGCCGTTTAATGTCCCGTTCTTTAACTATTATCGGCAGCAACATCTGAATATTTAGCGGATTCTTTCGTTTTCTTGAAAAGACGCGTTTCGATTGGACGGATTTAAGAACGATGGAGCTGCGTGTTCCGTGCCGCAAATATATCGTGAACCTGCAAAGCCATCCGTCCAATCCTTTCATACACCCGCAGCGCAGCGGCAAGGGAATGCGGCAGCGTTTCCGTATCGCTGCGGGGGATTTTTTCACCGGCAGTCGTGCCGTTATGCTGCGCCGCAGTGCGTTCACCGTTCGATGGGGTAGTGTCGTCCCGTTCATCGGTTTCATCGTGAAAAAAGAGCACTGCGACCAGGTCTTTTGCAAAGCCGCTGCGGATCGCTTCGTCAATAGTGTTGAGCTTTGCCAGCAGCGGGGCTTGTTTTGCCGGTTGACGGTTTTGCGCTAAGCGGCGGCACAACGCAGCGGCTTCTTCCGCGTGCGCTGCGAGAGCGGCGGCGCTTTCGGTCATCGTATGCACGGAGGCCGTCAGCCGCTGCATCCGAAGCGGCAGCGCATCCCAAAACGATGGTGAGTACGCGTCATCGATAATCGTTTGCAGCCGGTGATCAATAGCGCTGCGTGTGATGCCGCTGCCGGTCAACGCCGAAAACGCTTCCGCAGCGCAGGCGGGCATTCCGGGGATAAAAACGCCCTGCGGCATCAGGTTGTACGTTTTGATTTCAGCGTATTTTGCAAGCGTGCTTTCAAACCACCATGCGTACAGCTGCATCCGGCGGTCGGTCAGTACCGTGCCGCCTGCATAATCCTTGTGCAGCGCAGGAAACGCCGCGTACAAGCTGTTGACATTCGCCTGCTCTGCGGGCGCAACCCGCGATGAACGGGTATGGACGGCTTCTTCAAAGGTACTGCCTGCAAAGTGAGTCTGCTTATGCGGATAGGCTAAATCAAGCCCTGCCATGATAATCGTGGTTGCGCCGATATACCGTGCGAAGTCCCATGCGGTCGTTGCCACCGATCCGCCCGCTGCGAGGGTTTCATCCACGGCAGTGGAAACGCCGTCGCGGGCTTCCCGTGTAGTGCTCTCAAGATAGCGGGCGAACGGCGCGGATGAATTGGAAAGAAACACGGCACGGTACTGCTGCCGCAGCACTGCGGGAAACACCGCCGCTTCGCTAATCAAAATCGATTGTGCCGTATCAAGCCCGGCCGTGTGCAGGTAGTTCCAATACTGAGGATCAAAACTGAGGATAAAGTCGGGCGTAATTCCGGCCCGCGTACAGGCCCGCACGGCGGTATCCACCGCGATAATTAGAAAATTGTGTTGATTCTTTTGTATCAGCTCAAGGTGCGCGGTAAGGCTCGGCCCTCCGGCAAGCACCACGGCGGACGCATCGGGAAAGGCGTCGTGAAAACAACCGATCTTCGCCGTGCTGCAAAGCATTTCGAGATTTTTAACCGTATTTTTTAGCCAGAGCGTACCGAACCGTTCCAATGTCTTTGCATTGATGCTGTTTTTCATCCGGTTCCGCTCCAGCAGCGTGAAAAACGCTTCGTACCAGTCTTTGTGCGTTTCACTGAACGCCGCCGATTTAAAGAGGTTCCGCTTATTCCATCCCGTAGCCGCCAAAAAAGAGGCCGCTTCCTCCGGCGTCGTTCCGATGAGGAGGCTCAACCGCTGCTGCCTGAAAAATGAGGCGCGGCGGCGGGCGGCAAGAAAACACACGAAGGCCGCGGTATCAGGCTCAATCACGACTGTCTCGGCGGCCGGGAACCGTTCAATGTACTGCGCCGCCAGATACCCAAGACCAAGCCCTGCAAAAATACAGCGGCTGTGTGTTTCTTCCGTCTGAAAAAAATCCGAGGCGAGGACTCTGCGGGCTTCTTCCTGCGGATCATACTTTGAATGTAAAAACAGCCCGTTCAGACTGAGCGTCGGCGCCGCTTCCGCATCTTTGCTGCGGGTTTGTAGCAGCACATATCCATCCGGTACGGAACGAAGGCGTTGAAGCGCCGTTCCCGGGCTGTTCAATCCAAGCGCGGCGGCTTGTTCGGGAAACCGGGCGGTAAAATCCCGGCAGTTTTGTAAAAACACGTCAGGATCAGGCACGAACGGCGCGGCGTTATTCAAGCGTGAGTTCAATGATCATTCCTTTTGCAATCGGCGTTCCCGCCGCAGGACTCTGGCTGGCTACATAACCGTCTCCCGTCAGCTTGACGGTGATATCCGTCCGCATTAGCAAATCCAGCAGCAGCCGTTTCGGCGTTCCGATGAGGTTCGGCATGGTAGTACCCAACACGACGGGCGTTTGACGGTTCTGCTTGATAATGCCGGTGTGGCTCACATTCGGCGCATTGGTACGCCCCATGCCGCGGTAGTCGATGATTGCATTTGCAGCTTCGGAAATCGCGGGCGCGGCGATCAAAGAACCGTACGTTTGCCCGACCGGACGGATAACAGCCAGATACAAAATAATTTGCGGGTCATCGACGGGGAAAATGCCGATGCAGCTGCTTAAATAGTCCGTTGCGCTGTAGCCGCGCCCGTCCGCTTGCGCCATCTGCGCCGTTCCGGTTTTCACGGCGATCGGTACCCCTTTGATGGATGCCCGCGAACCGGTACCGTCATCAGCGGCGGTTTGCATATATCCCAATACTGTTTTCGCTGTTTCTGCGGAAACAACCTGCGCCAACGGCTTCGGCCTATGGCGGTGGACGGTTTTTCCTGACGCATCTCTAATTTCCGACAAGAGACTCAGCTTTAAGGTTTTGCCCTTGTTGGTAAAGGCTGTTGCTGCTTGCATAATTTGCAAAGAGGTTACCCCGATCTCTTGCCCAAATGAAATAGTATGCTTGGTACGGGCTGACCAGGATGAAACCGGAGCAAAAATCCCCGCCGCTTCTCCGGGCAGTTCTATGCCGGTTTTTTTTCCAAAACCGAATGTACGGAGCTTTTCGGCAAATGCGGCAGCATCGGTTTTATCGGCAATTTGAGCCAGCCCATCGTTACAAGAAAACCGGATAATATCGCGCGGCGTTACCTGTCCATGTACGCGCAAACAGCGGATTACATTCGGGCTTTTTTCTTGCTGTTGCCGCGGATTAAAGAGAAACTGCGCATCACAGGTATACACGGATGAATCCCGTGTTGAGCCGAGGTCTAAAAATGATGCCATCGAAAAAATCTTAAATACCGATCCCGGCTCATACATAAAATATGCGGGACGGTCAAAGCGTTCCGCTTCGGTACTGACCGAAAAACGTGCCAAATCAGCCGAAGGCTCGTTGACATAGGCGAGTATTTCTCCCGTTTTGGCATCTGCTGCTAAAAAAATTACCGCTTCAGCCTGTGCGTTTTTCATTGTTCGTTCTGCAATTTGCTGCAGCATGTATTGGATGGAGGCGTCGATCGTCAAAAAAACGGTAAAACCGCTCTCCTCAGCTCCGGCGGTTCCTTCAGGCGGCGACAGAACGTTCTGCATCGAATATTCCATCCCGGCTAAGCCCTTGCCGTCATCGCCGAGATAGCCGATGAGCGTTGACGCCAGATCATTTTCAGGATAGATACGGGTAGAAACCGCTTCGAGCCGGAGGCCTTTTAAGCCGTAATCCTGTATCGCATCTTTCACAATATCTTTTTCATTTTCACTCAGTTTTTTTTTCAGATATAAAAAATTCGATTTTGAATTTTGAATTTTATCCAGCAGGGCTGTTTCGGATGTTTCAATGATGGGAGAAAGGATATTTGCTAGCCGGTTAGCGTCCTCGATGAGCGATTTATTGGCCGAAAGGTTGTACAAGGTGGTTGCAGCCGCTAAAATTTTTCCGTTACGGTCAAGAATGGAGCCCCGTTCACGGGGTTTTGAAATCGGACGCGGTTCCGGTTCAGCAATGAGCATCGCTTTTGCGTATTTTGTAATCAGCATACCGGTAAAGAGCAGCAGTATCCCGACAAAAAAAATGATTCGTTTTTTAGAAATAAAAGTATTCAGTTCCATAATAATGTCCCGCAGATGCTTTCCGCCGCAACAAATCCGTAATCACGGGAGTCGCGGGACTGCGCTGCATTATCCCCAAGCGCTAAAATAAAACCGGCCGGAATAGTTTGCTGATTGGCAGGAAGAAATCCTCCGAGGTTCCGGAACTGTACGCGGGTAAGCGGTATCGTTCTGCCTTCCAGTTGGAGCGCCGCATAGCTTTCAGCAGAATCCTGTGGATGCACAATGAAATGCAGCGCGGTTCCTTCAGTTTGTACGCAGCGTTTGATTACATCCCGGCCGTCTATATGATAGAGCACGACATCACCTTGCTGCGGCATCCGCCATCGGTACAGATAGCGGTTTACATGCGGCATCGGTATTCCGTACGCCAGACGCCAGATAACGGCAAGGTGCCCGTCTGAAAGCGCCGGTTCCATAGAATGGCCGGAAATCAGCCGTATATCCAGAATGTAGTTTTTTAAAAAGAGCACGGTTCCTATTGCAATTAAGAAACACATAACCGTAGTTTTTCTTTTCACCGGGTAACAATATCAAAATTTGCAGATTGTTTCCAGCATAGGCCGAAAAGGAAGGGCTCGTATATTATATGCGGACTGTAGTATGATCTTCTCTTTTAACCCGCCGCCTGAAAATTCATTTCCATGTATATGGTTGTACATCGGTGGAAGGCAATGGATAGTATGCTATTATTAAAACTTTTAATACTTGTGTTAAGTGTTGTGCTATCTAAAAATACTGATTGCGAATTTGAAGAAATAACAAGAATACACTATTATTTTTGAACGGTACGAAGGATATTAGGGAGGTCAATATGGGAAAGAGAAAAGCTTTGTTATATAAAATAAGTGATAAGGACAAAAAGGCGTACGAAGCATATCTTGCGCTTACTTCATATAGTAACATTGGCAAGTATGATAAAATAATAAAAGAAGCTCAGCAAGATTATGCAAAAAGAAATTTGACCTTTCCGGTAAGTTTAGTTGTAAAGGGGTAGTTTATGCCTTAAAAAATTGGCTTAAAAGAAAAAATAATCCAAAGGCAGAAGAAATTGCTCAATATTTTAATAATCCGTCCGTTCATAATAGCCACGGCAAACGAATTGATAGGAAGGCAGCCGCAAAAGTTGGTGTTATCACAGGCTTTCATAAAGTTTCATATACCGGTTTAGTCCCTTTTTCGCGGTTTTTTAAACGCTTGTCACAGAAATAATTATATGTTACAGTGCGCCCACTTATATAGATTATAAGTAAATTTATATTGTATTAAAGGTGAATTACATGAACAAACATCGATATGTCAGATTATTTCTGGCAAGTACATTTTTTGCCTTAATGGGCATGGTCACAATGGGATGTAAACAGAACCAGGGCAATCCCACTGTTACCGAAATGTTTACAGTTACCTTTGCAAAACCGGAACATGGTACCATCACGGCAGCCATAAAAGGCGGCAAGGCCATTAAAACGGGTGACAAAGTTGCAAAGGGCACCGTTATCGTATTTACGGCAACCCCTGATACTGGTTTCACATTTGAAAAATGGACAGGAGATTTAATTACAGCCGGGTCGACTGCATCTATAGAGCATACGTTAATGAAAAATATAACGGTCGGTGCTTTATTTAAAACCACTACCCCGTCCAATCCTAATCCCGGGCAAGGTGACGGCCAAACGCCGCCTTCAACTGAGCAGGAATACAAGGTTACCTTTACACAACCTGCATACGGTCAGCTAGAGGCTATCATAGTAGGCGACAATAGCCCTATCGTTAGCGGTCGCAAAGTAAAAACAGGAACGAAAATCAAGTTTAATGTCGTATATGATGCCTCTAAGTTCAAGGTTGTAAAGTGGAACGGGCTTTCGGATGGAATTGATCAAACCTCTGCCACACAAACTGTTACAGTAACCAGTGATATAACAGTAAGCGTTGAGCTTGGAACGCTGCCGGTACCTGAAGATAAAGTTCGGATTCTCTTTAATTCGAGTAAGATAGGATGTTCCAATGGTACGACGCAGCAATTAGTCAATCCTGGCGATGCTGTTGCGGAAAACACGCAATTGACATTCGCTGCTGTTTCTTCTATGACCGAAATTGACCACTGGTTGATCAACAATATGGAAAAATCATCAGACAAAAGATTCTCATACACTGTAACGGCTGCTGATGCAACGGATCGTACTATTACCGTATCCTATAAAGAAAAAGAAAAACCTGTCATCAGTTTTGATTCTAGCAAAGTAACCGTGAAGATTCATGCGGCGTAGCCTGGTGATACAAAAATCAATCCGGGAGATAAAATTTCATACGGTACTGCGCTTCACTTTACTGTACAGCCTTCTCAAGGAATGATTGTAGATCAATGGATGATCAACAGTGTTAATAAAACGCCTAAATTTAACTCCTATGGAAATAACATCTATACCTATATTGTAGAGATTTCAGATGTTCAGAACGGTAAACTAGATATTACCTTTACCGAAAAACCAAAGGTAAGTAAAAAGATTACTTTTGACGCATCCCAGATAGAAGTATACAAAAGATATGATTCAACACGAACTAAAATCGTTACAGGAACGGAAGTTACGGAAAACGATGAACTTGCATTTCGGGCGACATTAGCTTTGGGCACAATCGTTGATGAATGGAAAATTAACGGCAGAAAAATTGGTGAAAACCGTTCGTATGTATTTAATCATATTGTTAAGGATGCTGATTTTTCAGAACAGGGAATGGAACTGAAGATTACCACAAAAAATTCCGTACAGGGAAAACTTGAACTGGGCGACAAGGTAACGTGTAAGAAAGGTGTAAATCCGATTACCAATGAAACGGACTCGATTCAAACGGGAGCCGATATACAAGAAACGGATGTCCTGTACTTAGAATCCAGTGAAACCGGTACAGGCTACTGGAAAATCAATGATAAACGCGCATACGGCATTGGACCTGGACTTCCGTTTGTCGTAGAGGCGAAGTATTTTGTAGGCGGAACAATGAAAATCGAATTTGTAAATACTAACGGCTAAGACTTGCTCCTTGAGGGATGCTATACAAAGTTCCCTCAAAAGCGGGTTGTTTTACCGGAAGCCTCTAAGAACTTCGGTTTTTAGAGGCTTTTTTATGCGGAATAATCGGTACCGTTACCGCTTTTTCATCTTTTTAGGCTGGGTCATATTCTCCGGTGTCAGGATTTCATCAAGCGCATCTTTTGAAAGTAAGCCGCGTTCCAGCACTAAATCATAAACGCTGCGGTTGGTTTGTAAGGCTGTTTTTGCAATATCGCTCGATGTTTCATAGCCCAGTACGGGATTCAGCGCTGTTACCAGTCCGATACTGCGATACGCTAATTCCTTGCACCGCTCAACATTCGCTTCGATGCCGTCAATACAGCGCTGCCGCAGCGTCGCCATTCCGTTCTGTAAAATCGCAATCGATTCCAGAATACTGTAAATCATCACCGGTTCAAAGACATTCAGCTCCAGCTGTCCCGCTTCGGACGCCATCATCACGGCTGTATCATTCCCGATAACCCGGAAACAGACCTGGTTCATTACCTCCGGGATAACCGGATTCACCTTACCGGGCATGATTGACGAGCCGGGCTGCATCGGCGGCAAGCTGATTTCGTTCAAACCTGCGCGCGGCCCCGAAGCGAGCAGCCGTAAATCGTTGCATATCTTTGAAATCTTCACCGCAAGCCGTTTCAGCTGTCCCGAATACGAAACAAAATCGGTTGTATCATTCGTTGCCGCAATCAAATTCTGCGCTTTCCGCACCGGATAGCCGGAAATTTCAGCCAGCCGCTTGGTAACCAAATCAGCATACGCCGGGTCGCTGTTAATGCCCGTACCGATCGCCGTCGCACCCATATTGATTTCCAACAAACCGGAAGCCGCCTGCCTCATATAGGGCACTTCATTTTCCAAGCTCGCCGCATACGATTCAAATTCCTGCCCCAGCGTCATCGGCACGGCATCCTGCAGCTGCGTCCTACCCATTTTTATATGCCCGCCAAACGCATTCCCCTTATCGCGGAAAGAGGCAATCAGGCGCTCAAGCTCGGTTATCAGGGATTCGGTACTCAAGCAAATGCCGAGCTTCGCCGCGGTGGGATAGGCATCGTTGGTAGACTGCGCAAGGTTGATGTGATTATTCGGATGGCAGAACTGATATTCGCCCTTTTGATGCCCCATCAGCTCCAGCGCCCGATTCGCAATGACCTCGTTGGCATTCATATTGGTTGACGTACCGGCTCCGCCCTGAACCATATCCACCGGAAATTGATCATGCAGCTTTCCGGCAATAATTTCCTTGCAAGCCGCGATAATTGCCTCCGCCGTAGGCTTTTCCAGTAATCCCAATTCATAGTTTGCCTGCGCAGCGGCCTGTTTGACCATTGCAAGGGCTTTGATAAAATCGGGATACACGGAAAGATGCACACCGGTAATACTAAAATTTTCAGCGCCTCGCAGCGTCTGCACGCCGTAATACGCCTCATCAGGAAGTTCCCGATAACCTAACAGATCATGTTCTTGCCGCATTGTCTGCTCCTTCGCGCTCTTCATATTTACTGTTACTTAATGGAAGCTATTTTTGCTGCAGCTCATGGAGTGAATCAAAGGGATAGACCCCGCCGACGGTTGTTTCGACCACGTTATCGGCAGAGGCACCGAAAATAACCGGCGCTTCCGGCTTCATAAACTCCGAAATAACCTGCCGACATGCGCCGCACGGCCCAACCGGATAGTCCGCATCGGGTGTTGCAATCGCAATTGCGGTAAAATTTCGCTTGCCCATTGCCACTGCATGAAACAGAGCCGTGCGTTCGGCGCAGTTAGTCAGTCCGTAAGAACGGTTTTCGACATTAGCGCCGGTAATTACGCTGCCGTCATCAAGCTGCACTGCCGCGCCCACCCGAAAATGAGAGTACGGCGCATAGGCCTTGGTTGCCGCTTCCATCGCTTGTGTAAAGAGATCGTTGTACTTACTTGAAACTTTCATGCTGCTATTATACCATAGCCCCCATGAAATTTACAGCTTTCGATAAACGTTTTGTCATCTTTCCGCTTATTATCCTTTTCATATATATTTTTGTCGCCACTGCCCCGCTTGGGCAGGATATCTATTTTAGCCCCGTGTGGATTCGGGATATAACGCCGGATGCGGCGCAAGCTGAACTGGAGGGCATTGAAGAAGAAAAAGCAGGCGATAATCCGCAGGCGCAAGCCGCGCTGTTTAACGGGAAAACGCCCAAGGTTTTTATGACGGATTCTCGCTTCGGATATTTTACCGCCGATGGGGAAATTCTGCGTTCTTCACCGGTCGTGATGCCGGTTTCCGCCTCGTCAGCTGCATGGACGGAATACCGCTCGGATACCGTCCGCACGCCGGTGTACCGTCCCGACGGCTCCCTTATCACGATGATCGAAGAGCCCGGTTTTGTCCATATTGCCGAAGACCGCCTATATCTTTTTGAACCGGGTGGCAGCGCAGTCAAACAATACGGGACGGACGGCAAACCGATGTGGCGCTACCTACATACAGCGCCTATTACGGCATTTCATACTTCAAAAAGCGGCGCTGTTATCGGTTTTTCGGATGGGAAATTGGTCTGTCTTGATTCAACGGGGCGGACGATATTTGATTTTTATCCGGGCGGCAGCGACTATCAAGTGATACTCGGCGCGGGCATTTCGGCCGACGGGCGCTTTGCCGCATGCGTCAGCGGGTTGCAGAAACAGCGAGCCGTGCTGATCAGCATTGACGGGAACAAATATAAAGTTGTGCACCATCGCTATTTAACGGGTAATCTTCGTAGGCAGGTTTTTGTAGATTTTGACGAAAGCGGCCGAAATGCCGTGTTTGAATGCGCAGAAGGCATCGGTTTTATCGACTGTGAACGGTTGGTGTCGGATATTATCCCGCAGCAGGGTACCGTGTTGGCAAGCGGACAGCTTCCGTACAACAATGTCATGGCGGTTATCAGCCATCAGGATCGCTTGTCTACGCTTTCTTTGGTAGAAGCGCCGGGCTATATCCTTGGGAAAACGTCCTTTGTGTCGAAAAGCGCCTTTCTTATGCAGGAACAGCAGACGCTGTATCTTGCAACCGACACAAAGCTTGCCCGCATCGATATAAAATAAGTTGATTTGAATAGGAACGCTTACATGAAACGGATATATTTTTTGATCGTAGTATCGCTTATGTGCTGTATCGAACTGACGGCGTTGGACTGGCCCGCCGATAACCAGGACTTTTTACGCCTTTTTGGGCAGCGCATCGGAGCGGATACTTTTGAACAAGGCATCACCTTTGAGCACAGTGAAATCGTGCGGGCTGCGGATGACGGGACACTTTTAATCGAGCTGAATAACCGGTACCGTGCGGGGGCATTTCCCAGCACTTTGGGGAATGCACTCATTTTTCTGCATGATGACGGGCTGCAAACCGTCTACGGCAATCTTGATACTACCGCTTCGTTCCGCAATAGAACCACTGCGGATGCAGGCGCCGCTCTTGGCAGAACGGGAAACAGCGGATGGGGGACGCCCCATAACCTGCTGTTCCAAGTGCGTGATAACAGCAGGAATGTCTACATTAACCCGCTGCTGCTGCTTCCGGGCGTCGCCGACAAAACAGCGCCCCAAATTCAGAATATTGTTTTGATGAACGAGCGCAATACCGCCATTTCTGCCGCAAGCGTAAAAACGGTACGGCAAGGCAGCTATGAATTATATGCTGATATTTCCGATACAGCGGCAGCGGATGGGCATCATTTCAGCCCATTCCGTATCAATGTTTTTGTAAACGGAACTAATATCCGCACTATCCCTTTTGAAACGATTTCCCACAGGGATGAAGCCGCCTACTTGGGCTCGACCGCCTTTACCGATGCATTGCTGTACCGGCGACCGGATACCCTCTATCTGGGGAAGATCATCCTCAACCGGGGAAAAACCGACCTTTTAATTACCGCCAGGGATATTACCGGCAACGAAAAAGCGGAACGCTGCACACTTCAGGTAGATTAGATTAACGGCAAGGGGCGCGTTGAAGTGCCTGCATAACAGTGTCGGATTTGGTGCGGTGCCTCGGCAAGGTGCTCTATACAGTGTATTCTACGCTTCCAGGACATCAGCATGAAAAAATCTTGAGAGATAACAGCGAAACAGGAGATTTTCTCATAGAGCCAGTGAGGATTTTTGAATGCTTTTTAGGACAGAGAAATTCAAAAATCCTCACTTTTCTCATAAGGGCAGGGACTCAGCTGTGAAAAAAAACAGCGAAAGAGCGGAATATATGAGAAAAGCGTGAAAAAAGAGGGTTGTGAATTTGCCCGTAATGCAGTACTGTCAAAAAATGTACTTCCCTTGTACATTTTTGACAGTAGATTTATGCAAGCGAAGCGAAAGTATCGTCAAAAGTGTACGTCCATGTACACTTTTGACAGCGAATTTTGGCAAGGCCAAAATATCGCTTCTGCATAGAAGCTACCGCCATCCATGGCGGTAAGCCTCTTTTTTCACGCGTGCTGTCACATAAAACGGTTTTTCTTTTATTTTGCGTTCACAGCTGAATCCCCATGCTTGACAGCCTTCCTTCTTTTTCATAGCATCGTTACTTATTGAAAATATACAGCCTTTTGCGAATAGACGGAGCAAATCAATGGAAAATGAAAAACAAAAAGAATTTATTTTAAATGGAAACTTGTGGAAGGTTATTTTTAATCTTTCATGGCCTGCCGTTATTGCAATGGTTTTACTGGCGGCAAACAATGTGCTGGACGGAATCTTTGTAGGACACTTTGCCGCAGAAGGAGCTTTTGCAGGTATCTCGGTAGCCATGCCCCCAATCATAACAATAATCGGTTTAGGTATTCTCATCGGTTCGGGAGCCGGGACGCTGTTAAGTATTGCAATCGGTGCGGAAGATAAAAATATTCAAAAGAAGATTTTAGGCAATGTCAATTTTTTGACGCTTGTAATAAGTGTAATCGTAATGATTATAGGGTTTCTGTTTTCGGAAAAAACGCTGTTTTTAATGGGCGGTAGAGGTACTTCTCTCATACATGGGGGTGAATACTACCGTACCATTTTATGGGGTACTCCGGTTTGGATATATGCCATTGCCCTTAACAACCTTATCCGCTCCGAAGGAAAAATGAAAACAGCGGCGGCGATTATGGGGATAAGCCTGCTTGTCAATGGGTGCGCAAATTATATCCTCATGGTGATTTTTCATTTCGGCATAAAGGGCGCCGCCATAGGAACAAATATCGGTATGGCGGTACAAGCGGTCATCAGTACCGTTTATTTTGCAAAAAAGAATCCCGATGCTTCGGCCTCCGTATTTACCGTCAGAATGGACGGCGAAATTATCTCTAAGATTATTTCGATGGGATTGGCCGGCTTTATTATGCAGTTTATGGGAACGATTCAAATGCTTTTAGTTTTAAATGTATTGAATCACTACGGCTCACAAGAAGACATTGCTTTTTACGGCGTCATTATCCGCCTTTTTTCATTTATGTTACAACCGATAGGCGGCTTTATGATTGCGCTCAGTCCTATCATCGGTATAAACTTTGGCGCGGACGAACCTGAGCGTGTGATTTCGACATTTAAGCGCGTTTTATCAGCAGCTCTTGTTTTGATCGTTCCGTTATGGATTTTAATGCTTATCTTTCCCCAAACAGCTCTTTCTTTGATGATGGAAAATCCCCATTTAAGTGCGGAAAATATCATGCATTTTAGAATTTATATGGTTCTTTTACCGGTTATGCCTCTTGTTTTTTTAGCGCTCGGTTTTTTTCCGGCAATCAACAAAGGAAAAATCAGCTCCATACTCGGTCTTTTACAGCAAATTGTGTTTTACATTCCCGTAATGCTTATTCTGCCCGCCTTTATCGGCGTGGGCGG
>CAUTXW010000019.1:0-35640 GCA_963542655.1 uncultured Treponema sp. | reverse complement strand
TAAGCGTCTTCGTACTCTATCAGTCCAGGAGAGCGGTTATGGACAAGGTAACAGCGCATCTTTTTGATAAGGCGAGTGATACTGCAGCCATACTTGATGGAGTGATAAACCAATCATTTGAGTACCTTGACGGAATTGCCTCGCAGCAAATACTGCATAATACAAGTGTCAGCTATACGGAAAAAGCCCGCATACTCGAAGAGCTTGCAAAAGGTGAGGAAGGGATTATTGCTTTTACAATAGTTGATCCGAAAGGTATACTTTATTTGCCTGATGGACAGCAGTTTGATGTTTCAGGTCAACAGTGGTTTAAAGATTCGCAAGGCGGCACAAAAAAATATTTCTCCGAACCGTTTAAGGACATACAAACGGGAAACCTCATTACAATGGCGGTCGTTCCCATTATGGGAAAAAATAATACGTTCACGGGTGTGCTGTCTGCTGTTTTCGATGGATATACGCTTTCAAATGTAGTAGATCGTATTAAAGTCGGTAAAACAGGCGGCTGCTTTATACTTTCCAAATCGGGAGTAAATATAGCAAACAGGAACCGGGACTTAGTTGAAAGCCAATTCAATGCTATAGAGGCTGCCAAGACCGATAAAAGCCTTGCCGGTGTTGCGGCTGTTATCGAAGACTTTCTGAAAAGCGATACAACGGAAATAAGATATTATACTTTTATGGGGATTAAGGATATTGCGAGCGCTGCAGTTATGAAAACAACCGGTTGGAATATTGTTATCGAAGCGCCTGTTAAAGAATTTTTGGACACAATAAATGTAATGCGTATCGGCGTCATTATCGCCGCTTTGGTTATCCTGCTTGCCGCCCTTGTAATCGTATCTATTTTTAGCCGCAAACTCGTAAAGCCGATTCAAAATTCTGTTCCCGTACTGCAGAAGATTGCGCACGGAGATTTCACGGTGCGTTTACCGATGATCGGCAATGATGAAATTACCGATATGTTCGAATACTTCAACGAGACAATTGCAAAGATCGGGGCTTCCATCCAACAAGTCGGGGTTAACAGTGACACGATGGAAGAGATCGGATCCGAGCTTTCATCTAATATGACTGAAACCGCAAGCGCGGTGAATCAAATCAGCGCAAACATTGATGGGGTTAAACAGCAGGCAATGACCCAAGCAGCCAGTGTTACCGAAACGGCAGCGACCATCGAAGAGATTGTCCGCACGATTAAACAGCTGAATAACAGCATCGAAACGCAAGCGGCAAGTGTTGCGCAATCGTCTTCTTCCGTAGAACAAATGGTTGCAAACATCGCGTCTATCAGTCAGACGCTCGGCAAAACCGATGAAGCTATCCAACATCTTACAGCGGCTACCGGCGACGGCAAAGCCACGTTAGTAACATCGAACACCGTAACGCAGAAGATTGCAGAAGAATCAGGCTCGCTGATGGAAGCATCGAGCGTTATCCAGCACATCGCCTCGCAAACGAACCTCCTTGCGATGAACGCGGCAATCGAAGCGGCTCATGCAGGGGAGGCTGGCAAGGGCTTTGCCGTCGTTGCGGATGAAATCCGCAAGCTCGCTGAGGAATCGTCGGCGCAAGGGAAAACCATTACAGCCACGCTTAAAACCTTGGGTGGTGAAATTGAAACCCTCTCCGCTTCGTCCAAAACCGTTGAGGAAAAGTTCAATGCAATTTTCACGCTTGCGGAGCAGGTAAAAGAGATGAGCACGCGTCTGACCGAAGCAATGCGCGAGCAGGAAAACGGCAGCCGGGAAGTGCTGACTGCTATCAAGAGCATCAACACGGTAACGATAGAAGTACAGGCGGGCTCGGAAGAAATGCTGAAGGGCGGAGAGGGTGTCGCAGAAGAGATGCAAAAGCTGGATGGTCTTACCCGCGTGATTACCGAAAGCATGAACGAGATGGCCTCAGGAGCGGTACAAATTAACAACGCCGTACAGGAAGTGAGCGAAATTACGCAGAAGAATAAGGGGGCAATTGAGAATTTGGCACAAGAGGTCTCCAAATTCAAAGTGTAGCCTTTTGAAAATATGCGGGCATCTGCGTTGTCGCTACGCCGAAATAAATGCTCAACGTACAGCAAGTACGTCTCCGCTTTATTTCGGCTAGGCTCCTAGCATCTGCTCCACCTATTTTCAAAAGCGGTGGAAATAGCTCTTTTCGGATAAAAAGAAAAATCACCCTAATCAGTACCGCCATGGAGGGCGGTGAAATAAGATAAAAGCGATGTTTTTGCATAGCAAAAACTCGCCATCAACAAATGTATATGGATGTACATTTGTTGATGAGGTATCTACCTGCTCTATTTTCGTCTGCTTCGGTCTTTAAAATGACGACGAAGCCCTTGTCGTCTTAGAAATGCTTTTGCAAAACGTCGTTACAGACCGGCACACCCGCCATCCATGGCAGTACTACGCAAACTCACGCCTTGGCTTGTACATGGATGTACAAGCCAAGGCAGCGGATAGCCCGGTTTTTGTGCTTTCGTTTGCACAAGCACAAAAAGCTGCCCACATTATTAAAAATACCTTCAACCCCGCTACTAGTCGACCATTTAACCGTAGATGCATATACAGCGAGGTTTAGGGCGTCTTTTATAGGGACGCGTCGTCGATGCGGTCGAGCCAACGCGTACAGGCGGGTACCACGGATGCGATACAGCCGTTCTCGAAGGGATTTTTTAAACCGGCTAGTTCAACAAGGCGCAGGAACGAATATTTTCCGCCTGCCTTGCAGAGCCGGAGGTAATCCGCCCATGCAGCCGGTCTGTTTTCTTGGCTTTTTGCCCAAAACTGGAGTGCGCAGACTTGGGCGAGCGTATAGTCGATATAGTAAAACGGCATGCCGAAGATATGGGGCTGGCGCATCCAAAAGCCGCCGCGGTTTAAAAAGTCGTTGTCGCCGTAATCCCGGTCGGGCAGGTATTTTTTTTCGATTGTACGCCATGCCGTTTTCCGCTCCGCAGGGCTTGCTTCCGGGTGTTCGTATACCCAATGCTGAAATTCGTCGACCGTGACGCCGTAGGGTAAAAACTGCAGTGCGCCGGAAAGATGGGTAAATTGGAATTTAGCGGTCTGTTCTTCAAAGAAGAGTTTCATCCACGGCCAGGTAAAAAATTCCATGCTCATCGAATGAATTTCGCAGGCTTCATAGGTTGGCCACACATATTCGAGCAGGCGGGCGTTTCGGCTCTGATAGGCTTGGAACGCATGGCCTGCCTCATGGGTCATTACCTCAACATCATGCTGCGTCTTATTGAAGTTTGCAAAGATGAAGGGGGCTTTGTAGTCGTTGATCGTGGTGCAATAGCCGCCGCCCGCCTTTCCTTTTTTGGCAAGCACGTCGAGCATGTTGTACGAGCGCATAAACGTAAAAAATTCATTGGTTTCGGGGGAAAGCTCTGCGTACATCTTACCGGCATTGGCTAAAATCCAGTCGGGATCCCCGTGCGGAACGGCATTGCCGGTGGTGTATTTGAGCGGCTCATCGTAATAGTACATGGTATCCAGACCGAGCCGTTTTGCCTGCCGCTTGCGGAGTGTTACCGTAAGGGGGACGATTTCTTTGTAGATTTGCTCCCGGTAGGCGGCGACCATTGTGGCATTGTAGTCCGTCCTGCTCATCCGGTCGTAGCCGAGCTGCACAAAGTTTTGGTAACCGAGCTTTTTTGCGATGCGGGTACGGACTTTTACCAACCCGTCATAGATGGAATCGAATTCGGCTTCGTGTTCGGTAAAAAAGCCGTAGTAGGCTTCCGATGCCCGCTTCCGCATGGTGCGATCGGTATCTTCCATAAATGAGAGCAGCTGTACGAGTGTCCGCTTTTCTCCTTCAAAATCAATTTGAGCCGAGGCGATCAGTTTATCGTAGCTGCTTGCAAGTTTATTTTCTTCGGCTAAATCGTCCATAATTTCCGGGGAAAAGATTTTCATCTCCAATTCAGTCATCGTGAAGATATGGCTGCCGAACTCTTTTTCAAGCTCTGCACGGAACGCGGAACCGAGCAGTTTTTTGTTAAAGCCGTTGGTCATTTCACTGTAGAGCGGACTGACTTCGTCAAAAAAGGTATTTTCCGCATCGTAAAAGGAATCGCGGGTATCGATCGTATGCCGTATTTCCGCAAGGGTTTGCATGGTTTGGTAGTGCGACTTTAATTTTTGCACCTCGTCAATTACCGTTATCTGTTCAGCTGCCGACCGCGCTCCTTCAAAACGCTGTTCCGCCTGTTTGAATGCGGCTTTTAATGTGTCCATGTCGGGACGCGTATAGGGAAGATCGGCAAAGGGTTTCATCTGCACTGCTGCATCGGTAGTATTATCCATAAATGCTCCTTATTGTGAGGGTGATAGATACGCCGAGCCGGGCTTTGTATGAGCGCTTGTGCGGACGTATACGGTATCGCTGATACGGCTCATCGTTATGTCCCGGCTTTAGTGGCATATAATGAACGGATTATAATATAGAAAGGAATATCCGACAATGGATGAGTGGGGGAGGGGATGAGGTTTTGTGTGTTATTTGCCGCGGGGCGCCTTTGCAGGATCGAGCGGTTTATTATTTTCGTATACCATCAAGTAGAGCCGCGGCGAACCGGATAGGGAATCCGCTGCAAGGGTTCCGAGTTTTTGCCCGACCGCAATCTGCTGCCCCTGCGTTGGGATAACGCTTGCCAATCCGCCGTATACATAGACATGCTTGGTTTTTGACTGTACAAAGATAACCTGTCCGTAGCCTCGGTGCGGCCCTATCGAAATAACGCGCCCCGATGCGATCGCACTGACCGGCGCATCCGAAATGGAATCGATAACCACCCCATAGAGCTTGCCGGAAAGATAGGCAATATCCTGTACGGAGACCGGCCAGAGGAGGTTTTTATCGATTGTCTTTTTCGTATAGGAACGGGGATCTTCCCATGCAGCTTGAGCGGTTTGCGCCGTATCCGTGTCCCGGCGGGGCGCTGCTGCGGTCGTTCCGATAGAGGCTGCTGCTTCGGGAATGATCAAGAGCTTTCCGACTTTTAATACGGTTGCACCGGCAAGGTTGTTTGCTTTGGTTAAAGCATTCACCGTGATGGAAAATTTCCGCGCAATACTATAGAGCGTGTCGCCTTTTTGGACGGTATATATTTCAGGAATATAGATTTTCTGTCCTGCAACGATTTTCCCTGCATCGGAAATATGATTCCGTTCAAGCAGGACGGTAAGCGGTACCGAATATTTGCGGCTTAATGAGTAGAGGGTCTCTCCTTTTTCCAAAATATGAAGCCTATCGGAAGAATAAAGAGAAAAGAGTATGAAAAAAATAATGCAAAAGAGAGCCGCGCGACGCTTGTACATAATCCTTTTGAGTATCGGAACAAAGGGGTTAATCCTTTAATGGAATGCCTTGCGCGTTTTCTACAATTTGTTCGGCGGTAGGTCTCCAATTGGGAAAAAAGCGGGCAAGGCAGGCTTCCATTTCGGGAAAAAGCGGCGCTTCGACACGGACGGGCATGTCGGGCGGGCGCATTTCGGGGAAAAAGAGCTGCCATGCATGGAGCAGGTAGCCTGTACAGCGCGGCAATGGGCTTCCGCCGCCGTATCGGGTATCGCCGATCAATGGATGGCCGACGTGGAGCGTATGCTTTCGTATCTGGTGCTTTTTTCCGGTGATCAGCCTGAATACCATCAGCGAGGCGTCAAGCCGCGTATTGAAGCCCGCCGCAAAGCACTGCGTCTGCATGGACGCGCTGCCGTCCGTTGTGGCGATCAGCTGCGCGGGCATCATCCCGTGTACTATGCCGAGATAGTATTTGTCAAGCGTTTTTTTCCGAAGGCATTCGGAAAACCATTGTGCGCCCGCCAGAGTCCGCGAAAAGCACAGAACGCCGGTGGTATCTTTATCCAGCCGGTGCAGCGGGCCGGGCCGAAAAGACAGGCTGTGCTGCAGCTCCGAAACGGATAGCAGTCCGGTTAGCTGTTCCGCAACGCTGCGGGAGCCGTGCACCGGAAGCCCGGCCGGTTTATTGATGATAAGGATATCGGCTGTTGTGAAAAGCAGTTGGATTTCAGACGGCGCCGCGGGCGGTACATCGGCCGCTTCGGCTGGTTTTACAGCCGATGTGTACGCTGCTGCCGACGGAAGCGTCTGCGCTTCACGGCGTACCGTTGTATTCGGCCGGGCTGACGGCAGCAGGATGTCTGCGATCGTGAGCGTATCGCCTGCAGCCGTCCGGTAGTTAAGCGGCGTCCGTTTTCCGTTTATGCGGATAAGGTCTTTGCGGATTGCTTCATAGAGCTTTGACATCGGCATATCTGCAAGAAATTTTCTGATTACGCGGTCAAGCCGCCGCCCAGCATCATTTTCCGAAAGGATGAACGTTTCTTTTTTCATTACATATGCATCTGGAGCCGAGCCGGTATCGGTACGAACCGGGAGCATCCGATGCTCCGTGCGGGCAGCAACACCGGGTGCGGCTCCGAAATGCCGTTATTTTCCCATGCGGACAATACTGCTCAGAACCAATTGTTTAAACAGCGGCGCTGCCTTTTTACCGGCAACCAGCACCTCCTGTTCATTGAGCAGCGCCGTACTGATGCCTGCCGCGAGGTTGGAAATAAACGAAATGCCGCAAACGCGCATTCCTGCATGCCGGGCGGCAACCGCTTCGACAGCCGTGCTCATTCCAACAGCATCGGCGCCGAGTATTCCGGCAAGGCGTACCTCCTGCGGTGTTTCATACGCGGGGCCGGTAAACTGGCAATAGATTCCTTCTTTCAGCGGAATATGCAATTCGCTTGCAGCTGTTTTAATATGCATGCGGAGTCCGCTGTCATATACTTCGGTCATATCCGGGAACCGTACGCCGAGCATTTCAAGATTTTTTCCGATCAGCGGAGACGGTACAAAGCTGGTAATGTGGTCGGTCAGCATCATAAAATCACCTGCGGCAAATTTTTTATTTACTCCTCCGGCAGCATTGGTCAAAAACAGAATCTCCGCACCCATCAATTTCATAATACGGATCGGCAGCACGACATCGGACATCGGGTAGCCTTCGTAATAATGAATTCGTCCCTGCATGATAACGGTCGGTACGCCCTCAATTTTGGCAAACACAAATGCGCCCCTGTGTCCGGGCGCCGTTGAAAGTGGAAAGTTCTTGATGGATGCATAGGGGATAGTGGCATCAACCGACAGCTCATCTGCAAGCGTACCGAGCCCCGATCCCAGTACGAGCGCGACTTTCGGCGTATACGGGATGTGATCTTTCAGATTTTTAAAACAACTGGTTAATTTTTCTTCAGTGGTCATACGTATTCCTTTAACGAGTAGGTGGAGCAAGAAGGCGTTCGATGTCAGTTAAGCCTTCCGTACGGGATGCAACGGTTTTGCCGCGCACCGCATTTTTTTTATCAAATTCCACGGTGGCATGATACAGTTCAAGCACCAAGGATGCCAAGAGCGTAAGGTTCGGTCCTAAATTGCTGAACGCCATATTCCGGTACACCCTATCGACGGTCGTCATCTTTGTGCTCGCTTCGGCAAGAGAAGAGATGTTGGGTAAAATATCCCGTCTGACCAAATAGACAAAGCGGGCAATCGATAAAATGTCGTAATAGAGATCCTCAAGATGAAATCCTTGCAGTACAAAGTCTTCGGAATGTTCGGTTAAATCGACGATATGACGCGATAAATCAATATCGGAAAGGATTTGTGCAAACACGGGGCGTAAGAAGCGGGTCGCAATATTTTCATTATAGTGACGGCCGAGTCTTACGATTATTTCAGCGATTATTCTATCATCAACTAACATATCATATAGTATATATCACTTATGGGCTTTTTACAAGCATAACATGAGGTTGAAAATATACCCTGACTTGGTATGGGCTCAAAGATTTCCGGCGGAGGGATGGCTGAATGCTTTGACTTTCTATTGACAGCAGCGGAGAAATAGTGTATATCGCCGTAATAATCGATTTTATATCATAAAGGAAAAGTTTCATGGCGCATTGTATCGTTCCCGCAGCGGAAGAAATTCTTGATAAAAAATATACGGTACTGGATAAAGGTTTTGTCCGGCTGGTTGACTATCTCGGCGGCGATGCCCGCATTGTACAAGCTGCACGGGTGTCATACGGTGAAGGTACCAAAAGCGTCCGTGAAGATGGGAATTTGATAGACTATCTGCTGCGGCACCAACATACGTCGCCTTTTGAGCAAGTGGTGCTGACCTTTCATCTGAAAATGCCGATATTTGTTGCGCGGCAGTGGGTACGCCACCGTACGGCGCGGCTGAATGAGATTTCCGGGCGGTATTCTATCATGCGGGATGAATGCTATTTGCCTGCTTCCGAAGATATTGCGTTGCAGAGCAGCGATAACAAGCAGGGACGTATGAACGAGCCTGCGCCGATTGAGCTACGAACCCGGATACGGGAAGCGTTGGAGACACAGCAAGCTGCTGCATATCAGGAATATCAAAAACTGATTGACACTCAGCTGGCTCGTGAACTCGCCCGCATTAACTTACCGCTTTCGACTTATACCGAACTGTATTGGCAGATTGACCTTCATAATCTTTTTCATTTTTTAAAACTTCGATGTGACGGCCATGCGCAACGGGAAATACGCAGCTATGCATGTGTTCTGCTTGATATATGCCGCACGGTTGCGCCGCTTGCCACGCGGTCTTTTGAAAAGCATGTATTAACCGGCGTGAGTTTTTCGGGTGTTGAACTGGAAGCCCTCCGCAACCTGCTGCAAGGGAAGGAGAGCGGTTTACAAGGGAAAGAACTCGAACGGTTTGAAGAAAAAATACGCACAGGGGAACAGCTCTAAGTGTAATAATCATCAGCTTTTATGAGATAGGCGTTATATGCGCCTCATCCGTTTGTCCGGTGCAGACCTGGTTAAATATCCCATACTGGAGTCGTTCATCATATCAAGAAGCATACAGAGAAGACTTTTTCTTGAAGGCCTATTGGAAAATGAGTTCGAAATAGAGAACGGCTCTGGATTGAGGGAGTGGATACGAAAATATGTTTTATAATAGAACTATAAAACACTATTTAGAAAAAGCCTCAAGGATTCGTTCTTGTAAATCAGTAGTTGCGACAAAAGACTTCGTACTTCCATCATCAAATGTAACGTTTAATACGCATTCTGCTTTGTGAAGCGCTTTTAAGATTTTTTCAACATACTGCTTTGCAAGAATGGTTGAAACTCTAATATAGCCTTGTTTTACATTTCGATCTAATGTAGAAATATCGGTAAGCGACACCTTTTCCCCATCGGAAAGCAAAAATTCGGCAGATTCAATGAATGCTCCTAAACGATTATAACAAGTAAAATTAGTATAGGCGTCCGAAACATAGGCTCGTTTATCCATTTGATATGAAAAGTCAATCATCACATATTCATCGGCGTTCTCAGTCTGTGCCGACATTTTACCTGGGCGAATATAATATTTTAAATATTTCGATTCCATATAGGCTGTCAATACCTTTTCTTTATCTCTTGCAGGGCCTGTAACACAAGCAGAAGATACCACAACGCTTACTACCGCGCAAAATAACAAAAATAGCTTTTTCATATAAATACCCTGTCTGTGTGATGTAAAATAGTTTTTATGAAATACCGGTAAAGATACAGTGATCAATAGAAAATAATATTTTTAAATGGAACGCTTTCAAAAGACTTAAGGAATCTGCCTGAAAGCGTTCCGTTCATTCAAACAACAGCCGAACTATTCTCCGGAAACAACCGTTGTTACTACCTGATAAGGAATTGCAGGACTTGCGGGCCAGTCAATGCGAAGATCAACGGTACCAACTTTTGTAATACCACCGTTCTGAGCGGCCTGCAAAATTCCGCCTTCACCCTTCAAAGGCCAACCGAACAAAAATGTCTGCTTTGCTTCACCGGTTTTGCTACCGACCATACCGGTTGCTCCGGCAACAGGGCGCACTGTAGAACAAGATGCGATAAACAGCGCTGAAGCTAATACCGCTAAAGCCAATAAACCTTTTTTCATAAAAATTCTCCTTCTCATCATGCATAAGGTTAAACTGCATGTGAAATAATGTTTTGCTTTGATAAACAAAGCATCTGGATATTCAATAAAGCATCCAGATAATTAAAAACTTTCTTTATTATACTCTTATTGCATAAATAATGCAAGCCTTTTGACATAAAAAATCAGGGAATCAGCTGTGAACACAAAATAAAAGAAAAACATCGTTTTATGTGACAGTACGCGTGAAAAAAGAGGCTACCGCCATGGATGGCGGTAGCTTCTATGCAGAAGCGATATTTTGGCCTTGCCAAAATTCGCTGTCAAAAGTGTACATGGACGTACACTTTTGACGATACTTTCGCTTCGCTTGCATAAATCTACTGTCAAAAATGTACAAGGGAAGTACATTTTTTGACAGTACTGCATTACGGGCAAATTCACACCCCTCTTTTTTCACGCTTTTCTAACTATATTCCGCTCTTTCGTTGTTTTTTTCACCGCTGATGCCCTGCAACAGTGCTGACTTTTTCCCTTTTAACTCCCTATACACAAAAAAGCCGTCTTACGCAGAATTTTTCCGACGTAAAACGGCTGAGGGGACAATTATAATTCATTAATTATGAATGAATAATGATCCTTACTCCCACTTCAAGGTATAGGTTACTTTTGCCGTACCGACTGCTTTCCAATATGCATTATCGATGTAATAGCTAATAGTAAATGGCTTAGCTTTACCTCTCTTTAGCACAAAATCAGTTGGATAGGTTACAGTAATATCATCTTTTATTTTCCCACCGGGAAATTGAAAATTTCCGGGCAAATCAGAAGGAGCACAAGACCATGAATCCGTCGTAGGATGATACATAAACTTAATCCTGCTTTTCCCATAATCTGAAAGGAAACGTTCATAATAAAGCGCATTTACACCACTTTCATTATATTTAATTAAACGGGTATCCAGTTCAAAATAACAATGTGCAGGCGGATCAGTAAACTCTTTTACTCGTCTAGTCTGCGGATTTTCATCATCAACAATAGAAGTTTCACCGGCATATAACATTTTTGCGTTTTTCGACTGTGTTATGTTTATGTCTGCTTGCTTCCCTTTATATATTCTCCATAATGATTCAAAGTCATTAGAGGGATTTTCTTCTTCAAATATCCGTGTCTTAAAATCATAAATAAAGAATGAATATGGGTAATCATTGTCCCATTTTATATCAACATTTTCCAGTTTACGTGCCTGAATCGTCAACCGTCGCGTATTCGGTATTTCTCTAAACACGACCTTGACCGTTTCCTGCCCATCAACCGTTATAGATGCACTGCCTTTATTTTCGGTAACCTCGATACCGTCGCCATCCCATCGCTGTATCTCATATCCTTTATCGGCCTGCGCAATAAAAGTAACTTTTTTACCCTTTTTCACATAGGCACCGGTGTCAATGAGGCTCTTCCCGTCTATAGCGATGATGGAACCGTTTCCCTCGCCGTAGCCAAAAAACACCGGATACGATTCTTCCACCTCTATCTGTGCCGTGTCGGTAGCGATAGATGCAGTTTTATTACCGTCAACGGTATTATTGGTGTTGGTAACTTGGCAGTAATAATATTCGGTCTTGATCTCTCGGGCAACGGTAAAGCTATAGGAGTCTGCTGTTGCTCCATCAATAGCTGTACCGCCGGAATTAGTATCAACAGTATTTTTATACCACTGATACGAAAGGGTTCCCTTATCAGGCGATATTGCTTCTACTTCAAGTTTTACACTGCGTTTATCGTCCGGTGCGCTTATCGAGAAACGCTCGCTTTTAGGATGCTTTACAATCTGCGGTTGTTCTGCATCTACGGCAAGGGAGCCTGTACGAATCAACAACTTTACCGCACGCGACTTTACTGTTTCGGTTGCTCCGTTAGTGCTGTTAGTGTTGGTAACTGTACAGTACACAAAACAATCGGTTTCTACGCTTTTATCCGGTGCATAGACCGCGCCTGTTGCCCCGGGGATGACTTCGCCGCCTTCAACTGACTGTGTTGTATTTTTATACCATTGATACGAAAGTTGTTCGCCGTCCGGTGCGGGTGCTGTTTTCACCGTAAATACGGCTTCCTCCGCAGCGTTCAGTTGTACACGTATCGGTTTCGGCTGTCCTAGAATAACCGGAAGCGCTACCGTATAGGCAGGATTGATCGATGCTTCGACCTTGCTACGCTTTGTAGTAATGTTTTCTCGGTACGGTGAATATCCCGCTTGTGAGGCGCCTCTTCCGGCCTTTTTAGTGTAAGCAGTATTTTTTTGCGCATTGTAGCGCGCATTGTTGATATTGTCTTTCAGCCATGAATAGATAACAACAGAACCGTCTTTGTTTACGTAGCCGACAGGGTCGCTCATATAGAACGGTTCGGTAAATTGCGTATGTGCACCGTTAGATGCTGCCGCATAATCCGTCCAGTCACGCGGTACCGGCGGGGATCCCGGAACAATCGTTTTAAGCTCTGCCGGATCGCTATAATAAAAAAGAAACTTGGAGTATCTGTCTACGCAGAACAGAGAACTGTCTGCTTTTACACCGCCGGAAGCATCTGCAGTAAACCGATAAAAATAGAAGCGGTCATCGTGGGCATTCGGCGCCGGAACGTATCCGCTGGCACTCCACCGCGCTGCACGTGTTTTATACCGGTAGATTTTCACATTGGAAATTGCTTTAAATCCCGATCCGATTCCTGAAGGAATATTGTCGACCATTTCAGGATTTCCGCTCCAGCTTCCGTCTTGGAATTTATATGAGGCGATAATGCCGGACATTTTCGGCATAACCAACACCCACTCATCGAATTTCGATGCGGGGAAATCCGCATACGAAGCCTTATAATAGTCGAACGGACTTATTTCTTCGGTAATGGTTTTAATTTGTACGATATATTTTTTATTACCGTTTTTATCTTTAGGGTTGTTAAGTACCGTCGGATCTTTTTTTACTGTTATAGACGTTTCCCATTTTTCGTATTTGCCTGCGAGTCCCGGCACTGAAAGTTGTAATTCAATGAGTTCATTGGAACCGAATTCTGCAGGATTTGGGTTCAATGTTACCGGAAGATAGCCGAAATCTTTAAAAGTAGCAACAATATCATCTGCTGTTAGTTTTTCGGTTGACATCGGAACACCCAAGGCTTTACCGTTTTCGTAACGGGTTCCTAATATAAAGATTGACTCGGGTTCAAGCACCGGATCCGCATTGTCGGGTCTGGTTTCCCGTGTTACGTTAACGGTACATTCAAAAGCGTGGTATTGCCCTTTCTGTTCCTTTACCGATAGCGTAAGTTCAACAGCCTCATTTTCATATAACTTTATAGACGGTTTTCTCAATTCCACAGGGATAACCGTTGCATGAGGGCCGTATGTGAACGATGCCGTTATATCTTTTGCACTAATCGAGCTTACCGTATAGGGTACCGTTACGCTCTCCTGCAATACTCCGTTTTGGACTAATTCTTTATTAGATATCTTTAGGCTCGTGAGATGTAAATCGTATGGCTCGTTTTGTGTAATATTCAGCAGTTTTTCTTGAACGGCATAATTTCCGTCAGGATCCGCTATTTTTATAGTAGCGGGTACAACCTGTCCGGCGATTAAAGGCACACTATCGCCGTTAAGCGTTACCTCTACCGGAACTGCTTGCATTTTAGAAAGAGAAGAAACAGCCTTTATTGCAATATCTTCCGCAGTTATTTCCGTAATTTCAGGAGGAACATTCAGCGTATAGGTCTTCGCCCCTGAAAATTTTTTTACCTTATCAGCATCGTCTGTCGGCGTTTCTGCGAGAACGGGCGTAACAATCAATCCTTTTACCCGTATGTCGGTAATGAAGAACGCACCGGAAGATGAAGAAGCCGACCGAGGATACCACGGAGTACCGATTGCCGGCTTACAAGCTGAAAATATAAGCGCTGCAACAGCGGTAAACAGTAGTAAAGTAATTGTATTTATAATTTTTCTTGTCATGTACATAGTATAGCTCCTTATACTCTAAAAGCCAGTCCAACCGTTACACCGAAATCAAGTGAATTCATATAAAACGATTTAATAGGAGTGTTTTCTACATCGACGTCAACAGGCGGATCCTTAGCTCGACCACCGGCTTTTGCTACATCGATGAGTTTTTGCGGCATTGTGATATAGTTCGGCTTATATATGGTGTATGCAAGGAAACCGCCCAATACAATTTCCATGTTAGAAAGAAACGGCTGATTGTATTCCATAAAGCCTTTAAAGGTAAAACCGACGGGATTAATCTTTTTCATCTGTTGTTGCGTAATTAAGAGCGTCCCTGTTTCACTGGAGAAATCGAGGTGCACTTTTTTTAATTTTTCCACTTCTTCGGGAGTAAGATTAGTGTATAGTTCGTATGTCGGCTGCGGATCAAGCGGCATTCTGATACCGGTATTCATGCCTAATGCCAGCCGGTTACGCAAAAAGTATGAGCGTACTCCCGTTGTAAAAGTCATTACCGGCGTCATGTGAATACGGCAAAACACGTCGATCCTTTTCTTAAGATCTTTATTATATTGCCCCGACACCTGTCCTGAAAATCCTTGTCCCAAGCCGAGCGCAAACGTCCAGCCCAAACCGCCGAATATGCTATTGTCTTGCAGGCGGAAGTAGCGAACCGAATCAAATACATACGTTAAATCCACTTCGCCGGTGGTAATATATCCGAGCGTGCCGCGCATGCCGTCGCCGCCCAAATAAGCCAGATCAGCTTTGCTGATTTTAGGCTGCGTCAACGAGCCTGTTAAATTCGCCTTTAGTCCCAGTGTAAAACCGGAATTAAATGCAAAAAGCGGAACTGCCGCAGCGATACATAATAACGCTGCAGTCATTTTTTTATTCATATACAGACGATGCATATAAACAACTCCTTTTTCCCATATAAGGGCAATCGATTCCTTTCTTTACTTTCTTCTATAATGATAGTGCCATAATAGTGCGTCTTTACATATCTCGGCTGGATTTTGGAGACGCGTAATCGTACAAGGCTTATGCCCAATACGAAAGATTGATAACTCACTATCCGGCACACCGCCACACAACATGGCGATTTTACGCTACCTGCAATAAAATCTTTTGTCAAGAGTTGACGAAAACCGATAATCTCTTTCAAAGCCTTTTGCAAAACAGCTTGACAAAACCGCTCTTTCAGACATATCCTATTGAGTAGGAGGCTTGTTATGGCAAAAAAATTAAAGTTACTCTATTTCTTTCTATTAATTGGTGCAGTTGCCGCTGTTGCAACCTGCACGCGGATGACCTCTATCGGAGAGCCAACAAGCGCTATTACCGGATTAACCCGATCGGTTGACCACGCATATCTCAGCGGGCAAGCCTATATGGGCGGAAGTGTTCTTTACTATCCTGAAAATCCTGTTCGGGGACACCTGGAAAAAGGAGCTGTTGTGGCGGTACGGTTGAGCGCCGTTCAAAAGAAACCGCTGAATGGTAATGAGCTTACCTTTACCGATGACGGTGCTGCGGCAGTCTTTGGGGCTTTGACCGTGCAAGCGGTTGACGCTGCTCGTATCCGGTTTTCTTTCGCGTTATTCAACGCCGATCATACGAAAACGGAGAGAACTTATACGCTTGCTGTCGGCGAATCTGCCGATTTGAACGGTGACGGGGCGAATGATGTACAGTACCGCGTACCGGAGCAAAAACACGCGGGTTTTGAATCGGCCGTGTATTTGACGTTCTTGAGCTCTCAGGAATCGTTGACCACATCGATGTTTGCCGTTTTACCTGATCAGTACAGCGGAGCTGGGTATCCTTCCGGCATTATCGGGATAAATCCTGACGGAAAATTTTTGTATGCAAAATATGAGCCCGATTTACAGACCCGGTCGGTCGTATACGGCCTTGAAGCCGATGATTTTGTGTTGGATAACAGCAACGGTTCGTATGTAAAAGCGGTTTCGGGGCGGAACGGCGGAACGGCGCGCGCGATTAGCGATGATGAGCTGGAAACGTCCGCGCCGCTTGATATTACCGATGTGCTTCCGCTTGCCAGCTGGACGGCAGGGCCGCGGAACCGTAACGGTATGCCCGTTACTGCGGAAACGTATGAAGATTATCTGGCTAAAAAGGATGAAATTTATAAACTTTTCAGCTCATACAGACGGTTAATCGAAATACCGGTACAGCAAGTGCTTGATGATATCAATGCGTATCAGCAGATTAAGCTTGATGCATCGGTGGGCTTGAGCGGCCGGTTTGTTGTTACGTGGTCGCAGCTTGAAAGCGATTTAATGTCGGGCGTGTATTTTGCCGGTGAAGTCGATGTGCGCGTCGATAAGGATGTGAAGTCCCAACTGGTTAAAGTCGGTCCGTATGAGTTTTTTAAGGAAGGCTATACGTTTGCGATCGGGCCTATTCCGGTGAAGGTTTCCTGTCCGGCATCGTTTGAAATGCCGATTGACTTGAAGCTGACGGGTAATCCCGATGCGTCGTTTAAGATTGCCGTTGCAGGATTATACGGCGGCGGTGTAGATGCCGGAGTGTCCGTGCATTGGGATAAAGCCTTCCGGAAGGGCTTTATGGAGCCGTTTGCAAAAGCCTATCCTTTAACCGAAGGTGTTGTGTATGTCGGCACACGGAAAGTTGCGCCGGGCGAAGCGCGGGATGCATTATCGCTGATGCTTGCTGCAACACCGGCCATTGCCGCTATGCCGCGCATCGATATTGGCAGTACCGTATGGACAGGGTTTGAAGGCGCCTACCGGTTGCCTGCAGAAGTAGGCATTGCGCTGAAAGAAGACGGCCAATTGAACGGAACGGTTCGTTTTTCCCATGAAGGATCACTGAGTTGGTTCGCCGGTATTACGCTGGGCGGGTTTAAAAAGGAGTTTAAACCGACTCTTGTCAAAATCGGTCCGAAAGAAATAAAAACGTGGACAATCCCGCTTAACGCCATCTTTCAATAAGAGCTTTTTCAGCTAAGGATATGTGTTGTTGGTGTGCACTCTTGCATATCAACAACTCATTGCTCCGGAGGTGCTCTGTCAATACTGCATGTAAAAATATCAATTGATTTCTTATAATGGATTATTTATTAAAATGGTATCGCGTCATGTACAAAGTCAAGTTTTCATCGGAATATTCGTGCTGCTTTTATTGAGCGCATGTAAACAATATTCGGCAAATGTGGAAGATTTTTTCAGCTACTGGAGCGAAAAGGCCGTTATTACCGGCGGACGAGCAGCCGCGCGTCGGTATAGAGATTATACATTGACGCAAACAGCAAGCGGTATGCTTATGTTGCAATAACCGCCGCCGATTTTTACGAAGGATTGGTGTCGGCTGTTAGTATGGACGAAGGATACTCCTCTTGTGCCGCTTTGCCTTAAATGGAGTGTTAACCTTCCCGTATTCGGCAGTCGTATATCACGAGGAAGCAGACGCGGTTGCCGTAGGAATCTGCGGTGCGTTTATAGACCTTTTGCTAAAATAGAGGTATACTGAAAAAATGGATATAAAAAACAAACGGGATTATTTTTTACCGCTGACTTTAATGTGCGCCGTTATTGCGCTTGATCAGCTGACAAAATGGTTGATTGTGATATCGATTGCGCCGTGGTCGATCGGCTATACAGTGTTCGGTGATTTTTTGAGAATCATTTGCGTTTACAATACCGGCGCGGCGTTTAGTTTGGGGAGCGGGTTATCTTCGATCATGAGGTTTGTAGTCATGGCCTGTATTCCGACGCTGTTTATCGGTGGAATTTTCGTTGTCTATTTTAGGACGGCCTTTACTCGTGTGCAGCGGTGGTTTTTAAGCGGCATTATCGGCGGCGGTATCAGTAACCTGCTCGATCGGTTTTTTAGAGCGGAAGGTGTGGTTGATTTTATCGATGTAAAATTCTACGGCTTATTTGGTTTGGAACGCTGGCCGACCTTTAATATTGCAGATGCGGCAATCGTCGTGTGCGCTTTTGGGCTGTTCATTATGATTTTTTTACAAGAGCGCAAAGAAAAACGGACGCAGCATGCCAAAACGGAAGGAAAGAACTAAATGCGGAATACAATTTTGTTTTTGGTTATCGGGACGGCCATTACGCTGGTGTTGATTGTCGCGTGTAGCGCGGTGTGTGCCGCGATCGTGATTTTATTGGCAAAGTTGATACATCCGCGTATCTTAACTGCACTTCCGTTTTCTATTATCGGCGGGATGATTCTATCATTTTTCTTTTATGGAAAAATTATGAAAAAGATACTGACAAAATACGGCTTTGATAAAGCAAAAAAATAAATACTCTTTTTAATGCTTGTTTTCTAACGAAGTCTGTGTTATGCAGTCTGTACAAAAGAGCTGCATAACAGTGTACATTCAAACGGCTTTTAAGGTTTAATATCCATCCGACATTTGCCGGTTGATATCTTTTTGGCAAAGCTCTGCATAAACAGGAGCCCGGCCTTTTAGCTTTTCTTTTATAGCCTGGCTGAACGGCATGTGGCGCCAAAAGACATTTCGTACTTCTTTTTCTAATTTCTGAATGCCTTCGCTCTCTTTTGTCATCCAGAGCAGATAGTCCGCTATGAAATATTCTTTTACATCCCCTTTCAGCTTTTGTGCTTGGAACCACTGGTAATAATGTCCGGTAAGGCCTTCTTCCATCCAATAGTATGATGCTTTTTCTTTTGCAACTTGCCAACGGAGATCGGCTGTCGCTGCTAAAAGGGCGTTCTTTAAATTCTTCGTATACATCGGAACGACAATGCGTCCGCGGCTGGTTACGCGGTTATACCGGTCAAAAGGCTCCCAACAAAAACCTATATCACCGTACGATGGAATAAGAAGAACGAAAGGCGGTATTCTGTTCAGCTGAGACCGGTATTGGCGGCAATACGCTTCGCAATCGATGCTTTCGATCCAGCTCATAAGCTCCAAAACATTTTCCCGAATCCCAACTTCGTTCGGCATACAATGGAAAAATTCACGCGATAGAATAGGGAAGTGATTCCCTTGCCGTCCGCAAGTCATCTTTGCCATCTGACGCACGGTATCCAACTCGGCATTTACATCCGAAACATTGAGTTCGCCATCTCCGCTCGATTCGATCTTTTCTCTTAATGAACGAATATCCTCATCGACACGGCGATATTCATTGAGGAAACCGTTCAGCTCTTTATCAAGCGAAAGAAGTCGCCTAAGGCCTTCTCCTATATCATTGATGCCGCGTTTTTGGCTTTCGCTGAACGGTTCTTTTATTCCGGTAAATCCTGCAAGATTATTATGGATAAGTAAATCTTGCAGTTGAGTTTTCAGTAATTCTTCCGCACTTGTTCGTTCATCCGATTTTGCACGGAGCAAATTCTCTGCGCTTTGTAATTTCCCTTGAGCCTTGCTTAAAAGCAACTGAAAATGACTTGAGAGATTTTTTTGCTTTGTGTGTACTTCATCGGTTGTCGACGGATTAATTTTACCGAGTGCGATAGCCTGAAACCACTCATCGAGATAGTAGACCGGCTCTTGATATGGATTTTCATCGATAATCTTTGCGAATGTATCTTTTTGCGCCGCGGTTAAGAGCGTCGGCAATATAAGCCCGTACCGTAACGCATATTTTTTTTCGGTTGCCGCTTCATCGGTTGCTAATTTTACTACGAGCACGGATATGAATTGCCAATAATTTGTGAGCAATTGCTGACGATATACCATACGGTCTTTTTGATCGCGTGTCGTCAGATATTTTGTCAGCGTGTTATGTAACCGCTGTGCAGATTCACCACCGTTTTTCAATACCCGTTTATAAAAATCCGCTGAATCAAAATACTTATGCGGGCTGTCATTATAAAACTTTTCAATCTTTGGAAAGGATTTAATGGTTAAATCAACTCTACTCGCATCACGCTCTACGTTATCTATATTTTCAGTATTTGTTTGAAGGAGTATGTCGTCGCCGAGATCAGCGAAAAGATCAAGAGAAGGAGCTGTTGGCGCTACCGGAATATCTTCTAACAATGCTGCAAGATCGGGATCAAGATTCGATATATCCATACGCGCTGCTTTTCCTACCTTACCAGTGAATTGTGATTTGGAGGTGAGGGGAATTGAACCCCTGACCTCTTGCATGCCATGCAAGCGCTCTAGCCAACTGAGCTACACCCCCAAAGAAGCAATGGGGAGATTATGAAGTAAAATCCATTTTGCGTCAACCCCTAAATGCATGTTCTTGCATAAAATTTTTATATTTCAGCAAGCGCTGCAGAGCGTTAGTAATGCACAAGATTTTCTGCGCGCCGGAGCCGCTCAATAACAGCGAGGCCTTCTTCCGATTGAAAAAAACGGAGCGTTGTCGGCGGGACAATGTCCGCTAATTCCGTCCAGTTGCCGTGCACCAATAAAAGGCGCGCTGCTGATGCGCTTATCGGTATGCCGTGCGCTGTTTTACGCGGGATAATGTGCAGGTCTATGCCGTGTTTCGGGAGCGTTTCTGCCAGGACTTTGTTATACAGTCCGGTAACGCGGCTAAACGGCTCTTCCCCGACGAACCGGTACGTGATATGGAGCGCTGCTGCAATTTTGATAAACAGAGCGGCATCCAGCGCCGCCTGTACCGTGATCGCTTCGTCCGAATCCGGTAAAAAATAGGATGGAAACGTGGCCGACGATATGAGATAATCATCGGTTCTGTGATATGAAATCGTGTGAAAAGCGGCGGTATTTTCTTTAATTAAGCGTTCGCGAACCGCAAAGGGAATAAGCGAGGCCGTATCCGATACCATAAAAAGGTGCAGATGATCGACCGTAGCCGCCGCTTGTTCAACCAGAAAGTAATGCCCCCGCGTAAACGGGTTTGCGTTCATCACAAGCGCACCGATTTTGCCGGTGGCTGCATCTGTTTTTTGTAGGCCTGCCAGATATTTTTCAAATCCGCTGCGTTTATTTTCTAAGAACACCAGCTTATCGTCAACCGAAGCAATCGGATAAAACCCCAGCTTTTCAAAATAGCAGGCCGATTCCTGCTTTGTGTAGATAAACAGATTGAAAAAGCCCTGCTCATTCCGGTTTGCAATCAGCTCAGTCATTAAAAGCGGAAGCAAGCCTTCACCTTGCAGATGTTTTTGCACTGCGATACACCGTAGGGTATTTTGATATGCGGATCCGGTCGCGGCCAGCTGCTCTGAATCGTCAAATAGGCCGTAGGTACAGTCTACATTCGCATCGAGGCGCAGCTGCTCCGCCTCCAAGAGAGCCGTTACCTGTGCGCGCTGCTGCGGATCGCTTAAAAACATTTCTCTTACGTGATACGGCATTGTTCCCTCCCATAACAGGTCAAGCGGAAAGTCGCAACTTTCGATTGAATTTTACGCTTTTCGATATTGTGAGGCGGTGCTCCTCCGGGTACATTTGTCGGCTGTACGTTCATGGTACGAACCCGCTTTGGTCTTCAAACTGAATCCTAGAGCTTCCGTCTCTTTTAGTTGATAAAAGTATCTCTATACCATATAATGGAACAGTCTATTTTGTGAAGAGCCTCGGCTCTCAGGCACATTAACGGATATTTTGAAAAATTGAAAGGGTGGAGGCCTTGTGAACAGGTTCCATCATATCATCTAAATGGAGAACAATATGCAGGCAATCATTTTAGCGGCAGGAATGGGGAAACGGCTGCGGTCGTATACGAAGGATGCGACAAAATGTATGGTGAAGGTCAACGGTAAAACACTGATTGAATATACAATAGAAGCGCTCGTTGCCAATAATATCGAAAGGCTTGTTGTGGTCGTCGGTTATAAGGGTCAGCTTTTAAAGGATTTCATTGCGTCAAAGTTTCATGCGGATAATCTGCATGGGATGAAAATCGAGTACATTGAAAATCCCGTATATGACACGACGAACAATATCTATTCACTGTACCTTGCCGGAAACGAAATGGCAAAGGAAGATACCATCCTGCTTGAAAGCGATTTGATTTTTAAGCCTGAAATTCTGATGAAGCTGATTTCCTGTCCCGATAAGAACTTGGCCGTTGTCTCTCCGTTTGAGCCGTGGATGGATGGTACCTGCACATTGCTGGATGAGAACAATTGCATCACCGGTATCCTCGATAAGGTTCGGTTTAATTGGTCGGATACCGACCACTACTACAAAACCGTCAATATCTATAAGTTTTCTAAAGAATTTTCTCAGCAATACTATCTGCCGTTCCTCGATGCCTATCAAAAAGCATTCGGGAAAAATGAATACTATGAGCAGGTGCTCAAGGTGATTTCCTTTCTGTCGTCGTCAACGCTGAAGGGATTGGTAGTGAGCGGGGATGAATGGTACGAAATCGATGATCCCGCCGACCTTGCGATTGCGGAAGACCGATTTAAAACGGGGAGCGAAAAATTGCATAGCCTTGAAAAACGGTACGGCGGCTATTGGCGATTCCCGCAGCTCAAGGATTTCTGCTATCTCGTTAATCCGTATTTTCCGCCTGCAAAATTGATCAGTGAGATGACGGCAAGTTTCGGAACGCTGTTGACGCAGTATCCGAGCGGCGCTGCGCAGCAGAGTCTCCTCGCATCTAAAATATTCAATGTTATGCCGGAACATATCGCGGTGGGAAACGGCGCCGCCGAGCTGATTGCGTCGCTTGCAAAGTTTGTCGAAGGAACGGTTGCCATTCCGTTCCCGACATTTAACGAGTATCCTGAGCGGTTCACTTCTGTGCGGGTAGTGCCGGTGCCGACCGATATGGAGACGTTCTCGTATTCGGTAGACGATATTATCGATACGGTGAAAAAAGAGCAGGCAAAGGCAACCGTCTTAATCAATCCTGATAATCCGACGGGCAATTTTTTAGAGAAAGCCGATGTGCTGCGGCTCTGTGCGGAATTAAAGAAGACCGGTACGCTGCTCTTTTTTGATGAATCGTTCATTGATTTTGCGGAAAAGTCGAGACGCTATACCCTGCTTGATGAAAATATTTTAAACGAGTATCCGAATCTCATCGTCGTAAAGTCGATCAGCAAGAGCTACGGTGTGCCGGGCTTGCGCTTAGGCGTTCTTGCATGCTCCGATGAAAAGTACATTATGCACATCCGGAAGGCTAATTCGATTTGGAATATCAACTCATTCGGCGAATACTTTTTGCAGATTTACGACAAGTACAACAAAACCTATGCAGCCGCCTGCGATTCGATTGCAGATGAACGGAGCCGTTTTTCCAAGCGGCTGAAAGAGATACCGTCTCTGACCGTATTTCCGAGTCAGGCAAACTACATCCTCTGCCGGTTGACCGGAGCCGTAAAGGCTGAAGAGCTGGCCGTGAAGCTCTTGGAAAACTACAGTATCTTTATCAAAGATTTGTCGTCGAAGAAGTGTTTTGAAGGCGGCGGTTATATCCGATTGGCAGTACGGGATCAAAATGACAACGATGCGCTGATCGCTGCGCTGAAGGAAGTTTTGAAGGGCTAATGCAGCATGCCGCACAGCCGGAGCGCCGCCTTTCATCAATCGATGAGATCGAGGCGGCGATTATTCCCGATGCAATACGCGTTCGGAAATCCAGTGAAGGATGTCCGCGGTAACTTCTTCTTTATTTATTTCATTGAGGATTTCGTGCCGGGCTTGTTCGTATATCTTTACGGTTACGTCTTGTATCCTCCTGCGCTGATAGAGGCGAAAAAGACCTTTGAGCGTTTTGCTGCCGTTTGAGACGGGATCGCATGAACCGGCCGTGATCAGAATGGGCGTTGTAATCGGAATCCCCTGAAGCGCTTTTTTGCGGTGAATTCGCAGCAAGCCGCGCATAAAATCCTGATAAAATCCCGCCGTGCACAAAAATCCGCAACGGTCATCTGCGATATATTTTTGAACCTCTGCAGCATCCCGTGAAAGCCAATCGAATTCGGTTTTCGCATTTGGTACCGCACGGGTGTATGCGCCGAAGACCAATGCATTCATCAGTTTTGCCGGGGCTTTTCTCCCTTTGACCAGGCAGCTTAGAGAGGCAAGCAGCGCGGCGAGCCTGACGCTCGGATTGGGACCCGATGTACCGATCAACACCGCGGCATCAACTGTCGCACCATACCGTTCGAGGTATTCCTGCGTAACAAACGAACCGAATGAGTGGCCGACGATAACCAGCGGCAGCGACGGATACCGGCTTTTGAGGTCGGCATTGATTTCGTGCTGATCATCCACAACGCGTGCAAAGCCATCCCTATCGGCAAGATACCCGATCGCTGCCGCGTCCTGAGCGGTTTTCCCGTGGCCGCGGTGGTCGGAGGCAATGACGGCAAATCCGTTGTTGCACGCTTTTTGGGCGAATGCGTCATACCGGAGCGCATGTTCCGCCATGCCGTGCACAATATGCAGCACTCCCGTCGGCTGCTTTTCCGGCAGCCATTCGTACACGGCCAAAGAAGCGCCGTCGCTCATTGTTTTACGATAACTTTTCATCTCTATCTCCTTTTTCCGCCGCGCGTTAGCCGATGCCTCCATAGAAAATGCCTAGGATATACACGATCAGCGTCAGTCCGCAGTAAACGTATTTTCCCTGCAGCGCATAGCTTTTGGGAACCAGCTTACGGCTGCCTTTGGAAACAGCGGCCAGCACAAAATCTTCTCCGCACACCCAAAAGAACATGAGTCCGGCAAGGAGCGCGCCGATCGGGATAATGTAGATACTGATAACGTCCATCCAAGTTCCGAGTACGGCGCCGTCTTCAACGATAAGGCCTGCGGCGAACCCGATGCCGAGTACGATCGCGAGCGATACCTTCCGGCTCAGCTTGAATTTTTGCTGCAGCAGTTCCACCGGCGTTTCGTAGAGGTTGATCAGCGAGGTTATCCCGGCAAAAAGAACCGCCGTAAAAAAGATAACGGCAAACAGGGCTCCTGCAGGCATCTCTTTGAAAATGACCGGCATGGTGATAAACATGAGGGGCGGGCCCGCGGACGGTTCGAGATTGTAGACAAATACTGCAGGAATGATGACCAACGCAGCGAGTAGCGCGGCAAGGGTGTCGAAAAGAGCTGTGAATTTTGCGCTTGCAGGCGCATCTTCATTGTCATTGAGGTAACTGCCGTACACAATCGTGCCGCTTCCTGCTAAAGATAACGAAAAGAAGGCTTGTCCGAGCGCATAGACCCAGGTCTTCACATCCGCTAATTTGCGCCAGTCCGTTTGAAATAAAAACGCATAGCCTTCAGCCGATTTCGGCAGAGTTGCAACGCGGACGGCAAGAATGATAAACAACACGAAAAACGCCGGCATCAATACCTTGTTTACTTTTTCGATCCCTGATGAAATGCCTGCGGCCATGATGATAAAACAGCCGCCAACGGCGATACCGTGCCACGGGAGACTGGCAAACGGCCCGGCGATTGCACCGAAATACGCGCCGCTGTTTTCGGCGGCAAGCAGGGAGCCGGTACATGCGCCGGTCATAAAGCGGATAATCCAGCCGACGACCACTGTGTAGCCGATCGCAATGCCGAGCGAACCGATGACCGGTATCCAGCCGATAACGGCTCCGGCTTGACTGCCGCGTATATGCGTCGCTTTCAGGAATGCGCCGTGCGGACCGGTTTTCATTGCCCGTCCGAAACACATCTCTTCCACGACGCCGGTGTATCCGATGACGATGACAAAAAGGATGTAGGGAATTAAAAACGCCGCGCCGCCGAACTGCCCGACCCGGAACGGGAACAGCCAGATGTTTCCCATTCCGACGGCAGAGCCGATGCAGGCAAGGATGAATCCCCACTGTGAACTGAATTGATCGCGGTTTGAACCGTTCTGCATGATGTTTCTCTCCGAATAAAACTTTTTATGAACAGCGGCCTTTCCGAAACGGTACGGCTTTTACAGCTTGCTCGCTTCTTTGGGAATGCTCTGGTCGGCGGCGTGCAGATAGAGGCCGAGCTGTACCGCGTAGTTGATGCCCAAGCCGATGGTTATTCCCTGCATCACCACTGTGCTAACAAAGAGCGCACGGTATTTCCGCCGGACTTCCGCATCGGCATCAAGTCTGCGATCGATAATGGCTGAGGCCATGTCGGCGGTAACGCCTTGCAGAATCATAAAAATCGGCAATGACACATAAAACGCGCCGAGCGACCAGTACAACACATTCCGCCGCCGATCGATTTTGGTTTTTGTCCGTTCTTTGTTGAGCGCCGTTTGCAGCTGATACGTCGTTTGTCCCGATTGCATAAACTTCTGCGGCCGGATGACCATGTATGTTTTTACGTCTTTATATGCAAAACTGACTGCGGTCGTCTTTCCCGCGGGTATGTCGGCCTGAAACGGCGTGCCGGAGAAATATTGCGTGTGCAAAAATACATCGGCTGCCGGTTCGATAAAACGAAATGCCACGGAAAGCTGTTTTTCTTTTTTCAGTTTGATTTTGAGCAAGTATTTTTTCCCAGCCTTCGCTTCGATGGTTTTTCCTGCCGCTTCATAATCGGGGGCAAGCGCTTCAAGCCGATGGCTGCCTTCATAGAGGTACAGCAGCTTTTTGTTGACTTGCAGCCGCTCATTATTCAGGTAGATTTCAGCATCCTCCGGTTCGACGGTGAGCAGTACTTTGGCAGGCTGCGTGTTCTGCACCGCCGCAGCTATCTGAGCGGCCAGCGACCGTGCAATCGCTTCAGCTGAATCATAGGGTCCCGCCTCGCTGAATTGATACTCAGGCATTCCCGCTAAGCCGGTGGTGAGCTTTAACGAAACATACATATACCCGGCTAAGTCTTGAATGGAGCCTTCAATCACCGCATCGATTTTCTCCGGTTTCAGCGCTTGTGCAATGTTGGTATGCTCCGGCACTTCAAATACCTGTTGGCTGTCTTTCCAAATCATAACGGGAAGCGTTTCGGCGGTAAACGATGTGTCCTGCAGCAATGCATCGATTTTCTCCTGCGCTTGGGAAATCTCTTTTTCTTTTGCTTCGATTTTTTTATTCGCCGCGGCAGCCCGTTTCAGTTTTTCTTTTTCGGACATGACGGCAAGGTAGAGCGCATCCCGCTCGCCGATTAACGACACCCGTTCACGGATCAGCGTAATTTTTTTTGCGGCGTATTCCAGCAGTTGCCGGGCTTTTTTTTCTTCAGGAGGCACGAGGCGCGTTGCAGGTACCGCGCAAAAAAAATTCAGCATTGCCGGGATCGCATCCGCGTATGAGGTGTATAATTCGGGTACGTCGGTGAGCGTAAACTTTGACGCCGTGATCGACCATGCCGGTAGCTCATCTTTTGTTTGCGCGATGCCGTACGACAGCGCCAGCGACAACAGCATCGCGGCAGCAACCGGCCGTTTTATCTTCATTCTTCCGTATCCTCGTACATCAGCTGATTTGCCCATTGCTTTTTTAAAAAATCTTCTATAAAACTGTCAATATCTCCATCCATCACAGCTTGAATATTGCCCGTTTCGTGCTTGGTTCGATGATCTTTTACGAGCGTGTAGGGCTGAAAAATATATGACCGTATCTGATTTCCCCAAGAGATGCCTTTTTTCTCCGCCGCAAATTTGGCATTTTCCTTTTCTTTTTCATTCCGATAGTATTCGTACAGCCGTGCCCGCAGCATGTTCATTGCCGTGGCGCGGTTTGAAATTTGGCTGCGCTCGTTTTGGCAGGCGACGACGATACCGGTCGGCAGGTGCGTCAGGCGCACTGCTGAATCGGTCTTGTTGACATGCTGACCTCCGGCGCCTCCTGCACGGTAGGTGTCAACCCGTAAATCTTCCGGCCGAATGGTTACTTCGATTGTATCATCCAAAACGGGGAACACATATACCGATGAGAACGAGGTATGCCGCCGGGCATTTGCATCGAACGGGCTAATCCTAATGAGCCGGTGTACGCCGGTTTCCGTTTTCAAAAAGCCGTAGGCATAGGCGCCGCTGATCTGCAGTGTAATCGATTTAACCCCTTCATCGGCCTCCAGCTCGTCAAGCGTTTCAACGGAAAACCCGTGCCGTTCGGCCCAGCGGAGATACATGCGGGTCAGCATACGCGCCCAATCGCAGGCTTCGGTGCCGCCCGCTCCGGCATGAACCGTTAAAAAGGCATCGCTGCCGTCTACTTCATCCGAAAGGAGCGAAAGCGTGTTCAGTTTTTCAAACCGGTCGCGTAAGTCCGTCAGCGATGTGTCGATTTCTTGAATGGAATCTGCTTGCTCTTCAGTGGGAGACTCCTGCGTCAGTTCATACAAGGTTTCCAAATCTTCAATATCCGCAATAAGCGCTTCCCACGGCTCAATACGGTTTTTCAATTTTTTGATTTCGCTTAACAGCTGTTCGGCTTTTTTCGGATCATTCCAAAAGTCGGGATGTCCGGTGATGATTTCCTTTTCTGCAATCCGTTTCTTTACCGCTTCGGAGTCAAAGACGCCTCCAAATTTCATTCACTGCGGTTTTTAATGCTCCTATTTGCGGTTTATATTCTTCCAATAACATGAATAACTCCTTTGTCTTATAATTTTTTGTGAGGGATAAAACGTCATGGGATGGTTCAAACGGTGAGCCTTTGTGAGCCTTCCTCGATGAGTGTGCAATTACGTTTTTCTATATCAATCCGTCCGGATTCGGCGCCGCCGAGATAAACATAGTGCGCACTAGCATATAATAAATGGAGCCTCGTTGTCAAAGGGGCGTCGGCCTTCTTGGCAGGGATTCAGCTGTGAAAGCAAAATAAAGGACAAACAGCGTTTTATGTAACAGCACACGTGAAAAAAGAGGTCGTTCAGGCGCTTTCGCTTCGCTCAAAGGCCATTGACACCCCTTTTTTTCACCACTGAATCCCTGTCTTTATTAAAAAAGTGCGGATTTTTATCGATTTTTTATCTTGCAAAAGCGAACGGATGTGGTATAATCTAAGATATGCTTATTCATGTATGGTGATGTGCGTTTATTTGAGTAAGCTGATGTTTTATAAAAATATTATAAACGATTAAGAAAAGAGGTTGAAAATTATGAAAAATGATTATTTACCCCCCCCCCCCCCCCCCCCATTTGATTGATAATGTCGCACGGGTAATGAGTCATCAAAAGTCAATAGTACATATCTCGCTGAGAGCATTACCCATCACAACTTACGATCTTCCTCCTCCTGAATATGGTTTTGCATCTTAATTGTACACGCAAATAAGACGTATTTTACGCATAGCATCAATTATACACTATCAATGACAGAATCATTTTACGGGAGACACGCAATGAAAAAACGATTTTCTTTACGGAATAAACTTATTATTATTTTTGGCCTTTTGATTATGGTTGCATCCGGTGTGGAAGGGCTGTTGGCCGTCCGTACTGCTCGGAAAGCCGTAACCGAAAAAGTGGAAACGCATCTTATCGACAAAGCAGCCGATGTTGCATCAGTAATAGATGGACGTATTACCGCCTTTTGGCAATTTCTTGAAGGGATTACCCGCATGCCCGCATTTCGAGATAAGACGACGACGTATACGGTGAAAAGCGGTCTTTTGGACAAAGAAGCCGCCTTTAATTCCGATATTTTGCAGCTGAATATTGCCGACACAAACGGTACGCTCTACTTAACCGATGGCAGCACCAAGGATATTAGATCGCTTGACTGGTATAAGCAATCCGGCGGTAAAGAATTTATTTCTGAACCGTTTGAATCGCCGGTTCTGCATCGTCTGGTCATTGCGGTTGTAGTGCCGGTGAAAGATGACGATAATCGTCAGGTTGCCTCGCTGGTCGCGCTGATTTCCGGGACGTATTTATGCGATCTTATCAAAGATATTACCGTTGGCGATACCGGCTACGCATTTATTCTGGGTTTAACCGGCACGAATATCGCGCATAAAAATACCGATTTGGTTACTCAGATGTGGAATACCATAGAGAAAGCTAAAACCGATAGCTCGATGCAGTCAACCGCTCATTTTGAAAAGATGGCGGTGGAAAATGATGATCAATCCGTCGACTATTATGAGTACGAAGGCGTCACAAAAATCGCTTCTTATGCAACCATGAAGACAACCGATTGGACGATTATTATTAGTGCGCCGAAAGATGAGTTTATGGGGACGGTAAATACGTTGCGGATGTCGATGGTAACCATCAGTATTTTAATCCTGATGGTAGCGACTGTACTGACATATTTTGTTGCCCGCACTATTATCAAACCGATACAAACCGCCGTTTCCGCATTGCAGAATATTGCCCACGGCGAAGGCGATTTGACTGTCCGCTTACCGGTGCAGGGAAATGATGAGATTACCGATATGGCTGAATACTTCAACGAGACAATTGCGAAAATCGGTGTTTCCATTCAGCAGGTCGGCGTCAATAGTAATACAATGGAAGAGATTGGGGATGAGCTTGCTTCCAACATGACCGAAACCGCAAGCGCAGTGAATCAAATCAGTGCGAACATTGACGGCGTTAAACAGCAGGCGATGACCCAAGCGGCCAGTGTTACCGAAACGGCAGCCACGATTGAAGAAATCGTCCGCACGATTAAACAGCTGAACGGGAGCATTGAAACCCAGGCGGCGAGCGTGGCGCAGTCGTCATCTTCCGTCGAGCAAATGGTTGCAAATATCGCTTCCATTGGGCAGACGCTCGGCAAAACCGATGAGGTAATCAGAAGTTTGACGACTGCGACCGGCGACGGCAAAGCCACGTTAGGCACATCGAATACCGTAACCCAGAAAATTGCCGAAGAGTCCGGCTCGCTGATGGAAGCGTCGAATGTCATTCAGCATATTGCGTCACAGACAAACTTGCTCGCGATGAATGCGGCGATTGAAGCGGCTCACGCAGGAGAAGCTGGTAAGGGCTTTGCCGTCGTTGCGGATGAAATCCGCAAGCTCGCTGAGGATTCCGCGATGCAGGGTAAGACCATCACCGCAACCCTGAAAACCCTGAGCGGCGAAATCGAGACCCTCTCCGCCTCGTCAAAAACCGTTGAGGAAAAGTTCAATGCGATCTTCACCCTTGCGGAGCAGGTCAAGGAAATGAGTGCCCGCCTAACCGAAGCGATGCGAGAGCAAGAGAATGGCAGCAAGGAAGTGCTGACTGCGATCAAGAGCATTAACACGGTAACGATAGAAGTACAGGCGGGCTCTGAGGAGATGCTGAAAGGCGGAGAGGGTGTTGCCTCCGAAATGCAGAAGCTCGATAGCCTTACCCGCATCATCACCGACAGCATGAACGAAATGGCGTCCGGCGCCGTGCAGATTAACAACGCCGTACAGGAAGTGAGCGAGATTACGCAGCGGAATAAGCGGAGTATTCAAAACCTGGCTCAAGAAGTAGGGAAATTCAAAATGTAGACTTTTGAAAATATTCGGCGCATCTACTGCGTCGTACGGCAAAAAAGTGTCCTCAACGTATCAAAGATACGCCTGCGGTACTTTTTTGCCGTCCTCCTTGTATCTGCTCCGTCTATTTTCAAAAGCGGTGGACATAGCTCTTTTCGGATAAAAAGAAAAATCACCCTAATCAGTACCGCCATGGATGGCGGTGGTTCCATGCAGTAGCGATGTTTTGGCTTTGCCAAAACTCGCGTTCAATAATTGACAAGGATGTCAATTATTGAACATGACCCCATCTAAAGAAAAATAACGACTTAGTTGGATTGCTAGCTGGCGTGGCAATCCAGCCCTAAGAACCCGCAGTGTCCCAAAGCATAGTTTTAAAAATAAAAGCAGAACACAAATGCTTTTAGCGCAACTCCGTCGCAGAACCGCCACGGAGGGCGGTGGTTCTGCATAAAATCGAGTTCGCAAAGCAAAGTTGAGCAGATAAAAGCTGACGGTATATTCGGCAGCTTTTATCCTGCGGCTCCTGTGGTATAAAATAAGAAACAGGAAGCTTTTACCGGTTTTTTGACTACCATAACTCCTATTCGCGGTACGCACCCGATGAGGTACGGCCGCATTTTGATTCGAGCCCTTTCCCCGTTAGGGGATAATAAAATGGGCTCATTGCGACTGCAACCACCTTATGAGAACAACACCCGAAAGGGTGGCGATTTACGGCAGTAGGTTTAGGTTAATCTGGTTACCGAGGTTTGTCTTTGTTCAAGATTTCCTCACGTTTATCATCAACCTGCTGATGCGCCCCCCTTATCCCGTCAAATAAGAGTACCACATTTCCCGGCAACTAAAAACATATCATCTGGTTACTGTGTAGAACCGGCGGCATCCCTGTCCGTTCTGAAAGCCCTTTTACCGTAAAAACTATAACGGATCAGCTTTTATTTTAGAATAAGCTTTGGGAACCACGATGGGTACTTAGGGCTGGATTGCTGCGCTGTTGAGCAGTTATACATCCGTGTACACTGCTCAACGATAAGTTTTTCTATCGAAAAACTTACTTCTGATTAACACCACGCCCATCCATGGGCGGTTCTGATACGCCAATACATCATAAGACAACAAGGGATTCGTCGTCATTTTTGAATCGAAATAGACGCAAAGATGGCCCCACCGCTTTTGAAAATAGACGGTGTAGATACAAGGAGTTTCGCACATTCCAACCGGAGGTACACCGACGAATATACATCCGTGTATATTCGTCGGCTACGAGTTGAGTTTAACACCTCAACTCGTTTCTGCCTTACACCCCGTCCCTCCAGGGACGTACTGAAACAGAGTTGCGTAAAAAATCGTACCTGTTCAACTTTTATTTTCAGAACCATGCTTTGGAACAAAGGCGGGTTCTTAGGGCTGGATTGCCACGCCAGCTAGCAATCCAACTAAGTCGTCATTTTTCTTTAGATGGGGTCATGTTCAATAATTGACATCCTTGTCAATTATTGAACGCGAGTTTTGGCAAAGCCAAAACATCGCTACTGCATGGAACCACCGCCCTCCATGGCGGTACTGATTAGGGTGATTTTTCTTTTTATCGGAAAAACCTATTTCCAACGCTTTTGAAAATAGGTGGAGCAGATGCTAGGAGCCTAGCCGAAATAAAGCGGAGACGTACTTGCTGTACGTTGAGCATTTATTTCGGCGTAGCGACAACGCAGATGCCCGCATATTTTCAAAAGTCTACACTTTGAATTTGGATACTTCTTGAGCCAGGCTTTGAATACTCCGCTTATTCTTCTGCGTAATTTCGTTGACTTCCTGTACGGCGTTGTTAATTTGCACGGCGCCGGAGGCCATTTCGTTCATGCTTTCGGTAATCATGCGGGTAAGACCATCCAGTTTTTGCATCTCTTTGGCGACGCCCTCTCCGCCTTTCAGCATCTCCTCAGAGCCCGCCTGTACTTCCGTTGTTACCGTGTTGATGCTCTTAATTGCAGTCAATACTTCCTTACTGCCGTTCTCCTGCTCATCCATCGCTTCGGTTAGGCGAGTACTCATCTCTTTTACCTGTTCGGCAAGGGTGAAGATCGCGTTGAACTTTTCTTCCACGGTTTTAGACGAAGCGGAGAGGGTCTCGATTTCACCGCTCAGGGTTTTCAGCGTTGCGGTGATGGTCTTACCCTGCATTGCGGAATCTTCGGCGAGCTTGCGGATTTCATCCGCGACGACGGCAAAGCCCTTACCAGCTTCTCCTGCGTGAGCCGCTTCGATTGCCGCGTTCATCGCAAGTAGGTTTGTCTGCGACGCGATATGCTGGATAACACTGCTTGCTTCCATCAACGAACCGGATTCTTCGGCAATCTTCTGCGTAACGGCATTTGAGTTAACAAGCGTTGCTTTGCCGTCGCCTGTTGCCGTTGTAAGGCTTTTGATAACCGCATCGGTTTTATCGAGTGTTTGTCCGATGGAGGCGATATTAGCAACCATTTGTTCTACGGAGGAAGAAGATTGAGCGACGCTTGCAGTCTGGGTTTCAATGCTTCCGTTCAGCTGCTTAATGGTACGGACGATTTCTTCAATCGTTGCTGCCGTTTCGGTAACGCTGGCAGCTTGAGTCATCGCCTGCTGCTTTACTCTGTCGATATTAGCGCTGATTTGGTGGACTGCGCTCGCGGTTTCGGTCATGTTTGAAGAAAGTTCATTCCCGATTTTTTCCATCGTATCGCTATTGACACCGACTTGCCGAATGGAGGCGCTTATCTTCTCGATTGTTTCGTTAAAATACTGAGACAGGAGAGCAATTTCATCATTTCCAATCACCGGCAGCCGTACCGTTAAATCGCCTTCTCCTTGTGCGATATCTTTTAACGCATTCACTACTACGAGAATAGGACGAATAAGTTTAACCGTAGCAAAAAAAACGATCAGAAATGTTACAATCAAAATAATAACGCCGAGAATATACATTGAGTTTTTTAACGTTTGTACGGTAAGCATAAATTCATTAATCGGGACTTTGACAATAAGCGTCCAATGTGTTGTCGCCATTTTAGTGAACGCAGCAACGTTAGTTATGCCTTTAAAAGTGTAATAATCAATCCCGCTCTCCTTTGATTCTATTGCCTTGCGCTGAAAATCCGCAATCGACTGCAAAGCGGGATTAGTTTTTACCATTTCCAGGCTATTAGCGCTGTTTTCTACAAGACTTTTATCTTTTGCGGCGAACGTAATGCCGTCTTTTCCTAAAATATAACACTCGCCGGTATTGCCGATTTTGATTTGAGATACTTCGTCCGACAGCATCATCGCGTCAATTGCAGCGCTTAATACTCCGATAATGACTTTTTCATCATTATAGACCGGAACTGACATAACAGCATAGAACTTATTAAGGGCTCTTAAAACCCGCGGCTCTGCAATAAACCGATTGCCTTTAGCCGCTTCACGAAACCAATCGCGGTCAGTCATTACCGTGCGGCCGCCATCCGGATTATATCGTATACCTTCCAAATCACACACGCCGAAAGACGAGATCGCTTTGTTAATTTCTATATCTTTTTCAAGTAAAAATGCTTTTTGCGTATACGAGAGCGTATCATCATGTAAAATAGGAGATCGAGCAAGTGTTTCCAGTATCTGAAAAAGCGTCTCTAATTTTCCATCGAATACCGCTGCCGTATCGACTGCTTTATCCAACAGATACACGTTAATTTTTTCAGTTACCGCTTTTTTCGCAATCCTGATAGCGGTTATCGCCAGTACAATACCGGAACTAAGAATAAGCGAACCGAAAATAAGAATAAATTTCTTTTGTATTGAAAAAGTCTTTTTCATGATATGTCTCCTGAAAAAATAATGAATGATGAGAAATAGGTAATAGATAGATATAAGCAGATTTACCGTAAATATCGGCTAAAACCCGTATTCAGCAGCATAACCGGTATTGGCTCAATATAGCACGAAAAGGAAAAATCCGCAAGAAAACGTACTGACAGAACACGGAAATCAATTTTTGCCTAAAAGCGGTAATAAGTCGTGAGGATTCATAAGAGCGCGGAACATAATGCCGTTCAAAGCCAGTTTTGATTGAGTTTCTCGCTTGTATATGCGCACGATATTAAGCGCTACGGAACTCAGTTTTTGAATCGCTTCTAGCTATTACTCACTTATTAAACTAGGGTTTAGCCATTATTGAGGATTTTAAAGTTAAAAACATTTCTAAAATACTCAAAAAACTGATTTTTTTTCTAAAAATGCCATTGCCCATTCAACGACAATACTAATTTTTGCAAAAACTGAGTTCCGTGTATTAAGCGCTACTTTATGGAGCATGTTCAGATTCTGCTGTATATTCTTACTCTG
>CAUTXW010000018.1:0-36642 GCA_963542655.1 uncultured Treponema sp. | reverse complement strand
ACAACTCGAGGGGGGGGGGGGGGGGTATTATGGAAGAAAGTTTATTAATGCAAACGAAGAAATTGCAAAAAGGAGTTTTTATAATGAATAGTGTCATGAAGCAAACAACACAAGCTGCACTGTTTGTAAAAGGTGTGTGCCGTACTGCATCACACATGGCGATTGGGCTCGTAATGCTCGGAGGTGTAATCCTTGGATGCGCAAAAGAAAACATTTGGGCTATCAGGGGCACTTCTAAGTAAAAACTGAGGTTAGTCATAAAAAATCAATTATTTAAAGGAGCAAAATTATGGCAGATTATAATAGGTGTAAACACTGCGGTCGTACCTATGAAACATCAATGTTTGCGTATCAACATGGATATGACGGAACGCTCTATTGCAGTTCTGCTTGTGCTGAAGCAGAAGATCAACAAGCGAGCCGCGGCGCAAGCGCTAGTGTTTCTGCAAGCTCAAGCGATGGCGACATAATAACAGGCCTGGTATTCATTGCCTTCAAATTAGTCGGTTGGATTTTTAAATTGCTGGGAAAATTATTTGGAAAACTATATAAATGGGTCTTTTCCAAAAGTATCAAGACTCCGCTAGGAATTATTTTACGGATTATTTTTATCGGTATACCAGTGACAGCCGCTGTTGTAGCCGGTTTCATCATTTGGAAACGGATATAGCATAGGAACTTTTTTCCCACACCGCCTACAGACGTAAAACAAAAAAGAGGTATCGATATGACTATCACTAACGATTATATTGCTTTAACCAAAGAGCTCAATATTACGGAAAAGAGTCTGTTAAGAAAAGCGCTTTTACAAGCGTTGAAAGAAAACAACAAAGATTTCTTTTACAATTGCGTAGACTATATTGGAAAGGCCTGGCATGTCAACCGTACGGTGGAATCCAAAGAAAAAGACGATTTTATTGAATCGCTGTGGAACCGCCGAGCGGAAATCGAGTCCGGTATCTATGAATGGAACAAATCGGAATACGAAGCCTATAGCTATGAAAGTAAGATTTGTTTTTTAATCAATCCTGTCCATTACAAGCTGATTTACGATTCTCAAAATCGACTAGCATTAAAAGCGATGTATACCGACCTCAAGAATACCGCCTTTAGTAAAGATAACTGGCAAACGCTCGTCGACGACTATTACAGCCAAAAACTCAAGTTTTCGCCCAAAGACACGGAAGCGGATATAACGCGCATTTTCGCGGAAGATTTTGACCTGTGGTTTAAAAACGAACAAGAATAAACGGAACGGTGTTCAGGGCATCTTCTAAAAACTCAGGTATAGATTTTTAGAAGATGCCCTTCAATATTTAAGAAACGCGAAATTGTAAATGGAATTTTGCGTATATACCATACATACTAAGAGGTATAATTATGAAAAGATATTTTGCTGTTGTAAGCATGATGTGTTTATTTGCATTAACGGGTATCGTCGGAGCGGTTGCACAGGAAGTGCAAAAAGCAAACCCCGCAACCGACTTTGAGTATGACTTAAACCAGGCCGGCGATGGCGTTATTATTCAAAAATATAAGGGAACAGCAACTGCTGTGGTAATCCCTACGGAAATTGAGGATTTTCCGGTAGTGGGGGTAGGCTTTAAAGCTTTTTCAGAAACGGACATCGTTTCCGTTGTCTTTCCGGATTCTGATATCTGGATTAGTGCTTCGAAGAATGTAAATCATTGCAGAACGTAGTATTGCCAAAAAACTTAAAAACTATTTCGGAATCGCTTTTTTGTGGCTGCACGGCATTGAAAGAAATTATATTGCCGAATAATTAGAAGAGATTAAAGATGCCTCGTTTTCTAATTCCGGATTGAAAGCCATAGAAATTCCCGATAGTGTATACAGTATAGGAGACTGGACTTCTGATACTGGTGCATTTGCCTATTGTAAAAACTTAAAAACCATTACAATCGGAAACGGAATATCAACTATAGGGCGCCAATTATGCTATGGCTGTACAAACCTTACGACCGTTACTATGGGCAGCGGAATTCGCTATATAAATACGGAGGCGTTCAAAGATTGCAGCAGTTTGACAACTGTGAATATCAATGTGGAGAAAGTGGGGTATAGCTATCGCGTATTTTCAGGCTGTTCAAGTTTAAGTTTAAAAGAAAAACAAAAAATACGAAAAACCGGTTATACCGACGAGTTCTAACGGGTTTTAGTGCAGCGGCTTGCAGTGTAAACACGGTAAGCCGCTACCTAACTCATTTCCTTAGATATTTTCCACTTCTTCTTTACTTAATCCCGTCGCTTGAACAATAATATCAATAGAAATACCGAGCTGCTTTAAATTTCGTGCAGCCTGTACGGCCTTTTGTTGTAATCCTTCATCTATCGCATCCATGATAACTGCCGGTAAGATGCGATACTCTTTCCTCATTTGTTCACTCACCTTTATTGTCCGTATCATGTCGTCTATCCTCCTGGTATATTCTGTGTTTACTTCACCCGTTACGACATATTGTAAAAATCCTCGTAACTCCGGATTCTCTGCTTGCTGAAACGCATCCGCATTTAATATAATTTTCCTAGCCCCATCCTGTAAGCAAATACGATTATCTTCCTTGCACATATTTTCAAATGTATATACCGCTCTGTTATACCCAAACGGATCAAATAAACAGATAAAAACAATATAGCTATCATTCAAATCTTTATAAGAATTTCCTTTATCCAATAGTGCAATATCAATAGCCCCTTGATAAAATCTCATCCTTTTCGATATGTTATGTTCATTAGCCACCTGCATTTCAATATCATAACATTTTCCAATTTCATCTCTTACCAATACATCAAGACGAATCGACTTTGCTTCCGAATTTGTTGCTATCGCATTTTGTGATGATAAATACGTAATCTTACCAATCTTATCTGCTAAAAGCATTTCCAAAAATATTCTGCAAAGTCCCTCATCCTCCATAATCTTGCAAAACATAAAGTCGTCGGAAATAGTTAATGCGTCAAAAGATTTGCGTGCTCTCATTCATACCTCCTGCGATACTATATGCATCGCCGAAGGCGAAATGGCTAAAAAATAGGAAAAAAAGATAGTTTTTTCGGATAAAAGATTTCTTTCCTAAAATTCATCCTAAAAAAATAACGGACTACCGCGCTAAAAATTCGATTATCCGCTGCGCAACCAGTTCCCGATCAACATCATCGGTTACAATATGACTGCTTTCTTCCAAGATAACATATTCGTTCGGCGCTTTTAACAAGCGGTCAATCAGCTCTTTTTCTCTAAACGGTACAGACTTATCCGCTTTCGATAAAACGGTTATCGTCTTTGAACGGATATTCGGCAGCTCCCGTACAGCCATCTTCTGTAACCTATAAAGGTCGGCAGCTTTTCCAACATAACTATAATTACAATAATCCTTTACACAATCATAAAATTCCGGTTCAGGGTAAAACGGCTTTCCGTCGGAAGGGAGCGTTTTTATAAAATACCGTAAATAGGGAGTTAATTTAATTCGGGTATCCGCCGCAACGAACGCAGGCGCGCATAAAAAAATCTTTTCAGGCTGAAATTTCGCCGCGAGAAGCGCCGTCAACACACCTCCCATCGAAAGCCCGCCGACAAAGACCGTTGCATATTCTTCCGCCAAATTGACATACTCATCATAAACGCACCGAAGCCAGTCCTTCCACGAAGAAGCCATAAAATCATCTTTATTCGTTCCATGACCCGGAAGGCGGGGAATAGACACGGTATAACCTGCTTTATGCAACTGCGTCCCAAGCCATAACATCTCACGCGGCGAACCTGTATACCCATGGATTAAAAGCACTGCCTGTTCTCCACCCTTAAAGAAATGAGGCTTCGTAAAACGGCTAATACTTGCCGGTCTATTATGATAAAACATGAGATACTCCTAGCAACCAAACATTATCAAATACTATCAAACTATACCACCTATTTTAGTCAGCGTCAAACAAAACCGTCACTGTGAATAAGCTCTGCATAGCCCCTGAAAAAGCTGTTTATAACGAGCCTTTTACTGTGCACATCTTTTTTTACTGTGCATAATGATATAAATTGTGCATAGTTCAGGCAGTTCTATTAAACCGATAACTACTTATCAAACAAACAATTACATGAAATATTAAGAAATTCACCGATACTACTATTACTATTACTAAATTTATATTATAATAATATTAACCCCTTTTCAGGAGAAATTATGAAATTTACTTTTACTAAAGAAGTTTTATTGAAAGAAATGGCTATAGCTCAAGAAATCATTTCAAATAAAACAGCCCTTTCAATTCTCTCAAACGTTTTACTGATAGCAAAAGAAGGTAGCTTAACAATCCGTGCAACTGATATAAAGGTTAATTTTGAAACAAAGATTCCCGTCGATATTATTGAAGAAGGTGCGACAACCGTATTCTGCGATAAATTTACCAGCATTATTGCTTCAATGCCTTCAGGTGAAATAGAAGCGGAACAAAAAGATCAAAAGCTCATTATCAAATCAATAAGCAAAAAAGCAAAATTTTCTCTTAAAACAATATCCGATACAGATTTTCCTCCTTTTATCGATTCATCGGATGTACAATTTTTCGAAATTCCTGCAAAAGAATTTAAAGAAATGATTACACAAACAATCTTTGCCGTTTCCGATGACGAAACACGTTACTTTATGAACGGCATTTATATGGAAAAAAAGGAAAATAACTTAATATTTGCTGCTACCGATGGAAGAAGATTAGCCTTTATTCAGCATGATTTTGGAATTGCTCTTCCCGATTTTAAAGGAAGCATTATTCCTCCGAAAATCCTTTCTATTATTCAAAAACGTTCTTCCGATGAAGGTATGATTTCCGTTGGAATCAGCGGAAAAACCATCTTCTTCAACTTTAATGCATATAAATTCGCATCTATTTTAATAGATGGTCAATTTCCCAATTACGAGCGTGTTATTCCCGAAACTCAAGAATATCACTTTGAAGTGCAATGCGATGACTTTTTACAAGCATTAAAACGTGTAGCATTGCTGGTAGAACAAAAATCCAAACGAATATTTTTAAAGATATCCGACGGAACTCTTTCCATTACATCAAATGAAAGCGAATTAGGAACGGCTAATGAAGAAATCCCCTGTAAATACGAAGGAAACGAAGTAACAATTGCTCTCAACTATATATACCTGGAAGAACCGCTCAAAGTCCTTGGATCAGAAAATATCAAAATAGAATTTACCGATCCGATGAAAGCAATTACCTTACGTCCTGAAGTCGATACTCACTTCTTCCATATCATTATGCCGATGCAAATGGAGTAGCCTTTGTGTCGTTCTTATCGATTTCACTCTATAACTTCAGGAATATTGAAAACAAAACAATTGATCTTTCAGCTCCTGAAGTTTTTTTAGTTGGACAAAACGGGCAGGGTAAGACAAACCTTTTGGAAGCGCTCTACCTTGCCTCTTATGGCAATTCTTTTAGAACTCGGAACGAAACGGAAATATATAAAAAAAGTACCAATGAATACAGTATTCGTGTTCTTTTCAAGGAAAGCGAAGAACGAAGTCATCGAATATCAATCTTTTCAAAAGATAAGAAAAAAACAATAGAAAAAAACTTAAAAAAAATACATGATAGAAAAGAATTTATTTCAACTATTCCTTGTATTCTCTTTTGTCATGATGACTTGGATTTTGCAATAGGTTCACCGGAACGCCGCCGATTTTTTATTGATCAGTCTCTTTCACTATATGACGCTTCCTATATCGATGTACTCCGCAATTTTACAAAGCTACTCAAATCGCGCAATTTGATATTGAAAGAAAAGCGGACTGAAGTGCTCGATGTTATTGATGCACAACTTGTTCCGATAGGACTCCAAATAATTGAAAAACGAAATAAGCTAATAGAATCTTTTAATAAAACCTTTTCTTCGCTCTATGAAAGTATTAGCGGTATCGATTCAGTGCTGATAGACTATAGTCCATCGTGGAAATTCAGAACTTTTGATGAAGTGTTGGTTTCATTGATAGAAAGAAGACAACTGGATTTTACAATGAATACCAGTATGTCAGGACCTCATCGGGATAAAATACGATTTATCCGTAACAAGAAACCTTTTGTAGCGACCGCTTCGATGGGGCAGCAGCGGTTACTGTCACTGGTATTACGAGCTGCTCAAGCCTATTTTTACACTGAAACAACCGGACGGCTGCCGGTTTTGCTGATGGATGACGTACTGCTGGAATTGGATCCTGAAAAACGACAAAAATTTACCGCACTTTTACCCCAGTATGATCAGCTGATTTGTACCTTTTTGCCGGGTGAACCGTATCAAAATTATAGACGGGATAAGACGCTGGTATACATTGTTTCCGATGGGGATTTCCGTGCAGAGTGAAATAAAAAAACTTTCGGAATTGATTACGCTGTATTCTGACAGGCTAGGATTATTTCAGCAGTCAAAAATATTGGAAGTCTATTCATCATGGGCGTCGATCGTCGGTGAAAAACAAGCTGCGCATTCTCAATTAATTGATATTAAACATCATATCGCCGTAATTGAAACCGATCATCCCGGCTGGAGTCAACAGCTGCGGTTAAATAAGCGGTATATTATCCGCAACTTTCAAAAAAAATATCCGCAGCTGCACGTACAAGATATTTCCGTTATCGTTGCTCATTATCGGAAAGAGCAAAAACACGTTGCAACATCCGAATATTGTATGAATAACCATGCGAGTAAAACCGCTTCGACGGATGTATGTGCAATGCCTCATATAAAAAAAGCAGACAAAACCGAAACAGCGTCAAAAGCTGTATTACCTGCCGAATTACAACAGGCATTTGAAAAATTGCGAGTTTCAATTATCGAAAATAATAAAACAAAATAGGCTTTTGAAGATGGAAGGCGTTTTATTGTAATGGCAGCTAAAGCGGATGAGGGGAGTCGGACCCCCGTCACGAGCTTGGGAAGCTCGGGTAATAGCCGTTATACGACATCCGCAAATCGTTATCATAATACCACTGATTGCTATGTTACGTCAAGATATTGATTTTTTGTAAATAATGTCTAAAATAAAAGTATATTGTATTGCAATGCATATATAATGCGTTGCAAAATAACTACGGGAGATGTATAAATGGCAGTCACATCAAATTTTAGTATTCGAATAGATCCTGATGTCAAAGCTCAAAGCGAATATATTTATAATACATTAGGACTTAATTTGACGGCCGCAATTAATGTTTTTCTGAGAAAATCTATTCAGACGGGAGGTTTTCCGTTTGATGTGAGAATTGACAATTTTGACGGAGAAACAATAGCAGCAATAAAAGAGGCTGATGCTATAACCGATGAAATTAGAAAAGGGTTGCGGAAACCTTTCGATTCGTGGCAAGAGGCAAAGGACAGCTTGTTAAAATGAGGTATACATTTGATTATACAAGTCAATTTAAAAAGGATTATCGCAAATTAAAAAATCAAGCTATTATTGCTGAAGTCGATTTAGTGATTAATAAGCTTTTAAATGATGAAAAACTTGAAAAGAAATATCAAGATCATTCTTTATTCGTGCGGAGGGTTTAATACCCCGACGCTTGCGTCGGGGTTGTTGATTAGGAAATTACAAAGGATATAGAGATTGTCATATTAGACCTGATATTGTTTTAATTTATAAAAAGGACAAAAGTATTTTGGTATTAACCGCTTTATACGGAGGATATTTCATAACATTAATACTGCCGCCTAATACCGGTCCTAATGATAATGGGCAATGTTGATTACCAAGCCCGGACAGTATTGGATCAAATACCGTAAAAAGCGCACCAACTTGCATGTCAAAACTATTATACCGCCAGATACCGCTGTACCCCGCAACTCAATCAAATCATTAAATTCATGCGAATATGATAGACCAAACGGAGAACCGATATATCCGCCGATTTTGTCTTTCCCACCATTTCCACTGCTGTCTTTTTCTGCTGCAAAGGTGAACGAAGCTATAAAAAGAGTAAACAACCCGATGAAAAAAGATTTTTTCATATATATTCCTTATCATCAATACCTCTATATACAAAATTTGTTTGTACATATAATTGATGCAGTTAAAAAGTGCCGATAGTATATTTTTGGATGTGTTGTGAGTCAAGATAAAGGTTTGAAAATTATAATTATATAGAAATGAGGGTAGAAAAAAGATGGATAATGTTTCACGTGAAACATTAGTGAAGTATTTTACTGGGGCTATGAAGATTCGCCGAATAATTGAACAACTGGGATGATATTTAAATTAAATTTACAATGTTGGCTGGTTTAAGCAGCATATAAAACAAGCAAATAAAAAAATACCCTTCAAATTTTGAAGGGTATGAGCAAGTATTATTACGGATTAAGACTGCCGTAATACTGATACCTTTAGGAATATCCAATTATGAATTGATACGCTCTTGGTATTCGTTTGATTCGGTATTTACTAATATCTTTTCGCCCTGCTTAATAAAGAGCGGGACCCGAACCACAAGACCTGTTTCGGTTGTAATAGGTTTAGTTGCTCCCGAAACGGTATCGCCTTTGACATAGTTTTCGCTTTCTGCAACTTCAAAAACCATTTTTGCCGGGATTTTTACATCGATGGGATTACCTTCCCAAATAAGAATTTCGTATTCATCGCCTTCCCGCAAATAATATTTTTTATCGTTGATAATATCGGAAGGTACGGCAATTTGATCATAGCTTTCCGTATCCATAAACAGATAGCTTTCACCGTCTTCATACTGATACTGTCCCTTGTGCGTATCTACAGTTGCATCTTCTACCGTATCTGCGGTTTTGATGGTTTGAGTTAAAACGGCGCCATCTTTTAAATTCTTCATTTTAACACGGGCAAATGCCGCCCCCTTTCCGGGGTTTACAAATTCCCGTTCCACTACCAAATACGGACTGCCTTTGTGTAATAATACCGTACCTTTTGCAATATCGCCGCCTCTGATCATATTTCACCTCGTATAAAATAGATTGGTATTTCAAAAATGGAGTGCAAGTAAAGTTCAGAAAAGTGATAGTCTGAAAGTGTTTCTCTATTTTTTTAGTATGCGTAAAATTGTATAAATCATTTGTATATAATGACTTATATCGATTAACACATTGTGGAAAGTCTTGTAAAGATTTCTTTGCACGCTTTGAAAACACTTGTAAAAATCACATGATAGTCCAGTAATTCACCTATTTTTGAAGATACCGAATAAAAAATAATATCAAGTTTTTAAAACTTATACAAGATTGTGAGAAAATCGATGCGTTTTTATATCATCAATTTAACTGCGGCAATACCGGTTATCAAGAATATTAAAATACCGATTGCGAATCGTCGGCGTGTACGGTACTCTTGTTCGGTTTTTGATCTTCTTTTAAGGAAGAACCGGTCGAAAAGCGCGAGGCCTCCTATTCCAAGGATGATAAGTCCAATCAGGGCGATAAGGCTGTAGTCTGGTTCATCGGAATATCCGATGAGAAAACCTGAACTGGAAGTATCGCCGATGGCCACTACGTCTGCTTTGAGTTTTAACAGAATAGCAATAAATGATATAAGCAAAATGAACAAAAGAATAATCACTGTAAAAAAATACTGCCGGTGTAAATGGCTGTTTTGGGTTTTCATTTTAAAAAAGTTCTTAACTGCGCATGAGCAAAGAATGATCGCGACGACAGCGTACACAATACAAATAATAAACAGCTGCATTTTTCTTCCTTTCCAATAGAAAACATTGACTTTTTTATTTATTGTTAGTATCGTCATAACACATAATTTTATTATTTTACGGATGTGAAAAATGAACAAAAAGATGTTATCGATTATTGCTGTTGCAGCGCTTGCTGTAATTCCTTTTACAGTCAGCTGCAAAAAACAAGAAACAGCGGACGCTGCAGCTGCATCGGATGGTGCAAAAGTTGAGGCGGCGAACGAAGAAGCGACAAAAGAGTTACCGCCCCCGACGAAAAAAGAAATCGGTTATGCTTTCGGTATTATGATGGGGACATCGCTGAAAGAATTTAAACTTGATGTTGATTACAGCGAACTGATGAAAGGCTTAAAAGAAGCCGGAAAGAAAGGTGATGCGGATATTGCTGCCGCTCAACAAGTATTGCAGCGGGCAACTGAAGAAGCACATAAAAAAGAAGCGGCGGAAAATTTGGCGAAAGAAACCGAATTTTTAGAAAAAAATGCAAAAAACGAAGGCGTTAAGACCACCGAAAGCGGTTTGCAGTATGAGGTTATCACTGAAGGAACCGGCAATTTACCGGTCGATACCGATACGGTGAAAGTTCACTACAAAGGTATGCTGCTGGATGGAACTGTGTTCGATAGCTCCTATGATAGAGGCAATCCGGTTGAATTTCCCCTCAATGCGGTGATTGCAGGATGGAAAGAAGGCTTGCAGCTGATGAAGGCCGGTTCAAAATATAAGCTCTATATTCCGTCAAAAATCGGTTATGGCGAACGGGGTGTTCCGCAAGTCATTCCGGCTAATTCAACGCTGATTTTTGAAGTTGAGCTTTTGGAGATTGTACCGCCTGCCGGAACCGAAAAGGCTGCAGAATAGTCTCTTCCGTATATTGTTTCTATTTATAAAAATGTAAACAACATAAAAAGAGCCCTTGAATGTTCCCAGTTGTGGAAGATACTCAAGGGCTCTTTTAGTTTTATAAATGCGGGATGCTACCAGTCTAATTGAACGAATACCGGATCGTGGTCGGAAAGTTTACCGCCGAATTCCGAATTGACGTTCAGGACATTTGCGCCGCTGATGGCTACTTCGGAGCGATTAGGCACGAGGATATTATCAAGCGTTTGCGAATGTGCATTATATACAAAGGTATAACGTTCATTTTCAGGTAATGCTTCAATAGCATTTTTCATATTGGAGCCTTTCATAATCTCAAGCGTTTTTGAAAACCAGAAGTCATTGTAGTCCCCGACGGAAACAATCATTGCTTTCGGGCGAGCATCAAGGATGGAGTCGATAAAGTTCTTAACTATTTCCGCTTGCTTATGGCGATTGACTTCGCTTTTCCGTCAATGCAATTTGATACTCACACGCATAATCACCATTGTGGTACGTTATAACGCCGGTAATGTCTCCGTGTAGCTATTGTACATCATACCGCCGCGATAAGAAATGCCGGGTGCGTCATGCGGCGCAATATAATAGGTTTTGCTGAAATTTTTTGCTATCACTTGAGGATTAGTTACTTTGACCAGCATACCTTCAAGGCTTTCATAAAAATCGATTGCTTCTACCGTCGGCTCTAATGTACCGATCGGCCCGGTCGCAACCTCTTTTATCATATCGGCAGGCGTCAGCTCAAATGCTGTAGGCAAGGTATTATCATGGGATTTGATTTCTATTTTGGAAGTATCGCTCATCAATTGAGTTGTGGATAAACGATCGGCCTTATCATATACCGGATTACCTTGCTTATTTGTTTTAGGATTGGGAATATATTCGACAACTTTTCCGCTTACGGTTACTGCATCTCCTACTTTCAGTGCTGCAGACATATTATCTTTACCGCAATACACATAGATACCGTCCGATGTAACGGGGTTGCCGTCTCCCTGCGCATCCTGCATATAGAAACCGGTAGGTGCTCCTTTAGAATATGTGATAGCCGTTACGATGCCGGGTACTGCTGTTACCGTTTGATCTTTGAAAGGTGATTCATGCGTGGTGCCCTGTATAGTATAAATCTTGATTTTTTCCCATACGGCGTACAGGGTAAAACTTGATGTTACCGGTGTTGAAAAATCGTATTCACTTCCGCTTGTCTCTGTTGACCAATATTTAAAGGTATACCCTGAACGGGTAGGGCTTTCAGCAGGTTTAGTAATCGGTTTGCCGCTCTCAATAGTTTGAGGTTGCGGTGTTGTTCCTTCGGAAGAACCGTTGAGATTAAAATTAACGGTGTATTGCTGTATTTTCCATACTGCAAAGAGTTTAAAATCGCCGGTTACCGGCTCGTTAAAGTTATATGCTGCGCCGTCCGGACTCTTTGACCAATATTGAAAGATATAATTACTGCGTGTAGGTGTATCGGTGGGTTTTGTAACTTTGTTGTTTTTTGTAATCTTTTGGGCGTTAAGAGCAGGCCCCCCCCCCCGTTTAAATCAAACGAAACCGTATAGATAGGGTCTGCAACGGTTGTTGAATGTCTACAGGCAACAGCAAGAAATACTGCTGTCAGAAGTAAAAAAATACTCGCTTTAAAATACTTTTGCATATTTCCTCCTCGATGATATTCGCCGATAGGCTCATCCTTATTATCAGTGTACATCACAACTTTTCTTTTTGCAAAGAAAAGTTTTAGCAAATGATTGCCCTGCAGCATGTTAGCAATACGCTTGCTTTATTTGGATAAATACAGTATAGTCCGCCTGCATGATTCGGGAGAATCATGCAAATATTGGAATATTGAAAAAAAGATATATGCGTAAAAGACGCTTACTTCACAGTCAATGCTTTTCATTCGCATAAAGTATTCGGCATCTATTATAAATACGTTTTATTGTACAAAGTTCTATTGTGATAAAGGGATTATTTAAAGATTGGAGCAGCTATTTTGAAGGTTCCAACGGAAGAGGAATATGCCTCGAATAAGGTAACATTTCTCTATTCTTTTTTAAGAGAGGTTGTATGAGAAGACTGGGAGTTGGCTTTTTATTTGCCGTCGCGTTTTGTATATTAGGATGCAAACCCGGAATGAAACTGGATCCGCAGCCCGAAGATTTACCGATAACGGTAAGTGTTCGTGGAGATACAAATGTAAAATTTACTGCAGAGTCAGCATTTACATTTCAAAAAGGTTCAAAGTGGAGCGATGTTAAAGCTCGTATTGAAAAGAAGATTACATATTCCGACGGTTATGAAAATGCCGGATGGAAACTTAACGATACTACCGGACAATCGTTGACCGATGCGTACCGCTTTATGGCGAACACAACGGTGTTTGTAGAATCGAAGAAGATACCCGTTGCACAAGTAACCATAACTGTTGCAGGGGATACCAATGTTGCGTTTAAAACGGAGGTTCGTTCGTTTAAAATTGATAAAGCCAAAACATAGGCTGATGTAAAAAAACATGCCGAGGCTCTCATTACATACAAAACCGGTTTTGAACATGATGCATGGAAGCTGAATAATGGTTCCGGTTCGGTTATATCTGACGGTTATCAGTTCAATACCGATATAACCGTGTATGCTGTATCGAAGCAGGCTGCTGCACCACCGGTTACACAAATCACTATCACTGTTGCAGGGGATGAACATGCTGTGCCCAAAGCAGCAGATCATACCTTTAATAAGGAGCCCGGTACAAAATGGGAAAGTATTAAGCTGCTGGCAAACAGTAAGATAGATTATGCTGCTCATTATGAAAATGATACATGGAAGTTGAATGACGCATCCGGTGAGGTTATCCCTGACGATTATCAGTTCAATACAGATACAACAGTGTATGCTGTGTCGAAGCAGAAAACCGCAGCACCTCAACCTCAGATAACGATAACTATTACAGCAGGTGAGCACGTTAGGTATAAAACGGCAGGGCATAATACTATTACAGTACCTAAGAATGAAACGTGGGCTCATATCAAAGAACTTGCCGCCGAAACAATCAGCTATGATGAAGGCTATGAAAATGATACGTGGAAATTCAATAATGTTTCCGGTGAAGTTATTTCTGATGCTCATCAATTTAATGCGGATACAACTGTGTATGTTACGGCAAAACAAACAATCATACCAAACATAACGATTACCGTTGCGGGGGATACGCACGTTACGTTGAAAGCGGAAAAAACGTTCACGGCGGATAAGGGAAAAACGTGGCACCAATTGAAAGTCCAAGCGGAAGATAGAATAGATCACTACGAGGCGGGGCATGGGCTCGACAAATGGACGCTTACCGATGCAGGAGGTCAAAATCTAACCGAGGACTATGTTTTTAATACAAATGCAACGGTTTTTATTGTAACAAAACAGACTTCAGCGCCTCCTCCGGCTAAGATTACGATAACGGTTGAAGGTGATATAAATGCTCGTCCTAAAGCAGACCATATTATAGAGGTACCTCCCGGTACAAAATGGGATGCTGTTAAAACGACGGCAGACAGTAAAATTGATTATACGCCAGGTTATGAAAATAAAACATGGAAACGAGCAAATGCTTCGGGAGGAGAGATTAGCGCGGATTATCAATTTAATGCTGATACGGTTGTCTATGCCGAATCAAAGAGAAAGACAATAATCATCACCGTTATGGGGGATGGGCATACTTTTGTTGATACAGTCAGCGGAGCAAATAAAATAGACCGGCCGTATGGTGTTGAATGGTCTGATATATTGATTCAAGCAGGGAATGCAATCACAGGATATGATGAGAATTACGCCTTTTCTACATGGAAATTTAAAGCAGACGGAACCGGTGCCGCAATACAGCCTACGTATAAATTTACTGCCGATACGACCGTGTACGCTATCTCAAAACGAACACATGTTATACTGACCATTCAAGGCGATACCAACGTTATTATACCGAATGATCCTTATACGTATAGAATTGATTACGATTCAAAATGGGAAGACCATAAAGCCGATATCGAAACTTTGCTCAATTACCAAAACGGTTTTAAATTAAAAGGTTGGAAATTGAAAAAAGCCGATGGACAAGATTTGAAAGATACGTACAAGTTTAGAGACGATACGGTGATATACGCTCTTTCCAAATCCGATAAAGTAAAGATAACCGTAAGGGGCGATGAGCATGTTCAAATTAAACCTGCTCCCGATAACGAGTTTATTGCCGACGACGGTACTAAGTGGACAACGATAAAAGATGAAGCAGCCGGTAAAATAACCGGTTATACTCCGCGCCATAAGTTTTCGAGCTGGAGAATAGGCTCTGTTGACGGCGAGTATATAGACGAAGATACACCCTTTGAGAAAGATACAATCGTATATGCGGTTACCGAAGAATTGCCCGCTGTTTCTGCTTCCGAAGGAATTAAGATAGATACAGTAACTATTACCGGTAAAACCTCGTCTTCTCCGCTTCCTGCTGATGCCGACGACTCATGGAAAGGCGTGTTTCCCACGGGACGTAATGTAACATTAAGTAAGTATACAATAGGAAAGTACGAAGTTACCGTAAAATTATGGGATGAAGTATATCTGTGGGCAAAAGAAAATGACTATGCTTTTGATTTTGATGACGACGGGCATGAAGAAAATCCTCCTCCCGAAAACCATCCTATAACAAAGGTAAGCTGGCGGGATTGTATTGTGTGGTGCAATGCTTATACTGAATTGACATACGGAACTACCGACCACTGCGTATACCGCGAAAGTTCGGCTCCCGGCGCGGAAGTTCTAAAAGATGCAGAAAAGGTGGATAACGCTTATTTTGACCAATCAAAAAAAGGCTACCGTTTACCGACTGAAGCCGAATGGGAATACGCTGCCCGTTATCAGGATAACGATACGAATGCTGAAATCTACGGCGGTGTTTATTTAACCAATGTAAATTCGGCAAGCGGTGCGATAAAACCTATCGGATTCAAAGATATGGTAATGTCGGCAGGTGAAAGTTATGAAACCTTACGTGCAGAAACCTCCCGTGTTGCGGTTTTTAACAAATATTACGACGGCTCAGCTTTTGTGCCTCAAAACCCGTCGGTAACCGGATTATCCGATGTCGGGAAAAAAACAGCGAATAAGCTGGGTATCCACGATATGAGCGGTAATGCTTCCGAATGGTGTTGGGACAGGTATTCTGCAACATTATCTTCCGGTTCGGTAACGGATCCCACAGGCTCTTTATTATCTTCCGATACTGAACGCGTTTTGCGCGGTGGTAACTGGTCTGAAAATGATGAAAAGGCCGTTTACCGCTGTATGACCGGTAAGCGGGATAATGATAGTTCCGATAGAAGTTACGATGTTGTAGGTTTCCGCTTAGTGTGGCAGGAGGAGTAATATATTTTTTAAAACCGGTGTTTCTCCCTCTAGGCCTTTTGCCGTTTTTTTGCTAAAATTACGGCCACATCTAATGGAGAAAGTATGGAAAATTCAATTTGTTTTCATAATGCAACGGTTGTAACCGGCTATTCATTAATGGAAAACAGCTGCGTTTTGGTAAAAGACGGCAAAATTGAAGATGTCTTTAGCGAACGCCGCTTTTTAAATAAGCGCTTTTCTTCGGACGTGCGCATTATTGATGTCGGGCAATGTTTCCTTGCGCCCGGTCTTATCGATACGCACATTCACGGTTTTGCGGGGTTCGGTACGGAAGACAAGTCAACCGACTCTATCCTTGGCATGTCAAAAGCGCTTGCTGAATACGGGGTTACGGCTTTTAATCCGACTTTGTATCCCAGTGATCCCGATAATATGTTGGAATGCATAAAAGCTGTCGTCGATGCAATGGGGCACGAAGAGGGCGCAACTATTATGGGGCTGCACCTTGAAGGGCCGTTTATCTCCCCTGAAAAACCGGGAGCACTCGATGAGTCTGCTATCAGTCCCGTTAATTTTGAGCTGATGGATAAGCTTTGGGCTGCCGCAAACGGTAATATCGTCAATATGACCGTTGCGCCCGAACTGAAAAATATGCGGGAGTTGGCGCTCTACTGCATCAAGAAAAATATTGTCTTGCAAGCAGGGCATACGAATGCGCTGTATCAAAATATGCTGGAAGGAATGCAGGCCGGAATTTTGCACTCGACGCATCTTTTTAATGCGATGAGCCAGATGCACCATCGGAATCCCGGCGCGGTTGGCGCAATTCTTATTCATCCTGAAATGTCTTGTGAAATTATTGCAGACGGTATCCATGTGCATCCTGATCTTATCCGTTTGCTGATGCGGGATAAACCGATCGATAAAATTGTGCTGGTAACCGACAGCTTAAAGCCGACGGAGCAGCATGAAGGGCCGTTATTGGCAAATAATGTTGAAGTAGTGTTTGAAGGCGGGTGTTTCCACCATAAAGCAGATGGCGTTATTGCCGGATCAAGTCTTTCTATGATCCGCGGGGTTAAAAATCTTGTGTCTTTCGGATTCCCGATTGAAACAGCGGTACGGTTGGGTTCGGCAAATCCGGCGGAGATCATGCACTATGCAAAACGCGGTTCGGTTATGCCCGGCTATGAAGCCGATCTTGTGGTATTCGATAAGCAGTTTAATGTGCTGGCTACCGTAATCAAAGGCAGTTTAAAAAAGAATTTATTGTAGGAGAAGCGTTATGCGTTTAATAATACAACCCGACTATGATGCCTGTTCCGTCTGGGCTGCTGATTATATTTGTAAAAAGATTACTGATTTTGCGCCGACGGCATCCAAGCCTTTCGTGCTCGGATTGCCGACCGGTTCGACGCCGCTTGGTGTATATAAAGAATTGATCAATCGCTATCGGCAAAAAAAGATATCGTTTCAGCATGTTGTAACCTTTAATATGGATGAATATGTCGGGCTGAAGCCTGAACATCCGCAAAGCTATCATTACTTTATGCATGAAAATTTCTTTTCGCATATCGATATTCCGGCAGAAAATATCCATATCTTAGACGGAATGGCAAAAGACCCGGCAGCTGAATGCGAAAAGTACGAAGCGGCAATTGCTCAATACGGAAAAATCCATTTGTTCATGGGCGGCGTTGGCGCTGACGGACATATTGCGTTCAATGAACCCGGATCGTCGCTTTCTTCACGCACGCGCCAAAAAACGCTTACGCAGGATACGATTGTGATGAACGCGCGTTTTTTCGACGGTGATACGGCGGCAGTACCCAAGACCGCCCTTACTGTCGGTATCGGTACCATTACCGATGCGGAAGAAGTCTTGATTTTAGCAACCGGCTATAATAAAGCTCGGGCGGTTCGTCATGCAGTAGAAGGCGGGGTTAATCATATTTGGACGATTTCGGCATTACAGCTGCACCGGCATGCAATCATCGTCTGTGATGAACCGGCGACGGATGAACTGCGGGTAGGAACCGTTCGATATTTTAAGGACATTGAAGGCTTTTCATCGGGAGCTAAAATCACGCAATAATGCAGAAGTCGATAAAATTTCAAACAGTTTCATTCTTCATTTTACTTGCAATTACGGTCGTATTGGTGGCGCGGGTCTTTCTCCCCTATGCGAGCGTGTTACTCTGGTCGGCAATCCTCTATACGTTGTTCGGGCCGTGGTATCATCGAATAGTCAAAAAGATGGATCCCAATGCCCGAGGGTTTAAGATGAAACGGCGTGTTATCGCTGCTGCGTTTTCCGTCGGCACGATTGTCCTTGTCGGCGGCATCCTCTTCTTTTTTATCATTAAATTGATTGGCCAGGCGCAGATGTTTGCAAGAAAGGGGATGGATTTTTTTGGTGAACATCCCGACCTGCTCAAGATTGAAAAAAATTCTTCGCTGAATGAAATGGTATTGCAAATTTCGATGGGAACGATTGATCTTTCGGTATTTGATCTCAAGAAAGAGTTGATGAATTTTTTCTTAAAGTATAGCAACACGATCGTTCATTATGCGACAAGCCTTGCGCGGAACATCGGTAACTTTGTACTGTCGCTTTTGTTCATGTGCTTTGCGTTGTATTTTTTCTTTGTTGACGGACAATATCTCGCATCGGTATTCGTTACGGCAATCCCTATTCAAGTGTCGGAAGGACAAAAACTTGCCGCAAAGATTAAAGAAACGATCAGCAATCTTTTTAAAGGGTATTTTCTGGTTTCCATTACGCAGTTTGTAGCCGCGTTTGCCGTGTACTCATTGTTCAGGATAGAAGGCGCGCTGCTTTTGGCTTTTTTAACGTTTTTCAGCTCTTTTTTACCGTTCTTGGGTTGTGCGCTCGTGTGGATACCGATTGGACTTGAACTTGTATTAACGGCAAGTCTGTTTAAAGGCATTTTATTTCTTTGTACGGCAGGAGCGCTGATTAGTTCAATGGATAATTTTTTGCGCCCGATGTTTTTGCAAAGCCGTATTCAGATACACCCGCTGCTGATTTTCTTTTCGATACTTGGCGGCATTCAATTTTTTAATTTCAACGGCATCATACTCGGCCCGATGTTTGTGATTCTCTTTTTTACACTGATCGATATAGCACGCACTTCCGATAGTACGGATATTGACGTGTAACGGCACACAATGAACGATTACCCGTTTTTATATGACCAGCGGATTACGCAGATGCATCCGCTGGTTCCGCCTCAACAGATGCGTGAAAACATTCCGGTTTCGGAGGCTTCGTATCGTACCGTAATGACCGGACGGAAGGATATTGAAGCGATTCTTGACGGTACCGATGAGCGTTTTTTATTGATAGTCGGCCCGTGTTCCATTCACGTGCCTGCTGCGGCGTTGGATTATGCAGCACGGCTGCTGCGTCTGAGGGAACAATACCGCGATATATTTTGTATTGTGATGCGGGCATATTTTGAAAAGCCGCGCAGCGGGTTAGGCTGGCGCGGTTTGATCGTGGAACCGGGACTGGACGGCCGTATCGATATGCTCAAAGGGTTGGAAACGGCGCGTAAGACGCTGCAGGCCATTACCGAGCTTGGGCTTCCGGCCGCTTCGGAATTGCTTGACCCCATTGTGCCGCAATACACGGCGGATTTCATCAGTTGGGCTTCCATCGGTGCGCGGTCTGCGGAAAGCCAGATACATCGGGAGCTTGCATCAGGGCTTTCGATGCCGGTCGGGTTTAAAAATCCAACCGATGGAGCGATGCATACCGCTGTTAATGCGATCGTGAGTGCGCGCAGGCCGCATGCGTTTCTCGGCATTGGACAAAACGGGTGCGCTGCCGTTATACATACCGGCGGCAATGAACATGCGCATCTAGTGTTGCGGGGGAGTGCGCACGGGCCGAATTACGATAGGGCCGCCGTTGAAACAAGCTGTCGGCTCTTAACAGAACAGGGCATTCAACCGGCGCTGCTGATCGATTGCTCTCATGGAAATTCGCAAAAGGATCCGGAACGGCAGGGTGCGGTTCTCTTCGATAGTCTGCGGTTGCGGCTGGAAGGGGCGCCGTTTTCAGCTGTGAAAGGCTGTATGCTCGAAAGTTTTATTCAAGCAGGCTCGGTTCCTTTTGAACGCTGCACCGAAACGGCAGAATACGGCAAATCCGTAACAGATCCCTGTCTGAGCTGGGATATGACCGAAGCGCTTATCGCGCAAGCTGCTAATCTATTAAAACAAGTAAAATAACCTATGGGGGATAAAAGTATGACCACAGCAAAGATTAAATTGTACACCGATGGGGCGTGTTCGCAAAATCCCGGGCCGGGAGGCTGGGCATTTGTGATGATTCTCAAAGACCTCTATGGTACGCAGGATGAAAAGGAACTACTGCGCGGTTCCGGCGGAGAAAAGATGACAACCAATAACAGGATGGAATTGATGGCTGTTATCCAAGCACTTACCGTATATCAAAAAAAAATCTTGCCTGAGTATGCCGGATATCCGCTTACCTTACATACCGATTCGCAATATGTGCAGCAGGGTATTTCATCATGGATAAAAAAATGGAAGTTGAATGGCTGGAAAACCGCCAGTAGAGAGCCGGTAAAAAATCAAGACCTGTGGCAGCAGCTCGATGCGCTTGCGGCTCAACTCAGCCTTGAATGGATGTGGGTAAAAGGGCATGCAGGTAACCGTTACAATGAATTGTGCGACTCGCTCGCAGTAGAAGCCTCGAAACGTATGTAACCATTCCAACAAAAACAGCATATTGCGTACGATTTTCTTTGCGGAAAGTAAAAAACGAGTGTATAATAATAGTAAGTATGATAAGGCGTCTTTAAAAATCAGGTGAGATTTTTAGGCGCACCGACTGCATTTCCTGAGGAGGAAAAGAATGAAAAAGCAGATTACGGCAGGAGTTATAACGGTTCTGATACTTGCTGTCGCATCGGTTTTTATCGGCTGTTCTAAAAAGGAAGAAGCCCCTAAGGCCGAAAAAGTTGTATTGACGATGGGCTCATGGCGTGCCGATGATGTTGACGCATGGACAAAGCTGCTTGCGGAATATGAAAAAGTAAGCGGCGTACTTATTCAATTTAAACCGACCAATCCGCCGGATTATAATGCATCGCTACGGTTGCAGCTTGATAACGGTACCGGCCCGGACTTGATGTTTGCGCGTTCCTACGCAACTGGCGCAGAGCTTTTTGATAAAGGCTTTTTTGCCGATCTGACTAATCTTCCCGGTTTACAGGACAATTTTAGCGAAAGCAGCAAAGACGCCTGGCGCAATAAAGACGGTAAGTCTTTCGGTGTGCCGGTTGCGGCTGTTGCTCAAACAATCTTCTATAATAAAGATATTTTCGCGAAGGAAGGAATCGCTATTCCCGCGACATGGGAAGACTTGCTGGCAGCGTGCCGGAAGTTGCAGAATGCCGGATACACGCCCTTTGCAAACGGACTTGCTGATGAATGGGATATTAACGAATGCTTTATGATGGGGCTGTTGCCCAACTTTATCGGTGGGGAAAAGGGACGCCTCGCGTATGAAAGCGGTGCCCGCGCCTTTAACGATGGCGATATGGTTGCCGCCTTTACCGCTATGAAGGATATTGCGCCGTATTGTCCCAACGGATTTGAAGCGCTTACCTATAACGATTCCAATGCGCTGTTTGCAACCGGTAAGGCTGCCATGTTTGCTGACGGTTCATGGACGCTGGATACCTTTAAAGACCTGCCGTTTAAATGGGGCAATATCGCATTTCCGCCTCCCGCAGGGAAGTCATCCGAAATTTGTTTCCATGTCGACATGGGCATTGCCATGAATGCAAACGGAAAACACACAGCAGAGGCTCGCGCCTTTTTAGAGTGGCTCTGCAAGCCGGAAGGCGTTGCGGTTGTGGCAAAATATTTACCGAATGGCTTCTATCCGATGTTCAAAGGAAACATTGCCATTGAAAATGCTCAAAGCGCGGAATTATATGCGTTGACGAAAGATAAGGGACAGGATGTCCGTTTTGTCTGGCCTAAGCTTATGAACGGAACGCCTTCCGGCTATAACCTGCTCAACGAGGGCGTTATTGCCGTAATGAAGGGGCAAAAAACACCGAAGGAAGCTGCTGATGTACTTGCCGACGGGCTTGCACAGTGGTATAAGCCGGAATAATCGTCGGGATTGAAGAGGAATAAGCAGCAATTAATCCCTCTGCGGGTTAATTGCCGCTTTTTTTGTATATGGGCATAACCGGAACGTTCCGGTACGCAAAGTGATGGGCTGATGCCGTAGGCGCGGCGGTCGGTTCATCATCTATCATCTGATTTTGAGAATAACCAATGACTAAAAATGCGAAATATGCTGTCGGCTGGTATCTTTATTTGATTCCCGCGTTGGTTTTATACGTTGTTTTTATGGCATTCCCGCTGGTGGATTCCATTAGGATCAGTTTTTTTACCTTTGATTCTGCAGCGCATAAAAATATCTTTATCGGATTTAAAAATTATATCGATCTCTTTACTAATTCCGAATATTCGCTGCGCTTTTGGAGCGCATTTAAAAATACATGGTACTTTTTTTTAATCCACATGATTGCACAAAACTGTTTAGCGATTATTTTTGCGTTGTTGCTGACGTCAAAAGATTTTAGAGCTTCGCGGTTTTATCAAACGATTATCTTTTTGCCGGTTACCTTTGCCGTGCTGATTACCGGCTATCTGTGGAAACTGTTATTGAACCCGCAATGGGGCGCCTTTGCCGCGCTGCTGAACATGGCCGGGCTCGGTTCCATGATAAAACCGTGGCTTGGGGATGAACATACGGCGCTTACCGCGGTCGGGTTGGTATCCGCCTGGCAATGGATGGGAATTCCTACGATGATGTTTTATGCCGCTTTACAGACTATTCCCTATGATGTTATCGAAGCGGCGGAAATTGCGGGCGCCAATATGTGGCAAAAAGTAACAAAGATAAAAATTCCGATGATTTTACCGGTTATCGGCATTGTTGCGATTTTGACCTTTGTGAATAACTTTAACGCCTTTGATGTTATTTTCGCAATGGAAAATGCGAACGGTGCTCCGCAATACAGTACGGATATTATGGGAACACTGTTTTACCGTATCGGTATTGCGGGACAGCATCCTGTCGGTATTCCCAATCCGGGACTGGGCGCTGCAATTGCCACGGTTACCTTTTTGATGCTGCTTGCCGGTGCCCTCGCCGTACTGCAGCTGACCCGCTCAAAAAATGAATAAGGGAGTGATGCTATGCTGATACAAAAATCGAAAAAACGCCCTTTTACGCTGCATTATGTGTTGCTTTCAATTTGGGCGGTAATTGTGATTCTGCCGATATGGACGATGATCATCAATTCATTTAAAACAAAATACGATATTTATGAAGCGCCTTTTTCGCTCCCTAAAAAATGGATATTTGAAAATTACCATTCCGTACTGCAGAGCGGCGATTTTTTAATGTACTTTGTTAACAGCATTCTGGTGACTGCCGTTTCGTTGTTCTTTATCATTCTGTTCGGGGCAATGGCATCGTATGCGCTTGTCAATCTCAAAAATAAGATAACGGGCTTTTTATACTTTTTCTTTATTGCCGGGATGATGTTGCCCATCAAAATAGGCAGTATCCGCCTCTTACAAATGATAAAGGCGCTTGGTTTGCTCAACAGCATTGCAGGCCTATATCCGATCTATATTGCGATGGGCATTCCGATTGCGGTGTTTATCCTCACGGAATTTATCGGCTCCATTCCGAAAGATTTAACCGAGGCGGGGCTGATTGACGGCGCGAGCCGGATGACGATTTTTAGAAAGATTATTTTTCCCATCATTACGCCTGCTATTGCAACCGTCAGTATCTATAACCTTGTGCCGATTTGGAATGATCTGTGGTTCCCGCTCATTTTTATTACCGATGAACGGTCAAAGACACTTTTGCTGGGCGTAACGCGGCTGTTCGGGCAGTATCTAACCGATTGGTCGAAGATTCTGGCAGTACTGACGCTTTCTGCCGTACCGGTTATTTTGCTGTATCTGATGATGAGTCGGCATTTTATCAGCGGCTTAACAGCCGGTGCCGTGAAGGGATAACGAACCAAGCGGTGTGTTAAGTTGAGCGCTTTTCATGCGTGTGCTGCTTGTGCTCAACTTAACTATCGTACTTACCTGCTCAGTTCCGGTATTGTACGCAGATAAGCGCTCCCAGTACCATCAAATGGCCGGAAAGCTGCTGTAAATAGCTGAGCAATCCCGGTACGCCATGGATGCCACTATTAAAGGTACCGATAAAGTCAACCAGTGCGATATTCAGTATCCATAAAATGATAAACAATACTAAAATCACATTAACGATTCGCGGCGCAAATGTGAAAAGCCCGATCATTAAAAATAATCCGGCAACCAGTTCACAAACGGCAATTGCAATGATGATAGCGTGCGCAATTCCCGCATTTTTCAAAAGATGAGTCAGAAATGTTACAACCGGATTTAAATTGCCTGCATTGGACTGCATCAATCCCATGACGCCGCTTACTAAGAGAAAAAAAGCCAGCGCAATTTGTAAAACAATAACGCCCACATTTCTTCGCATAAAAACCTCCAATAATTGCATTCTTTCAAAATAGTTTTCTAAAGACGCTTTTTACAGTATCGGCCAAGCGGCGGGACAAGATTACAGGCTGAGTGGGTATGGGTGGTGGTGATAAATAAGGGGCTTGTAAAAAGCGTTTTTTTTTCTTATAGTAAACAGCCGTTTGAAACACTTATGCTGTTTTTGTGGCGTGTGAAAAGGTATCAATGTAAGATAGTTATTATGATAATCAATCATATATTTATACCGAAACATTTTGATCCGTTAGCTCAGTTGGATAGAGCGGCTGCCTCCTAAGCAGCAGGTCGCACGTTCGAATCGTGTACGGGTCATCGATCGAGAGGAGGTTTGTATGTTGGCGCTTATAATCGGAGCGGTGATGATTTGTTTTACCGTGTTTGCTGCGCTTCCGCCGGAATCCGTCGGATTTGGGCTTGGCTGGGGAAAGGATATTCTGCTGTTTTTACGCGGCGGACTCCCTATTTTTGCAGCGTTTATCGGGCTTATTGCGGTATTTATTGGGATCGCCGATATCAAAGATAAACAGGATGCGAAAAAAGAAGAAGCCGCAATGAAGGCCGGTGAAAATAAAAGCGAGTAAAGCTGATTGACTGCCGAAGCTTTTTTCTGATATAATATTATACCCACATTATCTGCAAAAATACATATAAGGTATACAAAAGATGAAGACAATTTTTTATAAAGAACGCGAAATACCGCACAGTTGGTATGTTATTGATGCTGCAGGCAAGCCGCTCGGCCGTGTTGCCGCAACGGTTGCGGCGATGGCGCGCGGAAAGCATAAGGTGTTTTACGCGCCGCACCAAGAATCAGGCGATTATATCATTGTTATCAATGCTGATAAGGTTGTTGTTACCGGAAATAAAGGCAAGGATAAGATGTATTACCACCACACCGGATTCCCCGGCGGGCTTAAATCGGTTAATTTTAATACGCTCGTTGGAAAAAAGCCCACCGAACCGCTGTTTCTTGCAGTGAAAGGGATGTTGCCCAAGGGAACGCTGGGGCGCAAACTGCTCAAGAATGTTAAGATTTATGCAGGCAATGAACACCCTCACACGGCGCAAAATCCCGTTGCAATAGCGTTATAATTTTTAGGAGAAATAATTGTGAAAAACATCGGAATAGGAACAGGACGGCGGAAAACCTCGGTAGCACGGGTTTATATTCGAGAGGGAAAGGGAACGGTCACAGTCAATAATAAAAGTATGGATGACTATTTTGCTACATCCGAGCAAGTTCAGATGGCAAAGCGTCCGCTGTTTGTTACTGCAAGCGATACCCGTTACGATATTATCATTACCGTGTACGGCGGCGGCTTAAACGGTCAGGCCGGCGCTTGCTCGCATGGGATTGCTCGTGCGCTTGCACAGGTAGATGCTGCCAACCATCACTCGCTGAAGTCAAACGGATTACTGTCCCGCGATTCACGCATGGTTGAACGTAAAAAATATGGACAACGCGGTGCTCGCCGACGCTTCCAGTTCAGCAAACGTTAATCTTACTATTATCGCAGCGGAATATGCATCTTCGGATATCGTTACAGTGCGGCTTTCCGGAGATGTTTCTATTGTAAGCAGGCTTTGTTACTTTGATGAACCGTTTACAATAGACGCTCTTCCGTTGACTCTTTCAGAAATTCAATCGGAAAATCTTTATCAAGCCGGTCGGCGTTTCCTCGCGGAAAAGCAAGCTCTTGTCTATTTAAATCGTGCCGAGCATTCTTCTTATCAGCTTACTATCAAATTACAGAAAAAAGGGTATGTATTCAGTGAATACCAGCCGGTTCTGGATTTTTTACGTGAAGGCGCACTTCTTGACGATTCTCGTTTTGCGTCGGCTTGGCTTCATACCAGAACGCTTTCAAAAAAAGAAGGATATGCAAAGCTTTTTGCGGAATTGCGGAAACGAGGCATTGACTCCAATACGGCAAAACGAGCGCTTGCAGACTTTCTTTCGGATGTTGATGAAACGGTTCTGTGCGAAGAAGCAATACGGAAGCTTATCCGTAAAGGATATGACGGGCAAAAGCTTTTTCGAGCATTGCAGCGTAGGGGCTTTTCGTTTTCAATGATAAAACGCTGTCTGGCGCATGTCGTTTCCGCTGTATCATAATCCTTCGGGAGTATCTATGAAATCCTTTCAACCGTTGTTTCGAATCGTTATTATCACGTGCTTGTTGTTGCAGAGCGCGTTTCTGTTCGCTCTTGATGTGCCGCCGCTTACGGGGCCGGTCAATGATTACGCACGATTGTTTAACGGTAGTGATCTGCGGGAGCTGAATAACTATTTGTATGCACTTGACCAAAAGAGTGATTTACAAATTGCGATTTTGACGATTCCTTCGCTGGAGGATGAAAACCTGGAAGATTATTCCATCCGTGTGGCAGAGCAGTGGAAAATCGGGCAAAAGGGAAAAGACAGCGGGGTGATTTTTGTGATTGCCGCCCAAGAACATAAACTGCGCATCGAAGTCGGTTATGGGTTGGAAGGTTTGATTACCGATGTTCAAAGCAGCAGAATTATCAGATCGATTATGATACCTGCATTTCAGAAAGGCGAATACGGCAAAGGGACGCTGCTTGGTGTCAAAAACGTTGCGGGACTCGCACTTCAAGATGAAAGCCTGATCAGTCAAGAAGTAAAGAACGCGGACGATGATGATGATTTTTTATCGATCCCGCTGGTTATCATTTTGATTGTCGTATTCCTGTTTGGAGCGCGCTTTATGCCGGGCGGATTCTTCTGGCCGTTGTTGTTCCTTTCGTCAGGTCGCGGCGGACGGTCTTCCGGAGGTTTTGGCGGCGGTAGCGGACGAGGCGGCAGCGGATTTTCAGGCGGCGGGGGACGCTTTGGCGGCGGCGGGTCATCGGGCTCATGGTAATGCTGCGAACACCCGTACGAACAATAGTTTAGAAGGAACCGGTCAACACAATATCACACACCTGATGCGAATACTCCGGGATAGCGCGTGATGCGGTTGTCGGCGTGGACTCATCAGTTCAAGTTAATAGAAAAAAAGAATACCATGAGGTATGGAGGAAGCACTATCGCTGATAGTATACAAAAAAGAACGGAAAAACAGCATGATACGATGATAATCGGGATATTCCTTTCTATCGTTGGCGGTTTTTTAGATGCATATTCATATTTACTGAAAGGGAAGGTGTTTGCGAATGCTCAGACCGGTAATTTGATTTTCCTGTGCCTTTCTTTAGCAAAGCATGAGTTTCATAAATTACATAAATATATCATTCCAATTTTTGCGTTTGCGGTGGGTATTCTTGTTTCCGAGGTGTTGAAAAATCAAAAATTTATCAGAAATTACGATCGAATGATTGCCGTGTTGGTATTCGAGGCCTTGGTGATAGCAGGCATCGGCTTTCTCGATGCATCTTTTTCGTACGATATGATTAATTCGATTATTTCGTTTATCGCCGCAATCCAAGTAGCAAATTTCGACAAAGTTGACGGGAATCCGATTGCAACAACTATGATTACCGGGAACTTACGGAGCAGTATGATCAATCTTGCAAAATATCATGCTTTGAAGGACAAAAAATATCTCGTTTCAATGAGGAAATACTTTATCATCATTGGAAGTTTTGGAATCGGCGTTATAATTGGATTACATGCGATAGAATTTTATGCGGAAAAGTCGTTATGGCTGTGTGAATTGTTCCTGCTGCTTGCCTTTATTATGATTCAAAAAGAAGAGCACGAGTAAAACGACAAACCGGACACACGCCGGGCATGTTGACTACGGAGAGCGACCGGGGCAGGCGCTTGCTCGGCTATTGCTGTTGTCCTCTGTGGTTTACGCGGGTTCTTTGACCGCGGCGAGCGCACGGAGAAAGGCGTCGATCAGGATAAATGCTTCCGGGGTGAGTGTTTCGATGGTGTCTTGCGGGGTATGCATCAGCTGCCAGGTATGCGGAATGACGGCAGCAAGGGGCGAATCCGGGGAGATATGGCGGTTTGTGATGATGCTGTGCTGTAGAGCCGGTAAGCTGCTGTCATGTTCGGCGAATGCGTGGTTGTGCACATTCGCATACGCCGCGGATGCTTCGGAGCGGGGAATGCACGAAAAAGCTTGCTGAAGGACGGCAGCTTCCATCCGCGGCAAAACGGTGATGACCTGTGCGGAAAGCCCTGCGGAAATGAGCCCTGCGTTATCGCTGTAGGCAGTCGGCAGCGAAAGCCAGCGTCCAGGACAGGTAAGCTCTGCATAAATGCGGCACCGCCGGTGCAAAGCTGCAAGCGCCTTCGTCTTTTTTTTATCTCTGCCATACATCCCTGATTCGGACAGAAGCAGTGTATCCCCCCTGCCGCATAAATCGAATACGAACACATCATCGTTTTGCATTGCCAACTTTCGTAACCCCTGCCCAAGCCGGTAGGCGCCTTGGTTTTTAATCCCTTCGGCGCCCGCTTCTTCGCCGTCGGTAAAGATAATGCGCATATTATGCGTCCCTGCCGTACGCGCCAGCACTTGTGCAAACCGCAAGAGCTGTATACATGCAGCGGAATTGTCGTTGGCACCCGGAGTGCCGCATGCGCGGTCATAATGTGCAATAACGGTTTTCATTTTAAAGCGGGGATTATAGGCAGATTTCCGAAAGCTGATGATGATATGTGTGTGTTGTTGCAGCGTAACGGTACGGAATGGGATGCCTTGCGCGGAAAGCCATCCCGTAATACATGCGGCGCGGTCTGCCGCCGGATCTAAAAACGCATGGAAAAAAGGCGATGCGATAATCGCCTGCGCTTGCGCAATCGTCACGGCAGCAGATACCGCTATTACAGAGCCGCTAAGGCTTTTTCAAGTTCGGTTACTAAATGCGCAAAGTGCTTGCAGGCCGCTTCAACCGGTTCGGGAGAGGCCATATCCACACCGGCAAGCCGCAGCGATTCAATCGGGTAGCGGGAACCGCCGGAGGTTAAGAACTTAAAGTAGTCTTCCCGTTCGGTTTTGCCGCCGGAACATACCCGTTCGGCTAAGGCGAGCGATGCGGAAATGCCCGTTGCGTATTTGTACACATAGAACGAATTGTAGAAGTGCGGAATGCGAAGGCCTTCCAAATCGCTGCATTCCTCAAAGTGCATCGCCGGGCCGAAATAGGCGGTGAGCAGCTTGCGGTATTCGCTGCGGAGGTTGTCGATCGTGAGCGGTGTTCCTTCTTCTACCAATTTATGCGTGATGTGTTCGTATTCGGCGAACATCGTCTGACGGTAGAGCGTTGCAAGGATGTCGGTAACGCGGACACTCAACAGGTACGCGCGCATTTTGGGATCGGTGGTGTTTTTCAGCATAGACCGGAACAGCAGCTCTTCATTAAAGGTTGATGCGACTTCCGCTTCAAAAATGGTATAGTGGTAGCTCAAAAACGGATTGTTACGCGTGGAATACCACGAATGCATTGAGTGTCCGCCTTCGTGAACGAGCGTAAACACATCGCGGATAACATCTTCTTTGTAATTCATCAATATGTAGGGATCACCTTCAAATCCGCCCCACGAAAAGGCGCCCGAACGCTTGCCCTTATTTTCGTACCGGTCGACCCACCCGCCCAGTAGTCCGTTGCGCAGCGTAGTAACATATTCACTGCCAAGCGGCTGTAGCGCTTCGGTAATCATGTCGACGGCTTCGGTATACGGGGTATGCCGTCTCACTGTGCCGACCAGCGGGACATACACGTCGTAATGGCGCAGCTCATCAACTTTGAGCGTTTTCTGCATCAGTTCATAGAAGCGGTGCAGCGGCTGAAGATTTTTCCGGATGGTATCGATCAGATTATCATACACTTCAACGGGTACCTTGTCGGGGTACAGCGCTTGCTCGCGCGATGAGCTGTAACCGCGGATACGAGCAAGCGCGATGTCTTGCTGCACTTGGCCGGTGTACAGCGAGGCAATCGTGTTCTTGTAAGTATCGAAAACGCCGTAAAATTGCGTATAGGCTTGCCGTCTGATATTCCGATCAGGGTTGATTAAAAACTGAGAATATGACGACTGGGTTAATTCTTTGGCTCCTTCCGGAGTTTCAATCGTACCGAACCGCAAATCGACGTTCGTAAAGGTTGAAAAACTGCGGGAAGGCGCTTCCTGCGATTCATTTAAAAGTGAAAGGATTTTTTCTTCTTTTTCGCTGAGCGTATGTGCTTTTAATCTGATTAGCTTTTCGATAAATACTTTGTACGGAGCGAAGGCTGCGCCTGTTTTTCCGGCCGGATCAAGCCAGCTGCGGATCGTCTGTTCCGGGATATTCAGCAATGCGGGGATGAACCAGCTGGTTTCGGATGCAAGTTCGGTATTCGCCATCAACGCGCGTGATACCCGTTCAATATTTTTAGGATCGCTTTCATCTGCCGATTTCATTAAAAACGCATAATGTTCGGTTTTTTCGAGCAGCATTTCAGCGGCTTCAACTGCCTGTAGACAGCCAAGCGCCGTTTCAGCCGTGATCGTATCCGGTGAGGCAAAGGCTTCTTTATAGGTTAAAACTTTGTTTTTTGCAGCGGTAATTTCTTTCAGTGATTGTTGCCAATCGGTATCGGAAGTAAAAAGTTTGCTCAAATTCCATTGGTCGCTTGCTGCAACCTCGGAGCGGAGCGGTATAGTTGAGTTTTTCATGGCTTCACTATACAATAAGGCCGATGAATGAGCAACTGTCGGCCTATAAAATTAAACAGGGGCGGCGTATTTACGATATATACAACATCGTAAATTCTTTTTCCTTTGCGCTTGTTACCGGAAATACCATTACATTGTATGCATTGCTGCTGAAAGCAAATACCACGGAAGTCGGCCTTCTGACGGCTTTTATGTATCTTTCGTTCTTTGCGATTCCGATCGGTAAATTGATGGTTTCGCGGTTCAGCATTATGCAGACTTTCGGTCTTGCATGGCTGCTGCGGACTGCGTCCTTGCTGCCGATTTTGGCGATCCCCATTCTGGTTTCGTTAGGACTTGAGCGGAATGCGCTGTATTGTTTGCTGCTGGCCGTCGGCTTTTTTAATTTTTTCCGCGGTGTCGGCATGATTGCGAATAATCCGGTTATCAGAATTCTTGCGCCGGGAAAAGACCGCAGCTCGTATATCGTGCGAATCTCTTTGACCAACAACCTAGCCGCGCTGCTGGCGACTATTTTGCTGGCGTGGCTGTTGCGGTTTGATTCATCGGTGCAGACATACAACCTGACCAGTATTGTCGGTATTCTGTTAGGTTTTATCGGGTCACTCCTGCTGTTTAAGATACCGGAACCGGAATCTGCAAAGCCGAAGCGGCATGCGGGAACGGCTGCTGAACAAACGAACCGCGCTGCGGGAACGGAGACAGCCGGTACGCGGTCGGCGTTTTTTAACCACGTACGGAATGCCTTTAAAGATGCGAACTTCCGGCGTTTTGTACTGGCGTTTTTTATTGTCAGTTTAGGCATTGCGATGATTCGGCCGTTCGTTATTGTGTATGCAAAAGAGGTGTACGGGCGGCAGGACAGCGCGGCAACCGTACTGACGGTGTATGCACTGGTCGGTGCGCTCGGCGTCGGTTTTTTGATGCATCTCATTATCGATCGGATCGGTGCAAAGCCGATCTTCATTATTTTTACTGCGCTCAGTGCGCTGTCGCTTATCCCGGCGTTGTTTGCTCCGGGACTTGCAGGCGCGGGGATGACGGGTACGGTGTTTCTTATCGCGTTTACGATGGTGAGCAATATCGGGTTTGTCGGGCAGGATAATTCGTCGCAAGCGTACTTTTTTTCGATGGTGTCCGAAGATGCGTTGATGGACCTCAGTATGTTGTATTACTGCATCTTGGCAATTACCGGAGGGCTCGGCTCCGTCCTCGGCGGCAGCATTCTGGATTTTCTTCGGCTGCAGGGCTTTTCTCATCTTGAATCATACCGTCTGTTCTTTTTAATTGTCATTGCCGTCATTCTGATTGGAATCGTATTTCAGCGTAAGCTGTTAAACCTCGGCAGCTATCGAGTGTTTGAAACGCTTGCGGTACTCCTTTCGCCCCGCGATATGAAGGCGCTTAACTTGCTGCATAAATTGGATCGAAGCGACAATTTGGCAACCGAAGAGCGGATTCTCAATGCGCTGGGTGAAATTGCTTCTTCCGTTTCATGTGATCAACTGCTGCACTATCTTGAATCGCCCCGCTTTGCTATTCGGATGCATGCATTGGCGGCGCTGAACTCTATGCCTTCAATTAATGCAAAGGCCTGCGATGTCGTGTTGCAAGAACTTGCGCATGGGGAGTTTACGACAGCGCCGTTGGCCGCAAAAATTCTGGGTAAGTTCAAAGTGCAGCAAGCGGTCGTTCCGCTCAGAGCGGCGCTCGAAAGCCGCGACTATTATCTTGCGGGCGAGGCCATGGTCGCGCTTGCCGAGCTGAATGATGACGATAGCCAGTCTAAAATCGGTTCGATTCTTACAAATGCCGAAAATCCTGCGCTTATTCTGAAGGGGATTCAGGCGCTTGAGCTGTTTAATGCCGACAATTCGCCGACGCTGATTTTGGATATTCTGCGCCGCGAACATCTTGCGCCAACTCTGGAAAATGAAGCGTTGCTGGCGCTTGCATCGCTGATGGGTATTCAGAATGATTTTTATTATATCTTTGAAAAATACCAGATTGAAAAACAGTCTCCGTCGGTCTTGCTAACCGAGATACTTGATGAATATTTTGAAACGAAAAAGGTAACCGATCTTGAACTGAAAAAGACCGTCATTGATTTTCTGCAAGACGGCCGGTACGATGAGGCTTTTATCCGCTGGCTTATGAGCTTTGGGAAAAACAAATTAGGAATACGGGCAGCTTTGCTTATTGGGATTGCCCTTGATGCCGACTTACTCTACCGCGATTCATTTCGCTTCTTCCTGGCGTTTTGGGCGATTTGCCTCTTCAAGAAACCGGAATTAGCCGAACGGTAAATGATGGGAATAATGGAAACCATCAGGGAGAAAATAGATCGGAAACATGCGTTAGAATGCCGTTCCCATCGGAGCTGTATAAAAAATCGGTAAAATGCTGCGTATCGGGATATTGTATGCTAGGCGCTCAAATCGAATAAATATGCCGATTGCGGGATGTCCGATGTGTATCCGATGGTTTGGGACACGGAAATTTCCGTATGGATTTTTTGATTGAAATATTCAATCATACTATCCAATGTCGATTCATTGGTATTTTCCGCCAGTATTTTATCGTTTCGTGCATTTTCGCGCATTCTGACCAGCTGATCAATCAAGGTGTTTAAAATCTTGAGTTTGCCGATACTCACGCCATTTTGATCTTTATTACGCGGTACTCCAGAAACATACTGAAAATGGGAATAAACAACCTGCTTCGTATCTACCGGAAGATACGCCCGGCCTCCTGCGGAGATGCTGTTCATGGCTGCATACGATAATGTAGATAGAGATGCATAATTCGATACCATACGGATACCTCCTCTCTCTTTAGAATCGGCATTTTATGGCAATACTTTAGGTTTTTATATTTTTACCTATTACCTGATCGTGACGGCGATAATGAGAATTGAAAATAATGATGATTGTAAAAAAAACGGCGCGCGGCTTGTACCGGCGCCGTGATGCGTAGCGTATTTTTCGGCTGTGTTATATCTTAAATTGTGCAACTTCTGCGGTGAGCTCTGCAATGCTGCGTTTATTCTTTTGAGAAATAGTCGCAACCTCCTGTACGGCGTTGTTGATCTGTACCGCACCGCTGGCCATTTCGTTCATGCTGTCGGTAATTCTGCGGGTTAAGTCATCGAGCTTCTGCATCTCTTCAGCGACGCTTTCTCCGCCTTTCAACATTTCTTCCGATCCCGCCCGAACCTCTGTGGTTACCATATTGATGTTTTTGATGGCTGTGAGCACTTCTCTACTGCCGTGTTCCTGTTCGCGCATGGATTCGGTGAGCATGTTGCTCATCTCCTTTACCTGCGCGGCTAAGGTGTAAATGGTGTTGAATTTGTCTTCCACCGTTTTAGACGAATCTGACAACGTTTCAATTTCGCTGCTGAGCGTTTTTAACGTCGAAGTGATTGTTTTCCCCTGCATTGCGGAATCTTCGGCGAGCTTACGGATTTCGTCGGCAACGACGGCAAAGCCCTTGCCCGCCTCTCCGGCATGCGCCGCTTCGATTGCTGCGTTCATCGCCAACAGGTTCGTCTGGGAGGCAATGTGCTGAATAACACTGCTTGCTTCCATCAGCGAACCGGATTCTTCGGCAATTTTCCGGGTTATCGAATTGGAGCTTACCAGTGTTGCTTTGCCGTCGTTCGTTGCGGTTGTCAGGCTGCCGATAACGCTGTCGGTTTTGCCGAGCGTTTGGCTGATGGATGCGATGTTGGCAACCATTTCCTCCACCGAAGAAGATGATTGTGCAACGCTCGCCGCTTGGGTTTCGATGCTGGCTGCAAGCTGCTTAACGGTACGCACGATTTCTTCTATCGTGGCTGCGGTTTCGGTAACGCTTGCTGCCTGCGTCAACGCCTGCTGCTTTACTCCATCGATATTGGTACTGATATGATCGACCGCGCTTGCCGTTTGGCTCATGTTGGATGCAAGGGCATCCCCGATTGTTTCCATTTTGCGGCTGTTTTTCTCTACGGATCGTATCGATTTACCGATTTTTTCAATTGTTTCGTTGAAGTATTCGGACATATCGGTAATTTCGTTGTTGTTATACACGGGAAGCCGCACCGTTAAATCACCATCTCCTTGAGCAATGCCGCGTAATGCAATGACAGCTGCTTGGATGGGCTTTATAATGCTCCGAGCGATCACATATACAATGACCAGACATATCAACAAAATGGTATTGCCCATAACTCCAATTGAGCGGATCAAACGGCTCAGCGTTTGCATAAATTCATCAACCGGCGCTTTAATGATAACTGCCCAGCCGGTGCTTTTGATGGTGGCATTTGCCGCAATATAGGATTTCCCCTTAAAATCGTAATACCCGATAATGCTGTGCGTTGTGCTGAGCGCATATTGCGTAAATGCCGACAATGATTTGAGATGTGAATCGTGTTTTGCTTCTTCAATAGGATTGTACATGGTTTCTACTAAGGTAAAGTCCTTATGCGCAATGGTATTACCGGTTAAGCCGAGCAAATAGCATTCGCCTGTTTTACCGATGACAATATCTTCTATATTTGATGAAAGACTTTTTGCTAGGATAACGGCATTCAATACGCCCACAATCATGTGACTATCATCGTATACCGGCACAGCAAAAATGAGCACCAGCGTATTCAATGACCGGGATACGAGCGGTTCCGAAACAAAACGCTTACCGGCTTTTGCCGCTTGGAACCATTCGCGATCCGCTACCGAAATTTTCTGCCCGTCGGAAGTCGTACGGGAGCCGGAAGTATCGTACAGATTGAGTTGCGCGAATTTATGATTAAAAGAAATTTCTTTTTGCAAGCGCTTTTCTTTTTCCATATATGGCGTTTCAGGGTCCGAAAGAATCGGCATCCGTGCGATGCCTTCAAGAAACTGAAAATTAAATGTTATTCTTCCATCGATAATTTCTGCTACATCTTCCGCTTTATCGGTGAGATGAGCTTCAACTTTTTCCGACACTGCTTTACGGGCTATATTGATTGCAAATATCCCCTCTGAAACAGAGCCGACTACAATTAAACAGCCGAAGATTAACACTAATTTTGTCTTTAATGAAAACCTTTTTTTGCTTTTTGTGTGTTGCATAGTATCGTCCTTATATTTTTTTATCAGGCGGCCGCTCGTACGATTTTTCGTTAAGAGACCTCTTTAGATATAAAGTATGATATACCATGATAAATCATAGTGATTTAATGATTTACCATAATATCCACAGGGCGTGTTTTAAAGATATATGAACTTTTTAAAATACGCGGTGATTACTATATATCGGTTTGTTGCGCTTTGCAAGTCTCTTCTTCATTCGTGCGGAGACCTGCTATAAAAAGTCAATAGGTTAAAGCAGAGAATGTATCG
>CAUTXW010000017.1:0-37867 GCA_963542655.1 uncultured Treponema sp. | reverse complement strand
CGACCGTCCCGCCGGCTTTTTCAATCTTTGCCTGCGCCTGTGCGGAAACTTTATCGACATCAACCGTTAATTTTTTTGTAAGTTCACCCGAAGCGAGTACTTTGACCAATGCAGCACGTTTTTTTACTAAACCTTTTTCCCGCAGCGTTTCTTTATTAACGGTTTCTCCGTCGGAATACTTTGCATCCAGTACAAATAAATTTACCACCAGATACTCTTCCTTAAAGGGATAGTTGGAAAAGCCTTTTTTCGCAACGCGCCGATACAACGGCATCTGCCCGCCTTCAAATCCGATGTACGTTTTTCCACCGGATCGAGCGTTCTGCCCTTTATTTCCCTTACCGGCTGTTGTTCCCCGTCCGGACGAAGAACCGCGGCCGATGATGCGTTTTTTCTTGTTTGCTCCTTTTGGGGCATTCAATATAAAATCAGACATTAATCAAGCTCCTCTGTTTCAACTAAGTGAGAAACCGCCCGTACCATACCTAAGATGGCGGGAGAAGCGGAGTGCTCAACTACGGAATGCAACTTTCCCAGTCCCAAAGAACGGACTGTTGCACGAACCGGTTGTTTTTGGCCAATGGTACTTTTTACCAAGGTAATCCGAATTTTCTTTGCCATAATTTACCCCCAGACATCCGTAATAGATTTTCCGCGGTTCTTAGCAATGGTTTTAGCATCCATCAATCCCGACGCAGCCTCAAAAGTTGCCCGTACAACATTCACTGCAGAATTTGAACCTAATGACTTAGAAAGCACATTGGCAGCTCCCGCAGCTTCCATAATTGCACGAATGGTACCGCCTGCAATAATTCCCGTACCGGAACGCGCAGGCCGAAGCAATACGGACGAACCTTTAAATTTCGCCTGCACTTCATGCGGAATGGTACCATTTTTCAGCGGAATGTAAATCATATTGGCTTTAGCTTTTTCAATGCTCTTTTTGATAGCCTGACTGACATCATTTGCCTTTCCGAAGCCATACCCGACCCGGCCATTCTGATCACCGACAACCGTTAAAGCAGAAAAAGAGAATCGGCGCCCGCCCTTTACAACCTTTGCAGTGCGATTCAGCTTAACCAGTTTTTCCACCAGTTCCTTCTCACGATGCGAACTGTCTCTGTTAAAATCTTTCTGACGATCCATATCCGCTCCTAGAAATTAATTCCCGCTTTACGGGCACCGTCTGCGACTGCCTGCACCACACCGTGATACAAATAACCGTTCCGGTCAAAAACGACAGCTGTGATGTTCTTTTCCTTGAGGCGGCGACCGATCTCTTCACCAATCTTTGCCCCAGATTCAATATTTGCTTTCAACGGCTTAAAATCTTTTTCGAGTGTTGACACAGAAGCGATAGTAACACGCGCATCGTCATCAATAACCTGTACCGATATATTCTTGTTGCTGCGGAATACGGTCATACGCGGACGGTCAGCCGTTCCATAAATATATTTACGGATATGAACCTTGCGCTTAAATCTCTTTCTGTCTTTTTCGATTCGCTTTTTAAACATAGTGCTTATCCTTATTTAACACCAGTCTTACCGACTTTGCGCTTAATGACTTCAGTTTCATAACGGATACCCTTGCCCTTATACGGTTCGGGTAAGCGGAGTTTGCGAATTTGCGCTGCAAACTCACCGACCTTTTCCTTATCGATACCGGAGATAATTACTTTATTCCCCTGCGGTTCAACCTTTACTTCAATGCCTTCGGGAATTAAAGCGATAAAATCATTTGAATACCCTAAAGCCATTACCAGTAACTTTCCCTGCACTTCCGCACGGTAGCCGACGCCGTTTATCACCAAGGTCTTAGAGAAGCCCTGACTGACGCCTACTACCATATTATGAATTAAATTCCGATACAAGCCATGAAAAGAACGAGCCTCTTTCGTTTCGTTTACGCGAGTAACCAAAACTTCCGAGTTTTCCAGCTTTACCTGCACCATCGCATTGTATGAGCGGGAAAGCTTTCCTTTCGGCCCCTCAACGGTCAATGAACCGTCGGCAACACTCACCTTTACTCCGGCAGGAATAGCTACCGGTAGTTTTCCAATTCTTGACACAGTCGCCTCCTACCAAACTTTACAGATAAGCTCGCCGCCAACCTGCTTTTCGCTTGCATGCTTTCCTGTTATAACGCCTACCGAAGTTGAAAGGATCAGCGTACCATACCCGTTATAAACACGGGGCAGCATCTTATATCCTGAATATACACGGCGTCCAGGAGTAGATACACGCTCAATACCATGAATAACAGGTGATTCGTTATCATCGTATTTTAAAAACATGCGGATTGTATTTTCTCCTGCATCATTTAACCGCTTAAAATTTTTAATAAAACCTTCGGTTTTTAAAATCTTTACGATTTCAAGCTTTAACTTAGAAGAAGGCACATCTACTTTCTCATGACCGGCTGCCGCTGCATTCCGAATTTTTGTAAGCATATCTGCGACTGGATCTGAAACGCTCATTTTCTACCTCCTACCAACTTGATTTTGTAACGCCAGGAATCTGGCCTTCACTTGCTAATTTTCGGAAACAAATACGGCACATTTGAAACTTTCTCATATATCCGCGCGGACGGCCACATACTCTGCAGCGATTGTATTGGCGGCTGGAATATTTCGGCGTGCTATTTGCCTTATTTATCATTGCTGTTGTTGCCATGAAAACCTCACTTACTTCCTAAAAGGCATGCCGAACTTCAAAAGGAGCGCACGCGCCTCTTTATCGGTTTTTGCCGTGGTTACAACATTGATATTCAATCCCGCAATCTTTTCAATTTTATCAAAGTCGATTTCAGGAAAAATAATCTGTTCGGTAACGCCTAATGAATAATTTCCTCTACCGTCAAACCCGTTTGGATTAACACCGCGAAAGTCCTTAACACGGGGTAATGCTACATTGATAAAGCGATCCAAGAATTCGTACATCTTGGCGCCGCGTAATGTTACCATCGCACCGATTTCATGGCCTTCACGCAGTTTAAAGTTAGCGATACTCTTCTTTGCTTTCGTCTTTACCGCTTTTTGCCCGGTAATGGTTCCCAGATCGGTTACAGCAGCATCAAGCAATTTTTTATTGGTAAGCGCTTCTCCGACACCCATGCTGAGCACTATTTTTACCAGCTTGGGCACCTGCATAATGGTCGTATAGCCAAATTCCTTGGTAAGCTCAGGAGTGATCGTTTCCGTATAGATTTTTTTAAGCCGTGGCACATAATTGCTCATTATAATACCTCTCCACCCTTACGGCAAATGCGCACCTTTTTATCGCCGTCAAACTTATAACCGATACGTGATGCGCCGCTTTTTTTGCCGACTACCATCACATTTGAAATATGAATCGGCATTTCAATTTCAGCGATCCCGCCCTGATCTTGCTGGGAACGTTTACGCAAAGCTTTTTTTCCCATATTGATCCCTTGAACGATCAAACGGTTTTTCTCGCGCAAAACACGCAACACAGCGCCGCGCTTTCCTTTTTCACTACCCGCGATCACTTCTACCGTATCGTTCTTGCGGATCTTGAGTTTTCTTTCCATCATATTCAATCTCCTTATAGAACTTCAGGCGCAAGCGATACGATTTTCATAAAATCCATATCACGCAGCTCACGTGCAACGGGGCCGAACACACGTTTTCCCTTGGGATTTTTATTCGCATCAACCAACACGCACGCGTTATCATCGAATCGGATATAAGTCCCGTCAGGACGGCGGTACTCTTTAGAAACACGGACAATAACCGCTTTTTCTACAGAACCTTTCTTAATGGTAGACGTCGGAAGTGCATCCTTTACCGCTACCACAATAATATCGCCGATTCCGGCATACCGGCGATGCGTACCGCCGATTACCTTAATACACTCTACAATTTTTGCACCCGAGTTATCGGCAACGTTTAATCTTGTTTCTACTTGAACCATAAATAAAGACGCTCCTTACTCGTTATTTCGCACGTTCAACAATCTCCGCCAAGCGCCAGCATTTTTCTTTACTGATCGGACGGTTCTCTACAATACGCACCGTATCCCCAATATGGGCTGTATTCTGTTCATCATGCGCTTTATACTTTTTAGTATTCAGCACGTATTTCTTATACAGCCGATGAAGTTTCTTGGTAGCAACTTGCACAACAATGGTTTTATCCATCTTATCGCTAGTCACCAAACCAACAAACTCGCGGTTCCCGGACTTTTTCTTCGCTGTTGTCTCTTCCACGGGCCTGCTCCTACTCTGCACTTACACCGGCCAATTCTTTCTGCCGGATAAATGTATTCAGCGCCGCAATCTCGCGCCGCATCGACCGTTTCAGCATAGGGTTCTCTACATGCCCCACTACAAACTGAAACCTCAAATCCATATACTTTTGTTTAAGCTCACTCCGCTTTGCAATTAACTCGGCAAGAGATAAGTCTTTATAATTTGCTTTCTTCATTCGGCAGACCCCACTTTAGTTTTCACGCGGATGTTCAGCAAAACGGGTTTTAAACGGCAACTTGCTTCCCGCCAACCGCATTGCTTCCTCGGCAAGCGAACGTTCAATACCGGTTAATTCAAACAACACCGTACCCGGTCTTACAACTGCAACCCAGTATTCGGGAGCGCCTTTCCCTTTACCCATACGCGTTTCAGCCGGTTTTTTAGTATACGGCTTATCGGGGAACACCCGTATCCATAATTTACCACCGCGCTTTACCTTTCTGTTTAAGGCAACACGGGCTGCTTCCAACTGACGATTGGTAAGCCAAAAGGGTTCAAGCGATACCAAGGCAAAATCGCCAAAATCGATATGATTACATCGCGTCGCACTCCCCTTAACACGTCCGCGTTGGATCTTACGATACTTTACTCTCTTAGGACTTAAAGCCATTGCTTAATCCCTCCCTGCTTCCGCACGTTCGCCGCGGCCTCTATCAGACCGAGGAGCACGTTCTTTGCGCTGTTTTTTCAACAATAAACCGGCGTCGTCTTTTTGATCGCTTCCATACATCATACCGCTATAGAGCCAAACCTTTACACCGATTTTTCCATACGTGGTATGAGCTTCTGCAAAACCGTAATCGATATCCGCACGAAGCGTATGCAAAGGAATTCGTCCTTCTTTCATTTCTTCCGTACGGGACATTTCCGCACCGCCCAGACGACCGGAAACACGAATCTTAATTCCCTGCGCACCAGCCTTCATCGTTGAAAAGCACCCTTGCTTTAAGGCTTTTCTAAAGGAAGCGCGTCCCATCAACTGCCGGGCAACGTTTTGAGCAACCAAAGAAGCGTTTAACTCAGCACGTTTTACTTCCTTTATTTTGATCTGCACTTTCTTATTCAATTCTTTCTGAATAATAGCGCCAATTCTTTCGATATTTGCACCTTTTGTACCGATAATAACGCCCGGCCGAGCGGTATGAATAACAATCGTTACACGCTGCGGATGGCGGATAATTTCTATATCGGCGACATCTGCATTTTTACACTCAGGCAAGGTCTGAATCATTGCACGAATTTTCAAATCTTCATGTAAAAGATCAGCGTATTCCCTCGGACTTGCATACCAGCGAGAAGACCACGTTTTATTAATCCCAAGTCTTAACCCAATCGGATTTACTTTCTGTCCCATATTTACGCTCCCGCCTTTTCGTCAACGATTACCGTGATGTGACACATCCGTTTTAACTGAACATCCGCGCGTCCGCGTCCGCGGCACCATAAGCGCTTCAGCCGAGGACCTTCATCAATACGGATTTCTTTAATAAACAGCATATCCTCATCAAGTTTCTTATTATTATTCAAGGCATTTGAAGCAGCCGACTTCACTGTCTGAGAAATCAGCTCTGCACCTTTCTGAGGCATCAGCTCTAAAATCGCCATTGCATCGGCATAAGACTTGCGTTTTATTACATTCGCAACCGGCCGAACTTTTGTCGGAGAAGCAATAAAATATTTTATTGTAGCGCGGTAACCTTTTTTTTCAGTCATCTTTTCCACCTACTTCTTTGCCGCTTTCTTGTCCGAGCCGCCGTGCCCGCGGAAAATACGGGTAGGAGCGAACTCACCAAGTTTATGCCCAACAAATTCCTCTGTGATATACACAGGGATCCAAGACTTTCCATTATATACCGAAATAGTAAAGCCTACCATCTCAGGAATAATGGTGGAACAGCGGGAGTAAGACTTCACCATCTTCTTTGACTTCTGATCTCCCGTCTTGCTCATTTCAACAACCTTCTTGTACAGGCTTTTTTCTACAAAAGGTCCTTTCTTAACAGATCTTGACATTCTTTACTCCCTACTTCCGTCGTGAAACAATAAACCGATCCGAAGTATTCTTCTTCTTGCGGGTCTTATATCCCTTACACGGCTGGCCCCACGGAGTAACAGGATTACGCCCTTTTCCGCGTCCTTCACCACCACCGAGCGGGTGATCAACGGGGTTCATCGCCATACCGCGGACCGAAGGCCGAATACCACGCCAACGCGCACGCCCAGCTTTTCCCAAATTGATATTCATGTGATCGGCATTTCCCACTTCACCGATTGTTGCATAACATTTTTTATGCACCAAACGAGTTTCACCGGAAGGAAGGCGCAATGTAACATAATCGCCTTCTTTTGCAGCGATTAACGCCGCAGCACCGGCAGAACGAGCCATCTGACCACCTTTTCCAAGCGTAAGCTCAACATTATGCACGGTAAAACCGACCGGAATGGATTCAAGCGGCAATGCATTTGCAAGCTCAAGCGCAGCCATCGTACCGCTCATAATCTTTTGCCCAACCTTTAAGCCTTTCGGTGCAAGGATGTAGCGTTTTTCACCATCGGCATAAAAGATCAACGCAATATTCGCACTGCGGTTCGGATCATATTCAATCGTTCTGACGGTTCCGGGAATACCGTATTTATTCCGCTTAAAATCAATTTCACGATATTTGCGCTTATGCCCGCCACCCTGATGCCGAACAGAAATACGCCCGTTACTATCACGTCCCGCATTCGATTTTTTTCCTGTTGTAAGGCTTTTTTCAGGTTTTTGCGCAGTAATTTCATCACGCAGCAGGTCAACTCTCCCGCGCATACCCGGTGTTATAGGCTTATATAATTTAAGAGCCATTTATCTTCCCCTTCAAAGCAGCGTTAGTGCTTATGCACCTTCAAAAACTTTAATCGATTCGCCATCCGCCAGCGTAACAATCGCTTTCTTCCAGCCTGACGTTTTTCCTGCACGATAGCGAACACGGCGCATTTTTCCGTCTACATTTACCACAGCACAACTGAGCACTTTTACGTTAAAGAGCTTCCGCACTGCTTCCTTTATCTGCACTTTTGTCGAACGCGAATCAACCTTAAAAACATATTTACGCTGCTCACGCATTTCATTTGACTTTTCCGTAAGCACAGGCGCTATAATAATATCCGTATATTGCATTACTCCGCCCCCTCAGCCGCATAAAAACCTGAAAGATTCTTTGCAGCAGACTCAAGCATCAACACCTTCCGCCCATAAAACAAATCATGCGCCCGCAAACGATTATAGGTTAAGAACGACAACGTAGGAATATTTCTTCCTGCCCGTTTCAGCATCGCATCATCATCTTTCAAAACAAGCACAGTCCGCTCATCCTGCACAAAAGCATGCAGAATTTTTGAAAGATCTTTCGTTTTACCGCTTTCAACGGTAAAATCCTCTATAATAACCAATCGATCATCCTGAGCCTTCAAACTCAAAATAGACTTCATTGCAAGCCGCTTTGCCTTCTTAGGAATTGCATAGCGATAATCGCGCGGCTCCGGTCCAAAAATAGTACCACCACCCAACAAAAGCGGAGACTTTTTATCACCGCGCCGAGCACGACCGGTACCCTTCTGTTTATACGGCTTTGCATTGGAACCATTTACTTCGGCACGCCCCTTCGTACAAGCCGTTCCGACACGCATATTAGCTAATTCATTTGTGATGGCGTAGTAAATAACATCTTCATTAACAGGCAAACCGAACACCGTATCATCAAGATCAATCGTTCGTAATTCCTTACCATCAATCGAATAGACTTTCTTTTCCATTCTTTTCTCCTGCCGTTATTTTTCCCGTTTTACAGCGGATTTAAGGAATACAACCGCATCCTTCTTACCGGGAACGGAACCACGCACCATAACAACACCTAATTCGGGATCAATCTTTTCAATCCTTAAATTCTGCACCGTTACCCGTTCAGCACCCATGTGCCCAGGCATCTTTACATTTTTAAATGACCTTCCGGGACTGGTACACTGTCCGGTAGATCCTGCTTCACGGTGAAACTTTGAACCGTGAGAAGCGCGTCCGCCGCCAAAACCCCAGCGCTTTACAACGCCCTGGAATCCCTTTCCTTTTGAAATTGCAGTCACATCAAGATACCGTGCAGATTCAAGCACTTCAACACCGATTTTCGCACCAACCGCAACCTCTTTATCAAAACCTCTAAATTCTTTCAAAAGACGTACGGGTTTTATACCTTCTGCAAACTGATTCGCATACACTTTTGATACGCGATTTTCTTTCAACTCACCCGTACCCAGCACAACCGCATCATAACCGAAACGCTCCGCATCTTTTACCGCAACCACCGTATTCGCTTCTACCTGTAAAACAGTAACAGGCGTCAAACGCCCATCGCTATCAAACAACTGGGTCATGCCGATTTTTTTACCAATCAGACCAACCATACCTTACAACTCCTTGAGAAACATTCGTTTCTCCGGTACGCACATCCTGATTAAATGCCGTCTACCGTTCTTTTATTGTTTAATCTCTACATCAACCCCAGCAGAAAGCTCAAGCGCCATAAGCGCATTCATCACTTCCGTCGAAGGCTCAATAATGTCTATCAAGCGTTTATGCGTCCGCATTTCAAATTGCTCACGCGATTTTTTATTGACGTGGGGAGAGCGCAGTACCGTAAATTTATTAATACGAGTCGGAAGCGGTATCGGCCCCAAGACCTTTGCACCAACCTTCTGAACCGCCTGCACAATCGCTTTAGAACTTTGATCAACCAATTCAACATCAAACCCGCGAAGCTTAACGCGAATCTTTTCCTTAACCATAACTCCTCCGTACAAAAACAAGCGACCGAACAACATCATCCGATCGCCTTGCTTTTTATTACGCTAAAATCTCCGTAACCTGTCCAGAAGCAATAGTCCGGCCGCCTTCACGAATAGCAAGCTTCAACCCTTTATCCATAGCGATGGGGTGAATCAACTCACCGATAACCTTAGTGTTATCACCCGGCTTAACCATGTCAACGCCTTCAGGCAGAGTGATGGTTCCGGTAATATCGGTCGTTCTGAAATAGAACTGCGGGCGATAGCCGGAGAAGAACGGACTATGGCGCCCACCCTCATCCTTTGACAGAACATAAATCTGCGCTTCAAACTTGGTGTGCGGCTGGATCGTTCCCGGCTTAGCCAAGACCTGACCTCTTTCAACCTCTTTCTTTTCAATACCACGAAGCAGAAGACCGACGTTATCTCCAGCCATACCCTGATCAAGCAGCTTATTGAACATTTCAATACCGGTAACAACCGTCTTCTTCGTCGGCTTAATACCAACGATTTCGATTTCTTCGTTAAGGTTGATAACACCGCGCTCGATACGACCGGTAACAACCGTACCGCGTCCGGAGATCGTGAAGATATCTTCAATCGGCATCAAGAAGGGCTTTGCATCATCACGAACAGGATCAGTAAAGTAGCTATCCATTGTCTGCAGCAACTCTTCGATACAAGCGGTATCTTCAACCGAAGCACCGTCTGCCAACGCCTTAAACGCAGACCCCTTGATAATCGGTGTGTCAGCCGGGAAGCCGTAGCTCGACAACGTTTCACGAACTTCTTCTTCAACAAGCTCAATCAAATCAGGATCATCAACAAGGTCAACCTTGTTAAGGAAAACAATAATTGCAGGAACACCGACCTGGCGAGCAAGAAGGATATGCTCTTTAGTCTGAGGCATAACAGAATCGGGAGCGGAAACAACCAACACTGCGCCATCCATCTGAGCTGCACCAGTGATCATGTTCTTAACATAGTCAGCGTGACCGGGGCAGTCGATATGCGCATAGTGGCGCTTGTCAGACTGATACTCCAAGTGACGGGTATTAATCGTAATACCGCGTTCCTTTTCTTCCGGTGCATTATCAATCTCATCATATTTCAGAAGCTTATCACCATACTTCTTTGCACAATAAGTAGTGATCGCTGCCGAAAGAGTTGTCTTACCATGGTCAACGTGACCGATGGTACCAACATTCATGTGAACTTTTGTTCTCTCGAACTTTTCCTTTGCCATGTAAATCCTCCTAACAGACAATAGGCAACTAACAAAAACCCCGCCCATCAAACAGCGAGACCATTTTCATACCAAAATTCAAAAAAAATTGTTATACTTAGCGGACACCGAATAGCAAAGAGAATAGAATAGCAGACAATCAGACAGTCAAGACCATTATATAATATAGGTTTAACAAGCCCGCCATAGCAATTCGACAAGCCTTATTCGGATCCACCTGATCATCATCGAAACATCCATCCCAATGACTGGTTTGGCATCCTACAGAGTAATAGAGCGAACTCCTTAACGCTATTAAAGCGCTAACACGAAAACCTGCCCGAAGGCTTTACGGCATCGGAAGACTCTTAAAGAATACCGGATACAGGGTATACACCCATATATCCAATTGAACAGAACGACTATACTATTTTGAATAATAAATGTCAAGAAGGATATCGCCCTGTACCGGTACAATTTATGAATTTATCGAAGCAACAATATTTTCCATTAATGCCTGCATTTTGGCCACTATTGTTGTATCTTTTAAATGATATTTTTTTATTAAAACATCCGTATTCGTAAAAACAATTGAAACCGTTTCATCTTTATTTTCTATAATACTGATCTTTAACGGCAAGTCGAGCGAAATGAGCGGTTCCTGCAGCATCAATTGCGTTCCTACCTTAGGATTACCGAATACGATTACCTTGGTTTGCTGCATTGAAAGCCCTACTTCTCTTGCATTTTTTTGATGATCAAATTCTGCAAAAACAGGTAAGTCCTTTGCCTTAAGAACATCTTTCAGCTTTTGAACAGTCGTATCAAAACCGAATTTACTTTTAGTCACAGACAGAGCCGTATTATCTTTCACCATCTCCTGAGAGAAACCGACCGCAGCCATGAGAGCTGCAGCCATAATTGCCAGTACCTTTTTCATAAATTATAAACCTCCAACACATACCACTTTTAATTGAGCTATACTCACAGCGGCTATTACATTCCTAGACTCTAAACTTCTCAATTTCCTCAGCAACGCTCGTTGCGTTTTTGGTATTGCTGACCGCAATACTGTTAATTTCTTGGATAGCCTGATTCACTTCCATAACCCCCTTAGCCATTTCGGTTATACTATGCGTGATATCGTCGGAAAGACGCGACAATTTGCCAACGCCGTCGGAAATATCGGAGGCTCCGGTTAAAATTTCGTTGGAATTTTTCTTCACCTTTGTCGTTACCGCATTCATATCATTGATAACACCCAGCACTGTTTGAGCCCCTTGCATCTGCTCTTTCATGGTGCGGATCATTCCATCTTCTTGGCGGTAGATAAAGTCCATCATCGAGCTGATCTTTTCAAACTGTTCGGCAACCAACGGTCCAGCGCCATTCAGACTTTCAATCTTATGCTTCAATTCTTCCAAAACTTTCGTGATGCTTGTCCCTTGCGCACCCGATTCTTCTGCCAGTTTCCGTATTTCATCGGCAACAACCGCAAACCCCTTTCCGGCTTCTCCTGCATGAGCCGCCTCAATAGCGGCGTTCATTGCCAGCAAGTTGGTTTGGCTCGCGGTATTTTGGATAACCGTAATGGCATCCAGCAGACCTTCCGACTGTTCCGTTACCACTTTGGTTACATCAACAACCATGGCAACGGTTTCTTTTCCGGTATGGGTTGTCTTTTCCATCGTTTTAATTGATTGCAGGTTTTTCTCGGCACGATCCTGTACAATCTGAATATTCTTTATAATATCGCCAATAGAAATCGCCGAGGCAGAAATACTATCAGCCTGATGATCGATGTGTGAGTCGAGACTCGAAATCGTCTGAGCAATGGTATTGATTTTCGCCGCGGTTTCAGTGACTTCCGTATGCTGCACCATTATCCGGTTTTCTACATTTTCGATATTGCCGGTAATTTCGTTCAGCGCTACCGAGGATTCCATCATTTTAGCGGAGAGTGTCTGACTTACCGTCTGCATATTCTTTGTCGTATTGGCAATCGTCGCAAACGAAGCACGTATCTTTTCAATTGCATCATTCATAGCCGACGCGATATTACCCAATTCATCGGAATGGATGAGCGCCTTGACAGTAAAGTCGCCTTCCGCAACCTTATTGAAAATCGTATTGAGCCGAGTAAAGCGTCCGAAAAGATACCGCAAGAGAATCTGATTAATGATAATGATCACAACGATCAGACACACAGTCCAGATAATGGAATAGCCTAAAATAGAGAATATCGGGGGCACAAAATCCTTGATCGGTACTGCAATAATGCTGTGATACGGTAAGTCGCCAAGCTGTTTTTTAGCGATAACAACTCGACCGATTGTAGGATCAGTATAATATGAAAGACCGTTATGACCTGCTACTGCTGTAAGAGCGCCTGTGATGGAATCCAGTTTTTTACCGGATAAATCGTTATTCGAGCAGAGTTCCAGCGTATCGTTATTGCTCAATAGCGCAATCCATGAATGAGAGCTGGGGATAGACTGCTTCATTTTTTCGATTGCATGGCCGATATCGATTGCAACACCGGCAAAGCCGATAGCTTCACCGGTTGTATTAAACATCTTAACATCAAACCACAGTTTAACTTCTTTGAGTGCTTTATTATAATCGACATCATAAAAAACGGTTTGAGAAGAACGCATGGAGTTAAAGAACCATGCATCAGATTGTTCATTTTCCTGAAGCTGCATAGTCTGGAGGCCTTTACTCCCATCAACAAGATAGTAATTTCCCGTTGTTTTTGATGCAAGGAATGCTGTCTTAAAAGAATCTTTTTTACTCAAGCGGGTCAGTGTATTAATCACCTGTGCGGTATCTTTAGGAGTGCTTTCCTGATTTTCAGCCCACCGAATGGCATACTCTTCTCCTGCTAAGTTTTGGGAAAGAGCCAAGCCTACTGCAAGGTTTTTTTGCAGCTCAGAACATGATGCATCCTGTATAAACGATACGTTTTTATAAAAATTATCTTCACCGTATGATTTTATCTGTACAACAGTAAAGGCCAAAGCTCCGCAGACGGCTACCATAAGGGCTAGCGATAAAAATAAATTCACTGATGTTCGTATTTTCATATACTCCCCGCATAGTTAGAAAAAATTGGATAAAAAGCCTCATTAAAATGCATATTATTTTTGAGGTTTCTATTAGTGTACCTCATTTTTTTATTTTTATCTAGATAATAGTGAGTACCGCAATGAGAGCAACTATCCCAGCGGTTAAAAGGCTTCATAAGGAACCACCTCTTTAATGGAAAGAAAGACCGTTAATTCCGCAGTAAATTTTCCGCCGGACGCATAAAGCCGCGGATTATCCCGTATCAGCATTTCGCCGGTAACACGCTGCGGTTTGTTTTTGAGGTTCTTGCGTAAATATCCGCGTACCACAGACTTCGCTGCTTCCCGATACGCTTGGCGGATGCCGTCAAGCTCCTGCTTTCGGTCGGCGCTGCCGCGCCCCTTGGCGGTAAGTGCAGCAATGGTTTGCCATTCGGTCCAGCGCCGCGTCATTGCGTCGGAGATACGGTATTCCGCCCAGCAGTAGAGGTATGGGTACTGCGCCCGCAACTCCGTAATTGAAAGGCGTGGATCGCTGCCATCAATCGGCTGTATCGGAACCAGCTCAAAAACTTCCGCCACCTGCCGCTGCTTATCGAACGGCGTATAGGTAAACCGCCAGCCGAATGTCATACCTTCCAAAACTGTCCGGGACAGTTCGGTAAGCGCTTGGCGAAGCGGCAGCTGCAGCCCCTGTTCGCTACTGTCCATGACTCCCGGCTGCGGTTCTAGAAAAACCCACACCGGCGCCCGGATAATCCGCGCTTCCGTAGAATCGGCACCCGAATACGAATCCGCATACAGCAAACCGGCGCCGCAGAGCAGAACGAACAGAACCAGCGTCCGGAAAGTCATTCGCATAAACACCATAGACTATCGGATAAAGTTCCATACCTTCATCGGTTTTATGCCGAACCTGATGCGGATATAGAGCCATGCAAAAAACAAACCTGATAAGTGGATGGAATGCGCAACCGTATCGTGAGCAAAAAGCATATCGTACACTTCCATACATCCATAGATAATGACAAGCAACGGGGACGGCAACGGAATAAAGCCGAACACAAAAACCGTCGAATGAGGAAAAAGAACTGCAAAAAGATAGAGCACCGCAAAGACCGCGCCCGATGCGCCGATCAAAGTCACCCGCTGCAATCCAAACATTGTATAACCTGCGCATGCGGCAATACCGCAGAGTGTTGCAACAAGCAGATAAAATAGCAGAAATTCCCGCGACCCGGTCTTTTTTTCCACAGCAGTGCCGAAGATTAACAGGCCAATCATATTAGAAAACAAATGCCAAAAGCCTCCATGTAAAAACTGGTAGGTAAACACTTGCCAATACATTCGGGCGCGGATCGTTAAAATCGGGGTAAGCGCCAGCAGCCGATACAGGTTGGGCACAAGTTCCGTCAGCCGCCACATCACCACACACAACACGGCGATAAGAACGGTAACGGATCGGTATTTGTAGCGAAACGGCTTACGGATGATACTCATACAGACAGTATCGGCAAAAAAGCAACCTACTGCAATTTTTTTACCCCTGCTTCTGCTGCTGTTCCGGTTGCGCTGCCCCTTGCGGATTGTTTTTTTCTTTTTCAAGAGAGCCAAAAACGGCATAGTTTTTCATTATCTCAAGAAATTCCGCAAAAACTACCCGATCTTGCTCCAAGCGGGCAAACGATTCCTTATTTTTTGAGCTGCTCGACAACGACTTGATATTCGTAATCAGTTCGGGAGAGGGTGCCTTCATATCTTCCAGCAGATGCTCGGTAAACGCATATAAATCGGCATAGGCTTTGCTTCCAACCTGCACGATGGCTTTTGCCTGCATATTGGCGATTTCGACGATTTTCTGCAGCTGCTTCTTTAAATCCTTCCCTTTTTCAATTTCCGCAATGTATCCTTGAATTTCCTGTACATTGCATTGTCCTTTCGGTTTAAAGAGCGCCTCAAAGCCCCGGATTTTTCCCAGCAATGTTTCGCAAGAACGGTATACGGCAGCATACTGCGATTCAACTTGCTTATTTGCAAAAAAACCTTCTATAAGAAGCGATTGTAGGAAAGTCTTATAATGCGTTTCAAAATACATTTCGGTAAACGCTTTTAACAGCTGCATCGGTTTAACCCAGTCAAATGAGATAGTAGAAAGATTTTGAATGGCGTCATTGATGGTATCATTATACCCCTCAATCGACTTGAGCGGAGCGCTCCCAAAGCATTTTTCAATCAAGCCGGTGATATTCGTTTCCTTCAGGATTTTTAATAACCGCTTTGAATCCGCTTGAAAGTTGTCGCTCAGCCGATCGATATAATCCCGTAACGGCTTCGATTCAGATACGGTTACTTTTTCCTCAAAATTCGGCTCATCTTTTATCAATTTGAGCATAATCGGTATTGTCGAACGCTTTAACTGAACGGATATCAGATTTTCCACGGTTTGAAGCGTCTTTTCAAGATTCTGCGCCGCTTCATCCGTGAGGTTATCGGATTTCCGCGCTAAAAATACCACATTATCAATGATCGCAGGCGTAATTGTAATATGTTGAATAATAAATTGCAAATCCAACAGATTTTTTATCACATCCCCGGCATAGACATCTTCAAAACTGTCTTGCGAAATAGTTGCAGGCGTACCGGGCGTAATCTGAAGATTCTTATTGAATCGATTGAGAAACGAGACATAGTCAAAATCGCAGAGATCTGCAAGATAAAAGAGATTGAGCATGTCCTGCTCGCGGTTTTTAAAGACAGAACTCTGAAAAACCTTGACAAAGTTTTTAAACTCGTGGGCCTGATCCTGTATCATCCGCTCGGTTTCTGTGTAGTTTTTACACTTTGACAACAGCTGGTTCCGCGCCTGAAAGCTAAAGTTCTTGCGCTGCGTTTGCAGCTCTTGAGATAAGGCGGCTTCAAAGAAGATATCCTGATATTTTTCCGATGCGCGTATGTCTGGCGAGTTGACGGTTTTATCCAGAACGGCTTTCACCGGCTGCAAAAAGTGATACAGCTGATAGAGCAGCGAGGCAAAAGCCGGCAGCAGTATCTTATCGGTACGGTACAGCGGTGGATGCTGTTTTTTAATTTCCGCGGCATAGGCCTTCAATTTCTTTTTCTTTTGATATTCCGGTGAAGAAGAAAAGAAGATGCCCTCCAGCATATCCTGTATCGCGGAAATAATCGCATTGATAAAGTTAAACATCGTAATCCCCAAAATTTTGAAGCACAGCGGAATTATACCGCCTGCAAAATTGTTTCATAGTCATGGATGGAGCATGCCCGTACCAGCTGCTCGCGAATCCGTGCGCCGCCTTCAACACCTTTGATATAAGCAACGAACCGTTTGCGCATTTCCCGGCACGCCGTTTGTTCGCCGACTTCTTCGCACAGTAATGCAAGCTCTTTTTTCGCCGTTTGAATTTTATCCGCCAGCGGGATACTGCGATACGCACCGGTGCAGAGCAGGTCTTTCGTTTGGCGAAAGATAAACGGATTTCCCATTGCGCCCCGCGCAAACATGACGCCCGCGCAGTGCGTAACTGCCAGCATATCCCGCGCCGCTTCGGAGCTGAATAAATCACCGGAGCCGAATACCGGCACCCTCCCCTGCATCAACGCCGCAAGCTGCGCGATGATATCCCAGTCCGCTTTTCCCTCGTAGCACTGCGCGGTGGTGCGGGGATGGATGGTTAAGGCCGCCGCTCCGGCGTCAACTGCAGCTTGGGCGGATTCTTTCCAGGTTAATTCGGTCTGCGACCAGCCGGAACGTATTTTTACCGTTACCGGAACGGCGGCTCCGGTGCGGGCAATCGCATCCGTCATCGCCTTTACGACGGCATACAGCTTTTGAGGCCGGCGCATCAGTGCGGATCCCGCGCCGGTTTTCGTAATTTTCGGCATTGGGCAGCCCGCATTGATGTCGATGCAGGACGGCCGGTACCGCTCAATAATGCGGACTGCTGTTTCCGCCATGAACTCAGGATTTGCCCCGAATATCTGCACGGCATAGCGTTGTTCACTGTGCCCGCGTTCAATCAGTTTTTCCGTTTTTACCGAATTACGGATATATGCTTCGGACGAAACCATCTCAGTATAGGTAAAATCCGCGCCCCAATCAACACAGATAGACCGGAAACTTTTGTCGGAATATCCGGCGGCGGGCGCCAGGAAGATATTACCGGGCAGCTCAAGGGCGCCGATCGTAACCGACCGATAGAGCCCGCTATTCTTTTCTATTATACTGGCCTTTGCCATGTCGGCCGCCGCCCTGTCTGCACCGTTTTCTTCCATTGATACGCTTGATGCATCGGAGGTCTTCATGTCAGCGACCGTCATTCGGGTACATGGAAGGCCTTGCAGCTGTTTTCCCACAGCTGAGCCGCCAGCGCTTCCTTATCCTTTTTCAGCAAATGCGCCATGAATGTTACCGTAGCGACGGTATTCGCCGGCATATTGCGCTCCTTCCGGTAGGGAGCCGGAGGCATAAACGGACTTTCCGATTCAACCAAAATACGATCAAGCGGCAAGGCCTTCACCGTTTCATGTAAATTGCGGGCGTTCCGATAGGTCAGATTGCCTGCAAATGAAAAATAGAGCGGCAGCTTCAAAGCCTGGCGTGCAAATGCAGCATCCTCGGAATAGCAGTGTAAAATGCCGCCCGCATCGGGAATCCGCTCGGAAAGGATGTTCAGCAAGTCCTTCCCCGCTTCCCGGTTGTGGATAACAACGGGCTTTTTTGCTTTTGAGGCAATATCAAGCTGAGTAATAAACAATTCAATCTGCGAACGCTGATCGCCATATTTTTTAAAGTAGTCAAGCCCTGTTTCGCCGACAGCGACAACACCCGGCAGCTGCAAGCCTTTTTCTATTTGCGCCGCCCAATCCTTTCCCGGAGACATAACCTCCGACGGAGAAACACCGATTGCATGATACACCGACGGCTCTGTCTTTAAAGTTTCGTAAACCGAATAAAAATCATGCAAGCTATTGCAAATACTGAGAATTCTGACTACTGAAGCCCGCTTCGCTTCTTGAATCGCGCGTAATTGCGCAAGCGGATCATTATACAGCAATCCAATATGAGCATGAGTATCAAAAATTTGCATTGTAACTCCCTCGTACATAGGAGCCGCCAAAGCCGATAGACTTTGAAGCGGCACCCGTGAGCAAAAGCGTGAAAAGCACCGATTACGCGCGTAAAACGCTTTCCCGCGATGCTTTCTTCATCATACCGAATCCGATAAGTAAAGATAGCATAGCCCGCTATTGCCGTCAATGTTCCGCCGTGAGAAATTTAGCGGCGAAGTGCAGCCAATGCCGAACAGAAAAGGGTACCAGCTTGAGCTACGTTCAGACTTTCGATCGCGCAGCTTCCGCTGATTTTAATCAATACATCGCAAAGCTTTTTTGCTTCTGCCGAAATGCCGTGCTCTTCATTCCCAAGGACAACTGCTGCAGCTTCACCGGTGCGGATAACTGAGGGAATATCTTTGAGGCTGCGGTATGCGCGGTGATCCGCTCCGATTCGGACAAGATATCCGCTGCATGCCTTTAAAAAGTGTTCCGCCGACGGTACCGTATACAGCGTGATAAACTCCATCCCGCCCTGCGCTATCCGGTATGCGCTCGGCGTCAGTTGCGCCTGTGCGTCTTCCCCGCTGATAACGATATGCTTAATCCCGAAAAACGCGGCGCTGCGGATAATCGCGCCGAGGTTGTTTGCATTGCCGATTCGGTCGCATACAAGGACGTCGGCTTGCTCAGCTTCCCATTGCTTAATATGGCATGCAGTTACCGCCGGTATCCGCGGCATTTCAATCATCGCGACAACCCCTTGGTGATGGATTGAGCCGCACAACCGCTCCAATTCATCATCCGATTGTACAAGCCGGTACAGCCGTTTCCGCTGCGCAAGAGCTTTACAGAGCGGACCGAAGCTCCGAGCCCTACTGCCGGAAAAGAAAAAACGTGAAATTTTTTCAGGATGTTCGGCCGCCAGCGCCTTTACCGCTTCAAAACCGCATACGGCCAGTTCTTTTTGATATACTTCACTCATGTCATAGTTATAAATGGAAAGAGAAAAAATGATAAGAGGCATTCAACCGCTCCCATCGGTCTTGCATAAATTGGTATCCTTTTTTATAGTATACGGAAATTCTCATTGGAGTCATATTTACTTATTGATTGAACCTTTATACTATTTTTACGGAAACGATGGAGCCCGTTTGTAACTATCGGCACAGCGGCCCGTTTTCTATCGTTGCTTAAAACCGAAGCAACGTTGTATCAGCGATTACGATGATAGCACTCGTTATTTTTTGATAACGGTGGTTTTTTCTTCGCAAAAAAACTTGTTTTATTCGATTTCAAAGGGTATGTATACCCTCTGTAACGGTATCGTGCCGTATTCAAGGAGAAAGTTTATGTCAACAACTGCAATCTTTTCAGAAAATCAAATGAACCGGCGATCCGAGACATGGAAGCCGCTGAATCCGCTGCCGCTCCATGTGTTTATTCTTTCCGCATTGATTATGAGCACATGGCACATTTCATTTGCAATCGGGACTGCTTTTTTCAATATTATATCATCCGAATTATGGAACAAGCTGTTTATCAGCGTTCCAGCGGTTGGAACTCCGATAGCGGCTATTCTGACCGCATACGGGCTTTTTAAGTACAGCAGTGGGATTTTTATGAGCTATCATCACGATGAAGAAGCCTATACCAAAGCGCTTAAAACAATCAAACTATATGAAACGCTGCTGATTATCGTGCCGGTTCTGTTCGCGATTGCTCATCCCTTTATACTGATAGACCTTCACGCCCCTGAATATCGGCATACCAGTGTATTTTCCGCCTTATTGATGTTCTCGATCGGGAACTGCTTTTTATTCGCGCTGGTGTTCTATGTCTTTTTTATACAGAGCTTTGAAAAATGTCTGCACGTCATTCCGCTCAATTCTGAGTTTAGGGGAATGCCGCTGAAAGTCCGATCAGTGCTGACTGCGTTTTTCAGCTTTTCGGGATCGATACTGATTGCACTGACGCCGCTTGTCGTCATTGATGCAGGAGAATCCGTGCAGGCGGTGCTGGTAACCAAAACGGTTCCGTTGGTGATCATCGGAATGTGTATGGGCCTTTTCGCTCTCTATCTGCAATCAAACGGTTTTACGTCACGACTGCAAACATCGCTGGACTTTACCGAAGTGATGTCTGCAAAAGACTATACGCAAGAGTCGATGCCGATTATCAGCCGCGATGAGTTCGGTTTTTTGGCCGCAGGATTAAATGATTTTCAGCAGACAACCGCAACACTGCTGAATCAGATTGTCAGCGAGGCGAACCGATTGACGAGGCTGGGTAACGAGCTTGCGGACAATATGACGCAAACCGCCGGTACTGTCCATCAACTGAGCACTAATGTAGAAAACGTCAAGCATCAAGCGCTCAGTCAAACGTCAAGCGTAACTAAAACGACCGCTTCCGTCCAAGACATTGTCCGCACCATACGGCAGCTGAACAGCAGCATCGAAACGCAAGCAGCAAGCGTCGCGCGCTCTTCGGCTGCGATAGAGCAAATGACGGCGCATATCAGCTCCGTTACGCAACGGTTGGAAAAAAACAGCGTGCTGATGAAGCAGGCGCATGAACAAACCCTCAACGGCAAACAAGGCGCCCATACGGCAAATGAAACGGTTGCGCAGATTGCCGAACGCTCAGGAGCTCTGCTGGAAACGAGTCAGGTTATTCAGAATATCGCATCGCAAACGAATCTGTTAGCGATGAATGCCGCAATAGAAGCCTCCCACGCAGGAGAAGCAGGAAAAGGGTTTGCCGTTGTTGCCGATGAAATACGGAAGCTGGCAGAAGAGTCCAATGTGCAAGGAAAGCGCATCGGCGAAGTGATCAAAGAATCGCTGGAGATTATCGAACAGATCACACTGGCAGGCGGCGGGGCCGAAAAGACCTTCGATCAGGTCTACGAGTTGGTCAACAGCCTTGCAGCGCAGGAATCGGAGATTTTAGCGTCAATGCATGAGCAGGAAAATGCAAACCGTGATATTTTGGAAGCCGTCAAAGCGATCAATACCGCAACGGAAACGGTTCAAAGCGGTTCCGCCGATATGCTGCGCGGAGGAGAGCGCACGTTAGCGGAAATACGGCGGTTGGACGATTTTGTAAATACCGTTACCGCAAGCATGAACGAGATGTCGGATAACGCCGGTCAAATCAACAGTGCGGTGCAGGAAGTCAGTGCCATTACGCAAAAAAACAAACGGAGTATCGACAACTTAGCCGGTGAAGTGGCAAAGTTCAAGGTATAGGAGGAAGCTCCTCAATATATGAAGTACACCGCCGATAAATCTTTGTTCACTGTTTTATTCTTCGTTATTATGATGTGCGCTGCGCCGGTTCAGGCAATTGCACACCCCCATCTTTTTATTTCGGCGCAGATTGAGTTTGTACTCAGCGGCGGGAAGATTCAGGGCGCGTACGAAACGTGGACTTTTGACCGTTTTTTCAGCGCCGACATTATTCAAGGCTACGACCTGAACCGCGACGGCATGTTTTCGCGGAGCGAAACGGCGGATGTATACGATAACGCCTTTATCAACACGCAGCATTATTCGTACTTTACTTTTATCCGCCAAGGCGACAAGCGTATCAGTCCTCCGAACGTCAGCGCGTTTTCGGTATGGCAAAAAGACGGCGCAGTATCCTATCGTTTTTACGTGGATTTAACGGCATATCAGGGGAATTTTTCGTTTGCCGTCTACGATTATACCTTCTTTTGCGATTTCCGATATGCCGAAGCGGAGCCGATCCGCTTTACCGGCACCTCCGGCAAAGCAGTCCCGACGTATACCATTGCCGAAAACAAAAAATATCCGGTCTATTACGACCCGTTCGATACCGCCGATGCCACGGCAACCTATAATACCTGGAAACCGGGATTGCAAACCTACTATCCGCGGGAAATCACCATCAGCTATTAGGCCCCGGTTCACAAAAAAGGGAGGGGAACATGAAAAAACACATGGTCGTTTTTGTTTTCGGGTGCTGTCTGACTGCCGGGATGTGGAGTAATCCGTTTATCGGGAATAAAAAGACACCGACGCCGATCCGTACCGAACAAACACCGGACTTTATTATCCGGCAGCAAGCGCAGCTGCATACGAAGCTCGGCGATTACATCTATGAATGGACGCAAACCAATTCCCTGCAGGCGTTTTGGACGATTATCGCGGCAGCTTTTTTCTACGGCTGCATCCATGCGCTTGGGCCCGGACACCGTAAGGCGCTGGTCTTCTCGTTCTATTTGAGCAAAAAGGCGCCGGTATGGGAACCTGCAGTAACCAGTTTGATCATGGCAGGCTTGCACGGCATCACCAGCATCGTGCTGTTGCTGATTTTCCGCAATGTGGGCGGCGCGCTTTCGGTACGGACGGAATCGGCAACGATATATCTTGAAGGGTTTTCCTTTATCCTGCTGCTGCTGCTATCCGCCGCTTCGATCCTGCACTTACTTGCCCATGCATTCCCCAACCGGTTTCCGCATTTCCGGATCGGGCGCAGTAAGGCGGCGCAGAAACCGCAGCAAGCCGCCCGGCTCCGAACAATGCAAACTGCGGATGGGGTATCGCATGCGCCGCAGCAATTACACCCGGCCGCCGGACTTTCGCACGAGTACGGATACGGCACGCTCTACAAACACACGCTACGAAACGCCGTACAGCCGCGCCCGACGGCCGGAACCGTGCAGTGGGGCGTGTTCCTACTGAGCGGCATCTATCCCTGTCCCGCGGCGCTGCTGGTATTGGCGCTTGTTTCAACGTTAGACGCCGTCGGGGTCGGCATTGCAGCGATCATCAGTATGTCAGTCGGCATGGCAATCCCCATCACCGCGGTGGCCTACCTTGCATGGAACGGACGAAAGCGGCTGTTTAAGCGGATAAGCAAAACGCAGCGTTACCTCGAAGCAGCGGCGCTCCTGTTCGGCTTTGCGGCATACGGCACAATCTTTATTGTTTCGCTGATTACGGTATTGCCCTTTCTGAAAGGTTTAATTGCACGGCTTTAGCGGGAGCAGCGGAGTCCGCGCAGTTTTGCTCCGCTTTTATGAGCGGAGACGTATATTATGGGCGAAGATGGAGAAATTCCGCTGCATACTTTTGCGGATTGCACAGGTGCCCGCAGCCGTTTGCCAGATGGAAAATATCGGTTGAGTTGACAACTGCGGCATCAAGGTTATGCTCCACGGAAATAACCGTCAGTCCTTGGTCGACATTCAATTTTTTTATAAAAGAATAAATTTCCTGCTGACTTTGCACATCAATACCTGTGGACGGTTCATCCAAAATCAACAGATCGGGATTCCCGATAAGTGCACGGGCGATATACATTTTTTGCAGCTGGCCGCCGGAGAGCGTACCGGCAAGCGCATGTTTATACTCCAGCAGCCGCACATCCGCAAGATATCGGTCGACAACGCGTTTATCGCGGCATTTACGCAAAATCCGATAGGAATTTAACGCCTCAAAAACGGTAATCGGGAAACCGGTAACCGTCGCTTTCTTTTGCGGAACATAGCCGACGGTCTGCGCCCCGCAGCGGATGGTACCTTCATTCGGTTCCAACAACCCCAGGATGAGCTTGATCAGTGTGCTTTTTCCCGTGCCGTTTTCCCCAACGATGGAAATATAGGCGCCTTTTTTAATGGTAAGGTAGAGGTGTTCAAATAATGCCTTCCCCTGCGCGCCGTATTTAAACGACATATCCTGAATACATACCATACCGCATGCTTCGCCATGCAGATGAGCAGCAGAGTTCGGTGCAGGCTGTGTAGCCGGTGCAGAGCGAGGCGGTGAAACAAGAACGCTGCGGGGCGATGCCGCTCCGGAAAAAGCGTTCGGCAAATCGCACTGCCCCGCTGCAGAGCCGGAATTATTCGGGTTTGTGGAATTGCGCATTCAGTGTCTCGCAAAGCGAACGCAGCTGGTCTTCGTTTTCAATAGCATGCAGCTGTAGTAACTTTTCCGGAATTTGAGCATACGAAATTGTATCATTCATGAATTGCAGCATAAATTCCGAAAAGCTCACCGTCGCAACCAGCTCATAATATTCTTTGGGAGCGGACTCCGGATCGTATTGGTATTTTATCGTATTAACAATCGCTGCCGGTAAATGCCATTTTTCAGCGACGGCAATACCGATTGCCTGATGTTCCATCCCTGACATAACGCTCTGCATAACCTGTTCGGGGATATTTTTTTCGGCACACATACCGTTGATTTTTTGTAATAAGTCGGGATAGATTGAACTGAAAACGATCTTTCCCATATCGTGCAGCAGCGCACACACGTATATCTCTTCCAGAATCGTCGATTTTCCCTGCATTTTCGCAATATTATACGCAAAAAAAGCAGATTTATAGGTATGATCCCACAGCTTTTCCTGCTCTTCGCCGTTGACTTGTAAAACCTCCAGCGTTCCAACCGAGTACAACAGGTGCTGAATCCCGCGTAAACCGGCCATTTTAACTGCATCATTGATGCTCATGCATTCTTTCGTCAGCCCGAATGCCACAGAGTTGACCAGTTTTAACAGGTCGGTCGTTAACGCAACATCATCGCTGATTAATGAAGCGATTGCGCCCATCGTAACATCGGGATCGTTAATCAACCGCTGAATCTGCATGATCTTTTCCGGGAATTGCGGCATTTCATCAATATAATCGACGATAACCTTAGTCAGTTCTACCAAATGCCGGTTCGCTTCAAACTTAATCGGAATAGTAATGCGGTTAATCGTCAGGTCTTTTTCGGTTATCAGTTCAAACGCATCTTCGTTCAAGCCGATTTTTTTGAGCATCAGCAACATGATGATAAGACCGAGCCCGGCGCCTTCCGTATCATCAATCGCTTGCATAAACGCCTGATCGACCGTGTCATAATCCCGCGCAACAACCATCCGGTCGAAAATACGCTTAAATTCGGTTGCTACCATCTGCACATTATTGCGTACTTCAAAAATAATGTGCTCCTGTTTTGCATGCATAATGACCTTAATATACAGGCCTTCTTTTTTTTGCTGCTGGAGGTAGTAATCAATATTACTCAGACTTTCCTGCTTAAAATTGAGTATCCCTTCATCGTAGGACTTCTGATCATAAATATCGAATCCCCGCTCTTTAAAATAGATCCGCTTGGTATTTGCCTTTTTGGCATTGGTCGTCAGCTCGTTGAGGCAATAGATGATATAGTCTTCTATTTCCGTCTGATGGACTATTTCGAGAAAACACTTCGCAACCTCAACAATATAGTTTTCCGTTTCCTTGGGCAACGTATAGGTATTTATCGAAATAGGGATGTTCATCTGCACCGCTTGTTCAATTTTACTCTTATCGATTGGTATACTGGCAGCCTTACTCATGCCCGTAGTATACGGAAATTTCGTACTTTCCGCAATGCGCTTACTCTTATAGAGATAAGAATTATTCTTGATATAATCTACAACTTGGTATATAGTATCTGTATCCGTTATATCGGAACAATATTTAACATTGAAAGAGGTGTTATTATGGGTAAGACAGGAATTTTCTATGCAAGTAAAAGCGGAACGACCGAAGCTTTTGCAAAACAAATAGCCGAGAAGCTCGGAGCAGACCTGCTCAATATGAAAGACACAGCAGTTGATGCGATTGCTGGTTACCAGAATGTCGTGTTGATGTCCTCCAGCTATTTCTTTGGAGCATTGATGGAAGACTGGGGCAGCAAGGTAAAACTTTTGCACACGGTCGATTTTTCCGGTAAGAATGTCGCAATTGTCGGCGTCGGAAGCCAGGAACGCCATCCCGACAGCTTCTGTTCTGGTTCGGCAGACTTCTACGACAAGCTCCGTTTTAGCGGCGCACGCTTTGTCGGCGATGTATGCCCATGCGGATATAACTTCAAATTCTCCCGTATGGAAAGAGGCGGACGGCTGTTAGGGCTCTGCTTGGATAAGGGAGATGCAAAAGCCGCAGAAAAAATCGATGAATGGGCAAAAGCTGTTCAGCCGGTATTTGCAAAATAACTCACGAACGATAGTACAAAATACGATACCATTCATACGCTGTTTTCCGGCCGACCGGCAGGGAAGCAGCGTATTTTTTTATGCATTCATACGACCGGCACTATGCATGACGTGAAACGCCAACATATCAAATCATTAGTACGCATGAACAGGGAAACTGTCGAATTTTTACTTTTTAATAATCAAGGCGGATGATCAGCCTATTGGCGATTATCCGGCGGGGGATTAACCCAATGCCAATACTGACGATGCATACGGAAAAACACTGCGAATTGAATGGTTATTCTGATTGCCAGATAGATAATTTGCAGCGCTTGCACGTACAGAACCGCCGGTTTATATCCAAACAACAGGCATGACAGCGGCACCAGAACATCGGGAAAGCTTTCCTTTTTTTCCAGATTGATTGCGGACAAAAGTGATGCAAGGAAGCATGCGTTATACAGCATGATAACCATCGTAACGTAAATCAGCTGATCCGCATAGACAACGCTAACGGTATAGGTGAATGCAAGCGAAAGAATCAAATGTGCAACAAGGCGGAAGGAAATCGCTTGAGCGCGCATAAGTGCATGAACCGCAGATACCGCCGCTCCCGCCATAACCACAATAATCGCCGCTTCGCCCCATGTAATATTGAACACAAGCGGCAGCTTTGCGGCAGTGTGGATCGGCGGTATCGACATCAGCCACGCAGTGAAGCCGATGGTCAGAACGCCCTCACTGGAGCCGAGCTTACCGAAATACATGACATGCCGCTTATAGCGTTCCCAAAAGCTAGCAATTTGCGCAAAATAAAGGTTGAAAAAGCCGATCGTAATAATAACCGGGTTTGTTACCTTAAAAGAGATCATTACGATGCCCATCAAAAGCCCGGTAACAAAACTATCGCAAAAATGATCAAAATATTCACCGAGCGGCGATCCGGTGCCGGTTCTCCGAGCCTGCTTCCCGTCAGCGCAGTCGCCGACAAGATAGGAGAGCGCGAGGAACGGAATAAGCCACCACCCATCATACCGATTGACAATGTACCCATGCGCGGCAATCCCAAAGGCAATCACGACACAGCCGAATGAAGCCAATGTGATAAAATTTGCCGGTAATCCATACGGCAACACTTTTACCAAGGGATTTACAAACACGCGGTAAATGAGCGGCAATACAACGGATTGATCGTCTGCGCTATATGAATATTTTGCCATTGAAAACTCCGTCAAGAACAAGTAACCCCCGCATCCGCTTTCCTACAGTATAAAACACGGTCGGTGCATTAGGCTAACAGGCAAAGAAAAGACGCAAGGAACCTCCAAAAGGCCGTCTATACGGTACTTATCGGCAGGCTCCTTTCGGATACGGCAACGTACGGTTATGCTCTTGTGTAATTTTTTATTTCGGCTCTAATGCGGTCTGCAAGCTCGGCACGGGGTACGCGAACCTGTTCCATAGAGTCACGGAAGCGCAACGTAACGGTTCCGTCTTCTTTACTGTCATAATCAACGGTAACGCAGAATGGAGTTCCCACTTCATCCTGTCTACGGTAGCGTTTCCCGATTGCCCCGGACTGATCGTAGTCGGTACGGAACTCTTCACGCAATTCCGCTTGAATTTCCTGCGCAAGCTCTGCGAGTCCGTCTTTTTTCATCAAGGGCAGTACCGCTACGGTAACCGGCGCAATAAGCGGATGGAAATGCAGCACAGTGCGCCAATCATCGTCGTTGCCTTTATCGGCGACCTTTTGCTCTTCATAAGCATCGCAGATAAACATCAAAAGGTTGCGTGTTAATCCGGCTGAGGTTTCGATAATGTAGGGGATATACCGTTCATTGCCGTTATCCTGATCAATGTACTGCATATCCTTACCGGAGTATTCGGTGTGGCGGGTAAGGTCGAAGTTCGTACGGTTGTGTACGCCTTCGAGCTCTTTAAAGCCCATCGGAAATTCATATTCGATATCGTAGGCGTCTTTTGCGTAGTGCGCAAGTTCATCCGGCCCGTGCTGGTGCCAACGGAGTTTATCCATCCGCACGCCGTGTTTTTTATAGAATGCCCAACGCTGTTCACGCCAATAATTGAACCATTCATCATCGGTACCGGGCTTGACAAAAAACTGCATTTCCATCTGTTCAAATTCGCAGGTACGGAAGATAAAGTTTTTCGTGACGATTTCGTTCCTGAAAGCCTTGCCGATTTGCGCAATGCCGAACGGAATCTTCATCCGGTTTGCCTGCGCAACGTTTTTGTAGTTTACATAGATACCCTGCGCGGTTTCGGGACGCAAGTAAATAAGATTGCTGTTATCGTCCGTCGGTCCGATATGGGTTTTAAACATCAGGTTAAATTTCCGCACATCGGTCAGCTCGCCGCCGCAGTCGGGGCATTCTTTTTTTGCGAGTTTATCTTGATCAATCTGATCGGCGCGGAACCGCGCTTTACACTTTTTACAGTCGACAAGCGGATCGGTAAAGTTTTCCACATGCCCGGACGCTTCCCATACACGCGGATGCATCAAAATTGCAGCATCAATGCCAACAATCGAATTATGCAGCTGGGTCATTTCCTTCCACCATGCATGAGCAATATTATTTTTTAATTCAATGCCGAGCGGACCGTAATCCCAAGCTCCGTTCTGCCCTCCATAAATTTCAGAAGACTGAAATACAAACCCGCGTCTTTTACATAAGCTGACAATCTTATCCATTGTAATTGTTCGATCTGTCATACTGTTAGCTCCTTTATATGAGTGCGGGAAGGTCTTAAAAGCGCTTGCTTTTTGAACTTCCCCGTTTCAGTTACCTTTTCTTGTGATGTATTATTGAAAATATCTTATCAAAGCGGCTGCAAACCGTTAGCAGCCGGAGTTAAAACGCTCTTGTATCGTTTTTTCGATACGGGCGACTGAACGGTCAATACCCAATATCTGTATTGAGCCGACAAGCGGAGGACTGATACGGCTGCCAGTAATTGCCATGCGCATCGGCATCATAAAATCGCCGAGCTTTACGCCGATTGCTTCAGCTTCCGCACGGAACAGTTCGCTCGCAGCATGTTCATCGAGGTTCGCAATCGACGGAAGCGCCGCTTTTGCTTTTTCCAAAACGGTCTTGGTTTTTTCCGCATCCAGTTTTTTCGGAATAATCTCCTCCACGGGCGGTACGGCAGGTTCTTCAAACAAGAAACGTACCATCTGCGGCGCTTCCGTCAAAAAGTGCAGCCGTTCTTTTATCAGCGGCATTACCTTCATCAATATCGTCTTTTGTTCATCGGTAGGCTTGAGCAAGGTCTGATCGGCAAAACGCAAACCGGCCGCTTCCCGTGCTTTCTGATCCTGCTCGCCGAATATGCCGGAATTTGCGATGAACGGCCACGTCAGCTCAAACAGCTCTTCATCGGTTTTGAGCCGCATATATTGCCCATTGAACCATTCAAGTTTTTTATAATCGAAAATTGCCGGAGCCTTGTTGATATGTTCAGGCTTAAAGCGCTCGCCCAATTCCTGTAACGAGAACATGTCGCGTCCTTCCTCATACGAGCAGCCGAGCATCGCCACATAATTGATAATCGCTTCTTTTAGATAGCCGTTATTGCGAAATTCGTTACAGCTGGTAGCGCCGTGCCGTTTTGACAGTTTGTGCCCGTCGTTACCCATCACCATCGGCAAATGGCAAAAATCGGGATGCTCCCAGCCGAACGCCTGATACATCAGCACGTGCATCGGGGTAGACGGTATCCACTCCTGCGCGCGCATAACGTGCGTAATCTTCATCAGATGGTCATCAACGATATTTGCAAGGTGATAGGTCGGGAAACCGTCGCTTTTCAGCAAAATAGGATCAGGATTGATGTCTTCGTTTTTCCATTCAATGGTACCGAGGAGCACGTCATGGAACACGGTGGTTCCCTCCAGCGGTACCTTGAGGCGGATAACATACGGCTTACCCGCTGCAATGTTCGCATCAATTTCTTCCTGCGTTAAGTTGCGGCAGTGCCGGTCGTATCCCGGAGGCATTTTATTCATGGTCTGGATTTTTCTAATCCGTTCCAGCCGCTCTTCATCGCAAAAACAGTAATACGCATGGCCGCTTTTTACGAGCTTGTCGGCATATTCCCGATATATTTCGGAACGCTGGGACTGGATATAGGGGCCGTACGGACCTCCGCGAGGGCCGCCTTCATCCCAATCGAGCCCAAGCCAGTCAAGCGTATCGTAAAGGTTTGTTTCGTATTCTTCCGCATAGCGGGTTTGATCGGTATCTTCAATGCGCAGAATGAATTTTCCGCCGGTCGCGTGCGCAAACAGATAATTAAAGAGCGCGGTGCGTACTCCGCCAATGTGCTGTAATCCTGTCGGAGACGGTGCATAACGGCTTCGAGTTTCCATATTTTTCTCCTAACCATTTTTAAGAAAACCAAGTATTGTGCAAACAAGCTCGGCCGAGTTTTGGAACATGCTTCATCAGCCATGCTGATAATGAACGGAAACCGCGGTCAAGTTCAGCTGTACGCGCTTCCCAGCATATTTTTTTATTATAGAAAGTTTTATCTTTTTACGCAAGTCTCAATTTCAGAGCCCCGCTTCAGCTGCTACTTGATTTCGCCGCGCTCGACGGAGAACTTGCCGTCCTTCTTTTTCGCAGCCACCTTTATATCGCCGATCGGCTTCCATTCCACCGCAAAGGTGATCGTCGGCGTGAACACATAGTATTTCCGCTTGCCTTCCGTCTTTTGCTGAGGCTTTATCTCGCAGTTGAATTTCAGCGTCCAATCTTTCAGGTAATGGGTAAGGCCGATATCAAGCGATTGCAGTTTAAAGCCCGAAGCTTCCCGCTTGGATCGATCCCAAAAATAAAATGAATGCAATAAATCGGTAAATACATTGGCGTTTCCCGGTATTACCACCGGAAGATTGAGTGCTTTTTGGAAGTACCGCGCAATGACATCGTTTCTGCTCGACGAACCGAACGAAAAATCCCAAAATTCATGGATATTGAAGATGATTTTCGGCGCAAAGGTAAACGAACTATCCGTAATGCGAATAAGATTAAACTGCAGCGACGAAGCCAGTCCGAGCTGTATCTTGATGCGGTTTTTCCACGAATAAAGAGTCAGCGGATTTGAAGTATTGGAAACCGAAAAACCGGCTGCAAAGGGGATAAACTTCTTCTCCGTCGTTTTTGGGATCCAGCCGCTGCCCTGCTCCAATTTCTGTGGTATTTCGCGGCTTTGAGTATAAAACGCCGAAAGATACTTCCATCCGAGCGTCAAATGCAGCCGTTCGTTATACTTATCTTCAATATTATAGCTGTATGTTTGGCCCGCTTTTATATCATAAGGAAACGTCCAGCTGAGTTCCATCTTAAACGGATCCCAGAACCATTTCTTTTTTGCTTTTTCCTTCTCAAATACCTTCGTCGACGCCGAAAGGGTTCCGTAGGGGAACGAAAGGCTCAACGCAGAGCTATAGGCCTGCAGCAGCGGCGGCAGGTTGGTAGAAAAAGTGAGCTTTTGCGTGTATTTTTCCGCAAGGATCATCCCGAAGACGGCGGAACCCGTGTGTGCAGTGATAAAGTCCTTATGCCACTTAACCTTCTCCGTTTTCCATTCAGGACGGGTATAGGTGCCGCTAAAAGTGTTTTTTGCTAAAACTTCAGTGATGCTCCAGGTAAATGATATGGGCTTGAATAAATCGGTATATACAAAAGGACTGATGGTAACCGAGTTTTCATTTTTAAGCGTGTACACATTCGCCTTAAAGTTATTCAGCTCCAAAATAGGTTTTCGTTTTTGATCCCGTACCCATGGGTGCCGCTGATAATTTCCTGCAACGGTCAAGCTGCTGGACAGTGAAATAAGGTTTTGCGAATACGATACGGTTGCTTTCAGTCCGGCATTTCCTTTCAGCTGATAGTAGCGGGTTTCATAGTCTTTCCATTTTATATCTTCCGGACTTTTCCATTTGCTTGTCGCAAACGTTGTTTCCTGCAAGGCCGTCAAATCTCCGGTATAGCTGAGCGCATAGGAAATACTATGATCAAATTCTTTGCCGTACAATGGTTTAAACACCGGCATAAAGGAATCGAGGAAGACGGGCTTCTCTTCTTTTTTATCGGTCTTTTCCGCACTGTCAATCTGATCTTGACTATCCGGCGATTGTAATTCTCCGTCCTTTCCCTGCTGCTTTTCATCCTTCGGTGCTTTTTCATCTTTTGAAAAAGGATTGGGAATACCTTCCACATCGGGCGTTTTTTCGGCCTTCTTTTCCGTAAACATCGTATTGGAAAGGATCGTGCCCGCGATTGAAAGCTTTCCCTCCGGCTTGAAGAGCTTGGGATAAAAGAACTCGCGATGCGGCGCTTGAGCCCGTTCAATCGGATCGATTTTGATGTTGGTTTTTCTATCAAAGTCAACCGTTAATGACGCGTTATCAACATTGAGCGTCGATATCCACGGACTGACGGCTTTAAATGACGGCCGAACCGAACCTTTGAACTTCCATGAATAGGAACTTTCCGTTCCGATATCAGGCCCTTTTGCCAATTTGTCCCGATTTAAAAGATAACTGAACCAGTTCATATCTTCCGACCGTCCGAAAAAATCTTTCTTAAAATACGGATCGGAAATAAACGGCATGTTCAGTGTAAAATCAAACGGCGATTGCGAAATACCGAAATTGATATGCGCCCGGTAGCGGAACGGCACCGGCGTCCCGTAGAAAGAGCTTTTATTGTAATGCCGCTTTCCGACACTGTCGTATGCGCTGTACGAAAGGCCGTTCCGTTTAGTATTTTTAGGCGGGAAAAGCGTCCGCGACATACCAATAAAAAGCGAAAAATCCAGCTGTCTAATCGGCGTGTTTTTCGGCACGGTTTTTCCGTCTATACCGACAACGCCGCCAAGCTGCGAATATGAATCTGCAATCAATTTGATATAAACAGGGTCGCTGTTCGGTTCATCTTCTTCAAGATTCTTAAAAAAAAGACCGATTCGCTCTTGCTTTTTGAGCCGGTCGCTTTTCAGAAAGTTTGAAAATGAACCTGATTTTTTTGAATCCGTATCAAGCGGCTTACGGCCGAACAGATACGTTGTCGTTTGCACGAAATACCCTTCCCGGTTACGGAACCCGAAGACCGGGTGGAAGATCATCTCGTCTGCAGGGTGATAAAAGAAGGGCAGATAAAACAACGGCACAATACCGATGGAAAAATAGCCGTTCACAAAGGCAAGCTCATTTCCCGGCAACAACCATATTCTGCTGGCGCGGATAGACCAGAGCGGATCATCATCGGGATCGGTATTGGTGCTTAACGCCGCATTTTTAAAGCCGGTCGTACCGCTTGAGTCGCGGCCGATGAGCGCAGACTGAATGGTGAACGGGTTGTCGCCTTTTTTGCGCGGCGCTTGCTTAATCGTGCCGTCGAGGAATACGCCTTCCATCTCTTCAATATTGAATAAGAACAATTCGCCGATGAACTCTTCCGCGCCGTTCGAGCCGCCGGTCTTTCTGCTGTACCGAACGTTGCCGGACGCTTCGATGGTGTTTTCCGAACGGTTGTAGACCACCTTATCGGCTTCGATTGATGAAACGGCTGACCCGTCTTTCACGGAAAGGGAGATACCGCCAGTAAAAACGATGATTTCATCTTTTTTTTCGTCAACGGCTTTCTGTGCTTCTTCCTTTGTTACGGCAGTTTCCCCCTCGGAAACCGCATCCGCACCGCCTGCGCCATCGTTATCGGGTTTTCCGGCTGCGTTCGTATTTCCGGCAGCTCCTGTACGTGCGTCCGCCGCAACTCCGGCGGAGCTCGCCTCTCCGGCAGCGTTCGCGTTCCCCGCGGCTCCTGTCCGCGTTCTTCTATCAGCACGCGCAGTGCTACCGCCTTTGGCTGCGCCTGTACGGACAACTGCATCTCTTCCGTTTCTGCCGGAAGACGTGTCTTTTTTTTCCGCATCCTGTTGCTTATCAGCGGCCTCATCGTCGGGCTTAGTGCGGTACTGCGCGTTATTTTCCTTTTTAAACAGTTCCATCACGCGGACGGAATTGATGGTTATCACCTTCGATTCTTTACTATTCTGTGCAGAGCCGTGGGCGAAGATGAGAAAAAATAAGAAAACGAACAGCAGTACTTTTTTCATTGACGCCAATCTATACTTTCGGCCGCTGCCTTTCCAGCATCTCTTTGATATAAAAACCCGTATAGGAGTCTTTTATCGCTGCGACTTCCTCCGGCGTCCCTTTTGCGATAACCGTGCCGCCGCGGGAACCTCCTTCCGGCCCGAGGTCGATGATATGATCTGCTTGTAAGATGACATCGAGGTTATGCTCGATCATGAGGGCGGTATTGCCCTGATCCACCAGCCGTTGAATCACCTCCATCAGCTGTTTGACATCCGCAAAATGCAAACCCGTCGTCGGCTCATCCAGAATATAGAGCGTCTTTCCCGTTGAACGTTTGGAAAGCTCATGCGCGAGCTTTACGCGCTGCGCTTCGCCGCCGGACAAGGTAAGCGCGGACTGGCCTAAACGGATATAACCGAGCCCGACTGAAAGCAGCGTCTGCATTTTGCGGGCGATTTGCGGCACGGGAGCAAAAAACTCCGCAGCTTCTTCGATCGTCATCTCAAGGACATCGGAGATATTTTTTCCTTTATACCGTACATCGAGGGTTTCCCGATTAAAGCGTTTCCCGCGGCAGACGTCGCAGGTGATGTACACATCGGGTAAAAAGTTCATTTCGATTGCAATGGCGCCGTCGCCTTGACAGTGCTCGCAGCGGCCGCCCCGCACATTGAACGAAAAGCGTCCCGGCTTATACCCCCGCGCCTTTGCTTCCGGTAAATTGGCAAACAGGTCGCGGATAGCAGTAAACACTTCGACATAGGTGGCGGGATTTGAGCGGGGCGTTCTGCCGATCGGGCTTTGATCGATATTGATAACCTTGTCGATATGCTCAAGCCCCTCAATTTTTTTATAGGCGCCCTCCGGCAGGCCGCTGCGCATCAGCGCATTCGACACGGCGGGGTACAGCACGTCGGAAAGGAGCGTAGACTTCCCCGAACCGGAGACGCCGGTGATGCAGGTAAAGGCTCCGAGCGGGATGGAAACCGAAACATTTTTCAAATTATGCTCGGTTACGCCTTTGAGGGTTAAATAATGGCCGTTCCCCGTGCGCCGCTTTACAGGAATTTCCATGCAGAGCGTCCCCGCAAGGTACTGGCCGGTAAGACTCTCCTTTACCTGCATCACTTCTTCGGGAGTACCCGCCGCTACGACAGCGCCGCCGTGAACCCCTGCGCCCGGGCCGAGGTCTACAATATAGTCGGCGATGCGGAGGGTTTGCTCGTCATGCTCTACGACAACGAGCGTATTTCCAAGGTTGCGCAGGTACAGCAGGGTGTCGATAAGGCGCTGGTTATCCCGCTGATGCAAGCCGATGGACGGTTCATCCAGAATATACAGTACCCCGATTAAGCTGGAGCCGATCTGAGTCGCAAGCCGTATCCGCTGCGATTCTCCGCCGGAGAGGGTTGCGGCCTTCCGTTCAAGGGTGATGTAATCAAGGCCGACGTTCTTCATAAATTGCAAACGGGAGGTTATCTCTTTTAAAATTTGATGTGCAATGGTTTTTTCCGTTTCGGTTAATTGCAGCGTTTCAAAAAAGGCGAGGGAATCGCCGACGGAAAGACTGCTTAATTCGTGGATGTTTTTTCCGCCGATGGTAACCGCCAACGCTTCCGGCTTGAGCCGTCTGCCGCCGCAGTGTCCGCAGGTCGTTACCGCCATGTATTTTTCGTACGTTTCCCGCTGCGCAGCCGAATACGCTTCGTTGTACCGCCTTTGCATATCGGAATAGATTCCGAGCCACGGACGGCGGTATTTCGATTTCCCCGACCCGTCCTGCCGTTCATAAATAAAGTCGATTGGTTCAACGCCCGATCCGTCCATGATGATCTTGAGGGCTTTTTTTGATAAGTCCTTTACCGGCGTATCAAGCGAAAAGCCGAACTGCTTGGCAAGCGCTTCAAAACGGGCACGGTTCCATGCGGAATCAGGATTGTACGGCAGAAAAGCGCCGTCATTAAAGGAAAGCGACGTGTCCGGCACCATCAGCTTGAAATCGAAGTGCTGCTTGTGTCCCAGTCCGGTACATTCGGGACAGGCGCCGTAGGGATTGTTAAACGAAAAAAGGCGCGGCTGCAGCTCCGGCATCGAAATTCCGCAATCCGGACAGGCGTTTTTCTGCGAAAAGAACACTTCCGTTACGGGATCATCCGCTGTCTTCTGCCGCAGTACCATCAGCGTACCGCCGGAGCTTTCCAGCGCAGTTTCCACCGATTCCGAAAGCCGCTTGCGTACATCGGCGGACAGCTGAATGCGGTCAACGACAATTTCGATCGTATGCTTCTTTTGCTTGTCGAGCTTGACACCGTCCTCCAGATTGACCATCAGCCCGTCGATCCGCGCGCGCAAGAACCCCGCCTTTTGCGCATCTTCGATAATTTTTTGATGTTCGCCTTTTTTCCCCTTGATAATCGGCGCAAGAATTTGAATACGGGTGCGATCTTCCCAGCTCATAATAGCATCGATGATCTGGTCAACTGTTTGTTCCTGAATTTCCTTGCCGCACTGAGGACAATGCGGATGCCCTGCGCGCGCAAAAAGGAGCCGGTAGTAGTCGTAAATCTCCGTTACCGTACCGACCGTCGAGCGCGGATTGCGATGTGTCGTCTTTTGTTCTATAGAGATAGCGGGCGATAAGCCTTCGATGTAATCGACATCGGGTTTGTCCATGCGGTCTAAAAATTGCCGCGCATAGGCCGAAAGCGATTCAACATACCGCCGCTGTCCCTCGGCAAAAATCGTATCAAACGCAAGAGAACTCTTTCCCGACCCTGAAAGCCCCGACACGACAATGAGTTTATCGCGCGGCAGCTCCACATCGATATTTTTCAGATTATGTTCACGCGCGCCTTTCACAATCAACTTATTCACGTTCGCGCGCTGCTGTGCATCATTTTGCATATAAGACATGATTATAGGCGGATTGCCCAATTCTTTCAAGGTAACGAAAAAACGGCCCCAACCGCACAGTAAAACAGCGGCAGGGTTCAGCATTGCGCGCTCGTTTTAGATGATTTCTTTACACTTTCTTCACCCGTAACACAGCAGTTTGGTTGCATCCTACCATATCACTTCTATGATATTCATACGTTTAAAGCGTCCTGCAGGAACCTTAATGCGGCTGTTAATTTGGTAAAATGTATAAACGTATGCTCAAACTATTGCTTCCACTTCTTCTTTGCTAAGCCCTGTAACCTGCAGTATTTTTTGCATAGGATCACCAAGCTGTTTTAAAATTTTTGCCGTTTCAAGCGCTTTTTTGCGGGAGCCGCGTGCTTCGCCTTCAACAAT
>CAUTXW010000016.1:0-38151 GCA_963542655.1 uncultured Treponema sp. | reverse complement strand
TGGTTTGCTTGTATTAAGTTTTCTATTTTATAACACCGCCGAAGGTCGTGTATAAAATGAGTGCTATGCCCAAAAGGATGGTTTTTTATGTATGTTAAGGGTGTTACCCCCCCCCCCCCCCCGTATGCGTTCAGGAGATAACATGAGACGATTCTCGCTTCGTTATAAGCTCGTTCTTATTTTCGGCCTGCTTATTGCGGCTGCGTCGGTTGTTGAAATTGTATTGGCGGTACGCACTGCGCGCATTGCCGTAACCGAAAAGGTAGTCGACCATCTTGTCGATAAAGCTGCCGATACCGCTACGATCATAGACGGTAACTGTAAGGCTTTTTTGCAATTATTTGAGGGATTGGCTCGTACTCCGCTGCTGCGCGATCCGAATGCTTCATATCAGGAGAAAACGGCATATTTGGCGAAAGAAGCGGCGCTTAACGACAGAATTCACCGCATGGATATCTGCGATATGAAAGGTATCCGGCACACTTCCGACGGACAGCTCATCAATGTTTCCGACCGGGACTATTTTCGTGTTGCAGCGAAAGGAAAGCATTTTGTAGAGGAGCCGATTGTATCGCGGGTCGATGGAATATTGCTGCTGATATTTTCGGTTCCGATCTATGATGATAATCGGAATGTCATCGGTGTGTTGGTTTCGACCGTTGACGCATCGGCGCTTTCAAGCGATATTGATAATATCACTGTTGGCAAGTCCGGTTATTGTTACATCATCGGTCTAACCGGTACGATTATTGCGCACCCCGATTTTTCGCTCGTAGAAAAAATGGTCAATATGAGTGAAAACTCAAAGTCCGATAAGAGTTTGCAATCCACCGCGGCATTTGAAAAAATAGCGATGGGAAACAACACGTCGTCCGTCGGTTTTTATGAATTTCGAGGTGTCAGCAAGATCGGCTCGTATGCCGTGATGAAGACCACCGGCTGGAATGTCATTATTTCAGCGCCGGTTAATGAATTTATGGGAACGGTACAGTCGTTGCGGCGGTCGATGATCTGGATTGGCGTTCTAATTTTGCTTTTTGCCGTTGTGATTGTGTATCTGATTGCGCGTGCAATCATTAAGCCGATCCATACGGTGGTAATTGCACTGCAGAATATCGCGCAAGGCGAAGGAGACCTGACGGTGCGCTTGCCGATAACCGGCAATGATGAAATTACCGATATGGCCGAATATTTCAATAAAACGATTGCAAAAATCGGCGCATCAATTCATACCGTTGGAATTAACAGCGATACAATGGAAGAAATCGGTAATGAGCTTGCGTCCAATATGACAGAAACGGCAAGCGCGGTAAATGAAATCAGCGCAAATATCGACGGCGTTAAACAGCAGGCGCTGACTCAGGCTGCAAGTGTAACCGAAACGGCTGCAACGGTTGAAGAAATTGTGCGGACGATTAAGCAGTTGAATGTCAGCATTGAAACGCAGGCTGCGAGCGTTGCAGAATCATCTTCTTCCGTTGAGGAAATGGTTGCCAATATCGCATCGATCGGACAAACGCTCAGCAAGACCGATGATGTTATCAAAACGCTGACGGCTGCGACCGGCGACGGTAAAGCGACGTTGGTAACATCGAATACTGTAACGCAGAAAATCGCGGAAGAGTCCGGTTCGTTAATGGAAGCGTCGAGCGTCATTCAGCATATTGCCTCGCAGACAAACCTGCTTGCAATGAACGCAGCGATTGAGGCTGCCCATGCGGGAGATGCGGGAAAGGGCTTTGCAGTCGTCGCCGACGAAATCAGAAAACTGGCCGAAGATTCCGCAACGCAGGGAAAAACGATTACTGCGACGCTGAAAACGCTCAGCGGCGAAATTGAGACGCTTTCGTCTTCTTCAAAAACGGTGGAAGAGAAGTTCAATGTTATTTTCAACCTTGCCGAACAGGTGAAGGAGATGAGTAACCGGCTGACCGAATCGATGCGGGAGCAGGAACACGGAAGTAGGGAAGTGCTGCAGGCAATCAAAAATATCAATATGGTTACAACCGAAGTTCAGGCCGGTTCGGAAGAAATGCTGAAAGGCGGGGAGAGCGTTGCGGAAGAAATGCATAAGCTCGATGATCTGACACGCATTATCACCGAAAGCATGAACGAGATGGCGTCGGGCGCGGTGCAAATTAACAATGCCGTGCAGGAAGTAACCGAAATCACGCAGCGGAATAAGCGCAGCATAGAGAACCTTGCGGATGAGGTAGGAAAGTTTAAAATATAGAGAAATATCCTTAATGATAACTTGCGGGAACCTCTAAGTCCTTTGGGGCTTAGAAGTTCCCTTGTGTGAGGAGGGGGCGTATGAAACTGTATAGTAGAAGACAGCTTATTTTTTCGGCAGCGGTCGCGTGCTGTATTATCGCGCTTGCGGCCTATGGTGTCGGCTTTTTGTTTGGACGGGGAGGGCAAAAGATGCACGGCAATGACGCCGTTCAGATTGATGCCTTGGACGAACCGGGGCCGCTTGCCGTACCGACCGATGCTGCGCAGACAGAACCCGCTGCGGCTGCTGGTATGGCTCAAGCTGCTGCCGAAAATGGGGCGGATGATTCAAGCCGCTATCTCGTAACGGCTGCGGACGCAGGAAGCCGGTATACTGCCGAAGAAAAGCAAAATATTTCGGTATACGAAAACACCAACGATGCGGTTGTGAATATTACAACTGAAACGCTCGGTGTGAACTGGTTTCTGGAGCCGATCCCTCAGGAAGGCGGCTCCGGCTCCGGTTCGATTATCGATAGCCGCGGCTATATCCTTACGAACACGCATGTCATTGAGGATGCAACCAAGATATTTGTTTCGCTGTCGGACGGCAGCCAGTATAATGCGAAGGTGATCGGTGTCGACCGGGAAAACGACCTGGCTGTGTTGAAGTTTGATCCTCCGGCGAATACTCAGTTGAATACGATTAAGTTCGGCGATTCGGACGGCTTAAAAGTCGGACAGCGGGTGTTGGCGATCGGTAATCCGTTCGGATTAACCCGGACGCTCACCGTCGGTATCGTTTCCGCACTGGGGCGGCCGATCCAAACCGATAAAAACGTTATCATCAAAAATATGATTCAAACCGATACGGCTATCAATCCCGGCAATTCGGGCGGGCCGCTGCTTGATTCCGACGGTAGGATGATCGGGATCAATACGATGATCTATTCTACGTCGGGCAGCTCTGCGGGGGTCGGCTTTGCGGTACCGATCAATACCGCCAAGCGGGTTGTGTCGGAGATTATCAAATACGGCAAAGTCCGCCGCGCTTCTATCGATGCGGAGTTGGTGCAGCTCAATGCCTCGATTGCCAACTATGCAGGGCTTTCCGTGCAGCGGGGGCTGTTGGTGTCCCGTGTGAAGAAGAATAGCAATGCCGAAAAAGCAGGGCTGCGCGGCGGGGCTAATGCGGTTCGTTATGGCATTGGAAAGCGCGCGGCGGTTATTTACCTGGGCGGCGATATTATCACTGAGATTGCCGGACAGTCCGTCAGCAATTTGAGCGAATACTATGCGATTTTGGAAGATAAAAAGGCGAATGACAGTATCTCGGTAACGGTGCTGCGTGGAACGAAAACCGTAACACTGACGTTGACGCTGTCCGAACGGAACGACGAATAGGCATGGCAAAAAAGAAAACCGGCGGGACGACTTTCCGCTGCAGCTCCTGCGGATACAGCCAACCGAAATGGCTTGGCCGGTGTCCGGGGTGCGGCGAGTGGAATACCTTTGAAGAGCAATTTCAAGAAGCGGATTTTACCGCCGGTTTTGCATCGACCGCCGCCGCCGTGCGCCATATCGATGAGGCGCATCCTATTCCGTTGGCGCAGGTTGAGGTACACGATACCGTCCGCATTACGACCGGTATTTCGGAATTTGACCGGGTACTCGGCGGCGGCGCGGTAAAGCGGTCGGCGGTACTGATCGGCGGAGAGCCCGGTATCGGAAAATCAACCTTATTGCTGCAAGCCGCCGCAGCTGTTGGGCAGCGTGTGCTCTATGTGTCGGGTGAAGAGTCGGCAGGGCAAATACGCGGCAGGGCTGATCGCCTCGGCGTTCCGCTCAAAAATATCGAATTGCTGTGTACCAATTCTGTAGAAAATATTGAAAAAGTATTGAATAATGTTCATCCGCTCGTTGTTATTATCGATTCGGTTCAGACGCTGTTTTCTCCGCAAGCGGGAAGCATTCCCGGAACAATCAATCAACTGAAATATTGCGCCAATGAGTTGGTGCAGTGGGTAAAGGAGCGCGATGCGGCGCTTTTTTTAACCGCCCATGTTACGAAAGAAGGCGTCATCGCAGGGCCCAAGGTGTTGGAGCATTTGGTCGATACCGTGATTTCTTTTGAGCGGAACGAGGATGATGTCCGCTTTTTGCGCGCGTTGAAAAACCGCTTCGGTTCGGTTGATGAGCTGGGGCTTTTTCGAATGGATGAAAAAGGGCTCGCGGCGGTACAAGACCCTGCATCGCTCTTTATTATTCAGCGGCAAGGGGAGCTCCCGGCGGGATCGGCGACGGTGCCCGTGTTTGAAGGAAGCCGCGTCTTTATGGTAGAAATTCAAGCACTGACGGTACCGGCGAAAGGAACAATGACCCGGGTATTTTCAGATAAGGTGGATTCCGCGCGGGTCAGCCGCGTTGCCGCCGTGCTGGAAAAGAGGGTAGGGTTACGGTTTTCCGATCAGGATATTTATATCAATGTGGCCGGCGGCATCCGGCTGCGGGAACCGGCAATCGATCTTGCGCTGGCATTGGCGCTCTATTCGGCTCGGACGGATATCCCCGCGCATAAAAATGAAGCCTTTATCGGGGAGCTCAGCCTTGCCGGAGAAATTCGGCCGGTCCGCCGTCTCAAGCCGCTTATCAAAACTGCGCAGAGCCTGGGCTTTACGCAGCTCTATGCTCCGGCAGCGGCCGGGGACAACGACGACCTTGACCGAGAGGTGCAGGGCGTTTCGCGCGTGGAAAATCTAGCCGAAACCATTAAACGCGTGTTTGCGCCCCATAAGGAAAACGTAAAATAACACTCCCTTATTGGCTATGCCGTTACTATGCGCCCTGAAATTGCAGCCAGCGAGCAAGCACTCCGGCAACCGCGCTTAAAGTATGCAGCCGCACGCTTCCCGATGGTTGCTTTCCGCCGCTGCTTTATCAACATGCAGGCTGTTTTGATTACGATACGCTCCGCCGCAATACGCCGCTTGTCCGTACCCATCGCATCAAACTCGGCGGTTTTCGTGTCGCCGATCGTGCGGCGGATCATTTCGGTACCGGCAAAGCCATAGGCGTCGGCAACCATATCCGCCAGCCGCTGCCGGATATACCGTTCATTGTAAATAGGATCGCTCAAAGCTGCGGTTCGGCACCGTGCTAAAGCCTTTGCCGTAAAAAGCTGCGGCAGTGCTTCGATTGCAGCGGCTATCCGCTCAGCGTTGCTTCCGGCATCGGAATATTCCGTTGGTACATCGGCTTTTGGGGATATCCCCGCGTCAGTGCTTTCGGCGTCGGAGGCATCGGAGCTGATTGCTTGTACGCCGGCTGCCGGGGAACGCTGTTCGCTGCAAGCTGCGGCAGCGGACTGTTCCGTGCGGTTATCGGCAGGGCGCGCTTCTCCGCCGGTACAGACTGTGGTGCCGATAAAATCCGTATACATCCATGCAAAGTAAAGGTTGGCAATGAGGTTGCCGAGGTCATAGCCGAGCGGCCCGTAAAAGGCAAATTCGGGATCGATGACCTTCATGCAGCTTCCGTTTGTCCCCTCCCTGCCGATAAAAATTGAACCCGTGTGTAAATCCCCATGGATAAGCGCTTCTGCTTTGTTCATAAACGTTTCCCGCAATGCGGCAACCTCGGCTTTCAGCGCTTCGTCGGTATACAGCATGTTCCGCACAAAGGATTCGTTACCGGCGGTAATACGGTTGCGGTTTTTTCCGTTGCAGTACGGTTCCGAAAACACCAGCGTTTCCGAAATCGCGCAGAGTTCGGGATTGATAAAATCCTTTACCCGCTCTTTTTTTTCCTCCGGCGGCACAAACAGATCGCTTGTCGGAAAAACCGCATCAGCCAAAAAAACTGCGGCGTTTTCTGCAAACCGATCAGGCAGCGGATGCCCTGCCATCAGCTCTTTCCGTAGGGAGCCGCATGCGGAAATATCTTCCATACAGATAGCGCTCATTTCTTCGTCATATCGATAGAGCTGCGGTATCAGGTGCGGCGTTAGCACGGCATAGATACGCAGCGCCTCTGCCTCCCGCTTGCTGCGGGTAATATCGAGCGGACGCCCCGACGAGCGGAGCAGCCGGTCGGCCTGCTTTACGATGATGCTTTTCCCGCTTGCCTCCGAACGGACGCGGAATACATAGTTGATATTCCCGTCGCCGATCTCCTCCGCCATGAGCGGCTGTTGCGGGCTTAACAGCCCCAGCTGTTCGACGAGATATGTCTTTACGCTTTCCGTATCAAGAAGATAGTGATTGTTCACGTTTTGCCCTATCACTCGTTACATCTGCCTGACGCAAACACTAAGTTCCCCAGCCATTCGGCGCTCTCCTGTGTGAGTAAGCCGCGCTGCATCCGCCATGTCCAGTTTTTCCCCAGCGTAGACGGTTCGTTCATGCGCGCCTCCGCTCCCAGCGCATAGAGGTCTTGGAATGGAATAACGGCGAATACCGCTACCGAGAAAAAGGCTTTTTTTATCAGCTCTTCACAGAGGTCGGCCTTGAATGATGCCGCTTCAATCAGAGAGGCGTCGTCTGCAGCGCGGCGTTCTGCCGGGTACAATTCATTCAGCAGCTCCGGCTCCGGTTTTTCTCCATAGAGGTAGAAAAGGAGCGCATCAAAATCTTCGCGCGAAAGCGTATCAAGCCATGCCCAGAGCGTCGTGTTATCGTGAGTTCCCGTATAGACGACGGAGCTTTGCGTATACAGATGCGGTAAAAAGGCGTTGGTAAAGCCGTGTTCGCGTACTTCTGCGCCGCTAAAGGCAAACTGCAAAATCTTCATGCCGGGTAAATGGAAGTCGTCGCGGAGGCGTTCCACCGGCGGCGTAATAACCCCGAGGTCTTCGGCAATAATGGGCAGCCCAGCCGCATAGTTTACGGCGCGTCCCGCTGTCTGCGACTCATGGTCTTTGTTGAGCAGATGCCGCTGCACCGCTTCAAAAAAAGCATGATCGGGGCCTGGCCGCCATTCGCCGTTTACGGCTGTTTCCGCACCGAACGGTACCGCCCAATAGGATTCAAAGCCGCGGAAGTGATCGATGCGGATATAATCCACCAGCTCCAAACAGGCGTCGATGCGGTCAAGCCACCAGCGGTATGAGTCCGCCTTCATCGCGTCCCAATTATAGAGCGGATTGCCCCACAGTTGCCCCGTTGCACTGAAATAGTCGGGCGGAACCCCGGCAACCGCTGTCGGTACGCCGTGTTCATCCAGCTGAAAGAGCGGCTGATTTGCCCACACATCCGACGAATCAGGCGCCACAAAGATCGGTATGTCTCCGATAATCGAAATGCCCCTTTCGTTTGCATACTGCCGAATCTGCTGCCATTGTTCAAAAAAGAAGTATTGAATAACCGTATACAGCTCAATTTCGCGTTGATGCTCCTGCGTCCATCGCTGTAAGGTTCCCGCATCGCGGCAGGCAAGCTCTGCAGGCCAGTAATTGTTCCACAGCTTCCCGAACAGCCCAGCCTGCGCGGCTTGTGCGTCATACACTTCTTTAATCGACATAAAAAGCGCATATTCGCCAAGGCGCGGGTGCTTCCGTTTAAAATCCCGATAGGCTGCCGCCGATTCCGCATCGGAGGGCTTTTCACTCTTTTCAATCGTGTCGAGAAACGCTGCCGCAGCCTTTTTGAGCACCGGCCCTTTCCAGTAAACGACCGAACCAAAGTCGACCACCCCTTCCGAAGAAAGGTAGTCCGGCAGCATGATGTCCTCGGCCGTCAAATACCCGTGTTCGGCAAGCGTTTTCAAGTCGATCAGCAGCGGATTCCCGGCAAAGCTCGAAAACGCAGCATACGGCGAATCCCCATAACCGGTCGGCCCAAGCGGCAGCACCTGCCACAGCCTAATATGCGCGGCATGGAGCCAATCGATAAACTCATACGCGGTTTTTCCCAGCGTTCCAATTCCTTCATCGCTTGGAAGGGAGCTCGGGTGCAGCAGTATTCCTGCAGAGCGGTCTAAATGCATAGTATCTCCTTACATTTTAGTCTGATAAAAAATGCCTCATGACGAGCGGTTATGTTTTCGTGCCGAAGTCATCGTCGTATCGATATAATCGGCTTATTTTTCTTTTTTAAAAAGCCACAACAGTGCCTCATCGATTGCTTTTGTCAGGACGAGCACATGGATGGACTGTTTTTCTTTGGTGCTGCGTTTTTTCCAGTATGCCTGCGGATATTTTTGAAGCGCCGCTTTTTCCTTATCGATTGTTGTGCGTGCTTCCTCAGCATCGATGGTCAGATATTGATACAGCCCGCAGGCCATAAAATACGTGCTGAGCAGACGGATGAGCGGATCGCGTTCCGTTTGTGCGATAACGGCAAATTGTTCCGCCGCTTCGGGGTACCGCTTGAGCATTTGCTTGGAAAAGGCGTAGTAAAAATGCATCCATGGAGAAATTCGCTTGAGGCCGGACATTTTTGCCGAAAACTCCTCAAGCCCCTGATAGTCGCCTGCAAGCAGTCTCACTGCGGCAAAGCGGGTTGCAAAGCGCCGGATATAGCGCGGTTTGTGTTCTTCAAGCAGGGTTTCAAGCTGCTGCAAGGTTTTAAAATCTCCTAAAAGAATGCTGATTTCGCATAAAAGACGCACTTTTTTTGTCGTTATATGATGTTTTTTGAAGATTTCCTCTTCAAGATACAAGGAAAGCGCAGGCCAATCCTCTGCTTCGAGCGTGGTAATCAGCTTCCAATTGAAGAAAAAAAAGATATTAATTGCGAGGAGAAAGCAAAAAAAGGATACGATGAATATCCAATAGTTTTTAAAGAAAGTGCCGATAAATTGAGTACCGGCCGTGAAGAAAGAGAAAGAAAAGACGGTAAAGAAGATGGTTAAGAGAACAGCATTAAATATCATAATAAGTACTTTTAATTTCATAGAAAATCTCCTATAATCTAGCCGCTATTATACCGTATGCCCGATAAAATAAAAAGGTAATCAGAGAATTTCAGATGTGTGCCGGGGTAGGGGTGTCGGGTGTAATCGGCTGTATTACACGGGGAAACCGCTCACGACAATCCTGAGTTTTGAGCGGAGCCGAAGAATATTTTGAGTGTGCAACAGGAGCGTATATAAATGAATACATTGAAACTTTTAGAGCTCAGACCTCCCGTATATTTTACGGAGGATGTATTTCTTGATAAAAAGTTTTTATTATTTGTAGGAGATAGCTGCTTTACCGACGAGGTGAAACGGCTCCTGTGCGATTGGCAATTTACGCTTTTATATACGAAAGGGAACGTAACGGAAACAGACCCTAAACAAAGAAAGAAGCTGACCATATCCGAGGTCGTACAAGAAAAAGAAGCTGCCGCAGCGTCCGAAGCCCCTGCTGCGGATACCGGCACGCAAAAGCTTTCCGGAGAGATGGTTGAAAAAACGTATCAGAGCTTTTTTTCGTTTACATTGGAAGTGTATGAAGCGTACCGTAATAGCCAAGCGATGAATACGGAAAAAGTGTTAAAGAAAATGCAAGAGCTCTGTACCTTTGTGCAGAATAACCGGCAAGCGGTACTGATCTTACAGTCCATTATGAAATATAATACCGCAAATTTCTTAGTAACCCATTCGCTGCGTTCCGCTGTCTATGCGATTATCGTCGGCATGGAACTCAAGATGTCCAATTTTCAGCTGTCCGAGCTTGCCGCCGCTGCATTGCTGCATGAGATCGGGCTCATCCATATCGCCGAAGATATTTATTCCCGTCCGGGAAAGCTTTCGGAAGAAGAAAAGAAATACCTCTATGTGCATCCCGTCTTATCGTGCAAAATTTTGAAAAAAGCAAAATTCTCGTTACCGATCTGTCTGGGAACGCTTGATCATCATGAGCGGGAAAACGGAACCGGCTATCCTCAAAAACTGACCGGTGAAAAAATTTCTCTTTATGGAAAGATTATCGGCGTCGTTTGTTCTTATGAAGCGATGACCGGAGAGCGTAAATATAAACAAGCGGATGATCCTGCAACGGCGCTGGTGAATATCTTGCGGCGTGATCCTGCCCAGTATGATGAAGAAGTTCTGCGGGCGCTGTTAAATGCCCTATCGTTTTTTCCGATCGGCAGTTTTGTCTATCTTTCCAATGATACGGTTGGACAGGTCATTGATACGAACTCGAACGATCCCCGTTTCCCGATTGTGCGTGTGCTTGATAAAGCGTTCAAAGAAAGCGGTGCAGAGGCGATTAAAACGAGCATGGAAGGAATCAGAATTATGCGGCCTGCACGGAAAGAAGAGTGGGTTGCAGCGATTGGAAAAGGAAAGAAAGCGTCAGCACCGGCGCAGCCCGCATCTGCACCGGAAGCATCTGAAAAATCGGAATAGATGAAAACGATTTTAATAACCGGCGCGTCGGGGACGATGGGGTCGGCTGCCGTACAGCAGCTTGCCGAAGCCGCTCATGTGCGTTGCCGCGTGATGCTGCGCCCAAGGCCTGCGAATAAAAAGCTTGCGCAAAAATTACAGCGTATGTATGCGCGTATTGAAGTCGTATTCGGGGATGTGCAATGTTACGAAGACTGTGTGCTCGCCGTGAGGGGTGCCGATTACGTGCTTCATTGTGCAGCGCTGATTCCTCCCCGCGCGGATCATCATCCTGATGAGGCATATCGAACAAACTATCTTGGCACTGAACATTTACTGAAAGCCGTGGTTGCGCTGCAGCAGCAGGCCGTGACGAAGTTTGTGTACATCGGTACCGTTGCCGAATACGGAAACCGTACCTTTAAGCATCCGTGGGGGAGAGTAGGCGACCCGCTCATGCCGAGCGCTTGCGATATTTATGCAGCTACAAAAGTCAAAGCCGAACGGGCGGTCATTGAATCCGGGTTCTGTTGGGTTTCGCTGCGTCAGTCGGGTATCTTATACGATTCGGTTCTTTTCAATAATATGAATGACGGCCTGATGTTTCATACTTGCTGGAATACCCCCATCGAATGGGCGACGGCGCATACCTCCGGGCTGTTATTAAAAAATCTGGTCGAAAAAGATATGGCAGGCCTATTGCCCCGGGAATTTTGGCGCAAGGTGTATAATATCGGGAATGGGAAAGATGCCCGCGTTACCGGGTACGAAACGCTTGACCGCGGTTTTCGGATGATGGGGCGCGGCGCTGATGAGATTTTTCAGCCTGAATGGAATGCAAGCCGGAACTTTCACTGTATGTGGTTTGCGGACTCTCATGTATTGAACGGGTATCTTGACTTTCAACATGAAGGATTTGAAGCCTTCTTTGTCCGGCTCGAACGAAAGCTCTGGTATTTTAAACTGGGAAAGCCGTTCCCTCATTTGATTAAGCGGTTTGCGATTATGCGGCTATTAAAAACCAATAATGCGCCGATTTTTTGGGTTACGCATGGGCTTGAAAAACGGATCAAGGCCTTTTTCGGATCGATTGAAGCATATAACCGGATACCGCGCCGCTGGAAGGATTTTCCGCTGCTGTGTAAAAACCGCAATCCCGAAACGGGTGCGCCGCTTGATTACCAAGCATTAAAGGATGAATCTTCCGTTGCAGCAAAGGGCTTGCTGTTGCATCACGGATATGACGAAACAAAACCTGCGGCGCAGCTGGATATTACAGATATGCAACAGGCCGCTGTGTTCCGGGGCGGCGCGTGTGTGAGCGCTTCGATGGAGCAGGGCAATCTATATACTCCGCTCCGGTGGAAGTGCGGCAACGGGCATTCGTTTACGGCAACACCCTATTTAGTGCTTAAAACCGGGCATTGGTGTCCTGAATGCTGTGCAACGCCTCCCTGGAACTTTGACGAGCTTTCAAAATCAATTCCGTTTTACGCGCAGCTTTGGTATGATGATCATGCTGAAACCGAATCGAATCCGTGTACCCAAGAAGACAGCCGCGATATTTTACGGTATGAGCGCTGGTAGTCGGTATTATTTTTTTTCGTTTACTTTTTCCATAAAACGTGCGATATTGATGATGGCTCGTTCATGGGTACCGCTGCCGATCTCGCCTTTTTCATCCCGCGCTTCAACCTTGAAGGTTAAAAAGCGCCCGTTTTCACTGATTGCTGTTAGTTCCGTATGGATGGATACTTTCATGCCTTCAGGAGTTGCTGCCGTATGGCGTACATCCAAATGAGTGCCGACCGTAGCTTGTCCCTCCGCTAAAAACGGGATAATGCTGCGCATGGCCGTTCCTTCCATCTGTGCGATCATAACCGGTGTGGAAAACACATCGACTGTGCCGCTTCCGGCCGTACTCGCAAGCATATCTTTTGTAACAATAAACGAATGATCTCCGGTAATTCCAACTTTCATATTAACTTCCTATTTCAGCACCGGGTATTGTAATATGGTATCCGGCGCAGTCTCCAATGGGACGTAAAGCCCCATTGGAGCGAAAACAAATGTCCGGTTATTTGAGTGCTTCCGCGAGCGTATCCGTATTCAGTAAGCGGATATTATTGGCGGAATCCTGTACAAGCAGCCCCTTATCCGTAATACGGAGCGCCGTATAAGGGATTACATTCACCGCAGATTTTGCCTGCATCGCCAAATCTTCGTTGAAGCGAGCCACAAAATATTTTCCCGATTGCTCAATCACTGCATAGTAGCTGTCGTCATTTTTGATGAGCATACTTTGATCTGCGATGGCAACCGTGCCTTGCTTGGTTATTTCAAGCGTTCTCGGATTGATTGCCACCAACGTAATCATTTGATTGCCTGTCTTGGAACCGGCAATGGCAATCAGCGAGTCGGTTCCTTCTATCAATACCCGTCCGCGTACCGTATTCAGTGACGAGGTTTTCAGCGGTTTTTCCGTTTTAAGGTCGAGCAACACCACTTCCGAAAGCATGGACGCAGAATCCACGACCTTCAACACGGCGCCCGGCAAGGCTGATGCAAAGGCTGCCTCATCCTGCGCTTTTCGTTCGGCCCGATTGTCCTCCAGAATTTTCCGGGTATCGGCGGCAATATCTTTCCGGTCGCTCTGAGCTTCTTGTTCCTTTGTGTCGGCAAACTGGTGTTCCGTTGCGGCTTCCTGCGTTTTGTCTTCGGCTTGTTTTGCCGCGTCATCGGCAGCTTTCCGTTTCGCTTCCGCTTCTTTTTGCTTTGCGGCAGCTTCTTTATCGTTGTTTTTCGCTTCGTTTGCTTTTTCAGCGGCTTCTTTATTTTTATCGGCGGCTGCCTGTTTATTTTGCTCGGCTGCCTGCCGCTTTCGTTCCGCTTCTGCAGCTGCTTTGCGGTCATTGGGGTTCCGTTGAGCCTGCCGCTGCGCTGCCGCCGCATCTTTTTCAGACTGAGCCGCTTGTTTGCGCGCAGCCTCGGCTTCCCGGCGGGCTTTTTCCGCATCTTGTTTTGCCTGCGCTGCCGCCGCCTTTGACTTATCGGCTTCGCTCTGCGCTGCTGTCGCGTCTTGCCGTTTTGCATCGGCATTCTGCCGTGCGGAAGCCGCTTCCTGCTGAGCGGCATTTGCACGGTCGCGGGCGGCGCTGCTTTCCCGTTCTTTCAGATCGATCATGTCTTTGCGGGTTGCAATATCTCTGTCGTCCTGCTCGCGCATTTTCTCAACGACATTCTTATCGGTGATGGATGTCGTATCGATTGTGCTCAGCGTTCCGCTGTATTTCTGATCCGAAAGCGGAATAACGATTTGCGTGGTTCCCGGCCATTCATCATAACGCAGCGCAAGCCCGACCTTTCCGGCCGTCAGATAGCCGAGTACTACCGCTTTATACTTCGCTTTAAACGAATCCAAATTGCCGCGGTATACCGCATTATAAATCGTTACAAAGTGCGCAATCGTTTTGGCATCTTTTTCGGAATACCCGTACGCGCTTTGCAAGTATGCTGCGATAATGACCCGCAGGTTGTTAATATGGTCAACCTTTGCCGCGCTCCCGATGATCAGGATATCCGCATCAAGTCCGGTTGTGACGGTTGTATCGACCGCATGGATTACCGCATAACGGTTCATGTCGCCCGCTCTGCCTCTTCGTGCTGCTCCGGCCAATGCCGTTCCGATGTCGGCAATCGCCCGCAGCGAATCGATTTCGGCATGAGACCCTGTATAGTTGATAAATTCAATCGGCGTATTTTCCGCCTGCTTCAGTTCGTCTTGATCAACCTCTATTGCAAAAGCCGTACCGATAACGGCAAGTGCGCAGAGGCACCCCAGCATTCTTTTCATTGAACAACCTCTTTTCGTAAGAATGATAGAGAGAAACATCGATCGCCGCCGCATGAGGGATTGTGCAGTACTCAGCTCGTAACAATCCGGCATGGGCTGCAGCATGATACTTCTCAATGAAACAAAGTACCCTTCTATTCTACTATAGTTTTGATTTTTTGTCTTGCATACTGTCGAATATTTTCAGTATATGCACCGGCAGCGATGGAAAAGAGGGCTTTTATCGCTGCATCAGCGGCTGTTTTATCGCCGTATTTTGCAATTTCGCCGAGGCTTTCGCAGGCTGCCGCTGCAGGTTCCTGTTCCCGTATTCCGCATCGGCGCAGCAGCAGTTGGATGTGTTCGATCGATTTTCCGTCGGGATCGGCTCCGACAAAACCTAATGCGCGGATAATGGCAACTGCAAGCGTCGGATCATCGGTTTTTTGCGCTTCGTCTAACAAAAGCCCCCGATATTCCAGCGACTCCAATTTGCCGAGCAGTTCTGCCGCTTGCGCCTGCTCGTATACCGTAAAATAGTAGGGAAAGTACACGGCCTTTTGGGCATTTGCTAAAATGGTGTGCAAGGTAAATGCATAGGCCGCTTCCTGTGTACCGACAGTTCCTTCATCAATGGCTGTTGCGATGTGGGTGAGAAGGGCTTGGGTATCGCCGTTCGGTACAAAAAACGGCAATGACTGCGATTGCGCCTGCATTTTTAAAATCCGATACTGAGGCTCGGCTGCGTTTTGCCCACGGGGAGTCTCTTTGAGAATCTTGGTGTCAAACCGCCAGCTGTTGATAACCCAGTCTTCCATAGCAATCAGAATACCGTTCGGCGTGATAAGCGGCAAAAAAGCAGATGCCGACAAGTTTTTTTCGCGCGTAACGGTTCCCGTACTGCTGATAATTGCTGCATAGCCTTTGCATGAAAGATAGTATTCGCCGTCGGTTTTAATACAATATAATGGCAGAGATATATGTGTATTCAGTTTTGCCGACCAGCGGATGGTGTTTGTCTGTACATCGCGGGCGGATACGCTTCCATCGGCATATACGCAGATCAGTTCTTCGGATATCGTTTTCATAAAAAGCGGCGCTGCCTCGTATGTCTGCCAGGCGGCAAAGCCGTTGCTCGTTTGAGCTCCGGCGCTCTGTTGCCCGGTCTGACCGGCGTTTATGCCGCTGCGATAGTAGGTGAGCGTGCCGTCTCCGGTTGCCATGATATATCCGCCGGGAGCTGCAGCAAGGGCTGTGATCTCTTTTTTTAAGGAGTAGGTGCTGAGCAGTTCACCGGTCAGTGAAACGGTTAAAAACTCATGGTTGGTTAATGTCAGCAATAATGATGCGGCGCCGGTTTCGCATACTTGCCCGGCTGGAGACGCTGAAAGATCGATTTTCCATTTGATCTTCCCTTTTATAGAAAGACAGTAGAGGTTTGATTGCGTGAGCGCACAGATTCTGCCGTCCGCCGTGCAGTACGGCGGGTAGAGTACCGGCTCGGAAAGCTTGAGCGACCACAGGTAAATTCCCTGGCTTGAAACCGCTTGCAGCATTCCGGTGGAATCGGCAACCACCAATATCCCTGAGTTGGAGATGGAAAGAACGGGCTTTGTTGTCCGCTCGATATTCCGCCGCCAGACAAACGAACCGGTATGATTGATGCAATTGAGTGCGTGATCGGAGCTGAGCGTGTAGAGGTATTCGCCGTGCAGTACCGGATCGCAGAGGGTTTCTCCTGCCATGACCGCGGACCACTGAGGTTGATCGGTCTGTGCTGCGAGCGTCGGCGCGATAAGGGATATGATGATTATTGTATAAAGAAGATGTTTCATACGATGAATCCTAACGGGCTGAAAAATCGGCACGAGTGAAGATTCCTAACAGCTCGCAGTGGTGTGTCTGGGGGTAAAAATCGAACAGGCGGTATTCGCCGAAACGGTAGCCGAGTGCCGTCAGCCTTTTGGCATCACGGACAAAGGTCGCCGGATTGCAGGAGACGTAGTACACGAGCGGAATCCCCATGTGTGCGAGGTGCGTCAGTGCACGTTCGTGGATGCCCTGCCGCGGAGGATCGATGATAACGGCATCATATATCAGCTGCGCTGCCGGAGTGTCGGGCCAATCGGCATCGGAAACCGCATGGAAAAAGCAGCGGCAGGGACTGCTGCGTTCCGCCTTGAGCCGTTCCAGATTTGCTTGCGCAGTGCGGAGCGCCCGTTCGTTGTGCTCTACCAAATGGATTTCCGCTGCTTTTTCGAGCAAAAATGCTGAAAACGTTCCGATACCTGCATAAAAATCCAGAATGCGCGTACAGGACGGCAGGTCTGCCAGTTGATCCACAAGTTTTTCGAGCATCATCGTGTTGGATTGAAAAAAGCCGAACACGCTGAAATGGAGCGTCGTATCATGTATCCGAGCAGCAGCATCGGGGTGTGCCGGGCTGTATACCGCATCTTGCGCAAAGACGTGATAGCGGTCTTTATCGTGCTTTTTAGTACGCGGAAAAAGCGTTTTTAACTTGTTCTGCTGCAAAAGGGCGCGCAACGCAGGCGCTGCAACCGGGCAATCGCGCACCGGAACTACCGCGTTGCTTGCCACTCCATGCATGCCGAAAGCCCCATGCTTATCTGCATGGAATTGAAACCTATTCCGGTATTCCCATGCGGGTCCGGCAATAAAGACCGGCGGCCGTTCAGGGCTCAGGTGCGCACGGCTGAAAAGTTCTTCGACCATTGTTTGCCGCAGCAGTTGTTGATACTCGTCTTCCGCCATTTGCAAATTACACCCGCCGCATTGTCCGAAGTAAGGGCAGGGCGGCGTAATGCGATGCGGCGACGGCGTAATAACACGCGTGATTACCGCTTCGCTATAATCGCGGCGGGTTGTCGTAATCGAAATCTCAAGTGTTTCTTCGGGAAGTGCGAATGGGATAAACACCGCTTTCCCATCGAGTCTCGCAAGGGTATTCCCCCCAAATACTATTTTTTCCGTTGTAACATACACAAGGAGGCAGTATACAGAAAATCACCTGTTTTAGAAAGCTGGGGTGTTCATCAACCGAAGCTCCGGCATGAAAATGAACCGCGCTTCAGCGGTGGACGATAAGTGATAGCTCAAATGTTCAATGATCGGGATATTTTATCTAAAAAATTCTTTTTATTTTCCGATTTCTTTAGCCATTTTGACTTCGGCGATGCATATCGTGTTGTTAGAGGTAGCAAATGAATGACACATTAACACTCACTCTTAAAAATGATTATTTATTCAAACTTTTACTCGGCTCGGAAGAGAATAAAGCTTGCTTGCAGGATTTCCTTGAATGCGTACTGGATATGCCTGCTGGTTTCATTGCAGACCTTGAACTATTGGATAAAGAACTCGCCAAAGATACAATAACTGATAAAACCGGGATTCTTGATGTCAAGCTTCGTCTTAAAGATAGAACGACTATCGATATTGAAATTCAAAACGGTTGGTCTGTCGAATTTATTCCTCGAACTCTGTTCTATTGGTCTAAAATGTATTTTCAAGGCTTTAAGGAAGGTGAGCCGTATACCAACCTGACAAAGTGTATCACCATCAATCTGATTGCGTATGGTTTTAAGCTCAATAGCGATGTACATTCTACTTATAGCATACTGGAGCAAAATACCCACAAACTGCTTACCGATTTAATGGAAATACATTTTCTCAATTTGACGGCAGCGCAGAAGTACGGAGTGCAAAGAAACCCTATCGAAAAACGGCAAAAGCTGATAAACTGGTTACAATTTATAGAAACCGATAATAGCGAGGTAAGAAAGATGATAGCGACAACATCCCCGATATTGCAAATGCTGAATGAGAAAATCGATGTTCTCAGCTTGAGCCCTAAAGAACGGAAACTGTATGAATCGAGAATGAAGCTGAAAAGCGATATTGCGACTATTTCCGCAGCACAATATAGTGCAGGAATCGAGCGCGGCAAATCCTTGGGCCTTGCTGAGGGTAAGGCTCAAGGTTCTCATCAAAAAGCGCTAGAAACAGCATATCTTATGAAACAAGCAAACTGTGAAGCTGCATTTATCGCAAAAATGACAGGCCTTTCTTATGCAGAAATCAGTGCTCTCGGTAATAGTTGATAAAAAACTATCGATGTGTACTGCTATTTTGTTTTAGAATAATGTGTAAGCATCAACTTAGCTTCTGGGAAGAAGCATAACCGCACGTTTATTCGTATCTGCCGCTTACCTTTTATCATGTTATTCTCTTCGTTAAACAGCGAGTACAAAAATTGATTTCCCTGAACAAACGCGGCGATAAGATTGACAGAATCCTCAATTCACGGCACAATGCTCTATCGTAATGTTAGTAAGATATACACAGGATGCAGCGGGTAAGCAAACGCAAAAAGCACTCGTATATACGGAGGCGGAGCATTGCATCACTCCTAAAAAAGTTGACAGTGAGGCAATCCGAATCATTACCGGGTTACATAAAGCCGGGCATGAGGCATATATTGTAGGCGGTGCAGTCCGTGATTTGCTCATCGGAAAAACGCCTAAGGATTTTGATATTGCAACTTCGGCCGAACCCGCGCGAATCCGTAAAATTTTTAAAAATTCCCGGTTGATTGGGAAACGTTTTCGGTTGGTACATATTTTTTACGGCCCTAAAATCTATGAGGTTTCTACATTTCGTTCTTTGGATGAAGGGTCTGTCGGTAATAGCTTCGGCTCTATTGATGAAGATGTTCGTCGGCGCGATTTTACGCTGAACGCCTTATACTACGATCCGATCAAAAATATCATTGTCGATTATGTCGGCGGCGTTGAAGATATCCGTAATAAACGGCTGCGCCCGATTATCGGTCTTTCGCACATTTTTGTCGAAGATCCGGTGCGTATGATCCGGGCTGTCAAGTATGCTGCGATTACGGGCGCTACGCTGCCGATGCTGCTCCGCGGACGCCTGCACTATGATGCCCCGTTGATTGAATATGTTTCCGCATCAAGATTGACGGAAGAAATTGCGAAAATTTTGATGAGCGGCCATGCAGCCGATATCTTTCGGCAGCTGCTGCACTATGGGCTTTTTTTGTATTTGCAGCCGTCGGCCTTTTCTTTTATTGAAGATTCGCCTCATTTTTCGGAACGCTATTTTGAAAGTATGGCGGAGCTGGATCGGCTCATTGCCGAACACGCGATTCAGCGGCAGGGGCAGGCCTTGGTTTATTTGATTCGTGATTTTTTACATTTAATTACCGATTGGAAGGGGGAGCCCCGGGCGGTGTATAAAGCCGTGTATGCGGATTGCCGTCATTTTGTACTGCCAATGAATCCGCAACGGATTGAACTTGAATATGCCGTTAAGTATTGTTTGAAGCAGGGCGGCTTGGATATTCGACTGGCGGGTGCTGCAAAGGCAAAAGAACCTACCGCACGCCGCCCGCGCCGGTATACACGGCAGAATAACGCTGCAAAACGGAGAGGATAACGAATGGAAACGAAAACTCGGAGAAGCGCAATAAGCATTATGGGTGCGTTAATTATTTTGGTAAAGCCACTCCTGCCGGTTATGCTGCTTGCGGTTATCGCAGGCGTGATCGGCTTTTTGTGCGCGATATTTATTACCGTTATCGGCGGTGAAGCGGTGGTAACCGTTGTCCGCACCCGTTTCTCCACTGCTGCAAGCGGTCCGACGCTGTTCGGGCTTGGGCTTGCCGGAATGGCAGCGGTTATCGCGGTTATGGCCGTACTGCGGGGTATACTCCGGTATGCGGAGCAATACTGTAATCATTATATTGCCTTTAAACTGTTGGCAATCATCCGGCATAAGGTGTTCGCTGTGTTGAGAACCCTTGCTCCGGCAAAACTCGAAGGAAAGGATAAGGGGAATCTTATTACCCTTATCACTACCGATATTGAGCTGCTTGAGGTTTTCTACGCGCATACGATTTCTCCTATTTTGATCGCAGCGCTGACTTCGATTATCATGCTGATCTTTATCGGCAGCTATAGTCTGATTGCGGTTCCCATTGCGCTTGCCGGGTATTTGACCGTCGGAGTGATTATTCCGCTCTATAATGGGAACAAGACTTCCGCAAAAGGGCTTGCTTTTAGAACCGAGTTCGGGAATTTAAATAGCTTTGTCCTTGAATCGCTGCGGGGTTTGGAAGAAATTATCCAATACGATGCGGGCGGTAGAACCCGTACGGAGCTTGAGCGGCGGTCTGAAAATCTTGCGCAAAGTGGCGCTTACTTGAGTATGCGCGAAGGACGGCAGCATATCGCAGCTAATACCGCCGTGCAGCTCTTTACATTTGCCGAGCTATTTCTTTCTATTATACTCTTTCAGCTGGGGAAAATTGATTTTGCCGGTGTAATCGGGATTACGCTCGGTATGAGCGCTTCGTTCGGGCCGGTCATCGCGCTCGCGCAGCTTTCAAATAATTTGCATCAAACGCTGGCAAGCGGAGACCGGATCCTTACGCTGCTTGAAGAACAGCCTCTGATACACGAAATTCCGGATGACGGTAAAAAACGCGCATTTGACGGCCTATCGGTGGATCATATCGATTTTGCCTATGCCGATGAACCTATTTTGCAGGATTACAGTGCGATTATCCAGAAAAACACGATCACCGGTATACACGGCGTCAGCGGTTCGGGAAAATCGACGGCGCTCAAACTGATGATGCGGTTTTGGGAGGTGCAACACGGTGCCATCCGTATCTCCGGAGAAGATTTGCGTACCATACCGACCGGCAGTTTGCGCTCATTAGAGGCCTATGTAACGCAGGAAAGTCAGCTCTTCAAAGGCACGATCGCCGATAATATCAAAATCGGGAAATTGACCGCATCCGATGCCGAAGTGATTGATGCCGCAAAAAAGGCTTCGATACATCAGTTTATCGAAACGCTGCCGAAAGGCTATGCAACCCCGGTCGGGGAACTTGGCGATACGTTGTCCGGCGGTGAAAAACAGCGGATCGGGCTTGCGCGGGCGTTTTTGCACAATGCGCCGCTGCTCCTGCTGGATGAACCGACCAGTAATTTGGATGCGCTCAATGAAAAAGTCATCCTCAAGTCTTTGAAAGAATCCAGCGCAGGAAAAACCGTCGTGCTCGTTTCGCATCGGGAGTCTACCTTGCGCATCGCCGACCGGATTATCTCCATGGAGCCGCAGCGCTCTTCCTAGCGGGAATTCATTACAGACCTCCGCTGAGAGTATTGATAATCAGCGAAGTGTTGATCTGTAAACAGATAAAACTTTTCCGTTAGACGAAAATAGCGCGAGTAGATACCTCATCAATCCATCGACATCCGTGTCTATGGATTGATGGCGAGTTTTTTTGCGTGGCAAAAAAACATCGCTGCTGCGTGGAATCACGGACATCCCTGTCCGTTTTGAAAGGCCTTGTATCGCAAACCCCATAACTGCTCTGCTTTTATTTTTAAAACTATGCTTTAGAACCACTGCGGGTTCTTAGGGCGTGGATTGCCACGCTGTTAAGCAGTGTACCTCCGTGTACACTGCTTAACGATAAGTTTTTCTATCGAAAAACTTACTTCTGATTAACACCACGCCCATCCATGGGCGGTTCTGATACGCCAATACATCATAAGACAACAAGGGATTCGTCGTCATTTTTGAATCGAGATAGACGCAAAGATGGACCCAACGCTTTTGAAAATAGGTGGAGCAGATGCTAGGAGCCTAGCCGAAATAAAGCGGAGACGTACTTGCTGTACGTTGAGCATTTATTTCGGCGTAGCGACAACGCAGATGCCCGCATATTTTCAAAAGGCTACACTTTGAATTTGGAGACCTCTTGAGCCAGATTCTCAATACTCCGCTTATTCCGCTGCGTAATTTCGCTCACTTCCTGCACGGCATTGTTGATCTGCACGGCACCAGAAGCCATTTCGTTCATGCTGTCGGTGATGATGCGGGTAAGGCTATCGAGTTTCTGCATTTCGGAGGCAACACCCTCTCCGCCTTTCAGCATTTCTTCCGAGCCTGCTTGGACTTCTATCGTTACCGTGTTGATGCTCTTGATTGAAGTGAGCACTTCCTTGCTACCGTTCTCCTGCTCTCGCATCGCTTCTGTAAGCCGGGTGCTCATTTCTTTAACCTGTTCGGCAAGGGTGAAAATCGCATTGAACTTTTCCTCAACCGTTTTTGACGAGGCGGAGAGGGTTTCGATTTCGCCGCTCAGGGTTTTCAGCGTAGCGGTGATGGTCTTACCCTGCATCGCGGAATCTTCGGCGAGCTTGCGGATTTCATCCGCGACGACGGCAAAGCCCTTGCCTGCTTCACCTGCGTGAGCCGCTTCAATCGCAGCGTTCATTGCGAGCAGGTTTGTCTGCGAGGCAATGTGCTGGATAACGCTCGACGCTTCCATCAGCGAGCCGGATTCTTCGGCAATTTTCTGCGTAACGGTATTCGATGTTACTAATGTGGCTTTGCCGTCGCCGGTCGCAGTCGTCAGGCTTCTGATCGCCTCATCAGTTTTGCCGAGCGTCTGCCCAATCGATGCGATATTCGCAACCATCTGCTCGACAGAAGAAGACGACTGCGCCACGCTCGCCGCCTGGGTTTCAATGCTCCCGTTCAGCTGCTTAATCGTACGGACGATTTCTTCAATGGTAGCGGCCGTTTCGGTAACACTGGCCGCTTGGGTCATCGCCTGCTGTTTAACGCCGTCAATGTTCGCACTGATTTGATTCACTGCGCTCGCGGTTTCAGTCATGTTAGAAGCAAGCTCATCCCCAATCTCTTCCATCGTATTGCTATTTACACTCACTTGCTTAATCGAAGCTCCGATTTTCGCAATCGTTTCGTTAAAGTACTCAGCCATGTCGGTAATTTCATCGTTGCCTTGCACCGGTAAGCGCACTGTCAAATCGCCCTCCCCTTGCGCAATATTCTGCAATGCGGACACGGCTACGTTAATCGGTTTTATAATTGCACGAGCAACGAAAAACACAATGACAAGTGCAATCAACAAGATCATTATGCCGATGACGATCATTGATGTTTGCAGCGTGTTTACCGTCCCCATAAATTCGCGTTCAGGCGCTTTAATAATGACCGTCCAATTGACCGCCTTTATCGGCGCATGCGATGCAACATTAGAGATGCCGTTATAGCTATACGAATCGGCCTCCGCCCTGGAATTTTGTAACGCCCGCTTTTCAAACGCAGCAAGTGATTGAAATTGAGATTCTTTTTGAGCACGCTGTTGTGAATTTCCAAAATTTTGAACAATGGATTCATCTCGATGCGCAATTACCGTTCCTTGCGCATTAAGAATATAGCAATAACCGGTTTTACCGACCGTAATATCTTTTATCTGATCGCTCAGCCATTCGGCAGTAGTTGCAATAGCCAAAACACCGGTTATGTTACCGTTATCGCCGTAAATGGGAATTGAAAGCGTGATAATCATCTTATCGGTTGCACGCGAAATATACGGATCCATAACAAATTTACCGCCGCCAAAAGCTGTCTTAAACCAATCTCTATCCCGTACTGAAATTATTTCTGTATTCACTGTATGATACATATTGCCCTGTTCATCGACCAACGCTGCTTCAACCAAACGGCCATTATAGGCAATCTCTTTTTTTAAGAAGGTAAGCTTTTCTGCATAAGAAACGGCAGAGTCCCGAAATATCGGCATACGGCTAAGACCTTCACCAAATTGGAAGAGAGTATTTATTCTCCCCTCAATAATTTCAGCAACGTCGTTTGCTTTGTCAACCAGATGCGTCTCGATTTTTTCGGTTACGGCCTTACGAGCAATTCTGATTGCAAGCAAACCTTCGATGAGAGAGGCCGTTGCAACCAATAGTCCAAAAATAAGAATCAATTTGTTTTTAATAGAAAAGCGTTTTTTCATTGTGCACCTCCTGAACACTTCATAATTGATAATTTGTAATGGATATCAAGAAGAGGATGAAAGCTATTTTTCAGAAGGTTTGTAAAATTTGCTGGTTGGGAAAATCGTATAAAAAACGAAAGGCGATTACGAATTCTTAATGGTACATTATGAATTGTGTGGTAAGTATTGCAGTTACCAATTACGCATTGCCCATTATGAGGTAAATGGGGGGGGGGGGGTTAAAAATAATGAATGTTCAATTTCTCCGTTATAATAGTGAAAAATGTGCAGTTTTAAAATATAAAATGGAGTTAAAATAAATTTAAAATTAGTAAAAAATAAAAGTATATCACATTTACTGAGTTTTTCAAGCGTTTTTTTCAATTTCTTTGATAAACTCCGATATTTTACGATATTTCCCGAAAATACGCCTGCATCATCATCATGGGAGCCGTTACAAACCCGGCCGGATTCTGCGCGGGCTCCCTCGTATCTGATCGCTGTTATGCGCCAATTTCTTTTGTGTAGCGGAGATAAAAGAACAGCGCCGTGCACATCAGCGCGTGATCATAGGGCGGCGTCCCCATCTGTTTTACGATTTCTTCTACCGGAACCGCTTCCGCTTCCAAAAACTCATCGGCATCCAGGTTCAGCGCCTGCGTATCCGATCCGCATTCGGCAAAATAGATATGGTTTTTGTTTTCCATAATTGCGGGATTGGGATACACTTCGCCGAGGAGCGTCAAATGCGCGGCTTGTTTCCCGGTTTCTTCCAACAGCTCCCGCTCGGCTGCATGTTCCGGCGTTTCGCCTTCATCTACGACGCCGCCGGGAAATTCGATTGAAAGCTGCGCAGAACCGTGCCGCCATTGCTTGACCATCAAAAAATGCTGTTTCCCCTGTGCATCGGTAATGCGCGGAATAACGATAACCCACTCCGGTGCCGATAGCGTGGTAAACGTTTTCGTCACATTTTCGGGCGAAACGCTTTTGACTTCATTGACGCTAAAAACTGGCGTGCCGCAAACTTCGGTCTTGGCAACGGGTTTCCATGAAAGAGAGAGATTTTTTTGCATAAAAAAGTAACCTTCCTTTGACATAATGAGATTTTAGTCTTATTCTATAGAAGAGGAGGCTTTATGGCAATTATTACAATTTCACGAAAAATAGCTTCTTACGGCGATGAGACCGCGTTGGCCTTAGCCAAATTACTTGGATATGAATTTATTGATAAAAAGACGCTTGAGCACGATTTACTGCAGTGCGGCATTTCCGAAGCAAGTCTGAAACACTATGATGAAAAAAAGCCCGGTTTTTGGGCCTCGCTGTCGCGGAATAGAGATGAATATTTCGATTATTTACGGGAGATCGTATACGAATATGCCTTAAAAGGGAATGCGGTCTTTATCGGGCGAGGCGGTTTTGCGCTGCTTCGCGGTATTCCCGGCTGTTATGCGGTGCGTCTGGTGGCGTCCGATGATATCCGGTGTAAACGGCTGATGACCGAATTTGATTGGCCCGAAAAAAAAGCCCGCGACCTGATGCTGGAAAGCGATGCCAACCGCGAAGGGTTTCACCGCTGCTTTTTCGATATGAAGCCGGAGGAACCGACTCATTATCAGCTGGTAATCAATACTGACTTTGTAACGCCTCAGCTTGCGGCGGATATTATTCAGCACGCATGCTTTGCCACTATTTCCAAAGAAGAGGAGCAGGCTGGGCTGCACCGTATTTCAGAACTGCTTTTGGGACAAAGGATCGTCAATCGCATTGCGTTTAAAGAAGAACTGCCGATTTATTTTTTGGATGCCGAAGTGTCCGATTCCGCTATTGTGCTGCACGGGGTTGCCGATTCCGTTGTGTGCATCGATAAAGCGGTTGCGATAACCGAAGCGATGGCGGAAAAACGCACGGTATCCTCACAAATCAGCATGGTTAATGACTATAAACCGTATCCGTAATATGCTGCGTGTTTTGTGCATCGCAGTGTCGTACAGCGGCTTGTAGCACCGGTACATGAAAAGCGCTGCATTGTAAGCAAAGTTAATAACAGGCGGATTACAGCGCGGCGCAGTCCAAAAATTCTTTTAAATAGCTCGGCTGGGTGATCTTTTTATTCCATACCAGATAGAGTTCCCGATACCGGTGCGGAACGTTTTCGAGCGAAAACACGAGCAGTTCGCCGCGGTTTGCCATATCGTCCACGGCAATTTTTGAAATAAACGAGGTACCGACTCCCTGTGCAACAAGCCGCTTGATCACCTCAACATTGTTCATCGACGTAACGATATGCAGCGCGTCATCGGGGATATGCGCCGCTTTCAGCATGAGGTCGGTATTCTGCTTAACGGCAGACCCGCTTTCCCGCACGATGAGCGGCTCCTGCGCCAAGCGTTTGAGGTCGGGATTCATCTTTTTAAGCTGCTGATAATAGGGGATATTCGGCGCGATAAAGACGAATTCATCTTGATAAATCGGCTTAAATTCGCAATTTTCATCTTCGGTTTTCATACCGACAATTCCCGCGTCAACCTTCCGCGCAGAAATCCGCTTGATGGTTTCGTAACTGTTCTGTTCTTCTATTTGAATGAGAATGTGCGGGTGCGAATTTTTAAAGCGGCTCAACAGAAATGGAATAATATAACCGGCAGGAATGGTAGACGCGCCGATCCGCAGAATTTTCCGATTGGGATTGATAAACCGGTCGATCAGCGCAATCCGCTGCTGCAGTAAATCCTTTGCTTCTTGGTAAAGCACCGTTCCTTCTTCCGTAATCTTGAGCTCCCGTGTCGAGCGGATAAAAAGGGGCGTATCAAGCTCTTCTTCGAGCTGCTTAATATGTAAACTGACCGTCGGCTGCGAAATCTTTAATTCATCGGCCGCCGCGGAAAAACTCAGATTTTCCACGAGCTTTACAAATACTTCTAAGTGCTTAAATTCCATACCGCCCCTTTGCTTTTTCAGTGTTATTGCACTTCGGTAACAGTAGCGGAGTGTTTTTCCTTTACGAAAGCTGCCGCCAACGAGAGCACAAGCGCTGCTAAAACCCCGAGCATACTGTAGTATTTTATATCGCTTACCGCTGCGTAAAAGCCTAAACCGCCTCCCGCCACTATAGCCGCGATGGCCAGTTTTTCATTCATCCGCTGTTTGTGATAAGTTACCATCGCAATAAACACGGGCGCTACAATGCCGCTGACATAGATATCATTTGCCGCAAAGAGAAAGCCTAAAATATTTTTACCGCCAAAGGTCAGGGTAAGCGCTGCAGCCGCAAACACGACGGTAAACGACCGGTATGTTATTAGTGATTTTGTGTGCAATATGTCATTGCAGAATACGCTGCTTGCGGTAATGAGGCACGAATCCGCTGAAGAGATGATAGCGGACAGTAGTACAATGAGCAGCACAATGCCGAGCCACGCCGGAAGCAGCTGAAAAATTTCATTGGTTAAAATGGTATCGCTCAGCGTATTGGCAGTAATGAAATTTTTTGATAACACTCCTACCATTACCACTAAAAATGCACCGAGCAAAATTCCGGCAATCGCAAAAAGAGCCCCGCCTACTGCATGCTTCTCATTTTTGGCGCTGAGAATACGGGCGAAAAGCATTGGACATACGACATAACTTCCACCCAAGATCACCATATAATAGCTCCACGTATCAAATCCGAATTTTTCATTGAAAAATTCAAATTTGACGCTTTGAATTGGAGCCCCTTTAAAAAAGACAAACCACAGCACTATGAGCAAAAATCCGCTTAAAATGATGATTGTTTGGATGAGATCGCTTCTTAAAATACTCGCCTGCCCGCCTAAAATTGAATAAACGACGATTAAAAATGCTCCTACCAAAAGAGCGGTGTGAAACGGGATGTCGGCGATCGATGCAATAATCCGGGCTGCCGCCGAAAATTGCGCCGCCAAAATCGCACTCCATGCAATGACAATCACGATCGAAGCGATAAAACGCGCCCTTTTACCAATGTAATACTCAAGCATTTGGGGCATGGTAAGCGCTTTGGAGTTTGAAACTTTTTTAGCCAAAAACACGGTCAACAGCATAAAGCCGCACACAGCGCTTAAAAGCCACCAAATGGCGGCAAAGCCGATTTCATAGCTCAATCCAACGGTTCCAATCGTGGCGCTCCCGCCGATACACGAAGCAATAATCGAACCGCCTACAAGGTACCAGGGGGCGTTTCTGCTTGAAACAACAAAGTGGCCGACGCTATCGGCTTTTTTATATTCAGTATATCCGAGCCACAACAAAAACAGTGCATACGCAGTCAAAATAATCATAGGAACTCCTTATCCGTTTTCATGGATTTTAATATTGGTGTTGTTTCACCGCTTCGTAGATTGCGATGCAAAGCTTTTTCAGTTCATCTTGCGTAACGGTAAAAGGCGGCATAATATAGATATAATTGCTGAAAGGCCGAATCCAAACGCCTTGTTGTACAAAAAAAGTTTGCGCTTTTTGTACGTCTACTTTTTGCGTTAATTCTACTACCCCGATAGCGCCTAATACCCTCACATCGCGTACCGCATCGAACTCGGCGCATTTGCGCAATTCAGCGGCTAAACACTGCTCTATGCGCTTCACCTGCACCTTGAAATTAGAGTTAAGTAACAGTTCAATATTTTTAGCGGCAATAGCGCAGGCTAAGGGATTTGCCATGAACGTCGGGCCGTGCATAAAGGCGCTGTTATGCTCGCAGATGCCGTTCACCGTTTTTTTATTTGCGCTCACTGCTGCAAAACTCATGTAGCCTGCCGTAACCGCCTTCCCAACGCACATGATATCCGGCGTAACTTGCGCTAACTCACAGGCAAAAAGTTCTCCCGTTCGGCCAAAGCCCGTTGCAATTTCGTCAAAAATCAACAGCATATCGTTGGCATCGCATATTTGTCTGAAAAAGCGCAGATATTCTTTATGGTAAAACCACATCCCGCCCGCACCCTGTACGATCGGCTCAACGATGATCGCAGCGATTTCATGCCTATGCGCATCGATAATACGCTTCATTTCTCCAAGCGCGGATTCATCAAATTCCCCCGAGAAGGTTTGCGAAGGACGGGGCAAAAAGATTTGCTGCGCAAGCATATCTTTAAACAAAAAGTGCATACCGCTGATCGGATCGCACACGCTCATGGCGCCGAACGTATCTCCGTGATAGCCTCCGCTGATTGTGGCTATCTTCGTTTTTTGAGGATTTTTGTTTTGCTGATACTGCAACGCCATTTTCAGCGCTACTTCTACGCTGACCGAACCGCTATCGCAATAAAAAATGTGCTCCATGCCTTTCGGAAGTATCGATAAAAGCTTTTTCCCTAAATCGATTGCCGGGGCATGGGTTAAACCGGCAAACATCACATGAGAGAACCGGTTCAGCTGCGTAATGGCGGCATCGTTCAGCGCTTTACGGTTATAGCCTTGATACGCGCACCACCACGAACTCATACCGTCGAGCAGCGGCCCCTCATCCGTATAGATATAATTGCCCTTTGCATACGTTACGCCGTACGTCTTGAGCGGATGCAATGCCGACGTATAGGGGTGTAACAGATGTTCTGTATCAAACGCAATATCGATGTCGTCACGTTCCGGCCGGTACGCAGTGATAAATTGCTGAAAATAAGCGCTTGCATCCTGCGGGCTGTCCATTTTCGGGACACATATCACAGCTCCTTTAAAGACACTCTTTAAATAGTCTACATTAGAGGCGCAAATTTCATCGTGAGGATCGTGAAAGTTCAGTACAATACAAGCGACGTCGATGCCGTTATATTTACACAGTTCAAGATTCAGCAATATCTGATTTAAAACACCCAATTCGTTTTTACACACAAGGATAACAGGCACATCGAGCATCTTTACCAGATCGCATATCATATCATGTTCCGTCAGCGGCACTAACATACCGCCTGCGCCTTCAATCAGTGAAAGCGCATGGCTCTGTAAGAATGTATCGCAATAGGCCTTAACCGCATGCATATCGATCGTAATATGCTCTTTTTGCGCTGCGTAATACGGCGAAGACGGATAGGCAAGCGCATATTGAGGGGGAAAATTGTTTTGCGGATTTACCTTTGCATATTCATTGACATCAGGTGCCGCCCCGTTTTCACAGCCGCTTTGTATCGGCTTTATCGCAACCGTATCAATCGCATTGTCAAGACCGGCCTGCAAAAGCGCCGCAGTTACAAACGTTTTCCCTACTTCAGTATTGGTAGCAGTAATAAAAAAACCGCTCTTGTTATTTTTCATGTGCTACATCCTCCGGCATTTCTTATAAGTATAGCATGAATGGATAGAATTATCAACGTAATTCACGAGGCGCGCACGGCTTCCGCTTGTATGATAAAATATGTAAAATGAAGAGGTACATGCGATAACACATCTATTTGAATGGGATATGGAAGAACGCATTATTCCGAAGCGCAAGAGGTCATTTGTTTATGCAGCAAAAAAACACGGTCGGCACACGGTACGCAGCTGTTTTTACATCATTATTCCGTATCTATGCGGCGTTGGTTTTCGGCGTCAGCAGATGGCAAAATCTGCTCTGCAAAAGGAGCTCCCAAGCACGCCGCAGCAGCGCTGATGAACCCCGCACCGATAGCGCTGCCGAAACCGCCGCAAACCGCCGACGCGTGCAATCGCATACGGGGGCGCACAGTCCGGAAGGCGCCGGATCGGATACGTCTATCGTTAAAACCGCGCTTTTTATCTTATTTCTGATATATATCGGCGGCAGCTTTATCATGCTGTTTAGAATGCTGGCGGTAAATCTTTACAAGAGCTTACAGCCCCTGGGGATGCAGCAGCTCCTGTTTGAAATCGAAGCCGCAGCGCTCTTTGTTTTTCTGTTTATTTCCAATTTTTTACTGACGCTTTCCACCTATTTCATCGGCAGCATTGAACACACGCTGCGGGCTATGCCCATCCCAGCCCGTATTTTTTTCGGTGCAAAATACCTTGCTCATTGCGTACCGGCCGCGGTGCTTTCGTGTTGTTTTTTCGGAATTACCGCCGCTGTGTATGGAAGCTATGAACATTCGGCTGTTTCATTTTATGTCATGGCAGTAACCGGAGCCGTCTTCTTTCCGCTGCCGGTAATCGGATTATGCTACCTGATCACTATCGGCGTCATGCGGGCGACGAATATCCTAAAGAACCGGCGGTTTGTTATGCTGATTACCGGCACGCTCGGTATCGCGATGGCGCTTGGCATGAACTATTTTGTGCAATCGGTTACGATACTGCGTGGCATTGCCAACGCAGCCGATACCATTGAACGCTACCGGACGGGTACGTTCGCGCTGATGCAGTATCTGCTTCCGGTGCGTTTTTTTGCGGATGCTCTTGCCGCCGGTTCTTTTTCTGCAGGGTACCGTTCGTTTATTCCGTTCATTGCAGTTTGTATTGCCGTCCCGGCAGCGGTTATCGGCCTGCTTTCCGGCATGTATGAAAAAACGCTGGACGGGTTCGATGAACAGCCGGTAAAGCGGCTCGCCAAGTCTGAAACGCTGCAATTCATCCGCAGCAGGTTCACGCGCCGCTCCGCATTTACTACGCTGCTGCTCCGGGAAATCCGCATGATGAACCGCGAGCCTGCCTATCTTTTAAACGGGCCGTTCACCATGCTGCTGCTGCCGCTCATCTACGGCACGATGTACCTTTCAGGCTCGCTTCGGCTGCCGCCGGAAACGGCTGAGTTGATGCAGGGCAATGCGGGAATCGTCATCGCCGGAGCGGTCGGCGCCTTTATCGGGTCTGCAAGCGGCGTTGCTGCGACAGCCGTTTCCCGCGATGCAAAAAACCTCCGGCTGATAAAAAGCCTGCCGCTTTCGATGAAGCGGTTCATGCAGGCCAAGCTCGCACATGCCATGCTCTTTGCCGGTACGGGAGCCTGTATCGGCGTGGGGGGAAGCGCCTTTTTGTTTTCACTCACGCCGCTGCACGCTGCCGGAGCGCTGATGATCGCGCTCTCGCTTGCGCTCTTTTGCAATCTGCTTGCCCTGATGTTGGATACCGTGCATCCGAAACTCCATTGGGACACACCTACCGCCGCGGTCAAGCACAATCTTAATACGGTTATCATGTTTTTTTTCGATGTAGCGCTTGTAAGCATCACCGTCACGGCAGCCGTCCTGATTCCCCTGCCGCCGACACAGCAGCTGCTCTGCGCCGCCGGTATTCCGCTGCTTGCGAGCGGTGTTATCGCTCACTTCTTTTGGCCGTATGCGGAGCGGCAAATCAGCCGGATTGAAATTTAAATGAAATGTGGATTTAAATGAAATGTAATTGAAACGCGGATTTACACGAAAAGCGATGCCATTTGCGTAAGCGAATCGGAATGCGCTGTGTGCTCTGAACAGCGCTGCGGGAGAGCCGGGCCGGAATGGCGGGCATTTTACGGGCGCACGTCTTTGATCCGCACGTTCAGATGATCAATATCAAGCCCCGATTTTTCTTCAAAATACCGTTGAAGTTCACCGGCCTTCTGCGCTTTATCCTCAGGATAATAGCCGTACCGGCGCTTCACATCGGCAATCCGCTGTTCGATCGAAACCGAACCGGACGGAAGCGCAATGCTGTCGCACAGCTGAATCAGCAGATCGTAATCGTCATAAGTATAGTCGGCAAGGAGCTGCTTGAGCTCGGCAACCGCTGCTTCCGAAATATCGATTTTCCCGATATAATCCGAGATATCTTTGATAAGAAACGAATGCGTAATGCAAATCCGCGCCGCTTCATCGTAGCCGAGTCCGGTTAAATACCGGTATCCGTCCATCACATGGGCAATGTACGTTACCCCTTCCCGCCGTCCGATGTCATGCAGCAAGCCGATGATATACGCCTTTTCCGGATCCATCTCTGCGCACCGTTCGGCAATCTTATACGCGCATTCAGCCGCGACAATCGAATGGTTCTTCCACGGTCCCGGATTGCGCGTATATGCTTCTTCCAGTAGTTGCATCGCTTTTTCTCTATCGGGCAGCATACTCACTCCTTCATGCTACAAACAGCTGCGCCAATCCTGTTGCGCCTGAGCCAATCCCGTCCACACAAACGCATTGAAGCCGAGCTTTTTCGCCGCATCGATATTCCGCGCCAGGTCATCGAAAAACACCGCTTCATCGGCTTTAACGTTCAAGCCTTTCAAACAGTCCAGATAAATCTCCGGTTCAGGCTTAATCAAACGCAATCGGCACGAAAAACACCCGTAATCGGCCGCGACAAAGGGCGGAATCTCTTGTTCATACCGTTCCAAAAACTGATGCGGCATATTGGAAAGGATACCCAGCTTAAAGCCCTGTTTTTGCACGTCCAATGCCCAGTCGCAGACCGCGGTATTCAATGTCCGCCACGACGCTAAATCGATATCGACCAGCTTTTTTAACAAGGCGTCATCCTGAGCAGCTTCCGTATAGCCGTTGTCCTGCAAAAGCCGCCGGTACATTTCCTCTCCGCTGATAACGCCTCGGTCAAAATCGTTGCGGTGCGTACTGAAAACACTTCCGAAGACCTCCGCCGGAATGCCGGTTGCAGCCGCCAGTTGGGCATCGATCGCGTCCGTATGTGTTTGGGAAATCACATTGCCGTAGTCTAAAATCAACGCTTTAATCATATCGCGCTCCTAAAATAGTGGGTTGAATGCCGATTTTTTATGTTTTTAATCATTTGGGCGGCTTTTTGCGCTTGTGCAAGCGAAAAAAACAGGCTTTGCGGGGTTCCGCTCCCGCTCCATTCCTCCGCTGCGCTTCGGAACCGCCCGCCTCAGTATCATAGGAATCGGCAGGGCGGCCCCTCCAATCCTTGCCGCGGGAACACGCCGCATTCATACCGGTACCGGTACGAATGCGTATGCTGACGCATACCGAACACAGGCGTTACGGCTGCTGTTGGTCAAGGTCGGATGCCATATCGCGGTACAGCTGTGCCGTTTGCTCGCTAAAGCACACATGATACACCGTCAGCTTGGAATGCGTTTTCGCCAGATAGTCCCGCACCGTCGTCAGTGCGATACGCGCGGCATCCTCCATCGGATAGCCGTAAGCGCCTGCGCTGATGCAGGGAAATGCGACCGATTCGCAGTGGAAGGATTCAGCCAGCATCAGCGAATTGCGGTAACAGCTTGCTAACAGCTCCGGCTCCCCATGCAGCCCGTCTTGATACACCGGCCCGGGCGTATGGATCACGTATTCGGCAGGCAGGTTATACCCCCGCGTAATCTTCGCTTTGCCTGTTTCGCAGCCGTGCAGCTTGCGGCATTCTTCCAGCAGCTCCGGACCCGCCGCGCGATGGATGGCTCCATCAACGCCTCCGCCACCCAGCAGCGTAGTATTGGCTGCATTCACGATTGCATCAGCCTTGACCGTTGTAATATCCGCACAAATAATGTGTATTGCCATATCAGTATCCGCCTTTTCCGAAACCTTATGCGAAGTCCGAGCCGCCGGTTAGCGTACCCGAACGGAAGCGTCCGCGATCTTCAAGCCGCTCACCTGCCCAAACACCTTGATGGTGCCGACTTTTCCGGTTGTTCTCACCCAAAAGCCGCGGACGCCGCCGATGAGCGCAAAGACCTGCGGCCCGATCAGCTGTCCGGGGCCCCGCATTTTAAGCTGCACCACATCCGAACTGTACGGCAATACGTTGCCTGCCTGATCAACCAGCTTTACGACAAACCGGACCGCATCGGGGCCGTCCGTGCGGAGCCGCGGCTCATCGGCAGTGATGATGAGCTTGGTCGCAACGGGATTTGCAACAAAGCGGCGGGTGATGCATTCCGTATCGCCGAGGTAGCCGGTAAAGACGGCATCTTCCCAGCCGCCGCCCCACACGCTTGACAGGTTATCGATTACTACCGGCGGGTGCGCCAAACCTGGATACCGGTCTACAGCAGGGTAGAACAGCCCTAAGTCCTTCTCCCCAACGGTGAGCCGGACGGCGGTACAGTTGGTACAGATGATAAGCGGCGAAATCCCGCCGATTGAGCGGTCGCCGACGGTGTAATGGGTCAACGGTTCCAGCACCGGGCGAACTTCGGCGGGCTGCTGGCTTGCATAGACGTGTGCGGCAAACTTTGGAATGCGGAACATGTCCATTACGCCGTGATAACAAATCCGGTCGCCCGAACCGAAGTTCGCATGGGTATTGTAGTCAAAAGCGCACCAGCCGATCGCGCCGCATTTTTGCGGATCAAGGGCGGCGGCGTTCTGTACCGCAAGGTGCAGCTTTGCATGTTCAATCAGCCGCTCCTCCTGGTCAAACCGCTTTGTCGGGTACATGTGCCCGCCGAATTCTGTTACCAAATACGGTAGCAGTTTTTGTTGCCCGGTAACTTCACGCTGCGGCCTCAGCACCCGCTGTGCACCGAGTCCCGTACCGGCAGGTAGTCCCTGCGCGCCGTAGGTAAAGTCGTTCATGGTATATACATCTTCAAAAAACTCACTGTTTTCAATGCAGCGTACGCCGCCGGTCTGCCGGTACGGATCAAGCTCATGGGCAATTTCATTTGTCCGCCGGTAAAATCCCGTGCAATCGGGCGATTCATTAATCCGCACTCCCCACAGTATAATAGAAGGATGATTGCGGTCTCTGATAATCATCTTCCGAATATCTTCATAGCAAACGTCCTTCCATGCCGAATCGCCGATGTGCTGCCAGCCGGGCGTTTCTTCAAAAACCAAAAGGCCGATTTCATCGCAGCGGTCTAAGAAATACGGTGACTGCGGATAATGAGATGTCCGCACAATATTAAGGCCGAGATCGTATTTCAGAATATCCGCATCTTTCTGCTGTACCCGTTTCGGCATCGCATAACCGCTGTAAGGGAACGACTGATGCCGGTTCAGCCCGCGCAGCTGCAGCCGCTTGCCGTTTAAGAAAAATCCCTCCGGCGTAAACTCCGCCGTGCGGAACCCGATGCGGGCGGATACCATGTCGCTGATGTTTCCGTCTTCCAGCAGCGACACCTCAACCCGATACAGCTTCGGTTTTTCAAGCGTCCAGAGCTTAATTCCGGTCAGTTCATCCATAATCATTGACAGCGAGACTTCGGGAACCGACACTTCAATGCGCTTACTCAGTTCCGCCCGCTTTCTATTCCGGGAATCGAAAAGCGCAACCGACACGTCGACCGGTTTATGCGTCCGTTCGTTCTGCACAATCGCAATATCAACCGCAAGGCTCTTTTCCGTGCCGATTACGACAAGCGGACGCGCATAAATCGATGCGATCGAGCACTGAGGCACCGCCCGCAGCGTAACATCCGCGTAAATGCCTCCATAGCACAGATAGTCAATCGAACCGCCGAAGGGAGGCGTATCGGGACGCTCCGTGCTATCGACGGCAACCACCAAGAGATTATCTTCCCCTTCGCTGTACGTTACAAAATCGGTAATGTCAACTGAAAACGGAACATAGCCGCCCCGATGCTCTCCCGCCTGTTTTCCGTTGATAAATACCTGCGCAGCGCTCATCACTCCTGCAAAATCGATGAAAAGGCGCATCCCTTCCAACTGAGGAGAGACGGCAAATTTCTTCCGATAACAGCAATGGAGCTGATACATTTTCTCATCAAAATAGTTATACGGTATCTCTTTTACCGTATGAGGCAGCTGAATCTCCGTAAACGGTTCATCGCCGCAGTCAGGATAGAGATACTGCTTCTCAAAAGTATCCGCAAATTGCCAATTCTGCCACAAAGGCGTGCACATTCGTGCCATATCACTCCTCCATCTGTCTATCGATCATCTGATTGATGACAATATTAAGATCTTCTATAAAAATGCCGGAATAGCGTTCAATATTTTTTATGATGTAATCTTTAAATGCCGAGATTCTCCCCGCAAGTTCAGGCCCTGCAGGCATGTCGACCATCATAATAATCCTATAGCCGTTATTCTCGGTCTGCACGGTGATTTTCTTAACGACGATCGCACTGTCGTACTGAGTTGCCTGTTGAATAACCATTTCTTGTAAGGCCGCCTCGGACACCTGCACCGAACACACTTTGGAAAACTCAGGGCGGACAACCGACTTTTCAAACAAGGTTTCTTCTTCTTTTAGCGGCCCCGCGCTCGTATTGCGGAAAAGCAGCCGAATTTTATCGTAAAATATCTGCGGATAATTCCGCTTTACTTCAACCGACGGCACGGGAATGACATGCTTTCCTTCTACACGGCGGCTGCGGATAGCGGTTTCAATTTCTTCCCGGGTTGCAATATCTTCAATACGGATAATTTTCTGCGGCGGCTGAATTTGCAGTCTCATTGCGATTTTATTCACCATCTTATCCGATGTTCCTAAAATGAGAATTTTTTTACGGCTCAGCTGGTGCAATACCTTCGCCGCCTCATCGCGATGCTGTTTATCATCAAAGACCGCGGTTTTTACCGCCGCTAAAAATGTTTTTTCTCGCTTTGCAGAATGTCCCGCAATAATCTTATCGCCGCGGATAACCAATCCGTCATCGATGATCAGGTCTATCCGATATTTTTGAGCGACCAGCCGTGCCCGAAAGCTTTTACCCGTCCCGTTGCTGCCGACCAGCGCATATACTTGAGGCCCTTTTACCCAGCGGAAAAGTTTACTAAAAAACCGCATATTTTTTCAGTATATGCGCCATATCGTATCTATGCAAGTACGGGCGCGCGGGTTTTCGTCAATATATGTTAATATATTGGAAGCCGTTTTCCGATCAGGGATTCAGCTGTGAAAAAAAACAACGAAAGAGCGGAATATAGTTAGAAAAGCGTGAAAAAAGAGGGTTGTGAATGGCCTTTGAGCGAAGCGAAAGTGCCTGAACGCCCTCTTTTTTCACGCGTGCTTTCACATAAAACGGTTTTTCTTTTATTCGTGCGGAGACCTGCTATAAAAAGTCAATAGGTTAAAGCAGAGAATG
>CAUTXW010000015.1:0-40935 GCA_963542655.1 uncultured Treponema sp. | reverse complement strand
ACATTCTCTGCTTTAACCTATTGACTTTTTATAGCAGGTCTCCGCACGAATAAAAATTTGGCATCTCTAAAAACTGAAGTTTTTAGAGGTTTCCGATTACATCTTTTTTCAAAAAGGAGGCAGAAAAGATGAAGTGTAGATATTGCGGACAAGAAGTGAAAACTGTTGGACACGCTTTAAACGGCAGCTACGGGCAACAGTGCAAAACCAGCCCGACAGGAAAGCATGTCGGATTAACTGACGGAACCAACTGCGTTTATTGTGGTAGACCTGCGAAGCCGCAGGGAACTCAGCTGGCAACGTGCTATGGAACGCGGTGCACGGCTTCGCCTACCGGCGGGCACGCGTTACAGTAAAGGTAGAGAAGGAAAATGGGCAGCGGTCTTGATATAGAGGGCTGCTGCTTAGTGATAAATAAGGAGAACACGTATGTCGAATTATTATTGTCAATATTGCAGGCAAAAATGTAGCAGTATTCAAGCTTTAACCAGTGCAAGATGTCCAAAACATCCGGATGGTTTTGGAAAAAGCAATCACGTACCGGCATTATGAGGTAGTTATGAAAAACGAATGTTACGAATGTGATGAAAATGGCAATGCAACACAAAACAAGGTTCCTTCAAAGCTGGAACGGACAGTAGACATAGTATCGAAAACTGAAAATATAGTTACGAAAGTTTCAGATACTTTCAATGCTGCTACTTCTAGTGAACTCGTAAAAGTAATAATTGAAAATAAAAAGGCACTTGCCCAGCTGAATAGAGAGATTATTTCGCTGCAGGTCCAAGGAGCGGAACGGAGAGCAGATTTGCAACAAAAATATGAGGTGCACAAAAGTACCTTAGAAGGTATTAATCATAATATTAATTCGGCTTTTGAAGAACTAAAAAAATATGATGTTAATACTATGAGTGAAACACAGGCAAAACTGTATGAAGGACTAGTAAAAGGTATTTTGCAGTTACGGGCAGGGTCTATGAAAATGCTGCAGGATATATTTGGTTAAATAAGGATAAGTGTATGGCTACAGATTTTAGAAACATAGTGCAGATTTTTGATCATTTTGAAAACTATACCAATCAAGTGATTCAAAACTGTGCTGAATTTACGGAAAAGGCGCAATTAGTGGGAACTGCGATAGGAGTAGGTGCCGGTGCGCTTGCCGATGCATTTTCTTCTGATAGAGACAGAAAAAATTCCGGTGTTTTTACCGCACTTGGAGCATTAGCAGGTAATGCCATTGGGGAAATTGTCGGCAACATCAATGAAAGCAATCAACTTAAACAATTGAAAGCGAACATATATGACGACACTGTAAAAGATCGTGATACGTATTTTGAGATGCTCGCAGATACTGCTGATATGCAGCAGCAGTCGCTTGACAAAGTAGATGATTTCATTGAGCCTTTGTATAAAAAAATAAACGATATAGCGTTTAATGATACCGATGAAACAATAATTGATATGTTAAGAGTACATATAATACAATCCTATCAGTATCATTTTGTGAGCTTGAAAGCGGCACGTATTTGTGATTTCTATAATAGTTTTGAAGAAAAACTGGATGAAGATGTTGCAAATTTTGGAGTGTGGGCACAAGAAGCGACATTTGTGGACAAAGAGGGGGCTTATTTTTCAATTTTTAATCATATATTTGATAAACTATCTGAAAATCAGTCTAAAGAGGTTCAAAATAAGATTCAGTATGCTTTTAGCTGTGTTGCTGCAAAATCTCCTATTTATACCATTAACTTTGAAGATGCATATACACAACCGTTTTTAAGTGTCAGAGCTGAAGCTGCTCACATGTTTTCTGCTATTCTCAATAAAAAGAAACATATTCCTAAGAGTATGCCGGATTTTTATTACCGTAGTGCTGGATTTAAAGAATTATTCAATGCGGCCTCAGACAGTTATTATTATGGAAACAGAATAACCTCTGTGGGCAAAATAAGGACTGTTCTTGTAGGACTGCTTCCTGCATTGATAACAGTCATATTTGCCTGGCGCAGCGGGAATATCTTTCCTAATCCTTATACTCTACCGGCAGTATATTTTGGTTCATTTATGTTCTGTGCTATGCTACTTCTTGCAGCGAAACACTATCAAAAGAAAACCGCTGAAAGGTATTCTGATTATTATTACATTAAACATATATCAGATAATTGTCTTGACTTTGAGTTTCGGGAAACTTCTTACGACATGGAAACGGAGATACCTCAACTTGATTCAAATAATTTAGAATGCATAGCGGATGATAATCAGGATGATTCGATTGATGAACTGCTGGAACTTCAAAAAGCACTTGAAGATTCAGAAAATAAATAGTTGGAGGTATGTATTATGTTTGTTTCATCCCTCATTGCTTTTATAGCTATAATTATTGTATTCCTCTTAAAAAGTAAGAGTAATAAAAAATTGAAGTTTTATATATGTGTTGGCTATGCTTTAATTTCATTTCTGTTCAATGCATACGTATCCAGTTTGTACGGTATGTATTTTACATGGTATGAAGGGGCTATGTATCAAATTGCTGGATTCTTGATTACATTGACATTATTTCATAAAGAAAATGTAACAGGGATTTACGGAACTATGATAACTCTTATCATGGCGATGGTTGGTTTTTCATTTTTTTATAGAGGCGGTGCTGTAGCATATTTAGGAATTCTTGGCGGTATTGTAATCGGTAATATTCTTGCTGTTATTCTTAATGTCAGCTATTTGTCTTTTTTAAGTAGCAGAACACGGGTTTTATACGATGACTTTGAAAATATCGCTGAAGATGATTTTGAGGTAAGTTCTTATCAAGAAAGGAATAGATTGACTGCTCAAAATGATGAAGAAAGCAGTTTTTCAGGAATCTATTATAAAGAAAAAGATATACAAGCTGCTCAACATATTGTTGAAGCCAATTTTGCAGCGGCGGCTTATCAAGAAAAAGATGAACCGGCTATTCAAAATAATAGTGAAAGTAGTCGCGCAATCATATCCGGCAACGGAAAAAATAAGTGGGTTGCTCTGTTATTATGTCTTTTCTTAGGTATATTGGGTGCACATAGATTCTATGAAGGGAAGATGGGTACCGGTATTTTATGGTTATGCACAGGAGGTCTTTTAGGAGTTGGAATACTGATAGATTTAATTATCTTGTTATTTAAGCCGAATCCATACTATGTATAAAAATAGATGATATTTTGCAATTAATAAACCTATTCCGAAACGGAAGTTTCCGAACAGGTTTATTATAAAGTACGTTCCGCTTCTTATTTTCATGTTGACTGTGTTCTCCCCGTACAATGGATAATGAATTCAAATGCGAATTTGGAGATTATTGTTTATATGAAAGATGGCAAAGAATATGCTTTTCCGCTGACTTTGGATGAAAAGCAATCAAAGAAATTGTCTAAACGGAAAAACAACAAACAACTTGCATATACCGCTGATGTGGATTTGAGCAACGGTGAGGAAAAGAAAGACGGTTTCCTAAAAAGTGCATGGAATAAATTATTTTCAAAAGGAAATGCAGGATTTCTTAGTAACAGTACCGGAGTTCTCGGCTTACGGATTAATCATCCGATATATCCTGTTGAATTAAAATACCGTATTGAACCGCTCAAAACAAATAAAGGTCTACAGCATCCTGAGTCTGTGGTATTTAATGGAAAAAACTATGAGTTCTAAATATCTTATTCAAATAAGCCGCCGGTTAAAATCGTTTCTCCTTGTGTGCTGTGTGTTGATAGTCGGGCAGCTATTATGGGCTGAGGAACTGGTACTCGGTTCATGGAACATCCAAGGAAACGGCGGTCCATTTAAAGAGCAAGCATTAATGGAATTCGGTTCTTATTTTGTCCGTGATAAAAACATCGATATTCTTGCGCTGCAGGAAGTAAAAGTGCCGTTGCAAAAACTTTCTCACACAAAGCTCTACAAAAAAAGAATAGGAAACGATTTTTTGGATCACTTTGCACAAGAACTATCCAAACAAACCGGCAGCGTGTGGAAGTATGTATCTTCATGCGATTATGCCATACGGGAAAACATCGATGAATACGCATACTGTAACGCGGGCTTAGATAATGCTGTACTTTATCGGGCTGACAAGGTTGATGTAAAAGAAATACATGCAGGCTATCCGTTTTATTTTGATGATTTTCATAAATCGCCCTATAAAATGAACATGAATAATACGAATGTCTTAAAAATTTCCGATAGATTTTCCGATAAGAGTTTTTATCTCATCAATAAACATCTACCATATAAAAATGATTCAAAACGCTGGGATACATGGGATAGAGATATACAGGTTTTAGAAGACTTATATAACGTTCTGAATGATAACTATTCTAAAATTTTATGCGGAGATTTTAATGCCGCCCATCATAGTTTTTATCTCGAAGATGGCAGACTCGTATTTACCGATTGTTTTATCGGCTGCCGTAAGCCGACAACCGTTAATCGGGACTTTCACTACTCGCATGAGTTTGACCATTTTATTTTAAATGCCGCAGCAACGGAACTGGTAATACAAGAACCAGACCGCTACACCTCTGATGCTGATTCATCAGGAACTATCCGCTACGGTACTCACTCTACAACGCTTGAATACTTTCTGAAAAATCTTTCTGATCACGTCCCGATTTTTATGTCGCTTGATTTTTAGAAAGGCTGTTGCAATAATCCGTAAGGTACCGCTATAAAAGCTGCTATGGATGCGTATGTCGGCGATGTGCGGGGCTTTCCGAAGCATCCTTCCGGAATCCCACTTGACAAAAACCGAATTAAAGACCATGTTTAGTCATGCTCCAATCAATCTTTACCAATGCTGAAATACAGCTGCCCGAACCGATTAGAACAGCCGCTATCGAATATCTGCCTGCATTTTTCGCGGCTGACGATGCGGAAACGGTTGCGGTTCAGGCGCTGCTGATCGCCAGGGCATTTCACGCGGGCGGTTCTTTTGAACAGGTGTTTACGCACACGGAACCGATTACACGGCATTATGAGATTAATCTCATCTTCAGTTTTGAAAAAAACGTCCAGCTTCTTGTAGAAAAAATGTGGGTTGAACAATCACATGAAGATATAAAAGACGATATTTTGTTCCGATTGGACTGCTTTTGCCAATCCATGCGAAAAGCGGAATCGCCCGCCGACTATGTTACGTTGGTGCCTGAATGCCTCGGTGTATTGCATGACGTGGTGCTCCTGCTTTTCGGGGAGCAAATCGACGGCGATAATTTTCTGGAATACGCCGTCAGAATAGACCCTGATTTCGGATTGTTTTGGTATTATCTTGAATGCCTTACCGCTCATCCGCAGCTTTCTGCTGAAAAAGCCCAGATGGCTATCTTTCTGGGCATTTACTTCCTCGCAAATTTTTAAATTTCGCTGCATCATAGAGCGGCGCCAAATCGCCGCTCCGAATCTCCATCTCCGGTTATTCCTTCCACACCTGCAATACACCCGGCTGCTTTGCAAGCTGATCCAAAAATTCGTCGCTTGCGGGAACTTTAAGCTGAGACGAGCCTTTCACTTGATAGACGCTGTCGTTATCGGTAATATGGATGAAAATCTCGCACGTTCCTTCGGCGCCGAACAGGAAATCCTTCAGCGGCTGCAGCTGCAAATCGGTTTCGATGAGCGGGTCAAGTTCAAGGTGTACTTCTTTAATCGAGCGTTCTTTAAGCTCATCGATGCTGACCATCGATTCAACTAAAAACGACGGAGTATCGCGCGAACAATCCACCTTGCCGATAAGGCCGCAGACGGTTTCCGGCAGGACTTCGGTACGGTTTTCCTCCCAAACCTTGGAAAAAAAGGTCAGGTCGATGGTACCGGTGCGGTCTTCAAAGGTACCGAATCCCATCCACTTGCCGTTTTTCGTCTGATATGGGCGGATGCCGGTTATCATGCCGACAATCGTGTACAGCTTTTCCTTTTGCGCCCGCCGGAAATTGATCAGCTCCAGCGTCGCCGCCCGGTCAATCGCCTTTTTGTATTCATCAAGCGGATGCCCCGAAATATAAAAGCCCATCAGCTCTTTTTCGATGCGGAGCTTTTCTTTTTGCGGCAGGTCGGCGACAGGGGTAAAGGTAAAATCGGAAAATTCTTTGATGCCGGTGTCTTCAAACAAGCTCGCCTGCCCGACCGCAGCGCCCGCCTTTTTCTGTGCGCTAAAAGCCATCGCCGCTTCCAGATTGTCCAGCAGTTCCGACCGGTTTTGTCCCAAGGCGTCAAAGCAGCCTGTTTTAATGAGCACTTCCAAATTCTTCTTATTCACGCTATGCAAATCCACCCGGTCAAGGAAGTCGATAAACGACTTATACGGGCCGCGGGCGCTGCGCTCGGCTACAATATCGCGGGCAGCCTGTTCGCCGACCCCTTTAATCCCAAGCAGCCCGAACACGATATCGCCTTCATACACTGAAAAATATTCTTCCGATGTGTTGATGTCGGGCGCATGGAGCGCAAGCCCCATCTTGTTCGCTTCGCTGATGTATTCCGGCAGCTTATCCGTCGAGGTAATTTCGTTGGTAAGGTTCGCCGCCATAAACTCCGCAGGGAAATTCGCTTTCAGGTAGGCGGTCTGGTACGCCAGCACCGAATAGGCGGCGGCATGGCTCTTGTTGAACCCGTACCCGGCAAACGGAATCAGAATTTCAAAAATGCGGTCGGCGTCTTTTTCTTTAAAATTATTTTTTACCGCGCCTTCGATAAACCGCGTTTTTTCTTTTTCCATAACCTCTTTTTTCTTTTTTCCCATCGCTCGCCGTAACAGGTCGGCTTGCCCAAGGCTGTATCCGCCGATGCGCTGCGCAACCTGCATAACCTGCTCCTGGTAGACGATAACGCCGTAGGTTTCCGCCAGAATGTCTTCAAGGCAAGGATCGGGATACTGAATTTTTGACGGATCGAATTTCGATTCGATAAATTGATCGATATAAGCCATCGGCCCGGGGCGGTACAGCGCGTTCAATGCGATAAGGTCTTCGATTTTATCGGGCTTTGCGCGTTTAAGGATGTTCTGCATGCCCTGACTTTCAAACTGAAACACCGCAGCGGACTTCCCTTCGCCGAGCAACTTAAACGTCGCCGCATCCCGTTCGTCAATTTTCGTGATGGAGAAGTCTGCATACTCCCCGCCCCGTTTCTTAATCAGGTCTTCCGTATGCTTAATAAGCGTGAGCGTCTTGAGCCCCAAAAAGTCCATCTTGACCAGCCCGCAATCTTCTATTAAATCCATCGTAAACTGAGAAGCGGTCTTGCCGGTTTTGGAGTCCTTATAGAGCGGTACATAGTCGGTCAGCTTGGTCTTGCCGATAACGATACCAGCCGCGTGGAGACTCGTATTCCGGTTGAGGTCTTCCAGCTTTTCCGCAATCGTAAAGAGCTCCGTATACTGCGGATCGGTACGGAGCGCGGCAAGTTCGGGGTTTTCCGCAAACGCTTTTTCAAACGTGAGCTTAGGATCGGTCGGCATCATCTTGGTGATGCTATTGACCTCGCCGAGCGGAATTTCCAACACCCGCCCGACATCCTTAATCGCCGCTTTGGGTTTTAGCGTTCCAAAGGTGATAATCTGGCCGACGCTCTCGTCGCCGTATTTTCTGCGCACATAGTCGATAACCTCCTGCCGCCGTTCGAAGCAAAAGTCCACATCAAAGTCCGGCATGGAAATACGTTCAGGGTTTAAAAAGCGTTCAAACAGCAGCTTATATTTGAGCGGGTCGATGTCGGTAATGCGCATGGCGTATGCGACGATGGAACCTGCTCCCGAACCGCGTCCCGGCCCGACCGGTATGTCGTGTTCTTTTGCCCAGTTGATAAAGTCCCACACAATCAGAAAATAGCCGACAAAGTCCATCTTCATAATCACGCTCAGTTCATATTCGGCGCGTTGGGTTATCTCGTCGGTAATCGTGTCGTAGCGTTTTTTTAAGCCTTCGTGTACGAGGTGTGTGATATAGTCTTCTTTTGTCGCAAAGCCTTCCGGTATTTGATACACGGGAAGGAGCGGCCCCGGCTGCGGGATGACGCAGTTACAGCGTTCGGCAATACGGCTCGTATTCAGCAGCATTTCAGGATATTCGGGGAAAAGCTGTGCCATTTCTTCCGCCGATTTCAGATAAAATTGATCGGTTTCAAACTTCATCCGCTTGGTATCGGAACGGTTCTTTTTCATGCCGATGCATAGCAGGATATCCTGCGCCGTCGCATCCTTTTGCTCCGCATAGTGCGCATCGTTGGTTACGACCATCGGAACACCGAGCTTACGTGCCATTTCGATCAGCATCGGCGCAACCTTGTTTTCGTCCTCAAGCCCGTGTTTTTGCAGTTCGATAAAATAACGATCCGTGCCGAATATGCTGCGGTACCGCCTGACATGCGCCTCCGCTTCAGCCTGTTTGCCCTGCAACAGCAACGTCGGAAGCTCCCCGGCCAAACAGGCTGATAGGCAGATCAACCCTTCCGCATACTGTTCCAGCAGCTCAACATCGATGCGCGGCTTGTAATACATCCCTTCGGTATAGCCTTTCGAGCACAGTACCATGAGGTTCCGATAGCCTGTTTCGTTTTCGGCCAAAAGGATAAGATGAAAGTATTTGCGCACGCCGGTATTGGCGTTTTCCGGCTTGCCGAATCTGCTGCCGTTTGCGACGTATACCTCGCAGCCGATGATCGGTTTGATGCCCTGCGCCGTGCATTCGCGGAAAAAGCGTAACGCCCCGAACATATTCCCATGGTCGGTGAGCGCAAGGGCTGTTTGCCCGAGGTTTTTAGCGGTTGTTATCAGTTTTTTTATAGAAGACGCGCCGTCCAACAGCGAATAGTCGGAATGCACGTGTAAATGAACAAAATCTTGCGACATACCGGAGACTATAGCAAAAAAAACGATATATGAAAACCTCTGCTAGAGCAGGGGAGGGGATTGCGCTATTGTGCTCGGCCGGTTATCGCTTGGCCGCTTTATTGGAACGACATGAATATCGGGACGTGATCGGAAATATGGTCATAAAAATATTCAAGCGTTATAGACTTATTCCCGTAGCGTACCCGTCCGGTCGTGCTATCAGGATCGGAAGTATAACGGCTCGGCTCTGTTCCTACTCTTTGTGTCGCAGCGGCGTTTAAGATAAAGTGATCGTATTCATGCGCATATCGGGACACCGCATTAAATGAGCTGACGCTTGTCGGTTTTCGGCAGCCGACAAAGCAATCGCTGAATGTCTTTGCCAGGTCATCGGCTTTCGCATTAAAATCTCCGCAGATGATGATCGGCGCATTGGTGTCGAGGGTTTTATATATCCGGTATAAAACTTCTACATCCCGCAGCCACGGTCCCCATCCTTTTTTCTTGCTTTTAAACGGCATGTGCTTATTGATTAAATAAAAAACGGAAGATGCGCCCGCACTTTTTATCTTTAACATATTTGTGTTATTCATGTTCATTTTATACTTTGATTTATCAAAATCATCGAAATAAAACGGATGGCCCGAATAAAGATCTTGAACCGTTACTTTATCTGCACGATATAAAACCGCATTATCAAGCCCTTTATTGCAATATGTATATTCGCCGATATTTTCTCGTATCGCATATTCAGCGGATGATACGAACTTCCATATCGCACCGGTCTGTTTTGATAAGGTCTTTGCGAACCGCTCTAAAAAATTATTCTTGCCGAGCGTTTTATATCTTTTTGTATCCTGCCGTTTTTGCAGTTCCAGTTTTACTTCTTGCAAGGCGAGAATATCGAGCGCTTTATTCGTTACAAAATACGAACCGAATTGAATAATTTCCTGCTCTTCAAAATGGCCGTTCCCGCGTATATTCCACGAACCGATAACCAGCTCTTCGGCATAGGCTGTCAGCAGTATAAACAGCGTACCGCATATAAAGAGAAGTTTCTTCATTGACTCGGAGAGGCCGGAGCTTGTACCGGATTGAGCGCGGTGAAACGTTACATCGGCGGTGTTACAATACAGTGTTTTTTTCATACGTTTTCCTACCGGATATATTCTGATTTATTTAATTATTTTGCCCGAAACCGTATTCGTCCCGGGACGGCGGCGCATACCAATCTACTGCAAACCACAGCGAAGGATCGGCCATATCCTGTGCGATTTGGCCGAGCGGTACCTGGTCAGTTGTTTCTGCAATGAGGTAGCGCTTTCTGCCGTGTTTAAAGCGCGCGCCGTCTCCGGTGCAGTCCACGGCGGCGACTGCGTGTTTTTGGGTAGGCGCGACCATCAAAATGGAATCGATGTTAAAATGCTGCAGCAGCACGGCCAGTAAGAGGGCGCGGCTGTCGCAATCGCCGCTTCGATTGGTACACACGGCAGGAATATTGAGAAAGTCGGCACCGTTTTCGTCCCGCGCGTACGTGAATTGCTGAATCCATTCAAGCAGTGTGGCTGCAACGGCTTCGGCAGGCGGCAGTGTTCCCCCGCCGGTTACTTCAATCAGTTCTTTTTCAAGTATCAACGCAAGGTGCCGACAGCGCATGATGCTGTCGCGGTAAATCATCCGGTAGTAGCGTTTCCAGGCTTTTTCCTGCAGCGGAGAATTGAGATAGCGCGTCAGTAACGCAAACTCGCGGTCTATCACTGCTTGATTCGCTTCCGAATCGGAGCGGTCAACATACACGGAAAGGGTTTTCCCGTTAAAATCGATGTCTTTTTTAACCGTGCCTTCTTTGGGATAGACCGCCTGGATCATCGGTCCCGGTTCAAAAAAGGATTGTCGGCCGATAAACACCGCATCCAAACTGGAAATCATCATCGGCTCATATTCGGAGGCCTTATCCTCCTGCGTTGTTGTGAGAACGGCCAGCCAGCCCCGCTGTTCCGCAAGCGGCACGACGAGCAGCCAGCCCGCCTGCTTTTGGTTGTGCTGCGTAAACTGTAGGTTTGCCGCAAGTGCCGGATTTCCCTGCAGCAAGAACCGTATCGACTTTTTTTGTGCCTGGAGCTGAGCGGTGATATGCTCCATCGCGTTTTCTACCGTGCCGAACTGGCGATACGGATATATCGCAACCTGCAAGCCGACCGGAATGAGCGTATGCTGATAGATAAAACGCGACCCTGTGCGGGATGTTACGAGCCTGAAACCTTCGGGTAGGTCAATCGTATAGCCCAATGCCGGATCAGTCAGCAATTCCGCCGGTAACGGATGGGCAACCCAAAAAGACAAGAGAATGGCATATAAAAAGTGATGAAATCTTTTCCGTTTCATTGTATACTCCCGTGTATGCACCAGAGCGCATCACAATCTTCTATTGTAAAGAAAATTATTCCGATTGTATATGAAGATGATAATATTTGCATTGTCAACAAGCCTTTCGGCATACCGGTTCAGGGAGGGGCGCACATTTCCGTCTGCTTAACCGACATTTTGCAGCGGCAGTGCGGTACCCAAATTTATCCGGTGCATCGGTTGGATAAAGAAACGAGCGGCTTATTGATAACCGCGAAAACAGCTGCAGCGGCGCGGCAGTGCCGCGCTCTTTTTGATTCTCAGTCAGTGGAAAAAAAATACACCGCGCTCTGCTTCGGCTGTTTTGAATTTTCGTCGAAAAAACGCAGCCGGGAGGGGATTATCGATATTCCGGTGAAGGAGAACGGTGTGTTGAAGCCCGCGTTAAGTGCCTATACGTTTCTCGACGGGACGGAGGATTTCAGCCTGTTTTCGGTTCGGCTGCATAGCGGTCGTATGCATCAGATACGCATTCACCTTGCAGGAATCGGCTATCCGATTATTGGGGATGATAAACACGGCGACTTTCGGCTGAATAAGCATGTATGGAAAACCGCCCGTATCAAAAAGCTCCAGCTCTGTGCCGATACGCTCCGGTTCCCCATTGCCGGAAAGCCCCGCCTGTTTACCGTGCCGCTTCCCGACCATATCCAAACAGCAATCGACAGGTTAATAGGCACGCATACGCCGAATAATCCGCCGTGTGTAAACGATGCAATATGAGAAAGTGTAAAATGAGCGCTGTACAAACAGCCCGGATTGTATGTATCCAATTGATTTTTGATGGGAGGTACTATGTACATTAAAAAGATGATGGGAACCAAGTGCTATCTTTCGCCGATTGATAGTAACGATGCCGAACAGTATGCCGTGTGGCTGAACGATATGACCGTGACGGAATACCTGCAGACGGCTTCTTCGATTATTTCGCTTGAAGGCGAAAAAGAACTGCTCAAAAAATTTGCGCAAGAGCATACCTACGGGATTGTGGATGCGCAAACCGATCGGCTGATCGGGAATACGGGACTTTTTGCCGTCAATCACCTGCACCGGACGGCGGAAGTCGGTATTTTTATCGGCGATACAGATTACTGGAATAAGGGATATGGGCACGAAGCGCTCTCGCTGTTGCTGGACTATTCGTTCAAGATACTCAACCTGCATAGCATCTTGCTACGGGTCTATGCCTTTAATCAGCGTGCCGTTGCCTGCTATGAAAAAATCGGATTTAAAAAAATTGGTGAGATACGTGACGGTCTTATCAGAAATATGACGTACCATAATATCGTGTTAATGGATATTTTACCGACGGATTTTTACGAGCAAAATCCGCAGTATAAGTAAATGTACCGTTAACCAGTGATGCCTGAGGTGAGTGGTAAGCCTCGGTCAAGAAATATCCGCTTTGCGGTTGTATATTCTTCGGGAGAAAGCGGCGGTACTCCTTCAAGCGGATATGTTTTGCCGAGTTCTTTCCATTTAAATACGCCGAGTGTGTGATAGGCAAGAAGGTCGACTTTTTCTACATTCGGGAGGGGCTTGATAAAATCCGCTAGTTTTTCCAAAAGCTCCGTATTGTAGGTGATGCCCGGCACAATGACATGCCGCAGCCATACCGGCTTATTGATGGAAACCAGGTAATCAAGAAAGGCAAGCGTACGGGAAAGCGGCACACCGGTGAGCGTTTCATGCTGCTTTTCATCGATGGATTTTATATCGAGCAAGACAAGATCGGTATATTGCAGCGCGGCTTTTACCTTGTCGTTGAGGAAATAGCCGGATGTATCGGCAGCGGTATGCAGAGATTCCGTTTTGCAAAGTTCAAAAAGATCTTTTACATATTCGGGTTGGGCAAGCGGCTCTCCGCCGGTAACCGTTACGCCGCCGGCAAAGATGTAATAATGCTTGTACCGTCTGATGCGCTGGAATGTTTGCTCCGCAGTATCCATAATTCGTGCATCTTTCCGCTCCCATGTGTCGCAATTGTGGCAATACTGACAGCGCAGCGGGCATCCTTGAAGAAATACGACAAACCGTAAGCCCGGTCCATCTACCGTTCCGAATGTTTCGTATGAATGAATATAAGCCATAGCCTATGAATGACCTTTGAAGTGAAAAGATATGCAGGCATCCGCAAAAATTCGGGCGGTTAAAACCTAAAGCCTTTGTTTGTGTTTTGCGGATGCCCGTTGAGCGCTGATCCTCCGGCAGTAAAACCGGAGGGATTTGTTCAGCGATTCGTTATTACATGGACTGGTTGATAGTGCGTGAAAGCACGTCAAGCTGCTGTTCGCGGGTTAATTTGATAAAGTTAACAGCATAACCTGAAACGCGGATCGTCAGCTGCGGATACTTTTCAGGATTTTCCATTGCATCTTCCAACAGTGCACGGTCGAATACGTTTACGTTAAGGTGCTGTCCGCCTTCGGGAGTAAAGTATCCCTTCAGCAGATACGTTAAGTTGTCAACGCGGTTTGAGGTCTCTTTACCGAGCGCATTCGGCGCAATCGCGAAGGTGTAGGAAATACCGTCACCAATATCTTCAAACGGGAGCTTGGCAACTGAAGACAGTGATGCGATTGCTCCATTGGTGTCGCGTCCGTTCATCGGGTTTGCACCGGGTGAGAACGGTTCGCATGCACAGCGTCCGCACGGTGTTGCTCCGGTTTTCTTTCCGTATACAACGTTAGAGGTGATGGTCAATACCGACTGAGTTGCCTTTGCATGGCGGTATGTTTCATGGCGGCGCAGGTAGTTCATGAATTTACGGGCAACCATTACCGCGAGCTGATCCGTTGCATCGTTATCGTTTCCGAAGGGAACGTAGGTTCCTTCACGTTCAAAATCAACGGCAAGCCCATCGGCATTGCGGATGACTTTTACCTTTGTGTCGCGGATTGCAGCTAACGAGTCAGCAACGATGGAAAGACCTGCAATACCGGTTGCCTGGATGCGTTCAACATCAGGATCGTGCAGTGCCAGCTCAAATGCTTCGTATGAATATTTATCATGCATGTAGTGAATAACTTTGAGCGCATTCATGTATACGCCTGCAAGCCATTTCATCATCTGCTCAAACCGTTCCATGACTTCGTCGTAGTCGAGATAGTCTGAGGTAATCGGTTTGTATGCAGGGGCAATCTGCGCACCGGATTTCTCGTCCCGTCCGCCGTTGATGGCGTACAGCAGACACTTGGGCAGGTTTGCACGTGCACCGAACAGCTGCATCTGCTTACCGATCTTCATCGGAGAAACACAGCAGGCGATACCGTAGTCGTCGCCGAATTCGGGACGCATCAGGTCGTCATTTTCATACTGGATGGAAGAAGTCTGGATAGAAACTTTCGCACAGAATTTGTTCCAGTTTTCGGGTGCATGGTTGGACCAAAGTACCGTCATGTTCGGTTCGGGAGCCGGGCCGAGGTTATACAGTGTTTGGAGGTAGCGGAAAGAGGTTTTCGTAACCAGGGGACGTCCATCTACACCCATACCGCCGAGAGATTCGGTAACCCAGGTGGGGTCGCCGGAGAACAGCTCATTGTATTCAGGTGTGCGGAGGAAGCGGATAATGCGCAGTTTGATGATGAACTGGTCGATCAATTCCTGTGCTTCCGATTCGGTGAGTTTTCCTTCAGCCATATCCCGTGCAATGAAGATATCTAAGAATGTTGAAGTACGTCCGATGGACATCGCTGCGCCGTCCTGGTCTTTGGTTGCGGCGAGGTATGCAAAGTATACCCACTGTACAGCCTCACGTGCATTTTCAGCCGGGCGGCGTACATCAAAGCCGTAGCTTTCGCACATGCGTACAAATGCTTCCAGAGCTTTAATCTGATCGCTGATCTCTTCACGGTAGCGGATATCCGATTCGGTCATTTCGCTGACATCGAGCTGCAACATTGCTGCGTTGCGTTCTTGAATTAGATTGTCCACACCATACAATGCAACGCGGCGGTAGTCACCGATGATGCGTCCCCGTCCATAGGCATCGGGTAATCCGGTAATAACGCCCGACTTGCGGACTGCGCGCATTTCATCGGTATATACGGAGAAAACACCTTCGTTGTGGGTTTTGCGGTACTTGGTAAAAATCTCTTTTGTCAGCGGATCAAGCTCATATCCATAGGCATGCAGTGCATTTTCTACAACGCGCAAACCGCCTTTTACATAGATACCGCGCTTGAGCGGTGCATCGGTCTGTAAACCGACGATGACTTCATCATCTTTAGAGATGTATCCGGCTCCGTAAGTGTCAATGCCTTGCGGTTTTGCCGTTTCGGCATCGTATACGCCCCTTTTTGTTTCTTCCTTAAACATTTCAGTTAATTTATTCCAAACACGCAATGTCTTTTCGGTGCTGGGAACAAGGAAGCTGTCATCACCCGTATATGGGGTATAGTTATTCTGAATGAAATCGCGTACATCGATGTTGGTACGCCAATTTTCACCCTTAAAAGCGGAAAAATAGTTAGACCAGTCTTTCATGAGGTTCTCCTTCGATAAAAGTATAATTCACCCTGTTTCAAGGCATTACTATAGTAGAATAAAAAAATGATTATTGCAAGACCTTTATTCGGGAACAGCTGCTTTTTCGGTTTGTTCTTCTTCTTGCGCTTTGCAGGAGGGACACAGGCCGGTAAGCTCGATACTGTGAGATGTCATAACAAAGCCCGTTTCCGACATGATTTGATCTTCCAGATCGTGCAGTGGGCAGACTGCAATATCGGCGGAGGCATTACACTTGCTGCATACGATGCGGTGATGATGCTCCGCCCCTTGTATTTCGGCAAGCTGAAAATATGCCTTTCCGTCATGATGCACGCTTTTGGTTACCATCCCTGATTCGGCAAGCGTGTGCATTGTCCGATACACCGTTGATAAATCGATATGCAAAACGGAATTACAGGCTTCATGCAGTTCTTCGGCGGAAAAAGCGCGGTCTTTTTCCTTCGATAATATCTTGAGGATACTTTGCCGCGCCTTTGTTTTGCGTAATTTTTTTGTCGTAAGCGGGTTACCGATATTTTTCATTGCGATATGTTACACGGGTTTTGACCAAACGTCAGAGCCGCCTGCGCGGGTAAATCCGAGTTGCTCCAGATACCTGATATGCGCAGCCGACGGCTTTTCGACTGTCACGGTTGTTACGCCTTGCTGCTTCCAAAAGCTTTGATCTTCAATAAAAAGATGTTTTCCAACCGCTAAATCCCGTGCATTCGGCACTACAAAATCGATTAAAAGATTCGCCGTCTTTCCCGCATCAGCCGCCGTAACGGTATAGGCGATCAATCCTGCTATATCATTATTGCGAAAGCAGATAGCTGTTTTTTCTGCCTTTGTAAAAGCCTCGTTGCCGAAAAGTGCGGTAAGTTCCTGTTTATGCTTTTCAAAAAAGAACTTGACAATTTCATTGTCTTTGTTCACTGCTAACATTTCAAACGAGTCTTTGACCTGCATCATTTTGTAAAGATAGTATATATCGATAAATACGATGCCGATATTCATCACGACAGCAGGCCAGGAATCCGTTTTAAAGGCGAAAATGACGAAGAGTAAACAGCCGATCGCGTTTAAAATCCGTAATTTAACGATTGATTTCATCACTAAGGAAATGAAGATGATGAAAGAAGCTGCGTATCCTAATAACTGAGTTATATCCATGGCATAAATTTTATCAGAAAAACCGAAACGCTTCAAGTTAAAAATTCCCGGTTCGGTGTTATCGATATCTTTATTACGAGGACGTTTATCACAGCCCCATCCGTTTATCAAAGGTGTAATTCAGTATATCGGCGATCAGATTTGCAAAAAAGCTGTGCGGATAAAATGCGCTGCGCCTGCCGATCGGCACCGATAGCATAATGGCAATCAGCAAAGCAGGTACGGTAAGCGCAAGCGTATTGGGCAGCCTGATCAGAATGAGCGTAGTTACCGGTATGCCGTATTGCAGTGAATACCCGAAATCGAACCGTAAAAGAGAAGCGAGCATTTTTGTCCACCGTACGGAAAGCGGATCGTAATACCCCTTGTCCCGCAGCATCGCTTCAATCCGTTCAGGCGACATGCCCGGCTTAATAAAATTGAGGTACGGATTTCCCGGCTGCAGTTCAAACAGCAACAAGAGCAGCGCGGTAATCCCGAACAAGAGGATGACCGAAATGATCAGTCTTTTACAGATAAATCGGAACAGGGAAGACTTGAACACGTTATACCCGTTTTGCTGCCGTTTTTGCCAGCATTTTTTCATGCATGACGATCATCACGAGTAACAGAGCCGCCAGATAGAGCGGCATCAGCGCAACGGTGATATGATTTGCAACCAGCCCGAAAAGCGGCGGCATAAGACAGGTGCCTGCATACGCTGCGGCCATCTGTACTCCGATCATCGCCTGCGACTTGTCCTGGCCGAAGTGCGCGGGCGTCGCATGTATAATTGAAGGATACACCGGCGCACAGCCTAAACCGATGAGTCCCAAGCCGAGTAGAGCGCTCGTTTTTCCAAACGGCAGAACCAGCATGAAAATTCCCGCTGCGATGCCTCCTTGTCCCAGCCGGATCATCTGTATGTCGCTCAATTTTAAGGTTAAAAATCCGCTGAGAAACCGGCCTGCCGTAATACCGGTGAAGAACAGGCTGGCAAGTCCCGCCGCTGCTTCTGCAGAAAGCCCGTGATACAACACGAGGTAACTGCTTGCCCACAGATTTGCCGTCTGCTCTACGGCGCAGTAGCAGAAGAAGGTGAGCATAATTTCTGTTGCGCCGGGGATGGCCGCTACCTGTCGGAGGGAAAGCGGCTGCGCTTTATGGCTTTTCGGATCGTCTTGTCCGTCTTGCCGCTTACGCCAAAGCGGCAGGCTGACCAGCAGTACGGCGCTGAGCCCGAATTGCAGCACGGCAATGGAGCGATAGCCCGTGTTCCATCCATAGCCGCCGGTTAATGCGGCTCCCATAACGTACGGTCCTGCAGAGGCGCCGATTCCCCACATGCAATGGAGCCAGCTCATGTGCCTGCTTGCATAATGCAGCGCAACATAGTTGTTGAGGGAGGCATCTACGCTGCCGGCGCCAAGCCCGTACGGGATTGCCCACAGACACAGCGCCGTATACGAACGGCTGATTGAAAACCCGAACAACGCAACGGCTGTCAGCAAAACGCTGAACGCCGTCACTTTTCCGGCGCCGAATGTTTTGGTTAAACGATCGCTTTGCAAGCTGGAAACAATGGTGCCGCCCGCGATAATCATAAAAATAAACCCCGAAGAGGACACGGGTACGGCAATTTCCCGATACATTGACGGCCACGCGGCGCCTAACAGCGCGTCCGGCAGCCCTAAACTGATAAATGCCGCGTAAATAATCGCGAGCAGTATATGCGTCATTTGATTCGTGCGGAGGGTTTAATACCCCGACGCTTGCGTCGTAACAAAGGGTATTAAAGCCGACTGCAACCACCTCGTCAAAAATGTACATCCTTGTACATTTTTGACTGCGAGTTTTTTGCAAGGCAAAAAACTCGTTCCTGTTTGGAACCACCGGCATCCGTGCCGGATATCCCATACCGTGCGGAACATTGAGCATTGCATATACCGCCATGGATGGCGGTTGTTCTACGCAGTAGCGATGTTTTGGCATAGCCACAACATCGCAGGCAAAACTATACACGGATGTATAGTTTTGACGAATGCTCTGCGTCGGGGTTGTTGATTTCCTTTCCGATATGGGCCGGTCTAATCTTTTGCGGCGAGCATATCCCGCGTTGCAACGATATCGACGCCGGTGTGCAGTACGTCACGAATTATGACAGCGCCCGATTGTACAGGCGCTTCGACGGTCTGTTGATTAATCGCTTCCATAACCTGAAAAATCATGGCCTTCGGGATGGGCGCCGCCGTTTTTACCGGCAATACCGCCAGAAAACCGTTTGTAACCCGTACCGTCGAACTGATATTGCGGCGCGGGTCTTTCATTTCCTGCAAACCGTACTCAAGTCCCCGTTTACAGGTATATCCTTTAATGCTGTATGTTCCTTCTTGTTCGGTTGCCGTTAGTCGGCAGCCCAAGGGGCAGGATACGCAGGTAAATTTTTTCATCATCTTAACTCCAGCTCATCGGTAAAACGCACGAAATGCTCAGAAGCAATCGCGTTTTCCGGCTATACAGGCGCAACCTCGGCCGTTATCGGTTCTGTCAAATGCGCTATTTTTTCATGCGTCAGCGGAATATTGATCATCTCCGACGGGATCATGTGTGCGACCCGCTTTTTTGCAAGCACTTTGTCGCCCGATTTTACCAGTACGCAGGAGTTATGATATATCGCATCAACCCGCATAAAAAGATTGACGCCGTCGGGATTTTCGGTCAGCGCTTTCCGCGGCATCACGTACCGGATGCCTTTCGCAGGCTTGCAGGGAACAAACGCGGACGTTTTCAGCTGCCCGAGCGCATAGAGCCCCGCGTTTTTACCGGCGGTTCTGCTTTCCCGCGTAACAAAATCGACGATGTCGTGTACGTGCAGCACGTTTCCGCAGGCGAATATCCCCGGCGTTTCCGTCTGCATCGCGCTGTCAACCATCGGTCCGTTGGTAATAGGGTCAAGCGGGACGTGTGCTTTAAGCGACAGCTCGTTTTCAGGGATAAGCCCGACCGATAAGAGCAATGTGTCGCAGGCATAGTATTTTTGAGTGCCCGCTATTTCTTTAAATTGAGCGTCGATTTGCGCAATGGTAACGCCTTCAAGCCGGTCTTTTCCGTGGACAAAGCTGATATTATGGCTCAAAAAGAGCGGAATGCCGTAGTCTTCCAAACACTGGGCGATATTCCGGTTGAGGCCGCTGGAAAACGGCATGATTTCCACGACGGCTTTTACCTGTGCGCCTTCAAGCGTCATGCGCCGCGCCATAATCAGCCCGATGTCGCCCGACCCGTAGATGACGACCTCTTTTCCCATGCGGCATCCTTCCATGTTCATCATCCGCTGCGCCATACCTGCGGTATACACACCGGCGGGCCGGTAGCCTTTGACGGCAATCGCGCCTGCAGTCCGCTCGCGGCAGCCCATCGCAAGCACAATCGCCTTTGCATGAATGGTTTTCAGGCCGTCCATTCCGGCGGCGGTAATAACCCGCTCGGGCGAAATGTCCAGTGCCATGGTGTTCAGCATAATGTGAATATCGGTATGGGCGGTTTGCGCGATAAAACGCTGCGCATATTCGGGGCCGGTCAGTTCTTCTTTAAATTCGTGCAAGCCGAACCCTGCATGGATGCACTGGTTTAAGATACCGCCGAGCTCGCGGTCCCGTTCGATAATCAGAATATTTTTTACGCCGGTTTCCCGTGCGGCAAGCGCTGCGGCAAGTCCGGCAGGGCCGCCGCCGACAACGACAACATCATACTCCATACGTTACGCCTCTTGTTCCGCTGCATGTTTGAGCACGCCGAGTACTATCTCGGTGCCCCGGTTTGATTTTAAAATCTTTTCCATCGGCAGCTGTAATTCCCTGCTCAAGATTTCCAGCACCCGCGGAGCGCAGAACCCGCCTTGGCAGCGTCCCGTGCCCGGTCTTACGCGCCGCTTCACGCCGTCAACGGTACGCGCTCCGGCAGGGCGTCGGATAGCCTCGACAATTTCCGCCTCCGTAACCGTTTCGCACCGGCAGATTACCCGCCCATACAGCGGATTTGCTGCGATGAGCGCCGCCCGCTCTTCATTGGAAAGATGTGCAAATTGCGGTATTGCCTTCCGTTCGGCGATAAACTTCGCTTTTTTTTCCAGTACAGCGCCTTCTTGCTGCAAAAGCTCCGCAACATATTCGGCAATTGCCGGTGCGGACGACAGCCCCGGCGATTCAATGCCGCCTGCGTGAATAAAGCCTTTTGCATGTTTTGAGGCATAAATCATAAAATCGCCGGTACTCGGCCGGGCGCGCACGCCGGTAAAGGTGCGGATGGTTTTCTTAAAATCCAGCGACGGCACCGACTTTTTTGCAAAGGTGTCGATCTTGTTGATCCCGAAAAGCGTTGTGGATGTGTCTTCCCGGTCATCGACATCTTCCGCCGTCGGTCCCGCAATGATGTTATGATCGTATGTCGGAGATACGAGGATTCCTTTGCCCATTTTAGTGGGCGCTTGGAAGATGACATGACGGACGAGATCGCCGCAGGCCTTATCAAGCACACGGTATTCTCCTTTTCGCGGCACAATGGCGTAGTCATGATCGCCTACCATCGCCGCGACGGTATCGGCATAGAGCCCCGCCGCGTTGACGACAGAGCGGGTTGTAAAGACGCCTTTTTCCGTGGTTACCGAAAAGGCAGGGGATTCCGCATCGCCGGTTTGTTCGATAGCGGTTACCTCCGCATTGCAGATCAGCTCGGCTCCGTTCGTTACCGCGTTTTCGATAAAGGCATAGGTCATGCTGAACGGACAGACCACTCCGGCGGTTCCGCTGAACAAGGCGCCCCGCGTTTCGGGTGAAAGATTCGGCTCTTCCCGTAGCGTTTTCTCCCGATCCCAGAGCTCCAGCTCAAGCACGCCGTTCTCGAGCCCGCGCTCATATAGCTTCCGTATTTCATGCATCTCTTCATCTGAAAAAGCGACAACCAATGAACCGATTTGCCGAAAATGGATACCCAACTGCGGAGCAAGGCGGCGCACTAACTCATTTCCCCGCACATTAAAGCGGGCTTTGAGCGTCCCCGGTTTTGCATCAAACCCGCCGTGGAGAATCGCGCTGTTGGCTTTTGTCGTGCCTTCGCATACATCGGAATTCTTTTCAACAAGCGCAATCTTGAGCCGATACTGCGAAAGCTCCCGTGCGACGGCAGTTCCGACAACGCCGCCCCCGATGATAATAACGTCATACATATTCTTATCACTCTTCCCAATCCATTGCACGCTGCACCGCCTTTTGCCAACCGGCGTAGCGCTTTGCCCGCAAGGCATCCTCCATCTGCACGGTAAACTCCCGGTCAACCGCCCAGTTGCTCCTGATTTCCTGCTGATCTTTCCAGAAACCGACCGCGAGTCCCGCAAGATAGGCGGCGCCGAGCGCTGTCGTTTCCAGCGTTTTCGGACGGTGCACCGGCACGTTGAGGATATCCGCTTGGAACTGCATCAAAAAATTATTCACCGCGGCGCCGCCGTCAACTTTCAAGGCCTTCAGCGTAATGCCTGAATCCTTTTCCATCGCCGAAAGCACATCCTTTGTCTGATAGGCGATCGACTCAAGGGTCGCGCGGACGATATGCTCGCGTTTTGCCCCGCGGCTCAAGCCGACAATCGCACCGCGCGCGTACATATCCCAGTACGGAGCGCCTAAGCCGGTAAAGGCCGGCACCACATACACCCCGTTCGTATCCTCGACAAGACCCGCGTAATACTCGGTTTCGGCGGCATTGTACACCAGGCGGAGCTGATCCCGCAGCCACTGAATGGAGGCGCCCGCCACAAAGATACTGCCCTCCAGCGCGTATGACACGGTATCGTTAATTCCCCACGCAATCGTCGTCAACAGGCCGTTTTTTGACGTAATCGGCCGATCTCCCGTGTTCATCAGCATAAAGCAGCCCGTGCCGTACGTGTTCTTCGCCATACCCGCATCAAAACACGCCTGTCCAAACAAAGCTGCCTGCTGATCTCCCGCCGCCCCCGCAATCGGAATAGCCGCTCCTCCGAACGTACGCTCATCGGTTTGCCCGTATACGCAGCTCGACGGCTTTACCTCAGGCAGCATCGACCGCGGAATATCCAGCTCCTGCAAAATATCCTCATCCCATTGCAGCGTTCTGATATTGAACAGCATCGTACGCGAGGCATTCGTATAATCGGTTACATGCACCTTACCGCGGGTCAAATTCCAGATCAGCCACGTATCGATATTGCCGAACAGCAGCTCACCCTTTTCAGCCCGCTCCCGCGCACCTGCAACATTATCTAAAATCCATTTCACCTTCGTACCGGAAAAATACGCATCGATAATCAGCCCCGTCTTCTCCCGTATCCTATCCGTCCAGCCCTTTGCCTTTAATGCATCGCAGATCGGCGCAGTACGGCGGCACTGCCATACAATAGCATTATAAACCGGCCTTCCGGTGTTCTTGTCCCACACAACCGTCGTTTCCCGCTGATTGGTAATACCGATCGCAGCTACTTCATCAGGCCGCGTCCCCGTTTCTTCCAACACTTGCCGCGCCACACCGCTCTGCGTTCCCCAAATCTCCATCGCGTCATGTTCAACCCATCCCGACTGAGGAAAAATCTGCGTAAACTCCTGCTGCGCCGTCGCAATCATCGCCCCTGTCTTATCGAACAAAATAGCGCGGGAACTGGTCGTCCCCTGATCAAACGATAAAATATATTTTTTCATGCCCTCTCCTTTCATGCCGTATATTTGATTTTAACTTTGAACATTCTCCTTTTTTTCTTTTGGGCGGCTTTTTGCGCGTAGCCTTTGGGCACGCGCAAAAACCGGGCTATCCGCTTGTATCTTTTTATTGCGATTTACAAAATCCCGCAGCACTTCTCCTCACGTCGAAGGCTGCTGCTGTCCCGTTGCGGCAATAAAAAGGATACCGCTCCTATCCCGTTCCGCGCGTCAAAAATGTACATCCATGTACATTTTTGACTGGCGAGTTTTTTGCTATGCAAAAAACATCGCTTCTGCTTAACACCACGGACGTCCTTGTCCGTTCTGAAATATGTTTTGCTCAATAAAGCGTCTCGGTTTTCCAATCTTTGATTGTGCGCGTCTGCTCATCGAAAGAAGAACCGATGAGTACTATCTTCTTCCCATCCGTCTGATACGTCTCATCATACTTCTTCTTTTTTATCTGCGCGATTGCATCTTCCGCCGTGCCGTTTCCGCTGAGTTTAAACTCAAAGATATACACGGCATCAGCCGTCCATACAATACAGTCTGCTCGTCCCGTTGAACAATGCACCTCTGTCTGTACAAACTGTCCCATCAATGCAAAGATCAGGTATACCGCCGTTTGATAGTTCTGTTCCCGCAAGTGCACTTTTTCTTCGCTGAAATTATCATACGGAATCCCGGCGATTATCGCCTGCATCCGCTCCATAACCCCATCTACATCGCCCTTGCGGATATCTTCCACAAACCGCCACACCGATACTCCCGTTTGTCCGAACGGCACACTTGAGTACGCAGGCAATAGATTCTTCAAAAACCCATACCTCACTTCGTCATTCGGAAAACCCAGCCGGTACATCCGCGATTCTTTGCTATATTCTTTAATCGTTAAATACCCAGCTTGAAACAAAATCGGCAGCGCATCTTCCGCCACCGCCCGGTACGTTTCCAATCCGTCTTCATCAAGCTCGACATTGCCGTCCAAATCGGGAATATTATAGTAAGTTTCTTTCAGGTAATTGACCAAAAAGGTCGGTGTGCCCGTGCCGAACCAATAGCTTTTGATTTCCTTTGCATCAAACGCGCCAAGCACACTAAACGGATTATACATTCCTTCTCCGGCCGGGTGAAACAGATATCCGTCATACCACTGTTTTAATTCAGTAATGGCGTGCGGATACTCAAGCTGCTGCCTTTGGGCGAGCGCTTGTATTTCGGGCTGGAAGTTTTTTTCAAGCTCAGCCTGCGTAATACCGCAGATTCCGGCATAGTTTTCATGCATACTGATGTCTTTCAGATTATTCAGATCGCTGAAAATGCTGATTTTGCTGAACTTAGTAACACCGGTCAGAAATACAAAGCGGATATACTGATCACATGTTTTAATAACCGAATAAAACGCTTTTAGCATGTTCCGGTATTCCTCATTCAGCGCTTCATTTACGCCCATTGTTTGCAGGAGAGGTTTATCATATTCGTCTACCAGGATGACTACTTTTTTTCCAGTGCGTTTAAAAAGAGCTGAAATGAGCAAGCGCAATCGGTCTTCCGGTGCTCCAGCAATTGCCGGTACCATATACTGTGTTTCCCATTCATTTAAATGCAGGTTCAGAATATCGATAAGTGCTTTGGTATCGCTATAATTTTTCGCATTAAAATCCAGATACAATACCGGGTATTCCTGCCATGCGGCTCTCTGCTCTTGCTCCGCTTGCGCTTCTTCGGCATTCTCAAGATAGAGTCCCTTGAAAAGCTCTTTTTGCCCGAGAAAGTAGGCTTTCAGGGTAGAAAGAAATAAGCTTTTCCCAAACCTCCGCGGACGGCTTAAAAAATACGGATTGGATGACTGAACCAGATTGTAGAGAAAAGCGGTTTTATCAATATAGACATAATTATCTCGGCGCAGTTTTTCAAAACTCTGTATACCAATCGGCAATTTACGGGTAAAGTCCATACTCCAAGTATAGCACGGATATTGTACTTTCGACAATTTTCTTTTGAAAATAGCGTGTATAAAGAATATAGATAAGTCCGTCGATATTAGCACTCATAAAGGGATTGATATCAGAGGTGAACATATAGGGGCATTCTTCGATAAGAACGCCTAATGCCTCTTTTGCTTTTTCACGGATCGGCGCTTCAAGCCAGCTGCCGCGCTCCGTTGCACGATTGCCGTCAAAATGGCTTAATCCCTTTTTATCAAGATAGACGGTAAGCGGGCTTGCCCACTTGTTTAAACCCATCACCGCTCCGGTATCAGAGCCGCCGATTCCGTTTCTTCGGGCTAAAAGCCATTGTTCGCTTGTTATGTTTTTGGTAAACACATGCGTTTTGTGTGTTTCAAGTAATTGTTTGTATAACGGTTCCATTTGTATCTTATTACAATACAATGTGTTGTGGTATATATCCTTACAGCGTTCAAACTATTGGATACCTTCTTCAAGCGTTACCGTAAGATTCTGTATGCCTGTATCTTTATGGTGTCTTTTCTATTCGTTCTATGATTACTGCAATTTCGGTAGCTATTACTTTTAAGTGATTTTCTATTTCGGATAAGTGCTTTTCATCGTAAAAGTCGTTCAAAAAATCGCTTAAAAAAACATGTATACATCTGAGTAAATAACCGGCTTCGAGACAAATTCTTTATTCGTGCGGAGGGTTTAATACCCCGACGCTTGCGTCGGGTTTGTTGATTATTTTTTACAAAATATGAAATATATAATGGCATTTAGCCTTTTTTCTGCTATATTATATGTATGTTAGATTTCTGGGTACGTGTAAAAGAATTATTAAAAGCTCAAAATGCTACGCAAGATAAAATAGCAAAACAAATAAATGAAAGAGCTGACACCTTTAGTAAATGGATTCAAAAAGACCGGCTGCCGGATGCGGAGTAATCTTACAAAATCGCTGTTGCTCTCGGCGTCTCGGTTGAATATCTCGTAACCGGGAAAGAGAGGGGCAATCACTCACGGATAAAAGCTATCCGTGAATATCTCCAAGCGATAGACGGCGAACTGCAACAAATGTAACTGCTGATTTTTAGCAGGCGATATTGAGAACTAACATCGTATAAACTTTATTTTGTCCGTAGTTTAATGGTATATGATAAATCTTTCTAAAAGATGTACAAGGACGTATATTTTTTAGCGACGACATCCGTGTACAAGCGGCAATAGTCATACTATAAAAATGTATGTACGACACGATCGTATGAAGGAGCTATATTTATGCATGAAAAAATCGCTATTTTGGGTGCAGGAGCATGGGGCACCGCAACGGCATGCGCTCTTGCTCGAAACGGCAATCATATTACGCTGTGGAGCCGGAGCGACGCGGTTTGCGACGGCATTAACAGGAACCATATCAATAGTAAATACTTACCGGGCTATCCGCTGCCGCCTTCCGTTACCGCATCTTCCAATATGCACGAGGTATGCAGCGGTGCATCGGTGCTGTTCTTGGCCAGCCCTTCGCTCTATTTAATGGATACGGTCTCTATGCTTTTGGATTGCGGTGCGCTGGAAACCACCTGTACCCAAAAATCATCCGAAAGCGGCGGCGATTCGGCATACCCGCTTATCGCAGTGCTGACCAAGGGCTTTATTCCCGATGCGTACGGCGAACCTCAGCTGATTATCGATGCGTTGGAGCGGCGGCTGCCTGCGCGCTATCGGGATCACCTCGTGTATGTAGCAGGCCCAAGCCATGGAGAAGAGGTCGCCGCCGGAAAGCTGACCGGCCTTATCGCCGCATCAAAGAACCCGCTCAGTTCCATCCGCTGCCGTGAAATACTCAAATCGCGCAGCCTGCTCGTGTACTCCAGTCTCGACGTCATCGGCGTGCAAGTATGCGCGGCAACCAAAAACGTCATTGCAATCGCGTTCGGCCTGTTGGATGCGCTGATCGAACATTCGGATTTTTTCGGCGACAACACCGAATCGCTTTTATTGGCAGCGGGGCTCAACGAAATTCAGATTATCGGACGGGCAATGGGGGCCACACATCCCGAAACCTTTACATCGATTTCCGGTATCGGCGACTTGGATGTTACCTGCCGCAGCAAATACGGACGGAACCGCAAATTCGGCCGAGAAATTATCACCGCCGATATTTTACGCCCTTTTATCGGCATCGGCGATCTCATCAGCCATATCTGTTCCGTCGGGTATTTACCGGAAGGTATTATTGCCTGTTCTTACCTTAGCAAACTTGCCGTTAAGTATGATCTGAAGTTACCCCTTTGTACCGGTCTGTATAAACTGTTAAATAAAGAGCTGGGGCCTGCTGATTTTATCGAAAACTTGCTGAGCGGCGCAAAAAATTAACACTCCTTTCTATTGTATTGCTGAACTGCTTGAGCCGCCTTTCCTGCGCCGCAGGCGGGGAAACCGCTAAACCATAATATCGAAGTGCCCTTTTGGCAGGGCTGCTTAACGAACCGGAAATAACTGTGCTATAATGCGCGGCAAGGAATGACTATGACACCACAAAATAATGATAAAAACACTGCACTCACTCCTGATGAAGGAACCACTCACGCAGCTGCGGCTTTCGCAGCGCTTTTTGCAACAATTAAACGGCTGCGGGCGCCGGGCGGCTGTCCGTGGGATATTGCACAAACCCCGATGACGCTGCGGCAGACGTTTCTCGAAGAAACGTACGAAGCAATAGAAGCCCTTGAAGAAGCCGCAGCTGACCGCGCAACATCCGGCCACGCAGCGGAGGAACTGGGCGATGTGCTGTTAAATATCGTGATGATTGCCTATATGTTCGAGCAGGATGATGCGTTTTCCGTCGCCGGGATGATCGAATCCCTCAACGAAAAACTGATCAGGCGGCACCCGCACGTCTTCGGACAGACGGAGGGCTTTCCCGATCAGCATGATGCGCAAAAGCCTGTTACGGCGGAAAAGGTGCTCGCGCAGTGGGATACCATCAAGGATACGGTAGAAGGACGGGCAAGCGCCTCCGTGCTGGATTCCATTCCTAAAACTTTCCCGCCGCTGATCCGCGCATACAAGCTGCAAAAGCGGGCGGCAAAAAAAGGCTTTGACTGGGATACGGCGGACGGCCCGCGGCGTAAAATAGAAGAAGAGGTGGCTGAGTTTATGGAGGCGCTTGCGCACGGCACACAGGACGAAACCGAAGCCGAATTCGGCGACCTCCTTTTCAGCTTGGTCAACGCCGCGCGGCACCTGCATATCGACCCGGCAATCGCACTCAGCAGAACTAATGCAAAATTTGAACGCCGCTTCCGCTTTGTCGAAAAGCGCATGGAAGAAGCAGGCATCCCGTGCTCATCCGAGACCCTCTCTCAGATGGACGGCTTTTGGGAAGAAGCCAAGCGCGCTGAGCGGTATTCGTAACTGCAGCCATGCCGCCCTATAACTGCGCCGTGGTGCTCGGCGCGACAGCCACCGGAAAAACAGCGCTTGCCGTCAAACTTGCGCAGGCAAAACACGGGGAAATTATCTCTGCCGACTCCCGGCAGGTGTACCGCGGGCTCGATTTAGGCACGGGTAAAGACTTACAGGAGTACGGCAGCACACCGTATCACCTCATCGATATCTGCGATTTAAGCTGCGAATTTACGGTTTTTCACTTTCAGCAGGAGGTATACCGCCTGTTGCCGCAGCTTGCAGAAAAAGGTGTGCTGCCGGTCATCGCTGGCGGGACAGGGCTGTATCTCGATTCGATTCTCCGCGGCTACGAGCTCATTCCCGTGCCGGAAAACCCTGCGCTGCGGGAGGAACTCGCGGCGAAAACCCTGCCGGAGCTGCAACACATACTGATGGCGCTCAAGCCGGATATCCACAACAAAACCGACCTTGAGCAGCCCGGACGCCTGCTCCGCGCCATCGAAATTGCCCTCTACCGACAGGAACATCCCGAATCCGCTGCAGCGCACTTGCATACAGCCCCGTCCATTCAGCCCAAGATATACGGCATCTCCTTTGAGCGCAGCGTGTTACGCGACCGGATCCGCCGCCGCCTCATTGCCCGCATCGATGCCGGTATGATAGAAGAAACCGAACGGCTGCATGCTCAAGGCTATTCGTGGGAGCGGCTCGAAAGCCTGGGACTGGAGTACCGCTTTACGGCGCAGTACCTGCAAGGAAAAATAGAAACGAAAGACGCTTTTATCGAACAGCTCTTCCGAGCAATCGGCCAATTTGCAAAACGGCAGGAAACGTGGTTCCGGCGCATGGCAAAGCACGGCATCGAAATAGAATGGATTGACGGCAATGAGGCGGCGCAGCTGACCGCAGAAGCTATCGCGCATTCGGAACGCTTTCGCTGTTTATAAGATTCTACTTGGAAATGCGCAACGATCTGAAAATATGAATGAATGGTAGGTAAATGTCGCATTACATAATGCAACTGCACAGAATATCAGTATAAATGAAAGAAAAGTCTTTCTATAATAGTACTTACATAATACTGAGTAGTGTAGAGAACCGATGATAACAAATGCAAAAAAGCGAGTCAATTGACTAAAGGCGTTTTATTTGTATAATAAAAGAGAACTATGATAGATCGTTCTGTTCAAACTATACTACAGCCTGCACTCGCTTCGCTCAAGCAAGGAGACCTTGAACAAGCGCTTATAAGTCTGGAGCGGCTGCTTGAACAGGATTTAGAAAATCCTCAAGTGATGTACACACTGAAAGGAGTCAGTTTTTGGCTTGATCGGGTTCGTTATTCACAAACCCTGTCCGATGATTTCTTGAGCGGCGAGTATATTATTTCTCAGTGGAAGCCTTTTCTTACATTTATCAAGAAACTCGGAGACTTTAACGAACCGATTGTCTATGCGTTAAAATGCAGTGTGTTCACGATTGCGCTACGGCTCTATCAGTCGCTTTTAAACGGACCTGACGCAGTACACAATACTGCCGAAATATACCGGAAAACAGGCCTTTGCTATAAAGCGCTCGGAGATTATGAAACTGCAATCAGCTGTTTACGGTATGCAGCTGATCTTAATACAAATTCAGCAGCCATTCTCGCAGAACTCGCCGATGCGTATGCATTCAGCGGCGAAATACGGCTTGCGAAAGTGTTTTTTCGGGAAGCTCTGTTCAAGGATGCTGCAAAAATAGAAATTTACTTTCTTGAGTCAGAAATTTTCAATGCGCTCGTTACTAAAGTTGCTGCCATCGGTTATACAGGAGAGGAGGTATTAGAATGGCTGCCTGTTTACGGAACACTTGACGGGGTCCTCAATGTGAAACGTGAGCTCAAGGCTTTAGAACTGGGAAAGCTGAAACAATCGATTTATATGCTTGAAAATGAGCTTCGGGAGAAAGACGTAAAAAACAAAAGGATTCTTATCCCTCGTTTAATCAATTACTATTTTTGGCTGATCGATCACTATATGAACAGCAATATCGAAAAGTCGAAAATTGATGAGATTCTTTTAAGAATTAAACTGCTAGACGAGAAAATCTATGACCGTTACATACGGTAACAACACAGTGAGGTGAATATGTCAGATGTATTAGAAAAGAATGTCCGTGATATATTTAATGAAGAAAAATGGACACGAGCAGCCATTACCAATTATTCAATTAACAATTTTAAAGAACTGGACTCCCTGATTGAGGAAGCAAAAAGAAACCATTCCATTGATGAACTAAAAGAATTATCCGATGCGCACCTTTCCCATAACAAAACCAGCATCACTGCGCTGTATATATCGAGCATCATTGCGCTGTCAAAGCAGCTGCTTGACGACTCTTCACTTGTAACACTTGTAACTATTTTTATCGATAATCACCGTATGCAGATTGTGGAATATCTGTGTCAACGGGTGTTAGAGTTCGGCGATTCAAAATTTGCGCTGCGGACATTGGCAAACTGCTACAAAGAGTCGGGCAATCAGGATATTTACGATATTTGGGAACGGCTTGTCCGTATTGACTATGAAGAGGCTGATATTCCGAAATTGCTTGCCGAACGGTATCAAAAAAACGGCGATATTGAAAAAACGATTGAATATTACAAAAAAGCGCTGTACCGCTCCATCAACCGGCGTTCATATACCGCAGTAAAAGAAGTGTGGGCGCGGTTAGTGCAGTTGGTGCCGCAGGAAATCGATTTCTTTTACCACGTACAGCGCAAAATTGCCGATCATTTCGGAACCGAACGCAGCGCGGCGCTGATGCAGGATTTGTACGACTATTATAAGGAAGAAAAAGATTGGAATACCGCTATCGATATTCTAAAACTCGTACTGGCCAGCGACGATAAAGATAACTGGGCGCGCAAAGAAATTGTCGAATGCTTTAAAGCGAAATATGCCAAACACAGTCAGCTTGACGAATATATCAAAGTTTCCAATCTGGCGCAAAGCTGGCGGAATGTTTTTGAGGCGATTGATGATTTTGAAAAGCACATCGCGTTTGATGAAGGCTGTTTTGTGTTTCACCGGACATGGGGCGTCGGGCGCATCGCAAAGGTCAATAACGATGAATTGACGATCGATTTTGCAAAAAAACGCGGCCACACCATGAGCTTGAAGATGGGCATTACCGCATTGCAAACGCTGGATAAAGACCATATTTGGGTACTGAAATCGATTATGAAGCGCGAAGAACTTGCCGCAAAGGTGAAAGCCAATCCCGAATGGGCGCTGAAAACCATTATCCGCAGCTTTGATAATAATTGCGATTTTAAACGTATTAAACATGAATTGATTCCGTCGCTGATGAGCGATAAAGAATGGACCAATTGGAGCACGAAGGCGCGTAAAATCGTCAAAGAAAATCCCGAATTCGGAATCAATCCGACCAATATCGATTTCTATACCGTACATACCCGTCCTATTTCACTTGATGAAAAACTTTCAAACGAATTTAAAGCCCAGAAAAACTTTTTTGAACGAATCGAAATCATTTTCAATATTATGGAAAACGGCGACACGGATTCCGACGGCTTTCAAGACATGTTCAATTACTTTGAATCCTTCCTCAAGGCATTCAGTCAAGTAAATGAGCAGGTCATTGCTGCGTACTTGGTCGTTGCAAAACTGACAACCGTGTTGCCCCATTTGAGTACCGCTAAGCATCACAATTTTGCAGAATTATTTGCACAGATCGAAAATCCGGCGGCTGTGTATCTCGGTATTGACAACAAGGAACTCCGCAGTGCGTATCTTCGCAATATCAAAAACCTTATCCCCGATTGGAGCGATCACTATATCCGGCTGTTTCCAGTTGTGCTTTCTACCGAAGTATTAAATCCGCTGCTTGAAGAATATCCTGAAAAAGTCAAAGAATTGGCACTTACCTGTTTTAAGGATTATAAAGAATACCGCGAAGCGGTGATCTGGTTCTTTAAAAATACACAGGAAGAGCCGTGGTTTAAAGAGCTCAACATCGATTATGAGCATCAAATTATCGTGCTTATTCACATCCTTGACATAACATACCGTGAAATTGCAAGCAGACGGAATACAACTGAAAACCGGAAGATTAACAAGCAAATTCATACGATTTTATTTGGAAAAGACGCGCTGTTGGAAAACTTTATCCTTGCGCATGATGAAGATGCCGTTACGCGTCTTTATACGCTTGTCAGCGACATTAAAGATTTGGATCCGCCGATTAAAATGCAGCTGCGTAATCGTATTCTTGAAAAGTACAAGAATTTTAAATTCTTTGATGAGGTTGAAAAAACAGTTACCGGGCGCGGCTTAATTGTAACAGCTAAGATGATGGACGAAAAGAAAAAAGAGTTGAAACGGCTCATCGAAATAGAAATTCCCCGTAACTCGAAGGAAGTCGGTTTTGCGCTTTCGTTGGGAGACTTACGTGAAAACTCTGAATATAAGGCGGCAAAAGAAGAACAGAATAGACTAAACAATACGGTCAGCCGCTTACAGGAAGAGCTCGAACGGGCACAAGTGTTTGATCCTACAACGATTACAACGACACGGGTCGGATTCGGTACGATTGTCGTGCTGGAAAAACCGGATACGCAGACAAAAGAAACGTATACGATACTCGGTCCGTGGGAATCCGATCCCGAAAACGGCGTTATTTCATATATGTCGCCGCTTGGAACGAATTTACTGAATCATAAGGCCGGTGAGACGCTGTCGTTTACCGTAAACGAAGAAGAAAAGACGTATAAAATACTTGATATTGCGGCAGCAGCGCTCTAGACGGACGAAAAGGAAAAAGGTACTGTGAATACACGATGAAAAAGTTAAAAACCGTAGCGGGTATCTTGTGTTTCTTGTTGATGGTATCAGGCGCGGGCGGGCAAACCGTGCGCCATGATCCTGCTGATGTTATTGTGTTGATGGATACCTCCGGTACGGTGCTCCCGTATTATGAGGCGATTAACAAACGCGTATTGCAGTCTATTATTACAAAGTTTATCCGTATTGAAGATGTCTTTCATCTCCTGTCTTTCAGCGCCGTGCCGCGTTATGAAATGTCGCAAAAGATCAATACGGAAGCCGATTTATCCCGCGTCGTATCGCGTTTTATGCTGCTATATCAGCTGGGGCAGAGCGCCGATTTTTTGTCGGGAATTACCTTTGCCGAACAATATATGAAAAAGCTGCCTTCGCAGCAGGATAAAATACTCATCGTTATTTCAGACGGTATCTTTAACCCTCCGGCTTCAAGCCCGTACCGGCGTTATACCGGCGAGCAGATAAAGACGGAACTGGCCAAGGTTTCAGCATCTATCCGAGCGCAGGGCTGGAAAGTGTATTATGTAAAGCTCCCTTTCCCCTCCGATGCCGTCATCAAAAATTTGGACGGCGCGTTTTATGCCGGAAAATTGAATGAAGCGGGGACAATTGACCGCGCCGGTGTCGATACCATCGATACGCAGCCCGTGGCAACAACGGGAGATGCATCAGCCTTGCGCACATCCGGCAGTACAGCCGCACACGCGAATGAGGAAGCTTCTTCCGCTCCTGCTATCCGGGGACGCACCGCGGCTTCCGGTAATGCCGATTCGACAGGAGCTTCCCGTGTTCAAGTCAAAAGCTCCGCCGCTGAAACGCGAAATACCGCAACAGCGGCAACAGCTAGCACAAGCGCGACGGCAGTACCCGCTGCATCGGCGGACGCGGCCGACTCCCGAACTGTAGAACATTCGGAGCATACGCTGCAGCAGTCCGGCACACGGCAAGCGGCTGCAGGTCGGCAAAGCCAAGGTGAAGCGTCAATCACCGGCTCTTCCGACGGATATGGCGATCCCACAGCATCCGGCAGTATGACAGGCTCTAACCGACACGCGCAAGATACGGGAGCCGGTAACGGCATGGTCGGCACAGCGGCTCGCGGACACGAGGAACAGAGCCGCCGCACTGCTGCCGATCAGAAGAGCGATGGCTTCACCGGTGTTTCCGATGCCGCAGATGAAGCAGCAGGAGACGCTGCCGCTTCGAATAATAGCTCCGCCGCTTCGGCCTCTAATGGAGAACAGGCTTCTCCCGCCGTATCTGAAGCATCCCCTATGGAAACATCCTTACAAAGTCAAACCGCTCACGCAGACACCACCGAAGCGGCAGCGCAGTCGGCCGCTCAGCACATCAAAGAATACACCGATGTTTCGCAGGCCTTTACCGAAAACCTCGGCATTGAACCGAGCAGTTTACCGCCGGAGGGGAATATCGCGTTCAGCGATACGGTACTTCCGCTGCCGCGCATTGTGTTCCCCAATGAGGCGCACACCGCAGGCGCTACCGTTCGGCTTCCGCTTACGGTTGTCAACGAAGCTTCTGAAACGATTGAGATAACAGTCCAAAGCATTACCGTCGAAGCGGACGGCGGCGTACAAAAGCAGCCGCTTAAAAATCAGGTTATCCGTGTTGACCCGAACGCAGCCCGGACGTTTACGGCAACGGCTACACTGCCGGATAGTATACGCAGCGAAGGGACGCATCAGGCCGTAATCCGTTTGGATATGGTGCAGCAGGACAAGCCTTTTTCTCAGGCTGCTTCCGTAGCGCTTACCGTTCGTCCGGGCTTTGCTCTACTCGGTACGGAGACCCTGCCGTGGATACTTGCGGCTATCTGTTTGGGCGTGCTTGGACTGATACTGTTCATCATCGTACGCCGCCGCGCTGTTGAACCGGTTCGGCATGCCGCGCGGGTTGTAAAACGGCAATCGGACGAAAACCGGCAACCGAATGCACCGTACACACACAACATTCACCGCCGGTTTGATACGCATGAAACGGCTGAACGGGCAAAAGAGCTGCAGCATTCCCGTGTTGGAACTGTGGACACGCCATACCATTCCGAACATCCGGCAAATAGCACGGACCCGCGCGAAAGCCTCAACACATTCAGCAGTCAAACGGCGGTCGCGGCGGCAATTACCCAGCAGGAAACGGCATCCCAGCTGAATTACCTTGCACAGGAGCATTCCCGCACTATGGAAGGCCGGTTTGCATTATTGAACACGGCAAACAACCGCATGAGCCGCCGTCCCGGATTTGGCCAGCACTATCACAACGGGCACATCAGTCAAAAGCCGCCGCAATCGGGCATGACGGAATTGTTTGTATACAATCAAAACACTTCAATCGGCAAACGGAATATACACGTGATGAAACCGGGTGCACGTATGAGTATCGGCGGCAGCAAAAACGACGATTTTTTAATCTTTTTAGTGCCGTTTCCCGCAAATCTCGCACAAATACAATATGACGGCAGGGAATACCGCGTATCAATTTTAAAACCCGAATACTTTCCATACGAAAAATCCGCTACCGTTGATCGGTGTATCGGACGGGATATTACGGTTGTATCCAAAAAAGGCTATCACGTTACCTTCACCTTTAGAGGATATGAAGACCCGATGGTCAAGCTTAACACTATTCTAACATCCATCAATTACGAAAGCGATTCGGATCAGCATTGAATTGCAGAATGATCATCAGCATATTTCTATTTCTATGGGAAATAATAGTGAAGTACCGTCACAATATCATCTTAGTTACATTGCTGTTCCTGTGCGCAACGTGTACAGGAAACGGGAACCGTACGCTCGTATGTACGGTGGGAGTCCATCCTCAACAAAACGCTGGAGCAGCGATAAAGCCTCCGGTTCGTGCGATCGTTATTTTTTAGAATCGGGACAGCCGTTTTTCTCTTGAAGCTCGATTTCTTTGCTGATATCTTCAAGTTGAGCGGCAATCTTATCGATATTATCAGCGCAAAGCCGGAGCTTTTCCGTAAGCTGAACGGTGTTGCAATCAATTTCCTTCTTATAATAGATTTTATGCTCAACGCTTGCCCAAAAATCCATTGCGATGGTGCGGAACTGTACTTCGACCTGCATGAATTTTTTCTCTTCGGCAAAAAAGACGGGAATTTCCACAATGAGATGCAAACTGCGATAGCCGTTCGGCTTAGGATTTTTGATATAATCTTTCCGATCAATGAGTCTTATGTCGTCTTGAGCACAGAGCTTTTCCGCAAGAATGTAAATATCTTTTTGAAATGTACAGATTACGCGAATACCTGCGACATCATGCAGGTGACGTTCAATATTTTCGAGCGAGACGTCAAGATTCAGCTTCTTTAATTTGCCGATAATGCTGATTGGCTTTTTAATTCGGCCAGTGATGGATTCAAAGGGATTATGCTCTTGGTCGAGCGATAGTTCGGTGTTGAGTACGTCGAGCTTTGTTTGCACTTCCTGCATCGCGCAGCGGTACTGCATCATCAGATGGACGAACGGATAGGCACCTTCCAATAATTCTTCGGGTCTTTCACTGTTGAGCAATGCGCTTAATGTAAAATTCATCACACTATACCTCTTTATCTTTAGGAAAATCTCTTACAACGGCACACCTACCGGTTTTTCTGTAGCTAAATCCGTAACTAAAACCAAGGACAGTCTCCAAAATCCTCAGTCTCAGGTTTCGGATCGTCTTACTGTAAGATGACCGATGGAGCTATCATCTTTCAATTCAGCTTTTGCCGCTTCCGAACCTCTTATACCTTCCACGCAGCGGCCTTTTCGCGCATACCGACAAAATGAGCATATATGCCGTCTTGCCGCATCAGCTCAGCGTGTTTGCCCTGCTGTACGATGCGCCCTTTGTCCATGACGAATATCCGATCAGCGTTTTTAACGGTCGAAAGCCGGTGCGCGATGATGATTGCGGTTTTGTTTTTCAGCAGCTCATCGAGGGCACACATCAGCTTTTCTTCGTTTTCGGGATCGACGCTGGACGTCGCTTCGTCGAGGATGACAATGGAACTCGGTTTGAGCATTGCCCGCGCGATGGAAATGCGCTGACGTTCTCCGCCTGAAAGGTTGCTGCCGCCCTCCTGTAACACCGTGTCGTAGCCATGCGGCAATTCTATAATAAAGTCATGGCACTGCGCAGCTTTTGCCGCAGCAATGATCTCTTCGTCGGTTGCATCCGGCTTCCCGAATCTGATATTGTTTTTTACCGTGTCTTCAAACAAATAGACGTCTTGAAATACAAATGTAAAATGCGACAAAAACGCATCGTAGGCAAAGTTTTTTATATCGGTACCGCCGAGCGTTATTTTCCCTGAATCGACATCCCAAAAGCGGGCAATCAGCTGGCACAGACTTGTCTTCCCCGAACCGGAATAGCCGACGAGGGCGGTTACACTATTTTTCGGGATACTCACATCCAAATTACGGAAGAGCTTTTCATCGCTTTGCCCGCTGACGCCGTAACCGAACGTGATGTTCTTAACGGCAATATCGTCATTTCCGTGGGGAAGCTGCGAACCTTCCGGCAGCGCTTGAATGTTTTTGACCTTAAAGAGCGTATCCAAGTTCTGCACCGCGATGCCGCGCATCCGCTGCATCGTGCCCGCTATTTCAAACCCGCCGAATACCACAAAGCTTGCAACAATCAACATCAGCGTTTTTTCAATACTGAGGCTCTGCAGCGAATAGCGGTATAAGGCGCTCAGGATAATGGCAGTAGTTCCCAGTTTGAGCAGCAACGAAAACACCAGCAGCGACGGCGTAATGGCTTTTTCCACCGCAAAAAAACCGGTCTTGCTTTTTTCAATGCTTTCCGTCACGTTTTTAACCGCTTGGGCTGTTCTGCCGAACGCTTTTACCACGCCGATACCTTGCACGTATTCCAAGATATCCGTTCGCAGCGCGAGTTTCAATGCTGTCAACTTTGCCGTTACCGCGTCCGTCTTTTTTTGAAATAAATTGTTGAAAACGATTGCCACAATCAGCGTGATACAAATGATACCGCCGGTTGTCATATCATAAGGAAAGACGAACAGCGCCATGATCACCGTTTGAATGCCGCCTGCAAACATCATTTCGAGGATCATCATATCGATTGTTTCCACATCGGTGATCACTGTCGTCAATGCGCCTGAAACATCGCCGAGCCTGCTTTCGGAAAAATAGCCCATGTGCACGTTTTTCAGCTTATCCCCGATAGCAAGCCTGTTTTCCGCGCCCAGCGTATACGACGCGATATTTTTATTACGGTCGGAGATATACCCGAATATGATTTTTCCTATAATAGAGGCAAGCATAATGCAAAACACCGTGAGGATATGGGCGTTCGTAACCGGCTGCCCCTGAAACACGGCACGGCTCAGCGTCAGTAAAAAATACCCCAAGGCGCCGAGCGTACAGCCTTCAAACATGCTTTTCAGTACATCGCAGATGAACATCACCGTTATGCGCTTTGATTGCTTTCCCGCAATCGCGTATATCTTTTTCAGTAAATCAAACATAATCTTACCATTCCTTTATAAAATTACAAATTTTTAGCAGTGCTCAATAAGCGTGCATAAAATCAATCCAGCCCAAAGACTAAACGAATACCATTATCAATTTTATGTATCACACTCAATGATAACATACCAACTTTTTCAGAAATCCTTGATTTATCAATAACTCCTACTTGTGACACAACAGCTGCAGAATCTTTTGGAAGACTGCTATTTCTTTTACTGATGAAAACATTTCCCGGCACGTCAGCATATCTCGTATTAGTGGTCAATGGAACCGCGAGAACAGTATATAATTCATCGATATTGAATACATTATTCTGCACGATTATAACAGGGCGCCGAAAACCCGGTTCACTTCCATAAGGAACTCCATAATCTGCCCAATATATTTCACCACGTATCATTTTGAGTTAATGCCCTCCATGAATCAAGCGTTACGGCGCAAGAATCTATTTGTTCGGACGCCGGTATCTTTGCGTACACAGCTTTTAATTTTGCAGAAAGATCGGAAGTATCTTTTTTTTGTGATTGCTTTTCGACCTGAGCTACCATAAAATGAACAAAATTCTCAACTTGAATGTAATATTCATGCGGAAGAGATTTTATTTGTTGTTCTAACATATCATACGTCATAGCACTTGACCTCTCATTCTCAAACCCATTCCTTTATAAAACGTTTTTGCAATTTAGTACATGAGTAGCCGCAGTGTTCGTAAAACGCATGGGCTTCCTTCCGCTGTTCGCCGGAGTTGAGGCGGATAAATCGGTAATTCCGTACGGCGGCTTCGGCTTCCACCGCTTGTAGTAATTGCATTCCGATTCCGCGGTGCTGATACTCAGGCAAAACAGCCAATCCCAAAATGTTAAAACCCGGTTCTTTGTACAAAAGTTCATACGCTTCGGCATGAATAAAACCGATCACGGTATGCGTTACATCGTCCTCGTATACCCGTATAAAGTGTCCGGCATCTTTCAAGAGTTTTGCAATTTGCCGCTCAGTTACCGTTTCCGTTGTTTTATAGCCGAGCGCATATTCGCTTATATCCCGGATAGCTTTTGCATCCGCTACTCGTATGTTCCGTATCATCGCGTTCCTCACAAAGATATTTCGCATTACCTTTTCGTATTACTTTTTCAGAGCGTCTAAGCCCCAGTTTAAGATATGATGATTATACCACTGCTTTGCGCAAGTGTCAGCCCTATCCCCGATCTGCACTCTATTGTGTCCGCAAAAATATCAGCCTTTTAACAGTAAACTGAACCTTGATTTCCATACTGATGCCCTGCTGACAGAAAAACTATAGCTTAGCTATCGAAAAAAACTATTTCCAGCGCTTTTGAATATAGGACGTGCAGACAAAAATAGAGCAGGTAGATACCTCATCAACAAATGTACATCCATATACATTTGTTGATGGCGAGTTTTTGCTATGCAAAAACATCGCTTTTATTTTATTTCACCGCCATCCATGGCGGTTCTGAAAGGCCTTTCTCGTGAAAATCGTACCTGTTCAACTTTTATTCGTGCGGAGACCTGCTATAAAAAGTCAATAGGTTAAAGCAGAGAATG
>CAUTXW010000014.1:0-41171 GCA_963542655.1 uncultured Treponema sp. | reverse complement strand
AACGGGCATTTTTTCCTTTTCCTAAATTTTTTTAATAATTTTTTTTTTAAAGGTTCCGATAACCCCCCCCCCCCCCCCCCATACCGGTGATGTGAACGGGAAGGCAAGTGTCGAACCATCGTATGCGCATGCGGAAACACAATCGGTTGCGCACAGTCTCGGTTTTAAGCTCACCCTTGTGATTTCACTGCTGCTTTTTACGGTATTTGCCGGAAAAGCGGCCTATGATGGCATCATCGATTATGCAAATGAAATAACCGATTACACCATAGAAGTTACGGAGCAAAATCGGCTGTTGGCGGCAGATGTCGAACGTATCTTTGCGGAAGTCAATCAGAGCTGCCGGGATATGAATAGCTTGGTGCAGCATGAACTCGGGTTGCCTGCACACCGGCGGAGTAGAGAGCGGCTGGTAACGGCTCTCGAACTGTTAGTACGGGAAAATACATCGCTGACCGGTCTTGCCGTGTTATTTGAGCCGAATGCGTTCGATGAAAACGATGCGGCCTTTTCAAATCAGGGCATATACACCGAAGGCGGCCGGTTCATCCCTTATGCCGTAAAGAGCGGAAACAGCATTACCGTCCGTTCGGTCGAATTCGATTCCTCTGCCGATGTATGGTACTCAACGCCGATACGCTACGGCAAAACCATGATGGTGTCTCCTTTTAAAAGCGGTAACGATATTATCACCACGCTGGCAATTCCGATTACCCATAACGGAAAAACGATTGGCGTTATCGATGCCGACATCGATGTTACCTATCTTCAAAAGCAACTGGAAGGAATCGCCGGAACATCAAAAGAAAATTTCAGAATCTTATGCAGTGCGGACGGCACGATTGTGGCTCACGGCGCGGATGCTTCTGCTAGTTTGAAAAATCAATTTGAGATCAATCCTGAGTTTAAAGCGCTGTTTGAAACGGTTTCGCACGGGAATGTTGCCGAACAAACCGCTCTGTCGCATACGTCCGGTCTTACTTCAAAATTCATTCTTGTGCCCGTTGCCATTAAAGGAACCGATATCAATTGGGTTTTCACGTCCATTACCGCGCTCAGCATCTTTACTGCACAGGCACAGCGGGCGCTCATTGCAACGATTATTCAGTATGTCATTATTCTGCTTGCAGTTATTATGTTGCTGTACATACTGATTAAGCGACAAGTGAGTGCGCCGCTGCAATTTACCAGCAATGCGCTCAGGAATATTGCCCAAGGGGATGGCGACCTGACGGTTCGGCTGCCGGTAAACGGCAAGGATGAAATTGCCGAGCTTTCGAGATATTTTAACGAAACCATTGCGAAGATCGGCGCGTCGGTGCGCACGGTCGGCGTAAACAGTAACACCATGAAAGAGATCGGCGGAGCGCTTGCGTCGAATATGACGGAAACAGCCAGCGCCGTGCATCAGATCAGTGCGAATATCGATGGCGTTAAGCAGCAGGCCATGACACAAGCGGCCAGTGTAACCGAGACCGTCGCAACGCTTGAGGAAATTATGCGTACGATTAAGCAGCTGAACGGCAGCATCGAAACGCAGGCGGCGAGCGTTGCACAATCGTCTTCTTCCGTAGAAGAGATGGTTGCGAACATCGCGTCCATCGGGCAGACGCTCGGCAAAACCGATGATGTGATTGGAAAACTTGCCACGGCAACCGGCGCCGGTAAAGAGACGATCGCCACGGCCAATGTCATTACGCAGAAGGTCGCCGAAGAATCGGGCTCGCTGATGGAAGCGTCGAACGTTATTCAGCATATTGCCTCGCAAACGAACTTACTCGCGATGAACGCTGCAATTGAAGCCGCCCACGCAGGCGAGGCCGGAAAGGGCTTTGCCGTCGTTGCGGATGAAATACGGAAGCTCGCGGAAGAGTCCTCCGCTCAGGGCAAAACCATCACGGCGACGCTGAAAACACTCGGCAACGAAATCGACACGCTTTCGGCATCTTCAAAAACGGCGGAAGAAAAGTTTACCGCGATTTTTGAGCTTGCCGAGCAGGTACGAACGATGAGTAACCGGCTGACTGAAGCGATGCGCGAGCAAGAAAACGGCAGCCGTGAAGTGCTGAAGGCTATTAAAAACATCAGTACCGTTACCGTTGAAGTACAGTCCGGCTCGGAAGAAATGCTGAAAGGCGGAGAAGGCGTCGCCGCTGAAATGCAAAAACTTGACAGCCTCACCCGCATCATCACCGACAGCATGAACGAAATGGCCTCCGGCGCCGTGCAGATCAACAATGCCATACAAGAAGTCAATGCAATTACGCAGCGGAATAAGGGGGCGATTGAGAATCTGGCTCAAGAAGTATCCAAATTCAAAGTGTAGACTTTTGAAAATATTCGGCGCATCTACTGCGTCGTACGGCAAAAAAGTGTCCTCAACGTATCAAAGATACGCCTGCGGTACTTTTTTGCCGTCCTCCTTGCATCTACACCGTCTATTTTCAAAAGCGGTGGGGCCATCTTTGCGTCTATTTCGATTCAAAAATGACGACGAATCCCTTGTTGTCTTATGATGTATTGGCGTATCAGAACCGCCCATGGATGGGCGTGGTGTTAATCAGAAGTAAGTTTTTCGATAGAAAAACTTATCGTTGAGCAGTGTACACGGATGTATAACTGCTCAACAGCGCAGCAATCCAGCCCTAAGAACCTACCTTGGTTCTAGGGGAGTTCTTAAAATAAAAGCTGAACCGTTATGTAGGCTGCTCGTTTAATTGTAACAGCATATCCGCGAGCGCTGTCTGCCATCGGCAAAAGAAAAGTACCAATAGAAAATTGCGGAAAGCGGTTATAGCTGCTATACTATAGCCATGACCATTACACGCAAATTACCGATCGGCGTACAGAGTTTTAAAGTATTACGGAATGACCGTTATCTCTACGTAGATAAGACAGAGTATCTATGGCGGTTAGCGCAGAGCGGCCGAGTGTATTTCTTAAGCCGTCCGCGGCGGTTTGGAAAGAGCTTATTCCTTTCGACGCTAGCAGCATATTTCCTCGGGCAAAAAGAACTGTTCAAAGGCTTGTATGTTGAACAAGCGGAAGAAGCGCAAGCTGCTCAAGAAGGCAGAGCTGCGTGGGAAGAATATCCTGTTCTTTATTTTGATTTTAATACGGGACAGTACGATACATTTGAAAGTTTAATAAGCCGCATTCGGCTTTTTTTGTCACCGCTTGAAAAACAGTATCACATTGCGCCGGTAGAAGGTGATTTAGCACAGCGTTTTGAAGTAATCATCAAACAAATATATGAGGAAACGCAGAGACAAGTTGTCATTTTGGTAGACGAATACGATAAGCCGATGTTGCAGACAATGAGTGTCAATGAATCATTGAACGTACAATACCGCAATACGCTCAAGGCTTTTTACTCGGTGATCAAAACCTGCGATCAATATATCCGCTTTGCCTTTTTAACCGGCGTTACCAAATTCAGCAAGGTTAGTATTTTCAGTGATCTGAATAATTTAAATGATATAAGCCTCTTGCCTAAATATGCAGGAATTTGTGGTATAAGCCAAAGCGAACTGGAAACGGTTTTTACTCCTGAAATTCAATCGCTCGCACAGGCAAATGAGCTCACCTACAATGAAACGCTTCGGCTGCTAAAACAAAATTATGACGGCTACTGTTTTGCTCGTGGAGCAGAAAATATATATAATCCTTTTAGCTTGTTACGCGTGTTTGACGGTCAAATTTTTCAAAGTTACTGGTTCAGTACGGGTACCCCGACCTTTCTGGTTAATTACCTCAAAGAGTCGCAGTACTTTATTCCCGACTTGGATGGAAATGTTGAGCTCAGTGAATCGGGATTGCAAACCTACCGGGCTGTTGCGCGGGATGCGTTACCGATTCTGTTTCAAGCAGGGTATTTGACGATTAAAGAGTATATAAGTGATCTGCGGCTCTATCGGCTCGGCTTTCCGAATGATGAAGTACGGTACGGTTTTTTGGAAAACTTACTACCAGCATATTCCAACGTGCAGTTCGATCAAGCAGGAACATCGGTAGCACGGTTCGTACAAGACATCCGTGAGGGGAAAGTGGATTCTTTCATGGGGCGGATGCAGGCAATTATTGCCGGTATTCCGTACGATAATTTCAGCAAAGAAGGCCTGAAGCTGCGTGAACAAAATTATCAAACTGCCGTATATCTGATTTTTAGACTGATGGGGCAGTTCGTACAGACGGAGGTGCATTGTGCGGTAGGACGGGCTGATTGTGTTGTTACTACGGCTGATGCTCTATATATTTTTGAGTTTAAACTTACCGGTAACGGCAGTGCGGAAGATGCAATCAATCAAATAAGAGAACAGACCTACGATTTGCCGTATAGGGCAGAAGGAAAAAAGATAGTGTTCATTGGAGCCTCTTTTGACGAACAGACGAGGACGATTAAAGATTGGAGTGTAGCGAATTCTTAATTATTGAAGAATTTTCTGCATTTTCCAGCCATTTTGCCTTCGGCAATCAGATACTAAAAAATTGTAAACCGCTACAGGAATATAGTTTATTTGTGGAGACCGTCCGCCGCTTTGTTGCCGACGACAAAGAACATGGGTTTGAGAAAGCCATTGCAGAATGCATTAAACACGATATATTAAGAGTCTATTTGCAGAGAAAGTCACGGGAGGTAATGAATATGCTGATAGGCGAATACGATTATGATACGGATATTGCAGTACAGCGGGAAGAACGCTTTGAGATCGGACTTGCCGAGGGAGAGGCAAGAGGTCGCTCAGAAGGCTCTCGCCAAGCAAAACTCGAAACGGCGCGGCTATGGTGGAGAAAATAATAATACTCCTATCAAACTGGAAGAATTATTAGAATTCCGCAAAAGAACCAACGAACAATGGCATCCTGTTATAGAGGAAGATGCTAGATCACTAAGACTAATAAACTTAATTTTAGAAAATATAGACACAACTAATATAACTGAAGAAGAGTTAAAGTTTTTGCATTTTAAAGGAGATAGTGTCGCAGGGGATATACTATTTAAAAACAGCAACTTATCAAAAATGAAATACATAGATACAAATGGTCCAGTAGATCTCACCTTTGATAATACAACTTTACCTCAAACAATGGATGATTCAAAGCTTAAAACACTTATATTAAAAAATACAATTTTCCCAAAAGAATTAAAAACAATACCTTTAAAAAAGATAATTAAAAAACTTCCAATTATATATAATTCATTAAAGATATATAACGTGCAAAATAAATTTCTTGATAACTGGAGTAAAGAAGAAATAGAAGAATTACAAGGCAAACCATTTGGCCCTAAAGAATTTATTGGTCCAAAAAATATATGGGATAAATTTTTATATCTAAAAAAGACTGAATTTGGAAAACCTACTAAATTCATTGAAAATAACACAATGGGCTCCATACAAAAACCTCAGGATACATTCCTTGCCACACTTGGTAAAAATTATTCTCGTGGTTAATTGATCGGTATACCGTTTGGAACCAGCGGCATCCGTGCCCTGCTTTTCCGATGTACGTCCTTGTACATCGGAAAAGGCCGAATTTCGACAACGCCGAAACATCGCTGCTGCATATAGTGACGGGTATCCATGTTCGTTCTGATACGTATTTTTCGTGAAAGCCGTAACAGTATAACGTTTATTCGTGCGGAGGGTTTAATACCCCGACGCTCGCGTCGGGGTTGTTGATTTTAGACATCAGCCTTAGAATAAAAGCGGGTTCTTAGGGTAGAACCCTATAAGCCGTTCTTTTTCTTTTTAGGGGTCGTAGGGGGATAATTGCGAAGCGACAATTCTGATGCTTTTCCTACTGCAAACCTTTTTGAAAAGAGACGATGCAGATACAAGGAGTCGAGCAAATTCCAACCGGAGGCACGGTAAGAAATGTACTTCCATGTACATTTTTTACCTGCGAGATTTGCATTGCGCAAATCTCGTTTCTGTTGGAACCACCGCCATCCTTGGCGGTTCTGATACGTTGAGGATTGTCAGAAGCGGCATGGATGCCGCTGGTTATATCAGAAGCGATGTTTCGACTTTGTCGAAACTCGCTGCCAAAAGCATACAAGGAAGTATGCTTTTGGCAATGCGACGCAGTAGATGCGCCGTATATTTTCAAAAGACTATATTTTAAACTTCCCCACCTCTTCCACAAGATTCGTAATACTGGTTTTATTTTGTATCGTGATCGAAACGGCTTGTTCCACCGCATTGGTTATTTGTTCTGCACCAGAGGCGATTTTGGTCATGCTATCGGTTGTTTCCCGTGTAATTTCCGCTAATTTTTGCATCTCTGCAGCAATTTGTTTACCGCCTTCAAGCATTTCTACGGACGCGGAACTTACATTCTTTGTTACTGTATTGATTGTCTCAATAGCCGACAAAACTTTCACACCGTTTTCTTCTTGTTCATGCATAAGATTTACAATGGAGTCTTCTTTTTCCGAAATTTGGCTGATAAGTTTATACACATCAATAAAGGTCTTTTCGGCTTGAATACCGGATTCGGCAACTTGTGAGATAATATCCGTCGATTCTTTGATAACTACGCCAATTTGTTTTCCCTGCATATTGGATTCTTCGGCAAGCTTTCTAATTTCATCGGCGACAACGGCAAAACCTTTTCCCGATTCTCCTGCATGAGCTGCTTCAATTGCTGCATTCATGGCCAAGAGGTTTGTTTGACTGGCGATATTTTGAATAACCTGACTTGCTTCCAGTAATGATTCAGACCGCTCGGCAAACCGTTTGATAACCTCATTTGCTTCCCGTGCGCCGTCTGTTCCCACTTTCATTTGACTGTGTGCAGTTTTAATCAGTGTATCATTTTGTGAAAGGATTTTATTAATATGAAGCATATTTTCTGTGGTGCTTGTTATGAGTGTTGAAGACTGTGCAATATTTTCCGACTGTGTGGTAATTCCTTCAACAAGAAGGTTCAATTTCCCTTGAATTTGTTCACTCGTTGCCGCTGTTTCCGTTACACCGGCTGCTTGTAGAAGCGCTTTTTCTTTCACCATTGCGGCGTTACTGCTTATTTCTTTTACCGTTGCAGCCGTTTCTTCCATATTACTTGATAAATTGGAACCGATTGCCATCATTTTATCAACTTCTTCTTTTAAAGCGGTCAGCATCTTCTGACTGTGTTCTGTTGCCGTATTCAAATTGATCATAAGCCGTCCGATTTCATCATGGCGTTTCACCTTTATGCGGTCAGTCATATCTCCGGCGGCTATCTTTCCGAACATATCTTCAAGCCGCATAAAATACTGTTTTAGCATACGGGAGGCAATAAATGCCAAAGAAAAATATACAACGAACATCAGCAATCCGATGAAAGCCATAATTTTAACAAGTGCATAAAAGAGAGAGAGAATTTCATTTTGTTCTACAAAAATAACAAGTTTCCATCCCAAATCGGAAAGCGGAAAAAGGAAAATTTTCCACTGGGTTCCGGCAATAGTCTGCATAGAGGAATCGGTTATTTGTTCGATTTCTAAAAAACTATATATTTCGGTCTCTTTCAATGTTTTAAAGTTAAATTCAGGATGTTTGGAATCCGCTAAAATCATGCCGTCGTTTTGTAGCAGCATACAATACCCGGTTTTTCCGGCACGGATGCCATTAATAAATGCCGTTAAATCCGTTAAATTGATGTCAAGACCAACACAACCGATAAGGTCTCCTTTTGCATTCGTAACGCTTTGTGTAATAGTAAAGGTTAGAACGCCGTCAGCAGAGCGATAGGCTTTCGTTATTACACTTTTTCCGTTTGCATTGACAGCATTTTGATACCATGATCTATTACGCGGGTCAAAATCACTGGGAAGCTGTTCAGCAGCTAATCCTACGACACCGCCCCATTTTGTTCCCATGTATATCTCTTTAAATTCGGGATGATGTTTTTTTATCAAACTAAATAAAGAAGAAATCTCTTGTTCTGCTTTCCCGTCGTGTGTATTTTTACCGGAGTGTTTTGCTTCTGCCGTATAACTGTAAATTGTATCATCGGCACTTTGCACGGCCGGATGGTCTGCAAGTATTTGAATGGCGCTCGTCCCGTTTTTAATAAAAAGTTGAATAGATTTTTCGATATTAAAGAATTGCTGAGCAGTAAATTCATTAAATTGTGCAGTATTTCTTCTATAAAGCTCATAGCCGACAATAGCGCTGATAAAGCCGATAATCGAAATAACCGTTATAGTGATTGCCCGCAATAGTCTAAATCGAATTGAAGTGGCCTTTTTCAGCATAGTATTCCCTTTTAAGGCGGATACCGGTGATTGGCAATTATGAGGGGGAGGAATATACGTATGCATGTCAAGCTCTCTCCTGAATGGTTTTTTACATTATATCATAGCTGCCAAAAACGTCAACTCAAGAGGATGTATACGAACAGGGATTCAGCTGTGAACGCAAAATAAAAGAAAAACATAATTATTTGCTGATTTTCTTAGCCATTTTTGCATTCGTGCTTTATTATAGAGGGTATGGAGGTGTGAATGACACAAAAACCTTTTGAAGAACTCACCATTTCAGACGATTTCATGTTCTGTAAGGTTATGGAACATGAGCCCATCTGCAAAGAATTTTTTGAGATGCTTTACAGTATCGAGTTTTTTGCATGAAAAACTCGAAGTCAAGGCATGTACAATCCCTATAGTGTGCTCAGTGCATTTGTGAAAAAAGAGATGAAAAGCTATTGGTTCGGCACGGGCACGCCGACTTTTCTGGTTAATTATCTGAAAGCAGTGCACTATTATATTCCCGATTTGGACGGCAATGTAGAGCTTAATGAGGATGGTTTGGAAACGTATCGAGCTGAGGCGAAATATGCACTGCCGATTTTGTTTCAATCGGGGTATTTAACGATTAAAGAATATAGTAAAGAGTCGCGGATGTACCGGTTGGGCTTTCCAAATGATGAGGTCAGATACGGCTTTTTATATAATCTCTTGCCTGTGTTCTCAAGTGTGCCGTTCGGACAAACGGAAGTGTCGGTCTGGAGATTTGTGGAGGATATCCGCAAAGGCAATGTGAATAGTTTTATGGAGCGGATGCAGGCGATAATTTCCGGTATTCCGTATGGTAATTTCAGCGAGGAAAAACTGAACTTGCGAGAGCAGAACTACCAAACGGCGGTGTATCTTATCTTTGCGTTGATGGGGCAGTTTGTACAGACGGAGATACACTGCTATAGCAGTGCCGCCATGGATGGCGGTGGTTTCACGCAGCAACGATGTTTCGGCGACTGCCGAAACTCGAAGGTAAAAAATGTGCATGGATGTACATTTTTTAACAGTGGTGCGGGATTTGATGACAAGAGGAGCTCGCTTAAAGATTGGAAAACAGAAATGCTTTAGTGAGCAAAACACATTTCAGAACGGACAAGGGGCGCGTATAGGGCAGGGGCCGATTACCCCGTTAAGCCGTGCTGCCGTGCGAGCATCTCAAAGGCGGCTGCGCGGGCTTTTTCCAGCAGCGCACAGTCGCGGATGGGGTCGGCGAGCGTAAAGCCGCAGTAGCCTGATTGTTCGATGCCGCCGATGTCTCCCGGCCCGCGCAGCTTCAAATCCTCTTCCGCAATGACAAAACCGTCCGTCGTACTGCCCATGACTTTCAGCCGGGCCTTACCGGTTTCAGTGATATTCTTACCATATAATAGAAAGCAATACGCCTGATCGCTGCCCCGTCCTATTCTGCCCCGCAGCTGATGCAGCGCCGAAAGGCCGAAGCGGTCGGCATGTTCAATCACCATGCAGGTTGCGTTCGGTACATCAACCCCTACCTCAATCACGCTGGTTGCAACCAGGATGTGAATAGCCCCCGCCCGAAATTCCTGCATAATAGCCCGCGATTCTTCTTCCGGAACTTTGGAGTGCAGAAGCGCAAGGCGGTGATGCGGAAAATCCCGGCTGAGCTCTGCAAACATATCTTCCGCCGACTTGAGGCTGAGTGAATCGGAATCCTCGATGAGCGGATACACAAAATAGGCCTGTTTCCCTGCAAGGATTTCCTGTCCGATAAAGTGGTACACCTTTTCCGCCTTGCTCTGCGCGGCGATGTAGGTAATAACCGGTTTCCGGCCGGGCGGCAGCGTTCTAATGACGGAAATGTCAAGATCGCCGAACATCGACAGCGCCAGCGTACGCGGAATGGGCGTTGCGCTCATCATCAAAAAGTGCGGCGCCTTTTTTCCGCTGTCAGTGCCTTTTTGGATGATGGCCGACCGCTGAAGCACCCCGAAGCGGTGCTGTTCGTCGATGACAACCATCCGCAGGTTATGATAGCGGGTTTGTGCGGAAAAAAGGGCATGGGTTCCAATGATCAGATCGATATTGCCGGAAGCAAGCTGCTGCAGCAGCTGCGACCGCCCGGCCGCTTTGAGGTTGCCGGTCAGGAAGGCCAGCCGCACGCCGAGCGGTTCCAGCAGTTTTGCGGCAGTATCGGCGTGCTGCCGCGCCAGCAATTCCGTCGGAGCCATTAGCGCCGCCTGTCCGCCGTCTTCGATAATTTTTAAGCAGGCCAAAAATGCGACCAGCGTTTTTCCGGAACCGACATCCCCCTGGATAAGGCGGGCTGCAGGCACGGCACTGTCGATATCCGCATTGATCTCGGCGGCGACCGCTTGTTGCCCGGCGGTCAGTGTAAAGGGCAGGCGGGAAAGCAGTTCCCGTTGCAGCGGACTGTAGCGCGGCTCCGGCTGGCCGGTTTCTTCCGCCTGAATATCCGGCTGCCGCCCTGCCTCCGTGTTCAGCGCAACTTCCGCGGCTTCCGTTTGCAGGGTTGTGTCCTGTTCCGCAAGTGCAGCTGCATCCGCGTGTTGGGCAGCGTCCGGTTCCGCCGGAGATGCGGGCGGCTGCGCGCTGTTTACGTTTGAACGGGGCAGTATCCCGCGCCGCTCAATCGAACGGAGGCCGACTGCCGCCTCATACAAAAAAAACTCTTCAAAGATCAGTGCGGTGCGGGCCTGCTCCGCCGCTTCCATGCTGGCCGGGCGGTGCATCGCAAAGAGGACGGTCTTTTTGTCGGGAAAGCCGTATTTTTCCAGCACCTCCGGCGGCAGCTCGGAATCAATGCCGCGCGCATACGCGTTCAACGCTTGCTCGATGAGCTTGCGCAGCTTTGTCTGCGTCAGCCCCTGCGTGAGCGGGTACACCGGCAAAATACGGCGATCCGCTGTATCGGGCTTTTCAATATCAAAGGCATTGGATTGGAGCGCGCCGTATTTGACGGAAAATGAGCCGTACACTAGTGCGTCAGAGCCTACGGGAAAGGCTTTTTCCAGAAAAGGCCGATTAAAACAAATCAGTTCGCCGCGGGTTCCTTCCGAATCGTTCACGAGCAGCTTTAATGTCTTCATCTTCCCATAGCCGAACCATTGATGTCCGGTAACCGACACCGGCACATTCAATTTATGAAAGGCGTTCCATTCCCGCAGTGTATTATAGCGGCTGCGGTCTTCCCACAGGCGCGGCCAAAGCCGGAGTAAATCGCCTACGGTGGCAACATTCAGCCGCATGAGCTGTTCAACGGCGGCTTTACCGGCTCCGTACAGGTTTGAAACGGGTGTCTGAATTTCTCCAATCAGCATGGCAGGAATAATAGCATGTTCGTCTTGCTTGTGAAAGCCGAAAAAACATGCTAGACTTGCTCATATATCTCAATAAGAAAAGTGTAGGGAAACGCTGATTTCGATGCACGTTCCATATCGGGAGCGGATACCATGCAGGAAAATATCGGCTTCCCGATTTGAAGGACCCTGTCATGCATACATCACTTTCATCGGCTCGAATATCGTTTTCCAAATACGGTTCTATTTTGATCATAACGGCATTTGCCGTTGTTCCGGCGCTTACGGTTGGGATGATCAATTATTTTACCAGCTTACATAAAAGTTACGAAACCTATAACCGGCAAATTGCGTCATTTGCAGATAGTATCGATACTGAAGTCTCCAATTTTATCGCGGATTTGCAGCAGCTGAATGATGTGTTGGTGCAGGTTAGTCTGGTGCAAGATGCTGCGGATCATTTGACGTCATATATCCGCCCTGCTGTTACAGGCTCAACTATTCCGATGGATCCCGCGCTTTTTGAGCCGGAAGAGCGAAAGGCGTTCGATATGATGAAGTCGTTTGTCGACCGCTTTTCCGCCGTGATCTATATGACCATCGCTTCCGAGAAAAACGGCGGTATTCTGATGTGTCCGCCCAAAGAACGTCCGGCGGGATATGATGTCCGTACGCGTTCTTGGTATAAGGGGTGCACGGAAAGCGCTTCCGATCAGGTGTTATCGGATTTGTATATTTCTTCTGCAAATGAATTATCGATAGAAATTACGAATAAAATAAAAGACGGAAACCGGCTTAAAGGCGCTTTTTCGATATCGGTTGATCTTTCATATCTGCAAACGCTGGTCAAAAATCGCACAATCGGGATCGGCGGCTATATGTTTATGACCGATAAAACGGGCATTGTCATTGCGCATCCGCAACATGAGGGGCTCGTCGGAAAATCGTTGGAAACGTTGGGGCAAGATTTTAACGAGTTGTTGCAGACGATGGATGCGCCGTTGGAAAAAACGATTAATGGGATTCCGTATATTTTTCAGTCTCATCGTTCTGCCAATCGAAATATCGATTGGGTCTATGTCGCCGTGATAGAAAAGGGGGAATATGAGGCGATTGCCCGGGCAATGATATGGAGCTTGCTGCTTACAGTGGCCGGTATTATCTTATTTGCGCTTGGAGTCGGTTATCTGGTGGCTGTGTATTACCTGCATCCGCTGAAAAGAATTATCGCGGTATTATATGATATTGCGCAAGGCGAGGGCGATTTAACGGTGCGGTTGCCGATTTCGGGAGCGGCGGAAATTGCGAGGATCGGAGATTATTTTAACCGGACAATCGAGAAAATAGGGCACGCAATTCAAGCTGCCGGGCATAATACCGAGCTTATGAAGCGCATCGGAGAGGACCTTGCTGTGAATATGCGGCAAACCGCAGGAGCTGTGGACGAGATAACCGCGCAAATGACCGATGTGAAGCAGCAGACGGAACGGCAGGCTGCACGGGTTGAGGAAACGGCGGATATTATCAAAGAGATTATCGGGACGATACAGGTACTGGACGGAAAAATTGAATCGCAGGCGGACAGCATTGCGCATTCATCCGTCTCCATTGAAGAGATGGCGGCCAATATCAATTCTATTACGCAGATTTTGCAAAAAAACAACGGTTTGATTAAGTCGTTGTATACGAAAACGCAAAAAGGTAAGGACAGCGCGCGGGCTGCACACGACGTGGCGACCAAAATCGCCGATCATGCCACTGTGCTGCTGGAAGCCAGTGCGATTATTCAAAATATTGCAAATCAGACGAATTTACTCGCGATGAATGCGGCGATTGAAGCGGCTCATGCCGGAGAGGCGGGGAAAGGCTTTGCCGTCGTCGCATCCGAGATACGGAAATTAGCGGAAGAGTCTCATCTACAGGGAAAACAAATCGGCGTTGTGCTGCAAGAATCCGCAGATATTACGCATGATTTAATTGCTGCGGGGAATCATTCGGCTCAGCTTTTTGATGAGGTGTATGCATTGACCGATGAGATTTCCAAGCAGGAAGATGTGATCATGTCGTCGATGCAGGAGCAGTCCGAAGGCGGCCGTGAAGTGATCGCAGTGGTGCATAATATGCATGCGGTAACGGAAACGGTTAAAACGGTTTCAAAGAAGATATTGGAAAAAAGCCGCCAAGCTGAAGATGAAATTGAGCAGCTCAATCACACCACTGATGTTATTACCGGCACTATCAATCAGACTGCCGTCGAGCTGACGCAGATTAATCATGCGGTACAGGAAGTAAAAACCATCAGTGAAAAAAATAAAAACAGTATTGAAGATGTGGTTACCGCCATCAGTGCGTTTAAGGTTGATGTAGAAGAAAAAAATAGACGAGGGTAAGAAAATGAAACAAAGAGTGATGCGGAGAATAGGCTTTGCTGCAAAACTGGTCGGCGGGATTGCCGCGGCAGCGGTTGTGTTATTTGCGCTGCTGCTGGCGTTTATCACGATAACCGAGTACCGTCCGCAGCCGATTAAAGCGGCTTATGTCCGCACGGAATCGCTGCCGTCCGGAAGTCTTGAAACGAACCGGCCGGTTGATATTATCAGCTGGAATATCGGCTATTGCGCATTGGGCGCCGATCAGGATTTTTTTATGGACGGCGGTGCGATGGTGCGGCCTCCGAACAAGCAAATGGTTGAAGACAACCTCACCGGTATTATTCACACGATGGAAGCCAATCCGGCGGATATGTATTTTATTCAGGAGATAGAAACCGGCTCGTCCCGATCATACTTCATTAACCAGTCGGAACGCATCGCCCGTGATCTTGGGCTGAACTTTTCGTACGCATACAATTATAAGGCCTTGTTTGTGCCGTATCCGATTCCGCCGGTCGGGACGGTTGCAAGCGGTATCGGTCTTTTTACCCGCGTACCGTTTGCGGATGCCTCCCGGATTGCGCTGCCGGTGCCCTTTACATGGCCGGTCAGAACGGTGAACTTAAAACGCTGTATGCTGGTTACCCGGTTCCCGCTGCCGTCCGGTAAAGCGCTGGTAACCGTGAATCTGCATCTGGAAGCCTATGATGATGGAGAAGGCAAAATCGCTCAAACAAAGGCGCTGATGGATTTTATCGGCGCGGAATACGAAGCGGGCAATTATGTCATTGCAGGCGGCGATTTTAACCAAACGTTCCGCGGGATGAAAGAGCGCTATCCCGTGCAGGCAGGGCAGTGGGAGCCGAGCCTTATTGACCTATCACCGCTGTCGGAGGACTGGCAGCTTGCCGTTGACGGGCGTGTTCCGTCGTGTCGGCTCGATAATGCCCCGTATACGCAGGCGCTCACCGACGAGCGTGTCCGCAACGGCTGGCAATACTATGTCATCGATGGCTTTATCGTCTCTCCCAATATCTCCGTGGTGTCGATGGAAACGCTGGATGAATCGTTCCGGTACGCGGATCATAACCCGATAAAGCTGCGCGTTGTGCTGAAAGACGAAACACCCTAAGGACGGAGAACCGGTATGTCGCTTAACTGTGCCGAAATCGATAAAACTCTGGAAGAGCTTGATTTGGAAGGCGCCTACATTCAAAAAATCGTGCAGTCGTCGTATTCCGTGATGGTGCTGCACCTCTATAAGAGCCGTCCGATGGCCTTGCTCATCTGCCTTGAGCCGGGGGCATGCCGCCTCCATGAAACGACGCAACGGATACCCAAGTTTGATAAGCCGCTCCGCTTTATGGAGCTGCTCCGTTCCCGTATCCGCGGCGCAAAAATTACGGCGGCAGCGCAGCTGCATCACGACCGCATCGTTAAGCTTTCGCTTGAAACCGCTTCAGGCGAGCTCCAGCTGTATATCCGGCTCTGGAGCGGGGCGGCGAATATGCTGCTTGTCGATAACGGGGTGATTGTCGATGCGTTTTACCGCCGTCCGTCCCGCCGTGAAGTGAGCGGGGAGCCATGGGAGGAGCCGGTACCGGTACCACCGCGGACGCAGCAGCATGCGCCTGCAACTGATCTCTCTGAGGCCGAAACTGATTCCGTGAGGACTACGACGGACAATTCCACACCGGCCGGCAACTCCGCTCCTGCTGATAAACCGGTAAAAACATATACCGTCCGCAGTTACGATACAACGCTGTCCTTCAACGAGGCAATTGACCGATGGTATGCAAACGAGGCGCCGGTACTGTCGCTGGAGGCGCTGCGAGCCGAAGCGGAAAGCTTTTACGGTCTTAAAATAGAGAAAATTTCCCGGGCGATTGAAAAGCTTGAAGCGAAAAAGCAATCGTTTTTGCAGGCCGACTGTTTAAAGCATCAGGGTGATTTGCTTTTGGCCAACCTCTACCGGATTTCGCCGGGGGCGGCTTCTGTCGAGTTGGAGGACTATGCGGAGAACAACCGCATTATCCGCATTGCGCTTGACGGTAAAAAGACCGGGCAGGAAAACGCCGCGGCCTATTATGATCGGTATAAAAAAGCGGTATCCGGTCTGGAAGCGCTCAGCGAGGATATCGAAGCGTCGGTACGGGAACTGACGGCGCTGCAGGAAGAGCTTGCGCAGCTGCGGCTTGAAGAAAATCCCTATACGATCAACAAAATATTGCGCAAGAAAAAAACTCCTGCACAACAAAAACAGGCCGCGCAGGGAAAAGAGCGTCCCGGGCTGACCTTTTTCTATGCCGATTGGCTGTTGTATGTCGGCAGAACGGCCGCGGAAAACGATGAATTGTTGCGGTATCATGTGAAGGGCAAAGATATGTGGCTTCATACGCGGGATTATGCCGGAGGGTATGTCTTTATCAAAAACAAGAACGGCAAAACCGTACCGCTGCCGGTGCTGATCGCCGCGGGGAACCTCGCGGTATTTTATTCAAAGGCGCGCCGAAACGGACAGGCCGATCTGTACTACACCGCGGTTAAAAACCTCCGGCGGGCAAAGAACGCGCCGAAAGGCACCGTGCTGCCGTCAAATGAAAAAAATCTTTCTATTAAGTTGGATCAGACGCTGTTAAAGCAGCTGGAAGCGGCCCGATTGTAGCGCGCGGCCGTAAGATATGCTGTCGTTAGGGGGCGTCCTGATGACCAAGGATTTTATCGGCAAATAGTGAAAATATGGGCATTGTTAGTTTTTATTCGTGTGGAGGGTTTAATACCTGCCGTGTTTCGGCAGCGCTCTGCGTCGGGGTTGTTGATTATTCCGATGCGGCTCTCTGCCGTATGACAAGATCTATGCACCTTTTTTATTCGTTTGGTCGGGATGTGCGCCGTAGGGAGCGTTCGCCAGCAGCAGTTTTAACCGGTTGAGCTGATTTACCTCGCTTGCACCGGGATCAAAATCGATGGCGGAAATCTGTGCATCGGGATAGCGGCGGCGCAGCTCTTTGATCATCCCTTTGCCGGTAACATGGTTCGGTAGGCAGGCAAAGGGCTGTAAACAGGCAATGCTCGGCACTCCGGCTTTAATCAATTCAACCATCTCGGCAGTAAGGAACCAACCTTCGCCGGCCATATTTCCTAAATCCAATATTCCATGCACGCTCTTTGCAAGATTGTAAATCGATTCGGGAGCGATAAAACGGCGGCTCTCCTCCAGCGCTTTTTTCATATCGCGGCGGTACCGCTCGATATACCGGATGATTGCATGATACTTAAAGCGGTTAAGGGCGTTCGATTCCAGCGCCGTTTCGCGATATACGCCGTCGAACAACGAATAGAAGAAAAAGTCCATTAAATCGGGCATAACACATTCGGCGCCCTCCCGTTCGATTGTCCCGACAATGTCGTTGTTCGCCGTCGGATGGAACTTTACCAAAATTTCACCAACGACACCGATACGGGGTTTCACCTCTTGCGTGAGCGGCAGCGTATCAAAGTCGCGGACAATGTCGCGAACAATATGATGATAGCGCCGTGCGCTCATATTTTTCAGCTCGGTTTTTATCTGCGCGGCATACCGACGGTACAAGGCATTTGCCGCCCCTTCCGTTTGTTCATAAGGCCGGGTTCGGTACAGCACGCGCATCAGTAAATCCCCCAAGCAGAGCGCCTTGAGCGCACGATCGGCAAGCCCGAACGTCGGTTTGAAGCCGGCGTTTTTTTCAATCTGCTGCGCACTCAAGCCGATGACGGGAACGTGTCCTAATCCCGCATCCTGTAATGCCCGCCGGATAAACCCGATATAGTTGGTTGCCCGGCAGCCTCCTCCCGTCTGCGTAATAATCAGCGCCGTAGCATTGAGGTCGTACTTACCCGATTGCAGCGCCGCAATCATCTGTCCCGCAACGATAATCGCCGGATAGCAGGCATCGTTATTGACATATTTCAGCCCGCAGTCGATGGCCTGAGGGTCGGTGTCCGGCAAGATGACCAAGTTGAATCCGGAATGTTGAAAGGCTGCTTCTAACAGGTCGAAATGAATCGGCGCCATCTGCGGCGCGAGCACAGTGTACCGCTTGCGCATCTCTTTGGTAAATTCGATATGCTTAAAGCCTTGATAGCCCGGCGCGTCAACATGCTCGGATGTACCGCGCACCCGCAGCGCTGCAAGCAAACTGCGGATCCGTATCCGTATCGCGCCGAGGTTTGAGCCTTCATCAATTTTGAGCAGCGTATACATCTTGCCCCGCGCTTCGATAATTTCCTGTACTTGGTCGGAGGTAACCGCATCCAGACCGCAGCCGAAGCTGGTCAGCTGGATAAAGGCAAGGTTTTCCTGCCGTGCGGCAAATTCGGCAGCGCGGTAGAGCCGGTTGTGATAGACCCACTGGTCAACCACCCGTAGGGGGCGGGGCAGCTTGCCTAAATGAGCGACGGAATCCTCGGTAAGAACGGCAAGGCCTAAACCGGTCAGCAGTTCCGGAATACCGTGATGGATTTCCGGATCAAGATGATAGGGTCGTCCGGCTAAGACAACACCGATAAGCCCGCGTTCTTTTATCTCGCGGAGCGTTGCCTCACCCTGTTCCTGTGTTTCACGCTTTATCAGCACCGCTTCTGCGTAAGCTTTCCGCGCTGCTTCCCGTATTTCGGCACGCGGAATCGTCCAATACTTATTCAGCTCTTCATGGAGCCGTTCCGTCAGCCGTTTTTGATTGTAGAGCGGCAAAAACGGATTGATAAAGCGGATTCGCTCATCTTGCCGCAGTGCATCGATGTTATTTTTCAGCACTTCGGGATAGCTCGTGACTACCGGACAGTTAAAATGATTATTTGCAGTGCTATCTTCTTTGGTTTCGTAGGGAATACAGGGATAAAAAATCGTGGTAATGCCTGCCTTGAGCAAGGCTTCAAGGTGCCCGTGAGAAATTTTACCGGGATAGCACACCGATTCCGACGGAATGGATTCCAATCCTTGCTCATAGAGTTTACGGGAAGAGCGCGGCGACAGTCGTACTGAAAATTTCAACGCGGTAAGCAGGGTGAACCAGAACGGATAATTTTCGTAGAGATTGAGTACGCGCGGAATACCGATAACACCCCGTTCAGCCTCCGATTCCGGCAGCGGCTTATATGAGAATATCCGTTTGTACTTCCAATCGAATAGATTGGGCAGCGTGTTTTTTTGCCGATTGCGTTTTTGTCCCGCGGCCGGTGCTTGATACCGGCCCGGTTCTTGGGCTGTGTCTGGTTTTTGATGCGGTGCATCCGGGGCATCCGATGTGGTTGAAGCTGCGGAGGCAGTGTGAACCGGTGAATCGGCTGCGGTGCGGTCTTTCGGCATATCATCCAATTCGGCGCCGCGCTCACAGCGGTTTCCGGTGATGAAAATACGGGAGCCGGATGTCGGGGCCTTAAACCGGTTGACGGTTAACAGACAGTTGTTGGCGCATTTGCGGCAGCGGGACAGTTCAAGGTTAATCGTTAAGGCGGTAAGCCCTTCCGGCGGCAGGATATTTGACCGCGCGCCGGGGACAGCCCCTTGTTCCTGCCATTGGTCGCGGGCAAGGAGCGCGGCGCCGAAGGCTCCCATCAAGCCGCTGATGTCGGGGCGCACGGCTTCCCGTCCGGTAACCAGTTCAAATGCCCGCAGGACGGCATCATTGTGAAAAGTGCCGCCTTGAACGATCACCTTTTCGCCGATTGCAGCCGTGTCGCGCAGCTTAATCACTTTGAAGAGTGCATTTTTGATAACCGAGTACGAAAGCCCTGCGGAAATGTCTCCGACGGAGGCACCCTCTTTTTGCGCCTGCTTGACACGGCTGTTCATAAAGACCGTACAGCGGCTGCCAAGGTCGATCGGTTTATGTGCATGGAGCGCTTTCGCGGAAAAATCCCGTACCGACATGCCGAGCGATCGGGCAAAGTTATCTAAAAAACTGCCGCAGCCTGAGGAACACGCTTCATTTAATTGAATGGAATTGATGCAGCCGTTTTTCATGCGGATGCATTTCATGTCCTGCCCGCCGATGTCAAGCAGAAATTCAACGCCGGGCAGAAAGAACTCGGCTGCGCGGTGGTGTGCAATGGTTTCCACTTCACCTGCATCAACGCCGAATGCCGATTGAAAGAGACCTTCCCCGTAGCCGGTGGAAAGCGATCGGGCGATATAGGCTCCGTCCGGTATCTGCCGGTAGAGCGATTGCAGCATCGATACGGCTAAATGCACGGGATTTCCGGCATTAGATTCGTAGAATTGCCAGAGGATTTTACCTTCACGGTCGATCAGTACGGCCTTTGTGGTTGTTGAACCGGCATCCATACCGAGAAAGAGCGGCCCTGTTGCTGCTTCGAGCGGAGCTGTTTGAGCCTGTTCCCGTTCGTGCCGTTCGCGGAAAGCCGTAAGCGAGGCTTCGTCCGCAAAGAGCGGCTCAAGCCGCTGTACCTCCGGCATTTCCGCATCGGTCAGCGTTCCAAGCCGATTCCGCAGAATTTCTACCGTCAGCGCGGCAGGCGCGGTAAAGACCGCCGTCGGCGCGATTTCCGGTATCTGCCCTTGTTTGCTGCGGTAGCCGGTGCGCAGTAGTTTTGTTTGCATTGGGGCGGAACAGGATGTCGCATCAGCTCCGGTCTTACTGCGGATCGTTTGCGGCGCCGACGGCCTCAAGCGCTGCTGTGAGCCTGCGCTTAACGCTGCGCCGAGTGCGACAAACAGCTCAGAGTTTTCCGGTACGATACTATCCTCGGCTCCGAGGTGCAAGGTTTCGATAAACCGCTGCCTGAGCTGATCCAGAAAGTGCAGCGGGCCGCCCAAAAAGGCGCAGCGTCCGCGGATCGGCTTTCCGCAAGCGAGGCCGGAAATCGTCTGACTGACAACTGCCTGAAAAATACTGGCGGCAATATCCTCCCGCCGAGCCCCTTCGTTGATAAGCGGCTGCACATCGGTTTTGGCAAAGACCCCGCAGCGGGCGGCGATAGGGTAAATCGTGGTCGCTTGTTTCGCAAGTTCGTTCAGGCCGGTCGCATCGGTTTCCAGAAGCGCTGCCATCTGATCGATGAATGCGCCCGTGCCTCCTGCGCAGCTGCCGTTCATGCGCTGTTCAACCGAATGGCCGAAGTAGGTTATCTTTGCATCTTCTCCACCCAGCTCAATTGCTACATCGGTTTGCGGAATGTATGCTTGCACGGCGACGGCAGCGGCAACAACCTCTTGAACAAAAGGGACGCTCAACCATTTTGAAACAGCCAAGCCTCCCGAACCGGTTACCTGTACTTGGAGCTGCGCATTGCTTCCGTGTATTGCGCTCACCGTGTCCAAGGCCTCGGTTACCACGAGAATAATTGTTTTGCGGATATCGGCCCGGTGCCGTTCATATCTGCTATATAATATGGAGCCGTCAGCGGCAAGAACAACCGTTTTTACCGTTGTCGAGCCCACATCTATCCCCATTCGGAGCTTAGAATTACACATCATAAAAAGATAGTGCCACATCACATAAAAAAATACAAGCAGATAATTAGGAATGAAGTGCAGGATTAGCCGATGCCTTTACTACTGTACAGAATACTCTCGCCCAAAAATGAAGCTCCCTGTTCATTTTTGGGCTGCAAGTTTACCTTGTAAACTTGTTATTGGTAAAAACCATCGCCATCCGCGGCGGTTCTGAAAGGCCTTTCTCGTGAAAATCGCACCTGTTCAACTTTTATTTTCAGAACCATGCTTTGGAACGCAGGTGGGTTCTTAGGGCTGGATTGCTGCGCCAGCTCGCAATCCAACTAAGCCGTCATTTTTCTTTTGGGGGTTATAGGGGGTATTTTCTTTTTATCGGAAAAAAAGAAAATACCTCCTAACTTATACTTTGAACTTCCCGACTTCCTCCGCAAGATTTTGAATACTTTGCTTATTCCGCAGCGTTATTTCACTCACTCCTTGTATGGCATTATTGATTTGCTCTACACCGGAAGCCATCTCATTCATGCTGTCGGTGATAATACGGGTAAGAGTGTCTAGTTTATGCATTTCTTTCGCAACATTTTCTCCGCCTTTCAGCATATCCTCAGATCCGGCCTGCACTTCCATCGTTACCGTGTTGATGCTTTTAATAGCTGCCAGCACTTCTTTACTGCCGTGCTCTTGTTCCTTCATCGCTTCGGTAAGGTGAGCGCTCATTTCTTTTACCTGCTCAGCAAGAGTAAAAATCGCATTAAATTTTTCTTCTACCGTTTTAGACGATGCGGAGAGTATTTCAATCTCTCCCGATAAGGTTTTCAGCGTTGTGGTGATGGTTTTTCCTTGCATTGAAGATTCTTCGGAAAGTTTTCTGATTTCGTCTGCGACGACGGCAAAGCCTTTACCCGCTTCCCCTGCGTGAGCTGCTTCAATCGCGGCATTCATCGCGAGGAGATTCGTTTGCGAGGCAATATGCTGAATAACATTTGAAGCTTCCATCAGAGAACCGGACTCTTCGGCGATTTTTTGTGTTACGGTATTGGAAGTTACTAATGTTGCTTTGCCGTCATCAGTTGCCGTTGTCAGGCTTTTGATTATCCCGTCGGTTTTACCGAGCGTCTGTCCGATGGAGGTGATATTTGCAACCATTTGCTCTATAGAGGAAGAGGACTGTGCAACACTTGCTGCCTGCGTTTCAATACTGTTATTCAGCTGTTTAATCGTGCGGACAATTTCTTCGATAGTTACTGCCGTTTCACTCACACTTGCTGCTTGTGTCATTGCTTGCTGCTTTACCCCGCCGATATGTGCGTTGATCTGATACATGGTATGTGCTGTCTCGCTCATATTGCACGCTAATTCATTTCCAATATTTTCCATATCAACACTGCTTATTTCGACCTGCCGAATAGCCGCAGCGATTTTTTCAATTGTCCGGTTAAAATAAACAGACATATCAGTAATTTCATCATTACCGAGAACCGGCAGGCGGACGGTAAGGTCTCCCTCTCCGTCTGCAATATTTTTAAGAGCAGCAACCGCCGATTTCAACGGCCCGGCAATACGGCTTCCCCACACGAATGCCACCGCTAAAAAGAACAGCGCCGACACAATACCGAACACTGCAATTCTTTTAAGCATAACAGAATATTCGGCGGAAACTTCCGTACCTTCGACAAAGCCGAGAACCTTCCACTTCAGCCGGTCAATCGTGTATACGTATGCAAACCATTTTTTTCCATCCATCTCAATTTCGATAGGTTCAAATTCCGCTGCATTCGTCAACCGAAGAAAATCGGGGATGTTCACTTCGTTCATTTTTTTAAAGTTAAAATCGGGATGAGCAGGATCGGCAAGAATAGTACCGTCCGCTTGCACCAGCATAAAATGACCACCTTTACCGAGCGCTGACTGCGCAATCATATCGGTAAGCGTATCAAGCGAAAACTCAATACTGACCGCTCCGATAAAAGCACCTGCAGGAGAAAGAATACTTTTCGAGATAGCAACCGAGCTACACCCCATCGTCGATTGAAACGCATTCAGCACAGCAAGAGCGCCTTGCTGTTTTACAGCCGCTTCGTACCACACCCGTTTACGCGGATCAAATCCCGCAGGCTGATCTCCGTCAAAGTTTGAAGTAAATCCGCCCCACTGTGTGCCCATATACACTTCAATATAATCAGGGAAACTTGCTTTTACGGCTTTAAAAAACCGGCGTATCGTTGTATCGATGGGGCTGCGTTTAATGGAAGTCATCCGTACCGCCTGCGTCGTCGCAACATGCGAATACAGCGATTCATCAGCATTGCGCACATCATCCTGCGAGGCGAGCATTTCGACCATATGTCCGGTTTGGATAAAAAGTTTGCTAACGGATGTGCCGATTTTAACAAGTCCTTCTGCAGCGAGTCTGTTAAAATACGTCGTGCTTACCCGTTTTAAATGCAAACCGCTAAAAACCGACATAAGAACAAGTAAGGTTACAATAACGGCAGCAAATGCAACCAATATCTGTAATCTGATGGAAAACTTTGTTTTCATATACTTCTGCTCCATTATTCGCTTATATATTTAATGTATAGAACCCTTACATAGTTTAATCGTTCGACAGCTATTTTTCAACCGAAGCTGCGGACATACCAGCTGAAAAACTGGAAATATTCTCCTCATAGAAAACCCCTTATTCTGCACGGGGCACGGGAATATGAAAATGCTATCAACTGGCTCAAAAATGCAGGGGTTTTGGTTACAATTCTCGGAAAATGGATTAGATACGGCACCTGTGCTGAAAACCGCAGACACCCGCAGCCCCAAAATGTACGTCCGTGTACATTTTGGGGCTGCACAGTTGCCGTACACACTTGTTATTGGTAAAAACCAGCGGCATCCGCGGCGGTTCTGAAAGGCCTTTCTCGTGAAAATCGCACCTGTTCAACTTTTATTTTCAGAACCATGCTTTGGAACGCAGGTGGGTTCTTAGGGCTGGATTGCTGCGCCAGCTCGCAATCCAACTAAGCCGTCATTTTTCTTTTGGGGGTTATAGGGGGTATTTTCTTTTTATCGGAAAAAAAGAAAATACCTCCTAACTTACACCTTAAACTTCCCGACCTCATCTGCAAGATTTTGAATACTCTGCTTATTCCGCTGGGTAATTTCGCTCACCTCCTGAACAGCATTGCTGATCTGAACTGCGCCAGAGGCCATCTCGTTCATGCTGTCGGTGATGACACGGGTAAGACCGTCCAGCTTCTGCATTTCTTTTGCAACCCCCTCTCCGCCTTTCAGCATTTCTTCCGAACCTGCCTGTACTTCGACTGTTACCGTGTTGATGCTCTTAATCGCGGTTAATACTTCCTTGCTGCCGTTCTCCTGCTCCCTCATCGCTTCGGTAAGACGGGCACTCATTTCTTTTACCTGCTCCGCAAGCGTGAAAATTGCATTGAACTTGGCCTCCACCGTTTTCGATGAGGCGGAGAGGCTTTCAATTTCTCCAGATAACATTTTCAGCGTTGTGGTGATGGTCTTACCCTGTATCGAGGATTCTTCAGCGAGCTTGCGGATTTCATCTGCAACGACGGCAAAGCCCTTGCCTGCTTCCCCTGCGTGAGCTGCTTCAATCGCCGCGTTCATTGCCAACAGGTTCGTTTGGCTGGCAATATGCTGAATGACGCTGCTTGCTTCCATAAGAGAGCCGGACTCTTCGGCAATCTTTTGTGTGACGGTATTGGATGTGACTAACGTCGCTTTACCATCGCCGGTTGCCGTTGTAAGGCTTTTAATCACCTCGTCAGTTTTGCCGAGGGTTTGGCCGATGGAGGCAATATTTGCAACCATTTCTTCTACGGAAGAGGAAGACTGTGCAACGCTCGCCGCCTGTGTTTCGATGCTATTGTTCAGCTGCTTAATCGTGCGGACAATTTCTTCAACGGTAGCCGCCGTTTCGGTAACGCTGGCCGCTTGGGTGAGGGCTTGCTGCTTCACGCCGTCGATATTCGCGCTGATCTGATTTACCGCGCTGGCAGTTTCAGTCATGTTGGAAGCGAGTTCATCGCCAATTTCTTCCATCGTGTTACTGTTTACCCCGACTTGCCGGATAGATGTACTGATTTTGATAATCGTTTGATTGAAATATTCCGCCATGTCGGTAATTTCGTCGTTGCCGGTAACAGGCAGACGAACGGTCAAGTCGCCTTCGCCTTGCGCGATATTTTGCAAGGCTGTAACCGCTGTCTGTATCGGTTTTACTACAGCGCGGGCGACAAAAAATGTAACAGCCAATGCACTGATTAAAATCATCAAACCGATAAACAGCATTCGATTACGCAAACTGTCTACTGTTCCCATGAACTCATTCACGGGCGCCTTGATAATTATCTTCCATTTGGTCATTTCCATCGTTGCATACGAGGCAATGTAAGAAACGCCCCTAAATTCATAATAGCCAACTTCACTCGCCGCTACTTCAAGCGCATGTTTTATAAATGCCCCCGACGAAGCAGCATCAGTATCTTTTTTTGCTTCTTCCACAGGATTGTATCTATTTTCTACCATTTTTGGGTCTTTATGGGCAACAGTACTTCCTTCTAAACCGAGAATAAAACACTCTCCCGTTTTACCGACTACAATGTCATTGATTTGATCTGAAAGCCATAAGCCGTCAACTACACAGTTTAAGACACCTACTATTGTGCGATTATTATCATACACAGGAACAGCAAAGATAATCACCCATTTATTCGTGGATCTAGCAATAAGCGGCTCTGAAACAAAATTTTTGCCTGCACGAACGGCTTGAAACCATTCTCTGTCGTGTACTGATACAATGCTTCCGTCGCTTGTGGTGCGCACACCAGACGGGTCATATAAATTAAGCTGTTCTATTTTTTTATTAAATGCAGCTTCTTTTTGAAGCGATGCAACTTTCTCCGTATTGGAAATAGAAGGATCGCTCAGTATCGGCATACGGGCAAGTCCTTCAAGAAATTGAAAGTATGCATTAATCCGTCCGTCAATAATTGCAACCGTATCTGCCGCTTTATCAATCAGATGAGTTTCGATTTTCTCAACTACCGCCTTGCGTGCTGTGTTGACTGCAAGCAGCCCTTCAATAGTTGTAGCAAGGACAATCAATAATCCAAAAATAAGAATAAGTTTGTACCGAAGCGAAAAATGCTTTTTCATTGTGGTCTCCTTTAAATGTATATTGGGAATGTTTCAATCAACAACCCCGACGCGAGCGTCGGGGTACAATGCTCAACGTTTCGCATTGTATGTTCTATAAGGTGGTTGCAGTCGGCTTTAATACCCTTTGTTACGACGCAGAGCGTAGCCGAGGATCGGCAGGTATTAAAGCCTCCGCACGAATAACGATCACTTATGTCAGAATCAAATATAAGAAGAACATACTTACGAAGAATTGATTAAAAGGCGGGAATGTTCGTTGAAATAATGTTTTTTATCGGTATCTTGATTACTAATTATCCATTGGCCGAATGGGGGGGGGGGGGTATTATATAAGTATTTCTCATTTTGTCAAGCACCTTTTCTATGAAAAAAAATAATTCTTTATACGGATTTACTGTAAATACCGGCTAGAAATCAGTATTGAGCCGTAAATTCAATATATAAAGGATTATAGCATGGAAAAGAAAAGTCCGCAAGGAAAGAACGATGTATGTATTCTGCATTATGAATAAAGTTTCTCGACATCTTCTTGAGAAAGTCCGGTTGCTTTTGCGATATTTTCAACGGATAGTCCGAACTGTAGAAGATTTTTTGCCGTTTCGAGTGCTTTTTGATGGGAACCTTGAGATATTCCTTGAGATATTCCTTGAGATATTCCTTGGGCAAAGGCTATTTTACCTGCTTCTTCTCTCTGTACTGCGATGTCCGTATCATAGTCATATTCGGCTACTAACATATTGATTACCTCCCGTGCTTTTCTTTCTAAGTATTCTTTTAAGATGCCTTTTTCTATACATATCTTTACCGCATTGGTAAATCCGTTTTCAGTATCAAGCCGTGTTTGGATTCTCACCTCTTCGACAAAAAGGCTGTATTCGTCCAGTGTTTTACACGTCTTGAGTATTTCTCCGCCTTTATCATTATTTATATTCAGTACCTGTACCGTCAACTCCAGCGGGATATGCTCAGGTTTGGTAATAAAGGCATCGGAAAGCTTTAAAGTTATAGTTTGAGGATAATCTTCTATGCCATTATAAAAGACATAAAATTCCGGTGTAGGTATTTTTGATAGTGTCCTTAAATACCTGTCGGTTGGTTTTTGCAGTTTTTCATACAGTCTCGCTATGTACTGCAAAAAGCGTAAAGGCATATTCTCATTTATGGTAGATTGATGCTCAGCAAGCACGATAATTTTATTGTCTACAAGGCAAGAAACATCGTTGATGATGTTCATGTACATGACATTATCGAGCTTTATGTTTTCTACCGGACATGAAAGCTGTAAGTTTGTTCCGTGTAATGCGTTGTAAAGAGATAAGAAATTCTCTTTTGCCTTTTCATCTTCGCTGAATAGGTCAACAAATACTGAGTCTTTGTATTTTCTATTTGCCGTACTCATAGTTACTCCCTCGCACAGGCTATATTATAGCACAGATTATTGGATAAGGTTTCGTACCGATCGGCAACTTGCGTGAAATGTTCATGGTGATAGTATAACAAGGATATTGTCTTTTGCAAATATACGGTGCATATACTTCGTCAGCAAATGTACCTCCTAAGTACATTTGCTGACGCGAGTTTCACTGCCATCCGTGGCAGTTCTGCAGAATTATCCTAGACACAAATAGAGCAAGTAGATACAAGGCGCGAACAAAAATAAAGCGGAGACGTACTTTGTGTACGTTGAGCATTTATTTTTGTGCAGCAACGCCGTAGATACCGCTCTATTTGCGTCTAAACCTTAAACTTCCCGACCTCATCTGCGAGATTTTCAATGCTCCGCTTATTCTTTTGCGTAATCTCGTTGACTTCCTGGATTGCATTGTTAATCTGTATGGCCCCGGATGCCATCTCGTTCATGCTGTCGGTGATAACGCGGGTAAGCCCATCGAGCTTTTGCATCTCGGATGCAACGCCCTCTCCGCCCTTCAGCATTTCCTCCGAGCCTGCCTGTACTTCTACCGTTACCGTGTTAATGCTCTTGATGGCGGTCAATACTTCCCTACTGCCGTTTTCTTGCTCGCGCATCGCTTCGGTCAAGCGGGCGCTCATGTCCTTTACCTGTTCAGCAAGGGTGAAAATTGCATTGAACTTTTCTTCCACCGTTTTTGACGAGGCGGAGAGGGTCTCGATTTCCCCACTCAGCGTTTTGAGTGTCGTTGTGATAGTTTTCCCCTGTGTTGAAGACTCTTCGGCGAGCTTGCGGATTTCATCCGCGACGACGGCAAAGCCCTTGCCTGCTTCTCCTGCGTGAGCCGCTTCAATCGCCGCGTTCATCGCTAATAGGTTTGTCTGCGACGCAATGTGCTGAATAACACTTGACGCTTCCATGAGCGAGCCGGATTCTTCGGCGATTTTCTGCGTAACGGTATTGGAGGTTACTAACGTTGCTTTGCCGTCGCCGGTTGCCTCAGTCAAATCTTTAATAACTTCGTCGGTTTTGCCGAGCGTCTGAGCGATGGAAGCGATATTCGCAACCATTTCCTCCACAGAAGAGGAAGACTGGGCAACACTCGCGGCCTGCGTTTCGATGCTGTTATTGAGCTGCTTAATCGTGCGGACAATTTCCTCGATGGTAGCTGCTGTTTCGGTAACACTAGCCGCTTGGGTCATCGCCTGCTGTTTCACCCCGTCGATGTTTGCACTGATCTGATGCACGGCGCTCGCAGTTTCGGTCATGTTAGAGGCAAGTTCGGCACCGATTTCTTCCATTGTATCAGAGTTTACACCGACTTGTTGAATGGAAGTACCGATTTTTTCGATCGTTTCGTTAAAGTATTCGGCCATGTCGGTGATTTCATCATTGCCGTGTACCGGTAGGCGGATGGTTAAATCACCTTCACCTTGTGCAATGTTTTTTAAGGCATTAACCGCCGTTTGTACCGGCTTGATAATCGTATGTGCGACAAAATAGACGATCAGAATGGCTGCTAGTAAAATAATTGCACCGGTGAGTATCATAGATGTGCGCAGTGTGTAGACTGTTCCCATAAATTCATCGGAGGGTACCATAATTACTGCCGTCCAGCCGGTTGTTTTCATCGTTGCATACGATGCCAGATAGTGAAGGGATTGATACGTAAATGACCCAATACCAGCCCCAGATTCAGCGACGGCTCTAGCGTCGAAGTCTGCGAGCGTGGCAAGACTTGCATCCGTTTTAGCTGCTTCTACCGAGCTTCTCATATTTTCTACCCAGTCGATCGCTTTATCCGCAATATCAACACCGTTCTTTGATAAAACATAGCAGTAACCGGTTTCTCCTACCGTGATATCATCTATACTGTCGGTAAGCCACAGACCCGGAATAAGTGCAACTAAAGAGGCAATGTGAGTATTTTTATCGTCCATAACAGGTACGATGACGGCCATAACCAATTTATGCAGAACCGGCGACATGAACGGCTCAGCAAAATACCGCTGTCCGCCATTAGAGTCTTTATACCATGCAAGGTGAGAAATATCAGTTGATTTACCGTCGCTCGTATAGAGTATTCCGTTTTTATCGGCGATATTTAAATCGAAAATTTGATCGTTAAACGCTGCTTCTTTGTCTAATAGCATGCTTTTTTCCATATAAGACATTTCAGAATTGCGGAATGCCGGCATACGGGAGATACCTTCAAGAAATTGCCAAAATGCGGTAACTCGTCCATCGATAACTTCTGCAGTATCTTGCACTTTATCGATAAGATGGGTTTCAATCTTTTCAATAACCGCTTTACGAGCAGTATGCACTGCAAGTATGCTCTCGACGATCGAAGCTGCAGCAATTAAAAGACTGAAAATGATAACCAGTTTGAAGCGAAGTGAAAAACGCTTTTTCATTGTAAACCTCCTTTGTGTAGGGAACTTTTTTTCTTTTTATCGAAAAAAAGAAAAAAAACTCCCTACGACCCTCGCTCAAAAATGGACATCCTTGTCCATTTTTGAGCTGCGAGTTCGTAAACGAACTCGCTTCTGTGTGGGACCGTCGCCATCCGTAGCGGTGTTGAAATGGTTATGACCAAAGGGGGTACCCTTTGGAATCCCCTATTGCTGGTGTGACAATCTTAAATCATGCAATAATAATGGGCGTAGTACCGGTAATAAGAAAGGATCACCCTGAATTGATATACGCAGAAGCGAATAAGATAGAAACTGTATCAACTAATGTAGGTCTGTGTGTATTGGCTAACGGTAAGTAATTTTTAGAATTAGTATATATAGTATTTGCAGAGCGAAATAGAATGGACGCTTTTGAAAATAGGTTTTCTGTTCGCCTTTTAGAAATAGGCGAGACGGATGCTAGGAGCGAATAAAAAACACCCGCAGGCGTACTAGATGTACGTCGAGGACTGTTTTTTATTAAGCGACACCGCAGGCGTCCGTATATTTCTAAAAGCTGGGGGGGGGGGGGGGGGGTATTATATCCATATCTTCCATTTTGTCAAGCTCCTTTTGCTATGGAAAAGCGTGATTTTATGCAATTTTTGCTAAAATCATGTATAGGTTGATATCCTATATAAATTTATTATAACACGAAAAAGAAAAGTCCGCAAGGAACTTTTGCAACTTTTTGCAGAGTAATTATGTCCGGCGTTGCGACAAGCGCGTCATGGATGTACAAGATGTATAGCATAGGCTTTAGAAGATGATGCAATATCGAAAAGCGTATGGCGTCTCTAAACCGGTGTTTTTTAAGACGCCCTGCTCTCATTCCGCTATAACGCGGCGGAACAATATTTACCGTCAGGGGTGACGGTAAATATTTCATCATGCTCAAGGCCGGTAAGGCCTCTCGCATCAAAAGCCTCTTCGTTGGTTATACCGACCTTTACAGCCGTACCGCAGCTTGAGCTGAGTTCACGCGGTACGGGTATCAGCTTAACGGCGATGGCGCCTGTGTGCGCTGCAGCATCTTTTTCCAGCATCCGCAGGCAAACCATTGCGTCATAATGCGTATGAAAGGTAATGACGTATTCGCCGCTCATTTTGAAACGTCGATTTTCCAGCCGTCATCAGTATCTGAAACGCTGACTTTTGCCTTCATCGTATCGCAAAAGCGGATAACATTCTCTTTTGCCGTTTCGCTGTCGCCGAGTACGCAAAAGGATTGATGCGCGGCAAAGGCTTTTTTTGTGCGTACTACCGGCTCAGGGCAAGAAAGCCCGCGCACATCTACCGTATAATCTGCCATATACGCCTCCTTATTTTTTTACCACGATTTTCCACGCCTTGCTGTCCAATCGGTCGAAGGACACCACTTCATGGTTATTTTCTTGGCAATGGCGGGGTAAATTCGTAACCGCTTCGGGGCAGGTAAATTCCAGCTCAATCAGCTGTCCCGCATCAGCATCTTTCAATGCTTTTTTTAGTTCGATGAGTGGAATCGGGCAATCCAATCCCTTTGTGTCAATCTTAATTGTTTCCATATATAACTCCTTATAATGATACTCTGTGCAGTGGATTCTGTACAGAAACACGATTCCGTTTGTAAAACATGCGTAATACATTCGCATGTGCAGACGGGCAAATCAATTTTCAAAGCGCTTATGCGTCTTGTCTCATCAGGATTACGTGCGTAGCGGTCCAAATGCCGAACGTGATAAACAGCAATCCTGTCCACGCTCTTACCGATAACTGCGCCGTGCCGACTAATCCGTTGCCGATTAAGCAGCCCTGCGCCCATACTGCGCCGACGCCCATCAAAATACTGCCGATCATCGTTTTAACGATTGTGACGGCATTGGTTCCGACGAGTGCAAATTCACCGCTTATCAGTGTCGTGATAAACGAACCAAGTATCGTCCCGGCAACGAGTGTGCTTGCCCAATTCAAACCGTAATTATTATTCACAATGACATTGAGCCATGATATGAGCGGCGTGGTAATGCCGAAGCCTCCGTTACGTCCTGCGCGGTTGCTGAAATAAAAACCGGCCGCCATCAAAACGCCGCAGAGCACGACGATGATTTCCTTAGGCCATATTTTTTCGCAGACAAGGTGCCGCAGTCCCGAATACCGTTTCGGCAGGCTGAATTTGAGCTTATGTGTTTTGTAATGGCGGAACATCACGATATATAACGGGATGGCGATTACCCCGAAGATAGCGAGCGCCGGGAGGTTTTTATGGAGCGTGTCGGCGATGAGCAGCTGCGAGGCCAATGCTTGCGTAACGGGCTTGAGTGCACCTTGTTTCGCAAATGCAGCGCCGAGTGTAAACGTTATCACCGAAACAATACCCGTCAGTCTTCCGTCGCCTGTTTTTACCAGCGATGAGGTGATGCAGCCGTTTGTTAAAACGGCACCGAACCCGAATATAAAGCTTCCGAGCATCACGGAGATCAGCGGAAAGCCTTTGAGCTTCGGCATCGGGACAAGACCTGCGGAAATCATCGCGTAGTACAGAAAGCCTTCCGTCGCGATCAATGCCAAAATCAATATCAGGTTGTAGGTATGCCCTTCCAGCCGGACATCTCTAATGGTGCCCGTCGGGCAAAACCGTCCCCGCTTAAGTAAAAATCCGAAAATAATTCCGATAATCAATCCTGAAATCATAACTTATCCTTTAATTATATGACGATACATGATATGCGCCGATACGTGAGCGCTGGCGCACATCCGGTTTTTAACTTCTGCACGAAGCGCCGGTCTTCTTTGTTCCCGGAACGCCGAAAGCATTTTTAGAATCCGGCTTTTGCATATTTTTCGGCGCACCTTTCTGTACCGGAAATTCGCTATCCATTTGCCAGGCATTCCAGCCTCCGTCATACACAAACGTGTGCTCCCAACCGGCAAGCTGCGTCATAAACCACGACACTCCTGCTCGCCAACCGGTACCGCAGTAAAACGCCAGTTTATCGCCTGCATGAAGATTTTGTCCCTCCCACAATGCGAATATTTCTTGCGGATTGCGCAGCGTTCCATCCGGGTCGTAATAATCCGCCATATTGGAAGAATCCGTACCGGCAAATCCCCAAATTGCTCCCAGCGGTTCGCCTTTACCGGGGATATAGTCGTAACCGCTTATCTTTCCGGTGTATTCATCCCACGCTCTATTACTGATCAATTTAAGACCTTCCGCCTGCTGCGCTTTTGCTTCAGCCGGAGTGGACACGTTAATAGAAGGATTTACCGGTATTACGGCACCGAACTCCGTTTCCGGCTGCGGGATATTCACCTTCGTTTCTGTCGGAAGTCCTGCATCCGTCCACGTAGAAAGATTGCCATTCATTACACGGACATCGGCAACTCCAGCCCATTTCAGCGCCCAAAAAACACGGTAGGCTGCAAGTTGATTAGTAGCAGAATACAGCACAATCGTTTTATCTTTTGTAATGCCTGCTTTCAACAAGTTTTCAGTGATAACGTCAGGTTCATTTAAATTCCAAACAGGGCCGGATTCTATCCAATCCGTATCAAAATGATATGCGCCTTTTATGTGCTGAACGTATGCATCGCTTTTTTCAAGCGGCCCCCATGAAACTTCAAAAACCATAAACGAATTATTTTGATAGGTTTCAGGGCTCTTTCCTTCCATAAGTGCATATAACCATTGGGGTGAAATGCTTAAATGATAATTCGGCAGCGATTCCATCGGATAGGTATCGGTGTTTGCATAGGTGATAAAATCACCGAAGGTTTTAACCCTATATCCTCTGGATGCAAAGTCGATGGCTGCCGTATTGATGTCGTCGGCATTTGTTCCGTAGATAACCAGCGTTTTATCTTTTGTAATGCCCTTTCCGGCGGCAAACGATTCAAAAAAATCGTCGTCGATATAATCCAGCCAGGGCCTTGAAAATTGAACAGCTCCCTTAATATGGCCGCCCCGCTGAGCTTCCGGTTCTTTAAATCCGTTGTAGAGGCTGTCGTTCCGGACATCGATGATCACGTATTGCGCGTTATCGAGATTTTTGGCTAATTCATCCGTTGTTATGCTTCGTACTGAACGGGTACCGCAGGAAATGGAAAGCGCTGCAATGCCGATAAGATTGAACAAGAGTAAAGATGTTGATTTTTTCATTTGCATGTCCCTATTTGTTCTTTATCGCGTAGTATATGCTGATGCAGGCGGTTACGATAAGGCCGATTACAACAGCAATCATACCGGCGCTTGTCGGGCCTTTACCGGAGGAGGCGAGGCCGAAGTTGTGCGCAAAAGCGGCTCCTGTAACCAAGCCGGTTACCGTTACGGCAGAGTCGGTGTTGCCTTCGCCGGTTAAGATGAGCTGCCGTAAGGGGCAGCCGCCGAGCAGTACGCTTGCCCAACCGACCAGCACCATGCCGAGCGCATTCCACAAGCCGTCGGTATGCGCGATTGCCTGTCCTGCAAGTCCGAGCTTAAACTGTCCGGTTACCAGCGTTCCGATCAGGACGGCGGCTAAAATCGCAAGACTGCCCCACAAGAGGTGAAAATCTTTCAGCATAATTGCATCGCGAATACCGCCAGCGGTACAGAGGCGGCTGCGCTGAGCCAACGCTCCTCCTACCAGCCCGATACCGAGGGCTAAGGCAACCGGCGCATGCATCGAGCCGGGGCCTTTTTCGCTAAAGGTAAGCACGGCCGGAGCCGCAACGAGTACCACTAAGAAGGCAATCATCACGAGCGGAGGCAAGAGCCCTTCCTGCTTGGATTGCGGATAGGCGCGGCTTAACGAGAAGTTCTTATTAAGGAAGAAAACTCCGATTGCAATGCCGATAATAAACCCGACCAGTCCGAAAGCGGCGTTTAAATCCCCTGCACCCAGCCGCAGGAACATCCGCAAGGGGCAGCCCAAGAACATCAGCGCGCCGATCATTACAAAAAACCCCAGCGTAAAGCGGGTAAAGGGTGCCGAACCGCCGCGTGGCTTAAACTCTTTTTTGGCGAATGCGATGGCAAATGCGCCGAGCACGAGTCCAATCACTTCAGGGCGCATATACTGCACGGGTGCCGCATTATGCAGCTTTAAAGCGCCGGCAATATCGCGCAAAAAACAGGCGATGCAGAAGCCCATGTTGCCAGGATTTCCGAATTTGACCAGTACGACAGCCGCAATTCCCAAAAAAGCGCCTGTCAGCACTACCATGAAATGTTTTTTCATTTTTTCTCCTTAATATTTTCAATAAAAATATAAAAAAACTGATATATGTGGCATGATAGCAACACTTACTAAAACTGTCAAGAAAATGGCCGATCGGGTTCTTATCTTCATTATTCGAGGCAGCCGCTCCCTTTCGAGCTTTCTCTCTGTATATTCTTCTATTTTACGTCTTATGATCCGTCATGCCGAATTACTGAATTTTTCTCCGCTGCGCCTTGTCTATCTCGCTTTTTTTGAGTATGTTATGCCTTATACATACAATAGAAAGGTATCCGTGGACGCTCGCACCGGGCTTTAAGCGGAATCCCGGCATAAAAGATGAGGCAGCGGCAGTTATGAATCAGAATGATGATAAGAACAAAAAGGATCCCGAACAGGACCCGTTCAATTTTTTTAAGTTGAGTCCCGAACCGTCAAAGAATAATAAAGATCAAAAAAAGCCTAAAGTCCCGTTTTGGGCGATTATTGTAGGCGTGTTTGTCGTACTGCTGATTGTAAATCAGTTCTTTATGAAGCAGGATTCCAATGCGATTCCGTTTTCGGAATTTAAAGACCGTATCGAATCCGGAGAAATTGTGAAGGTCATCATGGGGCCGACATATTTTACTGGGCTGACAAAGACGCAGGCAAGCGCGGAACAGAGCCGAAAGTTGCCGTTTTTGTCGTCGGAGACGGGGGATTCGTACCAAACCGTCGGTATTTATACGGAATCGTTTTTACAATTTCTGGATGAACATAATGTGATTTATCTGGTGCGGCCGAAAGAAAATAATATTTTCATTGACTTTTTGGTGCAATGGATTTTGCCGTTCGGCTTTATTTTCCTCCTCTGGCATTTCGTGATGAAGCGTTTTACATCGAATTTGGGAGGATTGGGCGGCAGCATCTTTTCGAGCGGGCAGGCTCGTTCCGCCGCGGTGGAAGAAGGCAAGGTTACAACTCGATTTAGCGATGTCGCGGGTGTTGACGAAGCGAAAGAAGAACTGGTTGAAGTTGTTGACTTTTTAAAGTTTCCGCAAAAATACACTGAAATCGGCGGTAAGATTCCGCGCGGCGTGCTGCTGGTTGGGCCGCCCGGTACGGGAAAGACGCTGCTTGCACGTGCGGTTGCCGGGGAATCGGGCGTTCCGTTTTTCAGAATTAGCGGTTCCGACTTTGTAGAGATGTTTGTCGGTGTCGGTGCATCCCGCGTTCGCGATCTGTTTAAGCAAGCACGGGAGAAAGCTCCCTGTATTATCTTCATCGATGAGTTGGATGCAATCGGAAAGTCCCGGTTAAACTCCATCCACTCAAACGATGAGCGGGAACAAACCCTCAATCAGCTGCTGGTAGAGATGGACGGATTTGATAACAGCACCGGGCTGATTCTGCTGGCGGCAACCAACCGCCCCGATGTCCTTGATCCGGCGTTGCTGCGGCCGGGGCGTTTTGACCGGCAGGTCGCAGTTGACCGTCCCGACATGAAGGGGCGGGAGCAAATCCTGAGAATTCATGCAAAAAATGTGAAACTGGCGGACGGCATTGATTTGGGTGATACCGCGCGCATTACGAGCGGTTTTTCCGGGGCTGATCTTGCAAATGTGATAAATGAATCTGCGCTGCTTGCGGTGCGCGGCGGCCGGAAAGAGGTTATTGCAGAAGATCTTAGCGAGGCGGTTGAAAAGGCGATTGCCGGTTTGCAGAAAAAGAGCCGGGTTGTCAAAGAAAAGGAACGGCAGATTGTTGCGTACCACGAAACAGGCCATGCTATCACGGCCGCCTTTACCGACGGCGCCGATAAGGTGCACAAGGTTTCGATTATTCCGCGCGGTATCGCTGCGCTTGGCTATACACTGAATATACCGGAAGAAGACCGCTTCCTCCGCACGGAAAAAGAGCTCCTTGCCGAAGTCGACTGCCTGTTGGGCGGGCGCGCTGCCGAGTTTGTTCAGTTCGGCGTGGTTTCCACCGGAGCGGCCAATGACCTGTCGCGGGCGACGGACATCATCCGCGGGATGATTACCGATTACGGAATGAGCGCCCGCTTTAAAAATGTGGCGCTTTCAAAACGAGGAAGCGGCTACGGAGCGGGTGATCCGCAGCTGGTGCGTGAATATGCGGAGACGACGCAGCAGTATATCGATGAAGAGATCGCCCGTATTATGGAAGAACGGTATACGGTGGTTGTTAACCGGCTGCAAGAGAAAAAGCATTTGCTGGAATATATCGCGAAACGGCTGCTTGAAAAAGAAACTATCGATAAACAGGAGTTTGACGATATTATCAAAGCCGAATCGCAGCTGCCGCAACAAGCTGCTCTTGAAGCTCCGCAGTCGGCGGGTGTCGATGGCCAAGATGTTTCCGAATAACTTTTGAATATCATTTGAGCTTTGAACGAAAAAGCCTCTGAAAGCGATATGTTTTCAGAGGCTTTTTTATATGCCGATACGAGGTTATCGGCGATTGCCGAGGAATGCTTCGAGAGAGCAATCGGCTGTGGGGATTCTTCCGGTTATTCCGAAAAAAGACCGATGGAGTGTATCTTTTTGCGGCGGTAGCGTACCAAAACTTTGGGATCGCGTTTGCAGAGATCGGCCAAGTCGTGGAGGATTTGTGCGCGTATTTTATCCGCCGCGTGTTGCGGGTCGGTGTGGGCGCCGTCCTCCGGCTCTTCGATAATGCCGTTGATCAGTTTGAGGCCGAGTACCTCGCGGCTGGTGATTTTCAGCATCGCGGCGGCGTCCTTTGCGCGGCTTGAATCCCGCAAGAGGATTGATGCGCAGCCTTCCGGCGAGATAACCGAGAAAATCGCATTTTCAAGCATGTAGACCTTATCGCCGACGCCGATGCCGAGCGCGCCGCCCGAACCGCCTTCACCGATAACAAAGCAGATAACCGGCGTTTTAACGCGGCTCAGTTCGCGCAAGTTCACCGCGATGGCTTCTGCAATGCCGCGCTCTTCCGAACCGAGTCCCGGATAGGCGCCCTGTGTATCGACAAAGGTGATAATCGGCCGGTGGAATTTTTCAGCCTGCTTCATCAGCCTGAGTGCTTTGCGGTATCCTTCGGGGTTCGCCATACCGCCGTTCCGGTCAATCGTTTCCCGCAGATTCCGGCCTTTTTGGTTGCCGATAACCGTTACCGGTATCCCCTTGATAAACGCGATACCGCCGATCAGCGCAGGATCGTCCCCAAAGCAGCGGTCTCCGTGCAGCTCGATAAAGTTGTCGAAAATCATATCGATATAATCGAGGGCGCGCGGCCGGTCGTTGTTCCGGGCGAGTTCAATCTTCCGCCACACCTGCGAAATTGCGGAGCTCGCTTGCAGTTTTTCATTTATCGTTTTCAGCTCGCTGGTAATGTCGAGTCCGTATTTATCCGCTATATCGCGCAGTCCCGCCAGCAGCTCGCTCTGGTTGGTTTGCTGTTCGTTTTCTTTACTCATATTACTCCCTTCCTTTTCCGAACGGCGGATTGAGGTGCGCGTCGATCATCACGGCGAAAAAGTGTTTTTGTTCGGCACGCGGTACGATGCAGTCGACAAAGCCTTTTTTCAGCTGAAATTCGGCACGCTGAAAACCTTCCGGCAGCTGCTGGTGAATTGTTCCTTCGATGACGCGCGGCCCGGCAAACCCGATCAGTGCATTGGGCTCCGCAGCAATCACATCGCCGAGCATTGCAAAGCTCGCTGTTACGCCGCCGGTCGTAGGATCACAGAGCATCAAAAACAGCGGAACCCCCTTATCGTCCAGCTCCGCCGCTGCGCTGGAAGTTTTAGCCATCTGCATCAGTGAGAAGAGCCCTTCCTGCATACGCGCGCCGCCTGAAGTCGCGTAGATAATCACGGGTATCCGTTCCGCCGCGCCTTTCAGCATGAGCCGGGAGATTTTCTCCCCAACGACCGAGCCCATCGAACCGCCGAGAAAATCAAACGACATGACGCCCAAAAGCGCATCCCGGCCTTCAATCTTACAGGTGCCGGTAACCACCGCCTCATTCATCGAAGTTTTGGCCTCTGCCGCGGACACCTTTTCTTCATATCCTTCCATTTGAATGGGATTCATCGTCCGCAGCGTGGTATCCAGTTCTTCAAACGAACCGGCATCAGCGATATAGGCAATCCGGTCGGCTACGTCCATCCGCAGATGGCATCCGCAGTCGGGGCACACCATCAAATGCTTTAAAAGCGTTTCCCGTTCATATTGTGTTTTACAATGAGGACATTCCATTACTTTTCTCCCTCAAATAGCTGCGCGTAGAGGCTGGTGCCGAAGTCGCCCGATTGAAATTGGGGCGAACGTAAAATCGCTTTTTGTTCGTCGATGTTCGTTTGAATACCGTCGATTTGCAGCTCTTCCAGCGCGCACAGCAGTTTTTTAATCGTCTGAGGCCGATCCGCACCGTGCACAATCAGCTTAGCGGTCATCGAATCGTAGAACGGCACCACCTTATAGCCTTGATACAAAAACCCGTCGAAGCGGATGCCGTTCCCGCCGGGAATCCGCAGATTCGTGATCAGTCCGGGGGTACGCGCATTGATGCGGGCCTCGATTGCCCAGCCCGTTACCGGCAGAACGCCGTCGGGAAGGGACATCTTACCGCCCGTGCAGACGGTAATCTGTTCGCGGATAATATCGGTGCCGGTTACCATCTCGGAAACGGGGTGCTCAACCTGTACGCGTGCATTGACTTCCATAAAATAGAACTGATCGCCTGATACGAGAAATTCGATGGTGCCTGCTCCGCAATAATTAAGCGAGGAAAAGAGCTTTTGTGCGCCTTTGCACATCGAATCATACATCGCTTCGCTCACCGCCTGCGACGGGCTTTCTTCTATCAATTTTTGATGATTCCGCTGTACGGAACAGTCCCGCTCACCGAGAATTGCAACACCGCCGGCACCGTCTCCAACCACTTGAAGCTCCACATGCCGCGGATCGCTCAAATATTTTTCGATATAAACCGTACCGTCGGCAAAATTGGCCTCCGCCTCAGAAGAAGCGATGGAAAGATTTTCCGCCAAGTCGGCTTCCTTCCATACAATGCGCATGCCTTTGCCGCCGCCGCCCGATGCAGCCTTGATGATGACCGGGTAGCCGCATTTGTTTGCCGTTTCCGCGGCCTGTTCTTTGGTTGTAATCGCGCCTGCCGAACCGGGCGTAACCGGTAAGCCGCTTTTCTGAGCTGTTTCGCGCGCTTTTACCTTGTCGCCGAGCATTTCGATAGTGTCAGGCTTCGGCCCGATCCAGAACATGCCGGCTTTTTCTACCTCCCGCGCGAAATCGGCGTTTTCGGACAGAAAGCCGACTCCAGGATGGACGGCATCGCAGCCGGTACAGAGCGCGGCGGTAATCAGCGCGTCTTTGTTTAAATAGCTTTTGGCGGACGGCGCGGGTCCGATGCAGACCGCATGGTCGGCCAACTGTACGTGCAGGCATTCTTTATCGGCGGAAGAATAGACGGCGACCGTTTCAATATCCATTTCGCGGCACGCGCGGATAACGCGGACGGCAATTTCTCCGCGGTTTGCAATCAGCATTTTCCGTA
>CAUTXW010000013.1:0-41315 GCA_963542655.1 uncultured Treponema sp. | reverse complement strand
CCGATGATACTGCTCATTCAAGAGTGGGAAAGTAGGTAGCTGCCGGGCTTTTTTTTATTTTTACTCCTTCTCTCACGCTGCTATTTGGGGAGAATGTTATGCTGTTCCTCTTAGTTTGTTTGTGTTTTTTCATTTGTTTTTCATGTACTACCGTTACATCGGTTAGTCCTGAAATTCAAAATGCTCAGGCTACTGTTTTAACATTGCCGACTCCTGCAGAGTTGCGATCACAATATGTTGATCCATTGCTTCAAGCTGATTTGGAAATAGCCTCTCCTGCAAGTTTGAAACGCACGGTAGAACGTGTATATGCAACTTCGACGGGGACAAGTAAAGGAAAGCAGGTGTTGTTGACGCTTGCAGCGCGCTTGATGCAGCTTTTGTATCCGCTCGAAGCGGGTAATTGGAATATGCCGAGTTATAAGCAGAGCGATCCGTACCTGGATGCGCTCACACAGATTGAAAAAAATATTTTTCCGCAGTCGCTGGGGCTTAATACCTTTTTTGATGCCATCATTCCTCCACTCATTTTGACGAAGGGAGTTGGAGTACCTGAATTTACAACTACTTTGGAAACACGGCTTTTTGCTGCAAGAAAAATCAATCCTCATTCCGTGCTGCCGTTTTATCTTTTAGGCTTATTATATGAACAGCTTAATAATTTATCGGAGGCGGAAGATTATTATCAAATTGCATGGGAACAAGATAATAGCTGCTATCCTGCAGGGATGCGGTTTGTTTCTTTATCATTATTGAGAGATAATATTGAAAAGGCTCGTGAAATTGCTGAAAAATTATATGAACGCTATCCCGATGCGGTAACAGTTCAATTATTGTTGAGCGAAACGTATATCGCTGTCGGCGATTTGGGACGGGCTGAACCGCTCATTAGTGCAATTGTAAAAAAGAATGGCGAGCAAAGTAATGTGTTTTTTTTGAGAGTTCGGTTTCATATTGAAAAGAAAGAATATTTAGCGGCGACCGCATTGCTTGATGAATTTGCAAAGAAGAATAAAGTAGATAAAGACTACCTCCTGTTGCGTGCACGCGTATTGCGTGAGTGGAGCAAAAATATAACGGAGGCAAAACAATGTTTGGAGAAAGCAGAGGCGTTGTATCCGCAGGCGGCGGATGTTATTCTTGCGTGTGCAAATTTTTGTTTTGAAACTAAAAATACAATCAATGGAAAAACGATACATGATTTGATCAATATACTGCTGAGGCAAAATCCGCGAAATATTTTAGCAATTCGTTTGTTGGTTAAACAAGATATCGCTGAAAAGCGATGGGATAATGCATTTGAGCGTGCGCAATATCTGTATAGCAATAATCCTTCTGAAGAGGACATTATGCTCTATACGCAGGTATGTGCCGGTATGAATAACTGGCAAGAAGCAGTCAATACATCGGGAGCAGCGTATAATGCTACCGAAAAGCCTTCCGATGAAATTATTACCCTGTATCTTGAGGCCTTGTATGGGGCAAACAAATATGCTGTGATGAAACGCATTATTTCCCGCCATCTGACTGATGCCCGTTCAACGTTAAAATCCGTGCTACTGTATTATCAAGCGATCCTTGAGACCAATGATGAAGAGAAATTGTCGCTGCTGCGCTTGAGTCTTTTGTCCGATCCGCGTAGCGTTTCAACATTATTTGCTCTGTATGAATGGTACTTCCGGCATAAAGATTATCGGAAGGCTGCGTATTATTTGCAGCAGGTACTGGCTTTGGAGCCTACAAACGCTTTGTATCTGAAACTTGCAGAAAAATTGGAAAAACTATAGCGGAACTTGTTATAAGTCTTTTTTCCATATTCTCATAATGAGCTTTTCGGCGATGATTAAAAAGAGTCCGAGCACGAAAGGGAGTCCAATCAACATGGCTGGATGATCCATACCGATTTGAGCCGCAGCTATGCTGTTTTCCAGGTATACAAACAAGAGCGCCGCACTTGCAGTACCGATGACCGATCGTCCGCCTGCATAGGCAAGTACCAGCGCGATCCAACCTTTGCCGGCGCTCTGGTTGGGGACAAAGGCGCCCAGCTGTAACGAAAGTAAGCTACCGGCAAGCGCTGCCGCCGCTCCGGATATGCCCATCGCCGCTATCTTTAACCGATAGGTATTCACGCCGACAGAATCCAAAAAAGCAGAATCTTTGCCGAGAATTTTTACCCTAAGGCCGGGCTTTGTATAGCGGCAAAAGAGGACGAGTCCGGAGGTGATCAAAACGGTGAGCAGTGCACTTACCGTTTTGATGAGCTGCGGCTGAGGCAGCAGCTCCGGCGGCAGCGATACGATACTCCGGTTGCCGAACAGCCGCGTACTAAGGATTGACACAAAGCCAGCGGCGACAAGGTTGATAGCGAGGCCAAGGATGTAGATGTTTGCTTTGCGGGACAGTGAAAGATAGGTAATCAGCATGCTGAACCCGGCTCCGAGTAGGAGCGACACTGCAAGCGCCGGAGCGAGGCCTCCGATGTCGCCGCTTAACAGGATACCGCTTATTCCGGTAAAGGCTCCGAACAGCATCAGCCCTTCAATCCCTACGTTGAGGAGTCCTGCATATTCGGATACGAGCGCAGCGCACGCTGCAATGACTAACGGCGCCGTTTGCGCAAGTAAATATATCAATTTTGCCGTCATAGCTTATTTCCTTTTGAATGCCGTATACGTTCGGCGTTTCTCTTTCATCATTTTATCAATGTATCTTGTCATTATTGCGCCGGTTGTTGAGTCGCCTTTTTCAATTGAAAGAAGTTGATTGTGACCAAGATAAAGGCGATCCCTTGGACAATGGATGAAAGATCGAAAGAGATGCTACTTTGTATCATCGCAGCCTTGCCGCCTGCTTCCATCCATGCAAAAAAGAGCGCGCCGAACACAGCGCCGAGCGGATGATTGCGGCCGATCAGCGCAGCGGAGATACCGCTCCAGCCGAGACCCGATGTGATGCCTGCATAGACGTAGTGCCGTGAGCCGTACACGCTGAATGCACCTGCGAGTCCGTGGCAGGCCGCACCGAGACTCAGTGCTAAACCGGAAATAAGCCCTACTTTGATGCCTTGCGACTGTGCAAAGGGGTAATTATTTCCAGTGAGGTGTAATTCATATCCGTAGAGTGTGCGTTTGAACATCCAAAAAAGCGCGGCTGTGATGAGCGCTGTAAAAAAAATGCTGCTATTCAGGGTTGACGGAAGCCAAAAAGATGGAAGATACCAGCTTTCCGCCGTGTACGGTGTCGCCATCAGATTACTTTCCGTATCCCGGAAGAGGTCATTGACTCCGTAATCGATGAGCGGAAGCAGTGCGCAGGAAAGAAGGTATGTGCTGATCAGCTCGGTGATGGCGAGAAATTGTTTAAGCGATGCTGAAATGAGACCCAGCAGGCCGGAGCAGAGCGCAGCAAGCGTGCAACCGGTGAGTAAGCCGAGCGGTTGGGGGAGATTGGGAAACAAGAGCGCAAATTCTACCGAGATAAATGCCGCCAAATAGGCCTGTCCTTCTCCGCCGAGGTTAAAAAATCCCGCTTTTGCAGGAAGTATGAAGCCCATTGCACAGAGAAGGATGAGCGAGGCGCGATCCAGCAGGTTCCCTAAATAAAATGAATTGGTAAAAGGTGAGATAAAAAAAGCAAAGAGCGTTTCAGTAGGCTCTTCGCTCTGTATCGCTAAACACAGTGCAGCCGCTGCTGCGCTTGCAATTACCGAAAGAATACTGTTCAAAAGCGGCGTCGTTTTTTTTATCGATTGTTCTGAGATATTATGCATTGGTATCTGCCTGCATCATTGCTGCGATTAGTACGGAGCGGTTGTAAGGGGGCTGTTCCATAAAGCGGGTTATTGCGCCGCGGTATAATACGTGGATGCGGTCGCAGGTTTCCATAGCGGCATCTGCGTCGGAGGTGAGCACAATGACTGCCGCTCCGTTGGCCGCGAGACTGCGCAACCGGTGTAAGAGGTTCAGTTGGACTTTCCGGTCGAGTCCCCAATAGGGTTCGGCACAGATGACCAGCTGCGGCTGCGGGTTATCAAGTTCACGGCTGAAAATCAGTTTTTGAATCATGCCGCCCGATAGGCTCAATATGCTGTCTTCCCACAAGCGGGGGATATCGAACGGGCACTCGTTTTTCCACGCGGAAACGGCTTTTTTTGAGTAAATACCGCAATGGTACAGCAAGGCGCGTGCACGGACATATAAGTTTTCCGCAATGCTGTGCCGATCTGCTATGCCGTTCCGCATCCGTTTGCTGGGAATATATGCGTACTTTTCCCTTCGGATACTGCTGAGCGGCTTTCCGTTAAATATAATGGTGCCGCGGCTTGGTTTTACGGTATTGACGAGGAGGTATTCCAGCAGCTCAAGCCCTTGTTTTTTGATGCCGACGATGCCTGTGATGCTTCCGCACGGTGCTTGTAACGAAAAATCGGAAAAACTTGCGCCTTTGCGGTTTACGGCAAAAATATGGGCTATTTCAAGACCTAAGTGGTACGGCTGGCCGGAACGAGCGTTTTGCTGCATGGCGGCATGAATCTCTTGCGGGGCGTTCTTATTCGGTTGTGCTTGCGGTGTTGATTGAACGGATTGTGCAGCATCCGCATTCCGAACGCTCAGGTAATGCGATTGCACCGTTGGTGTGTGCGTATTCTGCGCATTTTCCGGATGGGACGAATGGTTTTGGGCTTCACCCGATTGGGCAGTACCGAACGCTTGCGCTCCGAATATGTCTTGAAGTAGTCGTTCGGCGTCCACAGAAGGATCGAGTGCACCGCTGCGGACGGTCTTGCCGTTCCTCAGAATATGTACCGTATCCATGAATGTCAGAACCTCTTGGATACGGTGCGTTACAACGAGGATACAAGCGCCGCGGTCTGCACAGCTGCGGAGTATTCCGTAGAGCTGTGTAATTTCCTGGGGACTAAAAGAGGCGGACGGCTCATCAAGGAAGAGCACCGAAGGATTTTTCAGTAACGCTTCACCGATAGCCGCCCAATGCAGTTGGGCGGTGTCCAGTGTTCCCGCTTTTTGTGTGAGCGGCAGCGTAATGCCGTAGCGGTTGAGCGCGGCAGCAAGCGCTGCCGGAGCGTGCGTGGGGGAAAGGATACCGGACGGAACCGTCGGTACGGGGTGCAAGCCGATCAGGAGATTTTCCCAGACGGTCAGCTCCGCCGAAAGCTGCGGATGCTGCGGCACCAGAACCAATCCCTGCCGGATGCCGTCCGCCGGGGATTGCAGGCGGAGTTCGGAACCGTTCCATATCATCCGCCCGCTATCCGGCTGCAAATGGCCGGTACAAAGACGCGCAAGCGTCGATTTCCCGGCTCCGTTTTCGCCTAAAACGGCGTGAATTTTGCCTGCTTCAAACTGCAGGCTCACGCCGTCAACCGCTGTAATTCCGTTTTCTGAAAAGGTGAAGCGTAGGTTTTCGGTTGAAAACACTCAAGTGTCCTAATTACCGGATAGCGTTGTCTTTCCGGTTTTGACGTTTTCAATCAATTCTTTTTCTTTCTGAATAACGGTTTGCGGCACATTTGCGGGAATGCCTTCAAATGCAAAACCGACGGCACCGTCTTTTATGCCGAGCTCTACGGGCGTACCGAATGCCATACGGCCTTCGACAAAACTGATAACCGCATCGGTACATGCCGTCTTCTGACTGATTTCCGTTGCACCGACGACGATATCCTTTCCGTATGAATAGCCCGGACGGTCAAACCACATGACATAGGCACCGTTTTCACGAGCTGCTGCAACCACACCGGCATTGCCGCCTCCGCAGATTGTCAAAATTACATCCGCTTTGTTTTTAATCATTGAAGTAGCGAGTTCCGAGGCTTTTGCGGCATCGTACCAGTTGCCCAGAACACGGAAATCGAGCTCAAAACGGCTATCAACCGCTTTAGCACCGTCTAAATAGCCTTTCCGTATTTTTTCATTCATTACCGGATATTCTTGTCCGGCAAGGAGCCCGATCTTATATGAGTCGTTCGCGTCTTTCATAGCGCTGCTGCTGATAAGCGCGGCATAGTAGCCGTTCAGGTAGCCTTGCTCATATTGATTAAAGCCGACGGTTTTAATCTGCTTATTCCCGGAAAGATAGCCGTCCAACAGCAGGAATTTTTGCTGAGGTGCTGCTTGAAGCACTTTTTCCGCAATTGCCGGGAGCGAAGGATTGGAACTGACGATTAAATCATATTTTTTGCTGAGCGCAAGTGCCGTAAGTCCGTTTTGCCATTCACCCTGATTGGTACCGCCTTCCACGGTTTTGACGGTAACTTTTTTACCGTTCTTCATTAATTTACTTTGTGCTTCCTGAACGCCTTCTACCAACAGCTCATACGTTGGATTCCCCTTGACAATTCCGGGAACAAAAACGGCGATAGCATACGCTTTCTCTTTTGCAAAAAGCGGTATACCCGCGGCCAAGGCAATACAAGTGCATAAAACAAAGATTTTTTGTTTAAACATACGATTTCTCCATACTATATTATATTTGCCGACTGAATGTTATCATAAGCTAATCGACTAAGTAGTAATGTATCTTATTTTATCGGCTTTGTCTATGTTCGAGGTCTGGTTAGTCTGTAATAGTATCGACCTGTTAAGCGTTGCTATTTTCGGGAATGTCCGATGTTTGTTCTATTCTGCTGACGGTGTTCCGTTGATTTTTCGGGATGACTTTTCTATAATTGCCGTATGAAAAACTCCTTGACGATTGAAATTTGCGCCGGTTCACTGGATGATGCAATTGCAGCCGAAAAAGCTGGAGCAGCAAGAATTGAACTGAATTCTTCGTTGTTTTTGGGCGGGCTCACGCCATCGCTCGGTACATTGCGGCTGGTAAAAAAAGAAACAAAACTTAAAGTGCTGACGATGCTGCGTCCTCGTGCGGCCGGTTTTTTATATACCGCTGCAGAATTTAATACCATGAAAGAAGACGCGGCCTTGTTTATCGAAAACGGCGCTGACGGTATTGTGTTCGGCTTTTTAAACCACGACGGTACGATCGACGAAAAGCGGTGTGAAGCTTTGGTACGCATTGCCGGTGATAAAGAAAAAATTTTTCATCGCGCAATTGATGTCGTGCCCGATCCGCTACAGGCGCTTGATATACTGATTGAATTGGGATTTACGCGGGTGTTGACAAGCGGTCAAGCACCGACTGCTTATGAAGGGATGGAACTGATTGCGCAAATGGTACAGCATGCAAAAGGCCGGATAGAAATTCTGCCGGGCGGCGGCATTACGCAAAAAAACGCAGCGAAACTCGTGCAGGGCACCGGCGTGACTCAAATTCACTTTGCCGCATTAAAAGCGGTTGCGGATACTTCCACCGCAGGGAACGCCGCTATTTACTATGGCGGTGCTCTGTATCCGCCGGAAGACCGGTTTGAAACCGCCGACCTCAGCGCAATGGCAACCATTATTGACGCTGCACAATCGGCTGTGTAAAGCATATCGGAACTGAAATCCGCACCTGCACGGTAGCGGGTGCGGATGTTGCTAAAACAGTACCAGCCCGATACCGGCGCCGATGATGATTAAGAAGATGGGGTGCAGCTGTTTCCAAAAGATTTGCAGCAGCAAAAAACCGCAAAAGACCGCCGCCGATTTTAAGTCTATCAGTTCAGTCCAGCGGTGAGAGGCCTGAAACGCCGGTATCGTGAAGACGGCTACCGCGAGTACATTCCATGCTGCTGAGGTAATCATTCCCGCAGCGCCCGCGCGAAGCCCGTACATAGTATTTTTGACGGGCGCTGCGTCCTGAAAAGACCGGGTAAAGCGGGCAATCAGCACAATCACAATCAGTGAAGGCAGGACAATACCTGTCGTCAGCACCAAGCTGCCCCAAATACCGTACAGCTCGTAGCCGATATACGTTGCCATATTGATGCCGATCGGGCCTGGTGTTGATTCCGAAACGGCAATCATTGCAATAAACCGTTCGGAACTGATAATTGAGCGGGCAACTAATTCCTGCTGCATTAAGCTGATGGCGACCAGACCTCCGCCGATGGTGGAAAGCCCGATATACATAAAAAGAAAAAACAATCCGAATAAGCTCATTTTTGTTCCTTGTTGTCGCCTCTGCTGCGGATGCGAGTTTTGATCATTTGTGCACAGAAGCCGACAATACCGGCTGCAAGCACAATCAAGATACCGGAGACATTCCATACCGTCATCGCAAGGAATGCCGCAATCGCAATCGCCGCGGTTATCCCGTCCGTAATAATCTTTTTGCCGAACGTAAATACTGTTCGTGTCAGTAAGGCTGCCACCGCAATGTATACACCCTTCATTGCCCGCTGCAGCCATTCAATTTCCGAAAAGCGCGAGATGGAACCTGCTATCAACGTAATGACCAGCCATGACGGACATACAATCCCGATGGTAGCGGTGATTGCGCCGGAAAGTCCCGCCCGCTTGTAGCCGCAGAAGGTTGCAACGTTGACGGCAATAATGCCCGGCGTGCACTGTCCGATTGCAAAGTAATTCAGGATTTCTTCATCAGTGAGCCACTTTTTGGATTCTACCAGTTCTTTTTGCAGCATCGGCAGCATGCTCATTCCGCCGCCGAAGGTAAAAAGACCGATTTTAAAAAATGCAGTGAATAACTGCACATAGCATTGAAATTTTTCTTTCATAGTACGCTACCTTGCCTTTATCGAAAGCCTCTAGCCTCGCTTTTGCGTATGCCAGAAGGGATGTCCTTCTTATTTTTTTAAGCGATTCAAAATATGCTTTTTGAACCATACTAACAACGAAGACTGTTTTGATTGAGTTGTTTTTTCTAATTTTGCAAAATCTTTCGTTGCCTCATCAAGGCTGTAGTCATTGCCGTTTTTCTGCTTGAGCCGATCCCAATGCTTTACCACCCAGACATAAATATCGCTTTTTGTTCGATTTTTAAAATCGGAAAGCAGATTGTATTTTTCAATTACTTCAATAACCGGGAGATAGACCATTTTAAACCACGAGATAAGCGCATCGTTAAATTCAATCTCCGTACTCTGTTGCTCATTGATAAAATATTTATGCACAAGGATATGATTATAAATCACATCATAGCGGCCGGTCGCGGTAAAATCCAAGTCCCAGTAATCGGTTAGGTCGCCGAAATTGGTTTCAGTGTAAAAAATACGTTTTTCATATTTGATAACGACCTCGCGTAGGGTATCCAGCCGGACGTCAAGCGGCAGCTGTACCTCGCTTTGCAGTGAAATCACTTCGGCATCGATAAATTCAACTCCTTGAGTCTTCGCCACCGATACCCGATGGTTCCCGTCCCGGACAAAATAGAGCCCCGCCAGTTCATACAGCTGAATAGGGGGCAGCACCACATCGGAAAGGTGCGCTTTATCGACATTGATCCACCGTTGTTTGAGTTCGTTTGTACGCGGTAAAAAATGATTATCAAAATCATTATAGCGGCCTTCGCTGCCGACAATTTTTTGTATCGGTACGATTTTGAGGCCGGTATACACTTCATTTTTCGGTTTTAACATTTTTTTTACGTCGTTAAAAGAAAGTAGGCGCCTTTTGTCGGGATGAATGAGATTCTGTAAGTCATTGATCCATGCTTTGTTACGCGCTTTAGCAAAATCTTCTTGCGCTTGAAATTTAAGAATATTCGATTCCATAATATCGTTTTGATGGTAGTGAATAAGAAACGGGCTGTCAAGGTGAGCGCAAAGTACGGTATTCTGCCGATTCTGAAAAGCTATTTCCAGCGCTTTTGAAAATAGCCAAAGCAGACGAAATAGCGGTGCCGAATACTAGGTGCTCAACTTCTATTTTAAGAACCAAGCCTTGGAACTACGGCGGGTTCTTAGGGCGAAGCCCTAAGCCGTTATTTTTCTTTTTAGGGGTTGTAGGGGATGCTTTTCTTTTTATCGGAAAAAAAGAAAAACATCCCCTACAATTTATATCTTGAACTTTGAGACTTCCGCCGCTAAATTCTCAATGCTGTTTTTACTGTTTTGGCTAATAATCCGGATATCCTGTATCGAACTGTTGATTTGGACGGCGCCGCTTGCAATTTCATTGATTCTATCGGTTGTTTTACGGGTTATTGCGGTAAGTTCTTGCATTTCGCGTTCAATTTGTGTGCCGCCTACAATCATCTCTGCCGAACCGGTCTTGATATCTCCGGTTATACCGTTGATTTTTTTCATTGCATCAAGCACTTGCCGTCCGTTTGCATCCTGTTCGTGCATAAGCTGCACAATCGAATCTTCTTTTTCTGCTATTTTGCTGATAAAATCGCTGACTTCTGTAAATGCCGTTTCCGTTGCCCTGCCTACTTCGGTAAGCCGTCCGATAATGTCAGTCGATTCCCGTATAACGATGCCGATGTGTTTCCCTTGCGTATTGGATTCTTCCGCCAGCTTTCTAATTTCATCGGCGACAACCGCAAATCCTTTCCCGGATTCGCCCGCATGAGCCGCTTCAATCGCGGCATTCATCGCCAACAGATTGGTTTGGCTCGCGATATTCTGAATAATTTGACTTGCCTCAAGGAGCGATTCGGACTTTTCCGCAATTTGCGCAATGACGGTGTTTGAGGCTTGCGCGTCTTCTTTGCCGTCCCGCGTCTTTCCGTATACCGTCTTAATAAACTCGTTGTTTTGTTCAAGGGTTTGAGTTATTTGGGCAATATTTTCCGCTATATGCGTAATGGTGCCCAACGATTGTGTAATGTGTTCGGCTTGCGTTTCAATTCCGGTAACTAACCGGTTAAGTTTTTCATTGATGTGCTCTATCGTTACCGCGGTTTTCGTAACACTGCCGCTTTGTGCCTGCGCTTGATGTCTTACTTCATCGATATTACCGTGAATTTCATTAACAGCGCTCGCAGTTTCTTCCATATTAGCGGCAAGCGTTTCGACCATATCCCGCATCGTACCGGTATCTTTGGTAATCGAGGTAATGGAACCGCGCACCTGTGCAACGGTACTGTTAAAATGCTCCGACAAAAGCGCAAATTCATCGTTACCGGAAACGGCCAACCGGCCTGTATAGTCATTTTGGGCAAGGCGCGTGAGTATTTCGATAATATGTTTAATCGGCCGTATAATGCGGAGCGCAAGCGATGACGGTATAGCGATAAAGATTGCTAATAAGATAATACCGATCACAATCATAGACCGGAGGATAATATAATATTCGCTCAGCACTTCGGCTTCTTTCACAAAGGCGATTAATTTCCAGTCCGGATTCCGTATCGTGTATATTTGGGCAAGCCAGTTTTCTCCGTCTTTTTTTATTTTGATATTTCCTTCAGTGAGGTTCATAAATTGCTGAGGGTTCGGCAGGTCTGTGTCGGTAATTTTTTTAAAATTATATTCGGGGTGAATAGGATCGGCGAGTATGGTTCCGTCATTTTGCATCAATAAGACATAGCCGGTCGTTCCGATTTGGAATTTTGAAATCATATCGGTCAATGTGCCGAGCGTCAATTCTATGGCAATATTTCCGATAAATGTGCGGCTATCGTCGGCATAGACGCTTTTTACAAGGCCGATTGAAACGGCATCTAAATCAACCGAATAAAACGCGTCGGTAATGGCAACCTGTCCTTGCGCATCTGTGCCGGTACGGTACCATAGCCGGTCGCACGGATCGTAGCCCGCGGACATTTCTCCCTCAAAACTGCTGACAAAACCGCTCCATTTCGTTCCCATATATACTTCCAAATATTCGGGGAAGCCGATATCGATCGTCTTAAACAACAGCGCAATTTTTGCTTCGGTATCACTGCGAATAATATCGGAGGATGTAACGCTTTTTGTGTCTTTGCGGTATGAATGAATCGATTCATCCGCAGCGCGTACATACGGATGCTCCGAAAGCGTATTCAGCATTTTTGACGTATTATCAAAAAAAATCCGTATGCCGCTTTCGGCAAGTTTCATCTCACGTGAAATAGTTTTTTGAAACGACGAGCTGTTTGATTTCCGTATTTGAAATCCGATGAAAATGGAAACAAATAAAATAAGCGTGAGTATAACAGAGGTAAACACCACGATCAGTTTTTTGCGGATAGAAAATTTTACCGCCAAAAGCCCTTCTCTTTTAGTGCTTAGGTTTATAGGGGAGACGATACCTGTATTCACAATATCCACTCCTTGGGGTATTTGTAAGCGCTCGTTAATTCGCTGTGTGTTTCGATACTATAGCTGTTTTTCCGATTGCCGTCTAGCCGGAGCGGAATTATCCCCTGTCAACGGTTTTTTCTTCATGCATCTTCATTTTAAATTGGGCGTTGCGTACCGCTTTGCGGTCCGCCGCTCTGTCCGGGGCTACCGGTACGCGCGCGCAGAAATTCCTGCGCGCGCGTGTACAAAGGGGCGCATGTTGCAACATACGCCCCTTTCCCCTCCCGCCGCTAACGCGCGCCCGCCGCGCAGCTTGCCGGGAATGGGAAATTCCGTGTACATGCAGCGCGGTGCTGCGTGTTCCGAGCTGCCGGAAACACTCTTCCTTTTCCCTTAATCTATAAAAATGCAAAAATATACAGTTTTTACGCCATTTATTGCATAAATATACTTGATATAATCAAGTGATTGTGTATAATCGTTTTACCACTTACAAATAAAAGGAGAAGTAGAGTATGAAACACAAAATGGCGGGCGTATTAACTGCGTTAGTGAGCGCCGCATTTATTTTTGCCGGATGTGGCGGAAAGTCGGAGGGACAGGCCTCAGTGGCGGCAGGTATGTCTGCGGATGCCGAATTTATCATCGGAAACGGCGCGGAGCCGCAGAGCTTGGATCCGGCAAAAATTACCGGTACGCCGGAACACCGTATCAATATGGCGCTGTTTGAAGGGCTCGTTACGTATGATCCGAAAACGGCTAATGCAGTGCCGGGTGTTGCGGCATCGTGGGATGTCAGCGAAGACGGTACCGTGTATACGTTCCACCTGCGGAAGGCTGAATGGAGCGACGGCACGCCGATCACTGCGCAAACCTTTGTCGATTCTTGGCTGCGTACGCTCGCGCCCGAAACCGCTTCTCAATATGCGTCTATGCTTACCTTAGTAGTAAAGGGCGCGGAAGATTACAACTCCGGCAAAGCGGATGCATCTGCCGTCGCTATCAAAGCGGTTGATGATATGACATTTGAAGTACAGCTGACCGGGCCTGCGCCTTACGCAATCGATATGATGGCTCACTATGCATTTAATCCCATGCCGATGCATACCATTCAAAAATTCGGTTCTGACTGGATTAAACCCGCCAACTTTGTGGGCAATGGTCCTTTTGTGCTTGAAACATGGGTACCGCAGGAAAAATTGAGCGTCGTGCCGAATGTCAAATACTGGAACAAAGAGAACGTCCATCTTTCACGCGTTACGTTCTTACCGATAGAAGACAACAACACTGCGTTTGAAAAGTACAAGACCGGTGAACTTGACTGGCAATACGGCGTACCAACTCCCCGATTGGATGAGGTAAAAATCTTGCCCGATTATCAAGTTGCTCCTCAAATCGGTACATACTATTACATCTTTAACGTAAAACGCGGCCCGTTGCAGGATGTACGGGTTCGGAAAGCGCTTACAATGGCGCTCAATATTCAAGAGATAGTCGACAAAGTAACTCGTGCGGGGCAGCTTGCCAGCCGCTCTATGGTGCCGCCGATGGCTGGCTATACTCCTGCCGAAGGCGCCGCATACGACCCTGAAGGGGCGAAGAAGCTGCTTGCCGAAGCGGGTTATCCCGACGGAAAAGACTTTCCGGTTATGACTATCATTTATAACACACACGACGGTCATAAGCTGATTGCCGAGTATGTACAGGAAGCATGGAAACAAAACTTGGGGATCACTATTGATATTCAAAATTATGAATGGAAGACGTTCTTGGATGTCCGCCATCAGCATGATTTTGATATTACCCGTTCCGGATGGCTCGGTGACTATCAGGATCCCAATACCTTCCTTGAGCTGTTTATGACCGGCGCAGGTAATAACGACGGTGAATACAGCAGTGTGAAGTTCGATAGTTTGGTTCGCAAGGCCGCTACAATGAAAAGCGGGCCGGAACGACTTCAGACGCTGCATGACGCCGAAGCGGTTTTTTTAACCGAAGATCAGGGGGTGTTGCCGATGTATTCGTATGTCAGCCAGCACCTTATCGATACCAAAAAATGGGAAGGGTGGTATCTTAATGCATCGGATGTGCATCCGTATGTCGGGATTAAAAAAGCAAAATAACGCAACAAAGGCGCAGTTTTAAATATTCAACGCCGCTTCAGTTCAGCTTGGGGCAGGACTGAAGCGGGCTTGTTGTCCAGGGCGCCGGTTATTTGTGATGAAGTCGGTATGCTCCGTGATGGAAGTATATTCTTCAGCACGATTGCACCGGCGCTTTTTTATTTGTGCGGAAGGTTTATGTCCCGGCATTTCTTGAGCCGTACCACAGGGGATAAAACCGGCTGCAACAACCTTATGTAACCATTTTATATTTTTTGGGGGGATCATGATTCGGTTTATTATCCGCCGGTTGGTGAGCCTTGTTCCGACGCTTTTTTTAATTGTAACATTCAGTTTCTTTATTATGAAAGCAGCTCCCGGAGGTCCTTTCTCCGCTGAACGGAGTGTACCGCCGGAAGTGCTTGCAAACATCAATAAGGTCTATCACTTGGATGAGCCGCTTATGAAGCAGTATGTGCGGTATTTGGGGGATATGCTGCAAGGAAATCTCGGCCCGTCGTTCAGATACAAAGATTACACTGTCAATGAGCTTATCGGGAATACCTTGCCCAATTCGCTCATTCTCGGCATAACGGCGCTGTGCGGGGCGCTTTTTTTCGGCCTCTTAGTCGGGCTTATTTCCGCAGTAAAACGGAACTCGCTTGCCGATTATGCGGCAATGTCCGTCGCTGTCATCGGTATTTCGATTCCATTATTCGTTATCGGCCCGATTTTGATGTTCATTTTTGCCGTAAAGCTCAAATGGCTGCCGACTTCCGGCTGGATTACCGGTAGGCAAGGCTTAAAGACGCTGGTCATGCCTGCGCTCGCACTGTCACTGCCGTACTTTGCCTACATCGCGCGTCTTTCGCGGGCTAGTATTTTGGATGTACTCCGTTCGGACTATATCCGCACTGCGTATGCAAAAGGGCTTTCCTATCCCACGGTGCTGTTTAAACATGCCCTGAAAGGAGCAATGCTGCCGGTTATCAGCTACCTCGGCCCGGCGTTTGCAGGCATCATCACCGGCTCCGTCGTCATCGAAAAAATCTTTTTAGTGCCCGGACTTGGGACGTTTTTTGTGCAGTCGGCGTTGAACCGCGACTACACGCTCATCATGGGGACGGTCATCATGTATTCGATTATCCTCATCATGATGAATTTTTTTGTTGATATTCTGTATGCGGTCATCGATCCCCGCATTTCATATAAGTGAGGCCTCAGATGGATACTAAAAAAACTGCCGCCGCTCTAAAGCAGCAGGATGCATCCGGCGGTCAAGTCAACGAATTTAATCAGTCGATCAAACCCTCCTCTTTATGGGATGATGCATGGCGCCGGCTGAAAAAAAACAAAATGGCAATTAGCGGGCTCTTTATTGTCAGCTTTTACTTTGTCTTATCGATTCTTGCGCCTCTTTTGCCGATTTATTCCTATTCTGAGCAGACCATTATTCATCAGAATCTTCCGCCGTCGTTCCGTACTGCTGGAGGTTTGATGCTCAAGCTCAAACGTGCCGATATGATGCGCGTTGCGAAGGCGGAAGGACGGAAAGAGCTATCCGACACGCAAAAAGCCGAGCTTCTTGTGTTGCAGCAAGATGTTCACAATGATCCGATTCACGGACGCCGCTATCTTTTGGGTACTGATGCGCTTGGACGAGATGTATTCGCCCGCGTCATATACGGCGGCCGTATTTCGATTATGATCGGACTGATCGGTACGATTACGTCGCTTTTTATCGGCGTATTGGTCGGGGCGGTTAGCGGCTATTTCGGCGGTTGGATTGACAATGTGCTGATGCGGTTTGTCGATATTATGTACGGACTGCCGTATATGCTTGTCGTTATCATTATGATGGCGATTTTGGGGCAGAATATCGTGATTCTGTTTGTAGCGATTGCGCTCGTTTCGTGGCTGACGATTGCGCGTGTGGTTCGCGGACAGGTTATCAGTTTAAAGAACGCTGAATTTGTTGAAGCAGCGCGTGCGATGGGCGCCTCGACTCCGCGTATCATCTTTAAGCATATTCTGCCGAATACGATCGGTATTATCATTATTTATTCAACGCTTTCTATTCCGGGTTTTATTATGAACGAGAGCTTTTTGTCGTTCTTGGGGCTTGGTATTTCTGCGCCGCGTGCTTCATGGGGTTCACTGGTTTCCGAAGGGGTAAACGTGATGACGTTGTATCCGTGGCAGCTATTGGTTCCCGCGATTGCGATGACGGTCTTTTTGTTCGCAATGAACTTTCTCGGCGATGGGCTCCGCGATGCCTTCGATCCGCAAAGTAAAAATAGGGTGTAACGATGAATAATCAGAAAACAAACGAAATTATTTTACAGGTCAAAAATCTGCAAACATACTTTAGAACTGATGCCGGAGTTGTCAAAGCCGTAGACGGGGTCTCGTTTGATCTGCATAAGCGCGAGATGCTGGCGATTGTCGGGGAATCCGGTTCCGGAAAAAGCGTTACCAATTTGGCGATTATGAATCTGATCCCCAATCCTCCAGGGAAAATCGTCGGCGGAGAAGTGTGGTATAACGGGCAGGATATTCTCAAAATGAATAAAAAAGAGATTCGGCAGTTGCGGGGAAATAAAATCTCGATGATTTTTCAAGACCCGATGACGAGTCTCAATCCATTTTTAAAGATTTCTACGCAGATGATTGAAACAATCCGGCTGCACCAGGGCTTATCAAAAAAAGATGCGCGTGACCGGGCGATTGAAATGCTCAAACTGGTTGGTATTCCTGCGGCTGAAAAACGGGTGGATTGCTATCCGCATCAGTTTTCAGGAGGAATGCGCCAGCGCGTGATGATTGCGATGGGGTTAAGCTGCGATCCGGAAGTGCTGATTGCAGATGAGCCGACGAGCGCACTTGACGTTACCATTCAGGCGCAGATCATTGATCTTATCGGAGATTTAAGCGCCCGGCTTGGTACTGCCGTCATCATGATTACTCACTCGCTCGGTTTGGTTGCCGGTATGTGCGATAGCGTATGTGTTATGTATGCAGGCCGCGTGGTAGAGCAGGGTGGGGTGGATGAGCTGTTTGCACAGCCGGCGCATCCGTATACGCGCGGCTTGATTAAATCGGTGCCGCGGATGGATAAAAAGAATGCCGGTCGGCTCTTTTCCATTACCGGCCAGCCGCCGAACGTTATCGACTTACCGCCGTGCTGCCCGTTTTATCCGCGCTGCAGCGATGCATTGCCGCAGTGCAAGACGCAATATCCTGCATCTCATGTTTTCTCGCCGACTCACCGTGCAAGCTGTTGGCTTTATCAGCAAGGAAACGCTGCAACGAATAGTTCAGCGGAAGGGGCTGCTTCATTACAAGGTTCGGCGCACGGCGGAATTGCGCCGCAGTCTGCCGGACAGTCTGCACATCGCGAATAGGAGAACGCACATATATGGAAGACAAAAATAACGTATCAGGTGATTTACTGACTGTTAAAGATTTAAAGATGCATTTTCCTTTTACGGAAGGCGGCTTTTTTTCGCGGAAAAAGGGGGCTATCCGTGCCGTGGACGGCATTAGTTTTTCGGTAAAAAAAGGTGAGACGCTCGGCCTTGTCGGGGAGTCCGGCTGCGGAAAATCTACCGCAGCGCGTGCCATTGCCCAGCTGTATAAACCGACCTCCGGCTCGATCATGTTTAAAGGTATGGAGCTTGCCGGTTGTTCCAAACAAACCTTGATGAAGGCGCGTAAAGATATGCAGATGGTCTTTCAAGATCCGTATGCATCGCTTAATCCGCGGATGACGGCGGGGAATATTATCGCGGAGCCGATGCGCATTTTAACGCAGCGGGGAATCCTCTCGTACACGCAGGAGGAAATTACCGAACGGGTCGGCGTTCTGATGGAAAAAGTCGGACTTTCCCGGTTTTTCCGCAATCGGTACCCGCATGAGTTTTCAGGCGGACAGCGGCAGCGCATCGGGATTGCGCGTGCGCTCGCATTACAGCCGGAACTTATCCTGGCTGATGAGCCTGTCAGCGCGCTCGACGTGTCCATCCAGGCGCAGATTCTCAACCTCTTTAAGGACTTGCAGGATGAGTTCGGCCTTACCTATGTGTTTATCGCGCATGATCTTGCCGTTATTCAGTATATTTCGACACGGGTTGCAGTCATGTACCTTGGGGTTATCGTCGAAATTGCCAATGCTGATGACCTCTATGCGAAGCCGCGGCATCCGTATACCCAAGCACTGCTTTCCGCAGCGCCCATCCCTGATCCCGAAATCGAGCGGAAACGCCAGCGGATTATCCTCTCCGGCGATGTGCCGTCTCCAGCGGAAGCACGTACCGGTTGTTATTTTTACGACCGCTGCCCCAAGCGCAAGGATCACTGCAAGAATAACATCCCGCAGTTGAAAGATCGCGGCAACGGTCATCACGTTGCTTGTTTTTTGGAGGAATAAGCTGCGGTTACTTGTGCGGTACAGCGGCTAGGCATAACAAAAGGGGTATGCTCAATCTCTTATGCGTGCGGATAGGTGTATACCTTTCCGTCGATGCCGCGTGCCGAAAACCGGCCGTCATGCAGCGGTGAAACAATCGCGTCATGCAGGATAAGCGCGGAAAGCGGAAATTTTCCGCCGCCGCCTGGTAAATCTACCGCAAACTGCGGTAATGAAAGGCCGGAAAGCTGTGTACGTAATGTGTTCCAAATATCCGCCGCTTTATCCAACGGCACGCGGAAATTCGATGTCCCGCGGGCTAAATCCATCTGAAAGAGGTATCCGGGTTTTATCCCCATGCAGACGAGTGCATGAAACAGCTCGGTAAGAATATCAGGATTATCATTAATGCCTTGCAGTAGGACTGTTTGTGTTTGTACCGGAATACCCGAATCGACACAGCGGAGTAAGGCGTTCCGCTGTGCCGTACCGAGTTCGGCAGGGTGATTGATATGCGCAATAACCCACAGCGGACGTACCGCCCGCAGCAGAGCGATCAGCCCATCGGTAAACAGTTCGGGTGCAAAAATGGGAGCCCGGGTACACAGCCGTATCAACAGCTGCGGGGAAACAGCTCGGAGCTGCGTAAGGAGACCGCTGAGCTGTTCAAAGCTGCCGCTCATCGGGTCTCCGCCGGAAACAAGGATTTCCCGAATTTCTGGATGTGTTTGGAGATAGCTGATCGTTCGTGCTATCTGCGCGGGGGAAAGAAAGCCGCTTGCACGGGCGGTAAATTCACGGCGGAAGCAGTAGCGGCAGTATGCCAAGCAGCGGCCGGTTGTGAGAAGCAGTGCGCGGTTTGGATATTGATGAACCAGATACGGCGTAACGCAGTACCGTGCTTCACCCAGCGGATCGGCGCGTTCCGCCTCCGCAACGTCCCATTCTGCATCGGAGGCAGAAACCTGCCGCCGTAATGCAGCGGCGCTGTCCGGTTCGGCGGAATCAATCAATCGCTGAAAGGCAGGCGTTATCCGTTCGGGAAGCCGCGTTGTCGCATCGTTCGCAGCCCGCCAGTCATCATCTGCCGCCGAACCGCCGAAACAGAGACGCTCCTCGTCCGAATTGGAAGCCGTGCATGCGGTACACTGCCGGACAGCGCCGCGTACCGATACGTTCATCTCGCCGTCAGTATACATCGCTCAAGCGGTTACAGCGCATCAACGCCGTACATCAGCGCCGCCATCACCTGCGCGTCAGCGATTAAATTCTTTATCAGACAGTATTCATTGGGCTGATGCGCCATGTCGTCAAGCGTACTCCAGACCACGGCCGCATAGCCTGCGCTTCGGAGAGGAGCTGCCACTGTGCCTCCGCCGATACCGATCAGCTTTGCTTCGATGCCGTGTACTTTTTTCAATGCAGCCGAAAGCAATTGCACAACGGGCGCGGACGCTGCGGTTGCAGGAGAACTTTCGGCCTGTACCGTGTCTAAGGTTACATGCACGCCGTATTTTGCTTCAATCTCATCGGCGGTACTGCGCATTTTCTCCAAAACTTCCGATATTTGGTAGCACGGCAGCAGGCGGCAGTCCATATAGAAAATATCTTCCCCCGGAATGGTATTGATGTTGGGGATATTCGCTTCTTTTTTCGTCGGCTGGATCGTGGAATACGGCGGGTCAAACAGCTCATCCTGCTGCGAAAATACCGCCTCAAGCGCGTGGAGACGCAGTGCCAAATCGGATGCCGCAATCAAGGCATTGTTTCCAAGGTCGGGACGCGAGGCATGGGATTGAATACCTTGTACGCGTACCTTCAGCCACAGGATATTTTTTTCGGCAATTTCTATCGTCTCTCCGGCAGGATCGCCGCCATCGGGCACCAGGATAATATCTTCCTGAGTAAAAAGATGATGCTTTTCTAACAGGTGGATGATGCCGAACTTTGATCCGACCTCTTCATCAGCGACAAAGAGCAGTTTGATGGTATGAGCAGGCTGTACTCCCAGCGCAATGAACGGATATGCCGCAAAAACCGCTGATACAAGCCCCTGTTGATTGTCCTCGACGCCTCGCCCGATGAGCTTGTCTCCGTCCTGTACCAGCGTCCACGGATCGGCCTGCCATTTGGTGAGCTCTCCCGGCGGCACCACATCGGTATGCGCCATGATCCATATCCGCACCGAATCGTTTTTTCCCGGCACCGTTACAATCAGGCTCGGCCGTATGCCGGAGGGAACACGGCTATCAGGCGCGTCAATCCGTTCAAATTGACGAAAGCCTAACGCCTGCAAATACGATTGCAATGCCTCGCATTTTTTCAGCTCTCCCTCGCCGCCCGATTCCGGGGCAAGCGCAGGAATCGAACACAGCAGCCGTTCAAGCTCAATCATCTTTTCCCGTTGTTCGGCAATAAATCTTTTTATTGATAAAAAATCTTGCATAGCTTTTCCTTATGTTATACGAACTATAGCAAAACAGCGCGGAATGTGCAATCTTTGATGCGTCTCCTGAGCGTCCGTAAACAAGCACATAAAACGCTTGACATAACAGAAGGTTATTGATATTATTGTTTCCGTTATTTATTAAAAAACGGGCAATAGCGCAGTTGGTTAGCGTACAAGTCTGGGGGACTTGGGGTCGCCGGTTCAAATCCGGCTTGCCCGATTTTACAAGTCTCAGTTTTTATCTCGTTATAAGATCGGTTATCTTCTTTTCTTAATTTATCGTTTATTTTATACGGCACAGAGCAGATGATGCTGCGGCATCAAAAATGATATTGCATTGGGACCTGTTATGAGGTAAACTTATGTCTATGAAATACATTGATTTACGCAGTGATACCGTTACTTGGCCGACGGACGCAATGCGGGCCGCGATGGCAAGCGCCTCTGTTGGTGATGATGTGTATGAAGATGATCCGACCGTGCAAGAATTGGAGCAATATGCGGCGAGCATTACTGCAAAGGAAGCTGCGCTCTTTGTTCCTTCCGGCGTGTTCGGGAATCAATTAGCGTTGTTTACTCATAGTCCGCGCGGGACGGAGGTCATTCTCGATGATCAATGTCATATTGTGCAGCACGAAAGCGGAGCGGCAAGCATTATTGCCGGTGTGCAGCTGCGGACGGTTGATATGGGCGGTGCAATGCTGTCCCCTGCGGAGATTGAACGGCGGGTGCGTATCGGAGATGATATTCACGAGCCGAAAACGACTCTGATCTGCTTGGAAAATGCGCATTCTAATGGAAAAGTTTTTTCGGTGGAAGATATGGAAGCGGTTCGGCGTTGTGCCAATCGGTACCATATTCCCGTGCATCTTGACGGCGCGCGGCTTTTTAATGCTGCGGTTGCCTTGGGAATCGAAGCAAAAGATATAACGCAGCATACCGATTCGGTGATGTTTTGTCTTTCCAAGGGGCTCTGTGCTCCGGTCGGTTCGATTTTGGCCGGTACGCGAAAATTTATCGAACACGCGCGCCGAAACCGAAAGATTATGGGCGGAGGGTTGCGGCAGGCCGGTATTCTGGCAGCTGCGGGTCTCGTGGCCCTCAAGGAGATGCGGTATCGGCTCGAAGCTGACCATCAAAACGCGGCCTTGCTTGAAAGTCTGTTGAGCGAAATCGGCAAGATCGACGTTGCGCATGACCGGCGAGCTATTAACATGGTCTTTTTTAAAAATACGGCTGACGCTCATTTAGATACGGAGGCCTTCGTAGAATATATGAAGGAAAAAAATATTTTGATCAATCCGTGCGATAGCAGCGGGTATTTCCGGTTTGTCACTCACTATTGGATCACAAAAGAGCATATCCACATCATTGCCGATGCGGTTCGGGAATTTTACGCATGATGCCGACGGTAAATCCGACGCAAGAAGAGCGGGTTAAAATAGTTCGAGCGGCCTCTTTTGTTGCGCTTGGCGGTAACCTCGTGCTCTGTGTGCTGAAAGTGGGCTGCGGGCTGATAACCGGCAGTCTGGCCGTGCTTGGTGACGGGCTTGATACGGCAACCGATGTTGGAATCGCGGTAATGGCTGTGCTGGTTAGCTTTATTATCAATAAGCCCTCCGATACCCGCTACCCGTGGGGACTCCAGCGGGCGGAAACGGTTGCGTCTATGGCGTTGGCGTTTATCATTATGCTGGCAGGTATTCAGCTGTTTATTGCATCGGTTGATCGGCTTATTCAGGTGTATCGCGGTGCGGTGTTGCCGATGCCGCAGCGAATCGCGCTGATTGTTACCGGCGCTTCCATTGCCGGTAAATTACTGTTGGCGCTTAATCAGTATATCCTCGGCAGGAAGGCGCAGAGTCTGATGATCCTGTCTAATGCGCGCAACATGGTCAATGATATCATTATTTCGGCATCGGTATTGGTCGGTTTTGTGTTTTCCCTGCTGTTCCACATTCCCTCTTTTGACCCGCTGATTGCGTTGCTGGTCTCCTGTTGGATTATGAAATCGGCTATCACGCTGTTTATCGAATTGAATATCGAGCTGATGGATGGGAATCTCAATAAGCAGCTCTATGAGGAGCTGTTCAGCGCCGTTATAACCGTGCCGCAGGTAAAAAATCCTCACCGGGCGCGCATTCGTAAAATGGCAAACCTCTGGGATATCGATTTGGATATTGAGGTTGACGGAAAACTGTCGGTGAACGAAGCTCATGCGATTGCGGAGCAGGCGGCACTTGCTGTGCGGAATCGCCTTGGCAATGTGTACGATGTGATGATTCATATTGAACCGTATAATTCCGATCGGGATGGAGAAGGGTACGGTCTTTCGCTTGAGGATATTGAGCAAGCGGATAAACCCTGCCCCTGATACTCTATCCGATTGCGTTTATCGTGATTTTTGTGTACATTGCCCTTTTATCTCTCACGGAAATACGGTATACTAATCCGTATGGGGAAATGCATCGTTTTTGTTAATCAGAAGGGCGGGGTAGGGAAAACCACGTCCGCAGTCAATATCGGGGCATATTTTGCAGTTGCAGGAAAAAAAACGCTGCTGGTAGATTTTGATCCGCAGGGAAATATGTCATCCGGTGTCGGTATTATGAAAAAGCAGCCGACTATTTACGATGTACTTGCCGGAAAAATTTCTATTCAAAAAACCATCCGCCCGACTGCGGTTAAAGAACTCTATGCAATTCCAGCGGATATCAATCTGTCGGGAGCTACCATCGAATTGGTTGACCAGCAAGCGAGAGAGTTTTTTCTTCGCGATAATTTAGCAACCATAAAAGAAGACTATGATTACATTTTGATCGATTGTCCCCCGTCATTAGGAATTTTAACCTTGAATGGGCTTGCCGCTGCGGATGAAGTGTTTATTCCGCTGCAATGCGAGTATTTTGCCCTTGAAGGATTAACGCTTTTGTTGCAAACCGTTAAAAAGGTGCAGGAAAAGATCAATCCTCATTTAAAAATCGGCGGTATCTTTTTTACGATGTACGATTCGCGGACAAAACTGGCGCAGGAAGTTGTACAGCAGGTTACCGCATACTTTAAAGACCGCGTTTGCAGTACGATTATTCCGCGTAATGTCCGTCTTTCCGAAGCCCCTTCACACGGGCTTCCCATCTGTAAATACGATGCATCGTGTATCGGCGCCCGCAGTTACGAAAAACTTGCTCAGGAGGTACTTACCCGTGCGTAAGTCTGTCTTGGGAAGGGGCGTTGATTCGCTGATTTCACCCGATGCGATAGATTTGTATTCCGATACCACCGCTCCATCCAAAAAAGAACAACCGGCGGATACTCCGCAACATGATGCCGGAAACGCACCTGTTGCGGAGCTTGATCCCGCGCTGTTGAAGCCGAACCCGTTTCAGCCCCGCCGCGCTTTTAATGAAGAAAGTTTACAGGAACTTGCCGCTTCTATTAAGGAGCACGGAATCATCCAGCCGATTATCGTGGAAAAAAGCGGTGAAGACTATTTCATTATCGCCGGAGAGCGGCGGACGCGGGCAGCGCTGCTGGCAGGTCTTACGCGGGTGCCGGTTGTATTCCGTGAATTTGAAACCAACAAAAAGCTGGAAATCGCGCTGATTGAAAACATCCAGCGGGAAAACCTGAATCCGATTGAAGAAGCAAAAGCGTATCAGGAAATTATGCAGCTTTCAAGCCTGAACCAAGAGGAAACGGCCAAGCGAGTTGGGAAAAGCCGGTCGGCGGTTGCAAATGCGATGCGCTTGCTGCAATTACCCGATGAGATGCAGCGTGCATTGGAAAAAGGCGCCATCAGCGCCGGGCATGCACGGGCAATTCTTGCGCTGGTGAACCCGGCGGATCAAACGCTGCTGTTTACCCGCATTACGGAGCAGGCGCTTTCCGTACGGGAAGCGGAAGTGCAGGCGGGACAGCTGAAAAAAGGTGACCGCAGCGTTCAAAAAAAGCCGGTTCAACGTGGCAATGCCCATACGGATGATGATGCCCGGCTGGCCGTGAAAGATATTGAGCAGCAGTTCATCGACGCGCTCGGTACAAAGGTTGAAGTAAAAGGCGATCTGGAAACCGGCATCGTGTCTATTTCATATTTTTCCCGGGCTGATCTTGATATGCTGTATGATAAGCTCGCAGCGAAATAACCGGCGGCGGTGCAGTACGTCCGTACCCGTTTTCATCGATAGAAGGTACGGCACAACGGAATACGATGGCAAATCTTTACGATTATCTGATATGGCGCGGCGATATCCCTTTCGCCGTGAGGCCTTTTAATGCGATAGACGCGTTGGTGCTCTGTCAGCTTTCATATCTGAATTTTTCAGAGATTGTACCTGACCGGTTTGACGGGGGTATCACATTACGGGAGGCCGCCCGCACCTATGCGGAGTCTCCGGTGCATGGCGTTCCCGAGGAGTTCGGTGTGTTTATCAATCCGCGAACGGCCGATCTTTTGGCGTATGCGGCGGGAACCGAACGCTTCGGGAATGTGTTGCTCGCCGGTTTTGTCAACGAGGTTGACCGCACGGCTGATAAACAGTTCGCTGCGCTGACCGCCGTATTACCGTCCGGGGGCGTGTGCGTCGTATACCGCGGCACCGATGATTCAATTGTCGGGTGGAAGGAAGACTGTCTGTTATGTCTGCCTGAACCGATCCCGTCCCATGATGCGGCAGCGCAGTATTTTGCCGCGGCGGCTCATGCGGCGTTGTGCAGCGGGCAGCCGATTTCGATTGCCGGACATTCTAAGGGTGGAAATCTTGCGCTGTATGCAGCCGGTACCGCCGCCGCTTCGGTGCAACAGCGCATTGAACACGTGTTTTGTTTTGACTGCCCCGGTTTCAGCTTTGATATTGAGCGCGCTGCCGGATTTCAAACGATTATCCCCAAAACTCAGTCTTTTATCCCCCAGTCATCGGTCGTCGGCGTGCTGTTATCCTATCTTCCCGGGCATACCGTTATCGACAGTACCGAAACCAATACGCTTTTACAACACGATGTGTTTTCATGGCAAATTCTGCGGGATACCTTTGTACAGCACAGCGGCGGCCGTTCAAAAGAAAGCTATTTTGCAGAGCAGACCATTCAGTCGTGGCTGGCTCGGCTTGATAACGCCGAACGCAGGGCATTTATCGAAACCTTGTTTCAAATTATGTATTGCACCGGTGCGGAAACGCTCAAAGAATTAACTGCGGACGGCATTGCGCATTCGATGACGATGATCAAAGAGCTGCGGACGGTAGCGCCGGAACGCCGCAAAGAGCTGTTTAATGTGTTGAAATTCTTTTTTGAAGCTGCCTATGCGCAGTTTCCGCTGAAACCGGCGCTTAACTCTAACGACTCAAGGAAGGTCTATGAATAGTTCATCAGTATCCGTCGGGTTTATCGGACTCGGCGTTATGGGCGCGAGCATGGCTGAACGGCTGCACGCTGCATATCCGAATGTGCATGTGTATTCGCGCAGAAAGGAATCCGCCGCGTCGCTTTTGGCGGAAGGCGCCGTATGGCATGATTCCCCTGCGGAGTTGGCCGCTCATTGCACTGTCATCTTTTCGATGGTGGGCTATCCCGCCGATGTTGAGCAGATATATTTTGGCCCGAACGGTATTTTGGATCATGCGGCGGCAGGAACGCTCTGTATCGATATGACGACTTCCAGTCCGCAGCTTGCGCGAAAAATCTATGATTATGCGAAGGCGAGGGGAATAGCCGCTCTGGATGCCCCCGTTTCCGGCGGAGACATCGGCGCGAAAAACGGCTCTCTGTCGATTATGTGCGGCGGCGATGAGGCTGCTTTTCGGCAGGCTGAGCCGTACTTCCGGCATATCGGGACGGCATGGACGCTGCAAGGCGGCGCCGGTTGCGGGCAACACACCAAGGCTGCAAATCAAATTGCCGTAGCGGCAAATCTCATCGGGACGGTTGAAGCGCTGCGGTATGCGGAGACCATGCGGCTTGATCCTCAGCAGGTGTTACAGGCAATCGGAGGAGGCGCCGCGGGCAGCTGGCAGTTGACGAACAACGGCGCAAAGATGTTGGCCGGGGATTTTCGGCCGGGCTTTTTTGTCAAACACTTTCTGAAAGACCTTTCCATTGCGCTGGAGGCTGCTCAAGAAGCGCAGCTCAATTTGCCGCTGCTGCGCCTTGCGCAATCCTTTTTTGATACGATGACCAAAACCGGCGCCGCCGATCTCGGTACGCAGGCGCTGTACGAATATTACCGCATGGGGCGTCTGTAGACAGAAATATGCCGTCCTGTTTCCCGGCGGAGACATCGGGGCGAAAAACGGTTCCCTGTCGATTATATGCAACGGCGATGAGGCTGTTTTCCGGCAGTGGCGTTTGTGGTTTCCGTCTCGTGATAAAATCCGGCAGGGGTATTGCTGCCCCACCGAATACTATTGAAACGGGAAACTCAGTCATGCTTGACGTGCGCCGTTTACTTGCCGGTAAACAGTTTTTTCAGCATACCTAAGAAGCCCCGTTTCTGCGGCGCGGCTTGAGGTGATGCCTGTTGCACTGATTGAGCTGACGGCGGCGTTTGCTGCGCGGCACGGGTATCCCGTGTCTGCCGTTTTTTGGACCGTGCATTCGGCTGCTGTTCTCCTGTTTGCGTCGGAATATGCTTGTCGCCCTTCTTGCGTCTTTTTTCCGGTTGGTCTTGCCGGTTCCGAACCTTGTTCGCAGCCGCGCTTTTTGCTTTCTTTTCGGAGGCAGGCTTTGTGCGCTGTTTATTCTGACTGCCGTTTGCTGCACCCTGTTGCTTATCCGCAGCAGGCGCGCTTTCGTGTCCGGCAAGATTTTTCCCGTATTGGGATTTGTAGTAGGCCATCCGCTCTTCAAAGCTCAAGCCGCCCAGCGAATCGGCGGACTTTCTTCCGGCACGTTCCTCCGTAGGCCGTCCCCCGTTTTTGCGTTTTGCATCGGCAGCGCGGGTTGTTTTTGCCGCTTTTGAGCCGCGTCGCGAATCCCGTTCATTCCGTCGCGGTTTTTCACCGGTGCGGGGCTTTCGTCCATAGCGCCCGGAGGAACGTTCATCATCAAATGAGTCACGGTCAAGTCTGATATACTGATCGGCGCTGGCGTCCGTACCGAAATCTTCTTCACCGGGGATAATCACCGGTATCTTTGTTTCGATATATTTTTCGATGTCGGGCAAGTTGTACACATCTTGCTCGGAACAGAGGCTGTATGCCGCGCCTGTTTTACCGGCCCGCGCCGTCCGCCCGATTCGGTGCACGTAATTTTCAGCCTCATTCGGAAGATCATAGTTAATGACCATGGCAAGGTCGTTAATATCAATGCCCCGCGCGGCAACATCGGTTGCCACCAGGCAGGAAACCTTTCCCGCTTTAAAGGAGTCGATAATCTGCAGGCGTTTCGGTTGCGGCAAGTCGCCGATTAAAAACTCCGCACCGTATCCGTTAATCCGCAGCCGCTTGGCAACAATTTCCGTGGTCTTTTTTGTATTACAAAAAATGATTGTGTTGTCAGGTTTTTCACGCTGTAAGATGCCAAGCAACAATGCCATTTTTTGCTCGGCTGCCACATGAAACAGTTTTTGATTGATTTCGTCAACGGTTACCCGGTCAGCATCTATCGTTATTTCTTTCGCATCGACGGTGTATTCCCACGCAAGGTTTTTTACCCAGGTATTCAACGTGGCGCTGAACAACATTGTCTGCCGGTCTTCCGCTTTGGAAAGCACAGCAAGAAGGCTGCGCAGGTCGGGATAAAACCCCATGTCGAACATGCGATCCGCTTCATCAATAATCAGGAAACCAATCGTTCGCAGCTGCATGATCTTTGATTTTTCCAAATCGATAACGCGTCCCGGCGTCCCGATGATGATATCGACGCCTTTTTTCAGCGCTGCTTCCTGCTGTTGGTATCCGACGCCGCCGTAAAAACTTGCGGCGCAAAGCCCCGTATATTTGCCCAATTTACAGGCCTCTTCTTCAACCTGCACGGCGAGCTCCCGCGTCGGAACAAGAATTAACGCAGGACGCCGGTTTTCAGCGTCGGCGCTCAGCATCCGCTGCATCAACGTAACTAAATATGCAGCTGTTTTTCCGGTACCTGTTTGGGATTGCACATACAGATCCGAACCGTCTATCCCGGCAGCAATAACCTGCTCTTGAACCGGGGTACATTCAATATAGGCGGCTTCTTCGAGCCCTTGTAAAAGTTGAGAATTAAGATTGCAATTAGAAAAAGTCATTTGCTGATTAGTATAGCATACGGCGGCGGAAGTGAATAGAGGATTTTGACTTTCTGAATTTTGCATGAAAAATATTCTGATATATCTCTTGACAATCCAAGGGGGGGGGGGGGGTAATATGGAAGAGAATCGATATAAACAAGAAACTGCCTATATGACGGCTACAGTTAAGATATCGATACAGAGACGAATTCTGGACAGCAGGAGCGCGTACTTTCACAGAGAAGGAGTGCGGAACCGCGTGCAGCTGCAAGTCCGCGTTGAAAAAATCGCAATGGCGAACATTGCGGAAAGGAGCATCAGAATGGGAAAACAAACATTTTTTAAAATGACATCATTAGTATTACTATTGGCTATGCTGACTATTATGGCCGCCGGTTGTATGACGAACCGGCATACAATTGGAAAAGGGCCTCAAATCGGGGACTCTTCAACAACCCGTCAATGGTATGCGCTTTGGGGATTGGTGAATCTCGGAAATGCGGACTCTAAAGAGATAGCAGGCGATGCAACCGACTATCGGGTTGAAACCTACTATGGCGTAGCCGATTGGTTTATCAATTTCTTTTTAGGCTGGCTTTCTATACGAAGCAGAACCGTAAAGGTAATAAAGTAAACAATTCGTCCGTGTGCTCCGCAGTTCCGCAAGGAGCATACGGACAGCATTGTTATGAGAACGCTGTAAGGCGGCGGAGCAGCGGGGCAAAACGTTTCAAAGCCCCCTCCCCGTTCCGTTCGACCTTACCGCTCAGGCGCTGTGTTTGCGCGTTCAGCAAGCGTGATACCTTTTACGAATGCCGTAAAAGCAGCTTGCGCCCGACTGACCTGTTCCGAAGCGGACACGATGTCGGCTTTTAACGTATCAAAATCGCTTTCCAGTTTGAGCAGCTTTGTCAAAAACGCTCTGCCCGGCTGACTTTCTGCACCGACTGCCTCAAGGTTTTTACGCACCCGATCCTGTTCCTGCGCCGTATCCGTTTGGCGTTTTTGTACGTCTTTCAAGACTTTTTCAGCCGCAGTCACTTTTTCTTTTTCTGCAATAATAGCTGCAAACGTTTTCCGCACGGCTTCGGGCATGGCTGCATTCGTGGTATAGGAAAGATACGCAGTGGTATTCATGTCGAACACCTTTTGCGTTGAACGATATGTCCGCGCTTCTTCCACCGCCAACAGGGAATCGCAGTGTTCCGGCATCGTCAGCTTAAATCGGTATTTGTTTGCTGCGGTTTCTTCAAGAGATTCCTTGGAGGTCAGTTCAAAACCGGGGGTTTTTTGATGTTCAACAATGATTGTCCGTGCTTTTGTCCCGGCATTTTTGAGAGCGTACTCCGTCCGCTGTATGTGCCGGTATGCAATCGTTACGATGCCGTCGGCCATGGCGACGGTTTCGATATTCTGCGCGGAACTGTTTTGTTTTGAACCGCTGACTTCAAGATCATCTCCATAGGCAATCAGCCGCTTTTCATGTTCCGGTAAAAATTCCAAAAGCGCGTCCCCGGCATATTCGCCGCCGTCAAATACCGTAATCGGCCCAGCCGGTAATTTCAGCCCTGAGGTATTTTCTATCTTGAGGCAAAACTTAGGACTGACGCGCTGTTTATAGGGAATAGATGAAAAAACAGAGCATTTTTCTGCGGAAAGCGCCGCAAATGCGAGCGGGATCATCGTGCTGTGTTGCCGCTCCAGCGTAATGGGTTTTGACGGTGTAAAGGCAAAAAGCTCTCCGGCGCTGGCGGACGCGGCTTGATTGTCAAAATAGCCGCTTGCAGTATCCTCATCCGCGGCACGATCGGCTGTGTTGCCGCCGGTATATGCCGACTCCTTTTTCATCATCATCGCTCTACTCGCAAGCGGCGCCGGAGCTCCGGCAGCTTCATATTGGGCAACGGCCTCGTCGGACGCAAAGGTTTCCGCTTCCGCTGCCTGTGCAATCGCAAGCGGCATTTCAGGCCGATAGGTATAGTACGGCGCGTACAAGTTTTGCGTAAAACCGACCGGACGGCCTGTCGTCAGCGTCAGCGTAATATCATTCCAGTCGAGATCGGTGGAGTTATCGATAATGGCCCATGCCTGAAATGCCGCCTTCTCGGTGCCCATATCGATCCGGTAGCTCGCCTTCCATACGGGCGCTTCCATCACATACGACAGTCCAACCTCCCGATCGCCTTGCGCATCAATCTTTACACCAAGTTTTTTACGGTTTTTTGCCGAATCGTCAAGGATCAGAGCAAGCGCCGCATGTAAATCGGCATTTCTGCTTTCATCGGTAAATTTGAAAAATTGAATGTCCGAAAACGAAATAATATGGATGCCGTCCGGGGCCGCAAGCGAAATAAAAAACGTTTCGTCCGCGTTCTGTGCCCGGTTTTTATCAACGCTTAAAATTTTGCCGGTAATTTGATGCGGGGTAAACAGTTCGACTTCCGCACCTTTTTGCGCCTTGAGCATATCATAAAGCGATGACGCGGCGGAAAGGTCAACCTTCAAACTTTCGAGCGATTTACGGAGCGTGTCTTCCGCCTGGTAATCAACCGCTACATTTTTTGCCGCAGGATCGGTTACGACCAAGGATTTGAGGACATCGTTCATTTGGGCTGGCGAAAAGAGCAGCTCAACGTTCCCGGAACCGCTTACCGCGCCTTTATGCTCATAGTGTGCAACGCCGGAGGAGTACAGCGTCACTTTTTTCAGCGGGATTGCCTCCGCAGTAAATTCAGCTTTCATCGATTCGGCCCATACACCGACGATACACACCATCGATATGCACGCAAACAATATTTTTTTCATCGGAACCTCCTGTCGCTTAACAGCCGTCAATGACTGCATACGGAACCGCTCAACAGGCGGATTCGGCGTGAACGTGGCTTAGGCGCGGCCGTTATGGTATGCAATCATACCTTCGGTAATTATACCAGCAGCTGTAAAAAATGGGAACGGTTATGATTTTGGGGATGGAGGCGTATTTCTTCTTGTAAAAGCCGTTTCTTGTGATATACTATTTAAAAGGCATGTAAACGCTCGAACGGTTTTTCTGAAACCGTGCTACTGGCGTTATCTTCGATTTTCGTATTGCATCAGCCGCTTTTCAAGACTGTTACGGATTATCATCATATAACAACACGCAGTGTATCGGATTTTTTGCCGCTTACCTATTATCTATGATCGGGTTTCTTTAAAAACTTCGGTTTTTGGAGCGGCTTTATCATATTACATATTATTTAAAAGGAGGAGAAAAATGAAAGTACGTTTTTCGATTCGGCGCAGGCTGATTATGATGTTCAGTCTTTTGATTTTAGCGACCGTTTCGGTGTTGGGTCTTACGGCAATTGTGCTGGTGAGGCAGGCCATGATAGACAAGGTGCATACCCAGCTGGTGGAGAAAGCCGAGGATACCGCCAAGATCATCAATGAGCGCCTAACATCGTATATTACGACCCTTGTTACCGTTGCGCGGCATCAAGCGCTCCGGGAGGATATTCCGTATAGCCAAAAGGCTGCTTTTTTGAAAAAAGAGCTTTCCTTTGATAATGAATGGGATGAGTTCGGTGTGTGCGACAGAGCCGGTAATGCATGGATGACGGACGGTAATCAAGCGAATATTGCAGACCGGCAGTATTTTCAATCGGCACTGAACGGAAAACCATTTGTAACCGAACCGATGTTTTCACGCGTAACAAACAGCCTGTATGTGTTCTTTTCCGTGCCGATTTATGATGATAACAAAAATATTATCGGTGTTTTATATGCTCAAAAAGATGCGGTCGGTCTTTCGGGTATGATATCCGATATTGTTATCGGAAAAACGGGCTATTGCTACATCATCGGACATTCCGGGACGACCATTGGAGATTCGGATATTGAAGCGGTAAAAAGTCAGGAAAACAGTATTGAAAAGGCGAAAAAGGATTCTGCGTTTGCCGGTATCGCCGATTTTGAACAGCAGGCTCTACAAACGGCGCAGGCAAATATCGGGTATTTCCATTGGGAAGATGAAGATCAGATTGCTGCGTTCGGAGTGATTGACTATACCGGCTGGCGGGTGATTTTATATGCTCCGGTTGAAGAATTTTTAGGGATTATCGATGTCTTGCAAAAGTATCTGTATTTGATTACGGGCGGCGTTTTACTCATATCGATCATCATTGTCTATTTTACTGCCGGTAAAATTGTACAGCCGATTAATGCGACGGTTGTTGCGCTGAAAAATATTGCACAGGGTGAAGGCGATTTAACGGTACGGCTGCCGGTGTCCGGTAATGATGAAGTCAGCGATCTTTCGCAGTATTTTAATCAAACGATAGAAAAAATCGCCGCATCGATTAAGTCGGTGGGGGACAGTTCTACTGCAATGCGGCACGTTGGAGAAGAGCTGGCAAGCAATATGACGGAAACGGCAAGCGCCGTGTACGAAATCAGCGCGAATATCTCCGGTATCAAAAAGCAAATGCTGACTCATGCATCAAGCGTTGTGGCAGTCGGTTCATCGTTGCAGGTTATGTCTAAAACGATAGAAAAAGTTGACGGGCATATCGCCGTGCAGATTCAAAGCATTGAAAATTCGTCGCAAGCGGTACATCTTATGGTGTCGAATATTCAATCGGTTGCCGATACGGTTGGGAATAATCTGCAAACATTGGAAGAGCTGAATAAAGCGACCGACCAGGGAAAGCGTATTATTGCCGAAACGGTTGATTTGAGTAAGGCTGTTGCCGAAAGCTCGGAAATCCTGCTGGATACCAGCGCCGTCATTCAAAATATTGCGGCGCAGACCAACTTGCTCGCGATGAATGCTGCCATTGAGGCTTCCCATGCAGGGGAAACCGGCCGAGGCTTTGCCGTCGTTGCCGGAGAAATCAGGAAACTTGCGGAAGAGTCCAGCGCGCAGGGAAAAAATATCACACAGATATTGAACGGTCTGAAAGAAAAAATAGGACGGGTAAACGAAGCGGCCGTTTCGGCGGAACAGCGCTTCGATGCGATTTTTGAACTGGCCGGTAAAACCCATTCGCAGGAACAGCATATTATGGATGCAATGCGGCAACAGAGTAGCGGCAGTGAGCAAATCGTTCACGCGATGCATGATATCGAAAACATGACGCAGGAAGTAAAGCGGAGCTCGCAGGAAATGCTTGCAAATAGCGACTTGGTGTCCTCAGAAATGAAACGGCTCGGCGAAATGTCCGATGCGATTGCCGACAGCATGAACGAAATGGCCTCCGGAACCGTACAGATCAGCAATGCCGTCCAGGAAGTCAGCGGCATCAGCCAAACGAATAAGGAGAGTATTGAGAATCTGGTCTCAGAAGTCTCTAAATTCAAAGTCAATTAAGGAAGGGAAGACACTTTTTCGGATAAAAGATTTCTTCCCTTCCCTAGAACCCATCCTATCTTCAAAAGAACCGCTTAGTTGGATTGCGAGCTAGCGTGGCAATCCACGCCCTAAGAACCTACCTTGGTTCTAGGGGGAGTTCTTAAAATAAAAGCTGAGCAGTTATGGTTTTTATGATAAAGGCCTTTCATAACGGACATGGGAAGAACGGGGACTGAGGGGCTTGTATTCAGTGCTGTTATTCCAGCAGCCCTTTCCGCACAAGATACTCGTGTGCAACTGCGGCGGCAGGCTTCCCGTGTACGTCTACTTTGTAGTTCATCGCACTCATCTCTTCTGCCGTAATCTGCCCCGACAGCGTTTCCAGTACGGCTTTCAGCTGCGGATAGCGCTTGAGCGTTTCGCGTCTTAAAAGCGGCGCACCTTGATACGGCGGAAACAGTTGCTTATCATCTCGCAGCACCGTTAAACCGTACCGCTTGATGTCGCTGTCGGTGGAGTAAGCATCGATAATCTGCACGCTGCCTGCTTCAAGCGCCTGATACCGGAGCGCCGGTTCCATCGTCTTTACATTCAGATTAAGACCGTAGCGGTGTTTTAAGCCGCGCGTGCCATCATCCCTGTCGTTAAACTCCAGCGTAAACCCGGCAATCGCCGTCCGCTCAACCTTTGCTAAATCGGAAATACATTCCAAGCCGTATTGCTCGGCGTAGTCTTTTTTTACCGCAACCGCATAGGTATTGTGAAAATGCATCGGCTGCAGCAGCACGAGGTTGTCCTGCGCCAAAATACCTGAGCGCGCCGCTTCATAGACCTGATCCGCATCGGTTGAAACAGGCTGCGGATTTTTCAGCAGCGATGCGGTAACCGTTCCGGTAAATTCGGGATAAACATCTATATCGCCTGATTTCAAGGCCTGATACAAAAAAGTCGTTTTTCCGAAATTCGGCTTGAGCTCAACGCTTAAATCCGTATGGTGTTCAATCAGTGCCTTATACATGTTGATGATAATATCCGGTTCCGCACCGAGCTTACCTGCAATGACAATCTTTTCTTCTTTAACGGGATGCAGCTTCAAAAACGAACCAGACATCAAAACGATCGCACTCAGCAGAACAAAGCCGATTGTTTTCAGCTTGCATCGTTCCAAAAATTTGATGGAAAAATTAAACACGACGGCAAGTGCCGCAGAGCTGACTGCTCCGATGATAATCAGTGCGGTGTTATTCCGGTCGATACCGAGCAGGATAAACGAGCCAAGCCCTCCTGCTCCGATAAGCGCGGCAAGTGTTGCCGTACCGATAATCATCACCGCCGATGTGCGCACACCGGATATAATCACCGGCATCGCAAGGGCAAGCTCAAATTTTTTAAGCTTTTCCCATTTTGTCATCCCGAATGCCGTTGCCGCTTCTTCAAGCGACGGATCGATTGCATGTAAGCCGGTAATCGTATTTTGCAGGATGGGAAACATTGCATACAGCGTAAGGGTAATAACGGCGGGAACTCTGCCGATGCCGAAAACCGGAATAAGCAGCCCCAGCAAAGCAAGCGAAGGGATGGTCTGCAAAATACCGGTGATATGCAGAAAAAATTCCGCCGGTTTTTTATACCGCGACAGCATAACCGCAAGCGGCAATGCAATAACCAGCGCCGCCAACAGCGCAACCACCGAAATATAAAAATGCTCAAACAGCGCAATCAGCCAATCGTATCTTTTTTCAATAAACGTGTTCAAAACAGCCGCCATCTGTGGTTCCTTGCAATCCTGATTGACTATTGCTTATGCAAATAGTAACGGCTGTTTTGCAGTGGAAAGCCCGAAAATAATCCGTTCAAACTGAGTACTTGCTTCCTGAAAGGATAGTATTGCAGATAGATGATTAATTAGCCCACAGAGTTCATCAAATTTCATAACTATTGGGAACCTCTAAAAACCTCAGCTTTTTAGAGGTTTTCCTTAGATTTAATTTGCGATTCTTTTATTTAAGTCATTCTATTATAAAGACTTAAATAAAAACTCGTTATCAGCTTTGCTGATGAGGCATCTTCTAAAAATCTAACCGAGTTTTTAGAGATGCCCTATTCATAGTATACCGTATTGTTCCGTTTTATTTAAGCTATCTGTTTCAGATATCCAGGGATTCAGCTATTTTGATTTCATAGCTGAAGCCCTGAAAACGCTTTGGGTTCCTCTTGACAATTCGAGGGGGGGGGGGGGGGGGTAATATGGAAGAAAGATTCATCCTGAGAACAACTGGTTTATGTACTAGAATCGTGCCCTAACGATTCTACCGTAAGCAGATATATTTACAGGATATCAACAGGCAGCTTCTCTAACTATGCAGATTTTGAGAGCTGTCTTACTATCAAAAGGAGCTTTCTATGAAAAGCAAGAAAATTACTACAGTTGTAGTATTCGCGGTTATGTGCTGCAGTATCCTTTTTGCAGCAGAGGCAAAGAAAAACGAGAAAAGCGCTCAGTCAGCCGATACCTTAGTCCTTACTTTTACACCGGGACTCGGACTTTCGGCAACAGCTGCTACATCCGGATTTGGCACTATTTCAATTACGCAATTTGATCTTGGATTCCATGCTGCGATGCTTGGCATTCCAAAAGTTGCAAAGGATTCATGGCTGAACAACCTGACCCCAATGGTAAATATCGACCTTGGTATAGCCGGTAAACTATCTGTTAACGGCAAAAGCACACCGAACGCAAAAACAAGTGCGGTGCTCTTCCAAATGTCTGCGCTGTGTGGTTATACCTTTCAGCCTGTAAAGAATCTGTACCTTACCCCTGCAGGAGGTTTCGGTTTTTCCGCCGGTTCAGCAAAGGAAGAATACACACACATTACCGAAATTGCAGGCACACCTCCGGTTTTGCGCCCTGTTCCGCCTTACGATGTTATAGTTCCCGGTAAACCTGCACAGAAAATTGAAAATAAAATAGAGAATACTTTTAAGATCGGCACATTTTCGCTCCCCTTTTTCTTCGGGCTAAAATACTTCTTTACCAATCTTATTGGCATAGAGCTTACCCTTATCGACACGCTTAACTTCGGAACGGTACTTACCTCTCCCGCCGGCAGCTTTCAAAACACCTTTGTGCTCAAAGTCGGGCCGACTTTCCGGCTTGGTATGAAGATATAAGATATCTGTCACTGCTGCCGCTGATGATAACAGCGGCGCGTTGAACAGAAAAGAGGGCGCATACTGCCGACCCTGTTTTAAGAACATATAAAAAGGAGTTTGATATGAAAAAAGGATATTCCTAATTCTATTATGTTATATTTTCATAGTTGTATGTACCTCTTGGGCAAGCTTAGGGGTATGGATGCACGGAGAACAATATTTTGTCGGTAAAACTGAAGATGATTTGATAAAATATTTTGAAGAAAAGGGGATCGAGTTACCCAATAAAGAAGATAGAAACGCTGCCCGCAAGAAATTACGAACATAATTGCGATACACGGAGGCTCAGCTATGACCGCACGAATGAAACTTTCACATTTTTTCAAACTTGCAATGTCGCTGCTTATCATAGCTGCACTGCATACGCCTTTGAGTGCAGCTGATAAAGAATATATTGAAGTGGAAATTGACGGCGAAACGGTCGGTAAGTGGCTGGAACTTGCTTCAATTGATGAGTACGACAGCACAGGAAATAAAATCCATGCTAAAAACTCCGATGGGAAGGAAGCTTGGTATGAATATGACCGTAACGGAAACGAGATACATACCGAAGACTCTGACGGCAATGAAACATGGTCCGACTACACCGGTAAAGAACGGTTAGTCCATTATAAAGACTCCAACGGCTATGAATATTGGAATGACTACGATAGAAAGGGCAATAAGATACATACAAAATCTTCCGCTGGCGATGAGGAATGGTATGAATACAATAGCAAAGGAGAGCTGATTCATTGTAAAAAATCAAGCGGTTTTGAGTATTGGTATGAGTTTGATAATAACGGAAGACGAATATACTCCAAAGATTCCGACGGTGTTGAAGAATGGAATGCCTATGACCAATACGGTAATCCGGTTCGTACTATTGTCAAAAGAAACGGTAAGCTAGACAACGTTCATGTTCACATACTTGAGTACTATAAAAACAGCGAAACATTGAAAAAAGATACCTGTTATTCTTTTAGCGGATAACAGTGACAAACAGATGAGTCATCTTGTTAAGAACATGGTACTTTAAGCTTGGTTCTTTTCTTCTATACAATTGCGGAAGTAAAAGACGTAAAAATCGATCAGATTTTGATACGGTATTTAGCTTTTATACTCACCAAAATTATTGTTACACCAATACACAGTCCTTAATCGGTCGTATTTGCTTAATAGTCTCTTTTGTTTCTGTTTTCATACAGTCAATTTCATATCTATTTTGAATATTAAGCCAAAATTCAGGACTGGTGCTAAAAACCTGTGCAAAGCGCAAAGCCGTGTCGGCAGTAATACCTCTTTTGCCTTTTATAATCCGCCCTATTTGTGTTTGCGAAAGCCCTGTCATTTTGGCAAGTCTATATGCCGTTATGCGATACGGCTGCATAAACTCTTCATACAATATATCGCCTACATGCACCGGTTTTAATATAATGTCCATCAACCTACCTCCTAATGATAATCGACAATATCAACAATAGGGAACCTCTAAAAACTTCAGTTTTTAGAGGTTTTCATTAGATTTAGTTTGCGATGTTTTATTTTAAGTCATTACAATATAAAGACTTAAAATAAAACTCGACGGGCATCTCTAAAAATCTAACCGAGTTTTTAGAGATGCCCAATAGAAACTTGCCCGTTGTTCCATTTAAAGCAAATACGCCATTGGTTATTTATTCTAATGCTATGTTGACCTTTTCGATCGTGTTTTAATGTTTCTAAACTATTTGATGGCGGAGATTTTAAATCGTTTAAGGAAATTGCAGCATCGATGAGAATTAATTTTTGCCGCGCTCTTTGTTGTATTTCAGGCGGTAATCGTGTTGACGGCTGCATATTCCATATTTTCAACGCTTCTTTATCTTGCCAATCAACTATCATAGGGAAATACTATCATTATCGGTTAGTATCTGTCAACCAAATAAAACACTCCGGGTTCCTCTTGACAATTCGAGGGGGGGGGGGGGGGTAATATGGAAGAAAGATTCAGTAAGATACTGAACCGGAAGAATCGATAGAGTGCGATAGAAAAACATTGCACAAAGGATGGTTTAAGGATGAAACTGAAAAAGATAGTTTCAATGATGGGAATGATGGGGGTATTGCTTAGTGCGGTACTTATGATTACGGGATGTCCTGATAAACTGCCAGAAAAACCGGAATACCCAGAATACACAAAAGACGAGTTTACATTCAAATTTAAGAATGAAAGCGGTAAAGACTGTTATATAGAAATATCCGGTAAGTCAAATGGTTGGTCGACGTCGTATGATGCTCCAGCCGGATGGAAACATAGTATTGACTTTCCAACTGTATTAAAAACGGCAATACCTGCCGGCAGTCAAAAAACTATCACCGTTAAAGACGTTGTTGTAAGTGGAAAAACTTCTAAAGAAACACATCTTTATAAGCCGAGTTTTGGGATTCATATGATACCTGCTGACTCTGGGTATTATGGTCAATGGAAAACATTTATTAGCGAAGCAAAAAGTCAATATACTAAAGGAATTTTTCACATAAAATTAGAAAAAAATAATTCTCATACCTTTACAGTTGATTATATAAATTAAAACGATAAAAGGAGTGTATAACTATGAGTAACAACAAACCAATAAAACCTGCTGATAATCAATCAAATATGCAAAATCCCAATAAGGGCACAGCCGGTACAAATCGCCAGTATGATCAAAATCAAGGCAATCGCGGTGAACAACTAAATCCAAATAAAAAAGGGAAGTAATTTGATATATGCAGTAGTAAGTTTCTTATTACTGCATATACGGCCTGATAATGAAACTCACGTTTACCTATAAATAAATTGAAAAATATGCTACATTATTGCCGGAGATAATATATGTTGACGACAACCGGAGTAATTCAAGATAATACAGTTTATGTACAAAATTGTGTACTTGACCAATATAATGGACGAAAAGTACTCATTACCATTTTAGATGAAGATAATGGCTATACTATTATTCCTGACAAGCAACTATTTGAGGTTTCAGACTCAATCATTTCCCAAAATATAAAAGCGTATCAAGAATTGGCAAAATGATTTTTTTTTCTGAAGACCAAATTTTAAACATTCATTCAGCTTTGATCATAAAAACAGGCGGAATAGACGGTATTCGGGAATATAGTCTTCTGGATTTAAGTCTACAGTCCATATTTCAAACTTTCGATGGAAAAGAATTATAACCTTCTGTTGTAGATAAAGCAGCTCAACTCTGTTACTCTTTAATTGAAAATCATCCCTTTTTAGACGGTAATAAAAGAATTGGTGTTCATTTAGCGCTCATTTTTCTTAAAATAAATGGAATTGATTTACACTACAGTCAAGACGAGCTCATTGATTTTGGGCTTGCAATAGCATCGGGAAAAATGGAAAAAGATGCAATAAAAGAATGGTTTGCAGCTCATAGCGAGCGTTAGGTGTCGCGGGAAGCTCTAACACGTTCTTTTTCTGAATTTTTTGCAAGAAGGTACACACAATATTGATTCATACTTACGCCTTCTTTTTTAGAATCTT
>CAUTXW010000012.1:0-41341 GCA_963542655.1 uncultured Treponema sp. | reverse complement strand
AGCCGAGGTTGCTCGTCATAATGATAATCGTGTTGCGGAAGTCGATTACCCTGCCCTGCCCGTCCGTCAGCCGCCCGTCATCCAGTATCTGCAAGAAGACGTTGAACACATCCGGGTGCGCTTTTTCTATTTCGTCAAAGAGCACTACGCTGTACGGACGGCGGCGCACTGCTTCGGTCAGCTGTCCGCCTTCATCATAACCCACGTAGCCGGGCGGCGCTCCGATTAAACGGCTCACCGAATGCTTTTCCATATATTCGCTCATGTCGATACGAGTCAGCGCCCGGTCATCGTTAAACAAGAAGTCCGCAAGGGTGCGCGCAAGCTCGGTTTTACCCACACCGGTCGGCCCGATACAGAGGAAACTGCCGAGCGGCCGGTTCGGGTCGGAAAGCCCTGCCCTATTCCGTCTGATAGCATCGGCAACCGCCTGTACCGCCTGATCCTGCCCAACAACGCGTTTTTGCAGTACAGATTCAAGGTCAAGGTATTTTTGCTGCTCGCTTGCAAGCATCTTTGCCACCGGAATGCCCGTCCATATCGACACGATTTTGGCGATATCCTCTTCGGAAACCTCCTCGCGGAGGAGCTGTCCGCTGCTGCCCGCTTTTTTTGCAAGCTCCGCAGCTGCCGCCGCAATCTTTTTTTCCAGCTCCGGTATGCGTCCATATTTCAACTCGGCAGCCTTATTCAAATTCCCATCGCGCGTAAACTGCGTTTCTTCGCGGCGCAGCTGTTCAAGTTCTTCCTTATACTTGCGCGACTCGTTGATACGGTCTTTTTCGTTTTGCCACTGCGCCTGCATCACGTTCCGCTTTTCGGTTAAGTCGGACAGCTCCTGTTCCAGCTTTTCCAGCCGTTCCTTTGACGCCGCATCAGTCTCTTTGGAAAGCGACACCTTTTCGATATTCATCTGGAGGATTTTGCGCTCCACCTGATCAAGTTCAACCGGTTGACTTTCGATCTCCATCTTGAGCCGACTCGCAGCCTCATCCACAAGGTCGATTGCCTTATCGGGCAAAAAGCGATTCGTGATGTAGCGGTTGGAAAGCACCGCCGCCGCAATAAGCGCTTCATCCTTGATGCGTACACCGTGGTGCACCTCGTACTTTTCCTGCAAACCGCGCAAAATAGCGATGGTATCCTCTACGTTCGGCTCGGCGCAGTACACCTGCTGGAAGCGGCGCTCAAGGGCACTGTCCTTTTCGATATACTTGCGGTATTCATCCAAGGTGGTAGCACCGATGGCCCGCAGCTCACCCCGTGCCAATGCAGGCTTTAAGAGGTTGGAAGCGTCCATCGCTCCTTCGCTCGCACCGGCACCGACAAGGGTGTGCAGCTCATCGATAAAGAGAATGATGCTGCCCTCGGCTTTCTGCACCTCGGAGATAACCGCTTTGAGCCGTTCCTCAAACTCCCCGCGGAACTTTGCGCCGGCAACCAAAGCGCCGAGGTCAAGCGATAACAAACGTTTCCCGCGCAGGCTGTCCGGCACATCCCCGGACACGATCCTGCGCGCAAGCCCTTCGACAATGGCGGTTTTCCCGACACCAGGCTCGCCGATCAGCACGGGGTTGTTTTTGGTGCGGCGCGACAATACCTGCATCACCCGTCTGATTTCTTCATCCCGTCCGATAACCGGATCGATTTTCTCTTTCCGGGCAAGTTCCGTTAAGTCGCGGCAATATTTTTCAAGGCTGTTAAACGTCGCTTCCGGGTCTTCACTCGTAACCCGCTGATTGCCCCGCACATCTTTCAAGGCTTTGAGCGCCGCATCGTAGGTAATACCATGCGAACGGAGCAGTTCGCCCACCTCATCATCGCTTTTCGTAAGCGCAAGGAGGATATGCTCCGTCGAAACGTATTCATCTTTTAACGAAGACGCAATCTTTTCCGCCTGAGCGCAGAGCTTGGTTAACACCGGCGACATATAGACTTGCGCAGAGTCTCCGGTTACCCGCGGCTTTTTGTCCAAAATAGAATCGAGCGAATCGAGAATTTGATCCGCTTGCGCACCGATTTTCTCAATGAGCGGCGGTACAATACCTTCCTCCTGATCCAAGAGTTTATAGAGCAGATGTACCGGCTCAATCTGACTGTGATTATCCTGTTCGGCAAGCGAGGCAGCTTCCTGCAATGCCTCACGAGCTTTCACTGTGTATTTGTCTATGTTCATGCTATGAATCTACGCACAAAACGGAAAAACGGCAAACGAAATTTTATGCAAAATAAGACAGCCGTTTACGATACGGAATGTAGATCGGTTTTATCGGTTATGATTTATGAAAGATATCCTGCCGGATTATAAAAATGATTGAAAAAGTTGGCCGACAAGTAAATTCCAGCCATCCACCAGCACGAATAGGATGAGCTTAAACGGCATGGAAATCTGTACTGGCGGCAACATGATCATACCCATCGACATCAAAATACTTGCCACCACCATATCGATTATGATAAAGGGCAGATAGAGGAATATCCCGATTTGGAAAGCAATGGTCAGCTCATGCAAAATGAACGCCGGAATCAGTACATGGGTCGGAACGTCAGCGAGTGTATTCGGCTTGTCCAGACGTGCAAGCGACATACAAAGCCTGATATGCGACGGATCGTGCGCCATCTGCTTATACATAAAAAGACGCAATGGTTTTTCCGCTTCCGTATATGCAGTCTCTATATTGATTTGTCCGTCCGCCATCGGTTTAAACGATTTATTGTATATTTCCGTGAAGGTCGGCCACATGATAAAGAGCGTTAAAAAAAGCGCAATCCCGTTCAGTACCTGCGTGGGCGGCACCTGCTGCAGAGACAATGCGCGTTTGATAAAGTCGAGCACAATGCTGAGCCGCAAAAACGAGGTCATCAAGAGAAGGATGCTTGGTGCCAGCGTGATGAGCGTGATCAGCAGCAGCAGCTGAATTGAAAACGCTACTTCCTGATTGTTTTGAGGTTCACGGATATTCAAATTGATAAATGGAATGCGCCCCGCTTGCCGGTTTGCATCGATTTCGGTACGCCCCGTTGCAGCACTATCTGTTGCGCTTTGAGCTGCGGCCGAAACGGGAATTAAACACAACCCTATACAGGCCAGATAAATCGCACATTTTTTCATCGATTTCGCTCCCCTGCTTCGCCGTATCCGCCGCTTCTATTCATCCCGGCATTGCCCCGTAGAATCCCCACGCCAAAACCGCTCTCCGCACCGGTGCTGAGCCGCATGGATGCTTCATCCGTACGGGTATCCGCACCGGTGTTAAACCGGAGCGATCCCTCGCCTGTGCGGGTATCCGCTGCGGCGCTATCGTTTTGCACGGTGCTGCTGCGCGGGCGTCCCTTTGCCGCTTCGGCATCGGAAGCAACACCCGAACTCTGCAGCCGCTCCCGCTGCTTGGTTAAAAACGAATCGAAAGGATTTGCGTCCGCATCCTTCGGTTTGGCCGCCGGAAAAAAAGTATGCAGAAATGATGCAAAATCCTGTTTTGGGCCAGGCGTTTGCGCCGCATGCAGGTTCATCGCATCAATCAGTTCCTTATCGGTAACTTCCGCAATCAGCGATAGCGAAGCATCCGATGCGCCTATTAGGTAGGCTTTATCGATCAGCGTTACAATGTAAAGGGTCTTATTAGGTGCAAGCGTAAGCGTTGCAACCGTTTTAAGGAAGGGGTCATCCGCTGCAGTAAACCGTTTCGACCGCCTGATAACATACAGGACACCGTAGATCAACGCGCACACAACGGCAAGCGAAATGATCAACTGAAAAAGCATCGAGCCGGTTGAACCGCTGCGATTACCGCGCGAAGCTGAATCACCTTGCAGCGATACGGCAGCCGATTCCGTCTGTAAAATCAATTCATTTTCTGCCGGTGCCGCAACAGAATCTTGCATACTTTTTTCTGCAACCGGAAGATCATCAGCATAAACACTGATAACGCTGCATATCAAAAGAAAAGAGAATACAATTATTTTATAAGCGTCTCTACGCATGGTTCCCCACCCAGTACGCACACAAGCTCCGCCCCAACGCAGCACGTAATGCTGCAGTTCAGTTATTTGATAATAAAAAAGAACTCTTACAAAGAACCTGTGCCCGCATACCTGCTATGTATCGGTAATACGCTCAGCCGGAGAAAGAATTTCAGTAACACGGACACCGAAATTTTCATCGATAACGACAACTTCTCCCTTCGCAATCGGCTTATGGTTGACAAGGATATCTACCGGCTCACCGGCAAGTTTCTCCAATTCGATAATGTGCCCTTCACCCATACTGAGGATTTCCTTAATCATCTTACGGGTACGACCCAGCTCGACCGTCATCTCCATAAACACGTCCATAATCAGGCCGATATTGCTCTGTTCGGACTCGGTTACTCCATTTAATAGAGAAGGGAACTGTACCATCTGTACATTCGGATTCATACCAGGCATCACCATTCCACCCTGAGGCGCATGATTTCCTTGAGCAGGCATTCCCATACCCACCGGTTGCTGTCCCATCTGCGGCATTGCATTCATTCCATTCATCGGCATATTCATTGTCCCCATTGCAGCATTTTGATCAGGTGCGGGCTGAGCCGGAATAGTCTGTACCGGCGCAGGCTGCGGAGCGCTATCTGTTTTATTCAGCTTATCGGCAATCTGCTCTGCTGTTTTCTTTGCAATAACTTCCCATAAATTATAGACGGTATCATCCAGCGTAATTGCATAGGTCAAAAGCGCAAAGTCTTGCGAAAGCCGTACCATCGCTTTCGGGACATGATGCGCTTCCGCAGGCGTATTCGTCACACCTTTCACATCCTGACCATCAAAAGCGCTGATTTCTTTACCGACATATTGAGCAATCGTTTCGCTGATCACGGAAAGCGCCATATCATCAATGGTAACGCTTTCTTCGTTATTGACCAAACTGACAAGCTTTTCGGCAAACTCAGGAGCAAGCACAAAGAGGTGATCGCCGGTCAACGAACCGTCAAAATCGATGGTAACGGCGACAGCCATATCAGGTACTTTCTGCAAGAAGGTATCGCGGCTGCTAACCTCAACAACAGGGTTCGCAACGGATACCGTCTTGCCGGTCATCGAATCCAGATTTGCAGCGAGCGCCGGAACATTTCCGTCAAAAAATTTCTGTAACGCTCCCTGTCGCGCTGCGGTAAAAGCTCCATCTGCGGCAGCTGCTGCTGCACCGCCGGAACCGCCGCCCATACCCGACAACAGCGCATCTATTTCATTTTGAGAAATGGATCCATCACTCATATAATTCCTCCTGATCAGCACTTAGCTCTTCAAATTCATCCTGATTGATATCTTCAATCTTTTCCAATATTTGTACGGCGACTTTATTCCCTACAACACCGGGCTGACACCAAAATTTCTTCCTACTGCCGACGCTCAGTGTAAAGGGATGCCCTACCCTCGTGTCCGTAAGCCGGATAACATCGCCCGCACGGAGATTAAGCACATCCCGCACAGGCAACTTCAACGAGCCGACTTCTGCGACAACATCCATATCTACGGTAGAGAGCTTTTCTTTTAACACACCCATGTACTGCGTCGTTGCACTTCTGCGTACCGATGAAAACCAGAACTGGCTTGACAGCTTTGAAATAATCGGCTCTATCGTGATATACGGGATACAGAAGTTGAGCATACCTTCTTCCTCACCGACCTTTGTTTCAAGCGTAACCAGAATAACCATTTCGGAAGGAGGAACGATCTGCGCAAATTGCGGATTTGTTTCAATTTGACCGAGACGAGGCCGTAAGTCGATAACCTGTGTCCAGGCTTCGCGCATATTCGCCAAGATCCGTACAATGACGCCTTCCATAACGGAGGCTTCAATATCCGTAAGCTCGCGCTGCAGCATGGTGCCCTGTCCCGTACCGCCGAAAAGCCGGTCAATGATAGAGAACGTAATAGAAGGGTCTATTTCCAGAACGGCATTTCCCTTGAGCGGATCCATGTTGATAACAGCTAATGTCGTCGGCGTCGGGATTGAGCGGATAAACTCTTCGTATGTCATTTGGTCAACGGAGGCAACGTGCACGTGCGCCATACTCCGCAGCTGAGCTGAAAGAGCGGTGGTCGTCAAACGCGCAAAGGTTTCGTGCATAATCGATACCGTACGCATCTGCTCCTTTGAGAATTTATCCGGACGCCTAAAATCGTAAATCTTGATTTTCCGCGTATCATTAACCGGCTTAAATTCTTCCGCTTCAGTAGTCCCCGATCCGATTGCGGTGAGAAGCTGGTCTATCTCATCCTGCGATAATACATCAGTCATACAATCCCTATTGTTCTATAATATCATATTGGGTAAAAGCAACGCCTTTTATCTTCGACTTTGAGAGAATATTATCGTTGATCTCATTACGTATTTCAATTTTGATCTTCTCTTCCTGTTTCAGCTCCGCAACCGTCTTATTTTGGAAGTAAAACCGGAGGAAATCCTTCAGTTCAACCAACCGCGCCGTCAATTCCTGCGGGGTTGTCTTATCGTTCTGCGGATATCCGAGTTCAACATTGACGATAACGGTCGCCGGTACGACATCGCCGGTAAAGGTTTTTACCGAGCCTATTGCGGAATAATACTGCAAAATCTCGCGGGAGTCGCGGTATTCTTCGGCAATGGGATATTCGGAGTGAGATTGCCCCTTCTTTGACATCAGATTAACCGTAATAACAACAACCGTTACAATGAAAATCAAAGCAGCCAATATGAGGGCAATATACTTGAGCAGCGTCGGCACCAGTCCTATCTTCTTGCTTTTGATAGGAGCGTCAACGCCCATTCCCTCATCCATTCCATGATCGTCAGTTAAGTTTGTATGCTCGTCAGCCATTATGGTTACTCCTCTCTTTTACACGTAAAGCTCTGTTTTGTCTCTCTTTCACGATACGCAAAAACGCAGTTCTTGAACAGAGAGCCTGTTTAGGCCGCATTAAAAATGCGCATCATCCAGAATAATAATATCGACCCGCCGATTATAGGCGCGCCCTTCGGCTGTCTCATTGGAATAGACAGGACGGGTATCGGCATAACCTGCGATGGAAAACTTATCTTCCTGCGCTCCGAAATCCGTCAAATTGTGCAGCACATTAATCGCCCGTGCTGCCGACAATTCCCAATTGCTTTTCCACTTTTCCGAAAGGGAATCGCTTGAATCGGTATGTCCTTCAATCCTGAACCGCCTCGTTGCGAGTTCTTTATCGGACAAGAACTGAGAAATCCGCAACAGGGTTTCACGGCTTTCTTCTATATTTAACTCTGCACTGTTCCGTTCAAAAAACGAATCGGCCGCAAGCGAAATAACAATACCGCGCTCATCGCTGGTAACGGCAATCTTATTCGATTTGATCTCCGGAGCAAAAAGCGACACTGCTTTCTTTAAGGCCGTGCCCAACAGCTTTCCTTTTTCCATTGAAGGCATCGAGCTGATGGTATTGCCGAGATCGGCCAATTTTCCCGCAGATAAGGAAATCGAGCCACCGACAGGATCCCCGCTGATAGAGGCCGATAATGCCTGCAGCCGGGTAACGTCAACCTCGCTCGGTTCATACAACATGACGAAGAAGCACAACATCAGTGTAACCATATCGCCGTATGTTGTCAGCCATCCGCTCCCGACCGCCTGTGCGTCTTTTTTCTTCCGTGCCATCGATTATTCCTTCACCAACTCGGCTTCCAGAACCGTCCGGTCTTTCGGATCAAGATATGTAAGCAGCCGCTGCGCAAGAATACGGGGATGATCGCCCGACTGAATGCCGAGGATGCCTTCTATCATCATTTCCTTTGACCGTACTTCCAAATTATTTTGATATGCAAGTTTGGATGCAATCGGAATAAACAACCAGTTCGCAAGCATAGAGCCGTAAAACGTCGTAACCAACGCAACAGCCATATTCGGGCCTAAAGAACTTTTATCTTCAAGATTCAACAACATACCGATAAGACCGATAACCGTACCCAACATTCCGAAACCGGGTGCAAGGGTCGCCCATGCATTTACAACCCCAATCCACTTATTATGGCGTTCTTCCATCTGGCTCAGCTCGTTTTCCATCGAAGCCCGAATCGCCGTTCCGTCGATACCGTCGATAACATTCCGTAACCCGACGCGGAGAAAATCGTCTTCTAGGTCTTGAATCTCTTCTTCCAAAGCTAAAAGACCGGTACGGCGGCTTTTTTCGGACAAAGCGACCAACTTTTGAACCATTTCCTTTTCTCTATAATCGGCAACGCGGAATACCCGGCTTATAACTTTAAATATCCCGATAACGTAAGAAAGCGGATACGTCAAAAACAAACACATATATGAACCGCCGATGGTGATGAACATCGACGGAACATCGATAAGACCTCCGAGCGAACCGCCCATAAAAGCGCCGAACAAAACAATGACAAGACCGCCGAATATACCGATAAATGATGCTATATCCATAACCTAATGCCAGCTCCCTTACATTTCGTTTCTAAAACTTCCGATACACTTACGGTACGCAATGATCGCATCGATCAACGCTTCGGGCGTTTCTTTGATAACAAAGCTCTTACCCGACAGCATGTGCAGCGTTACATCGGGATTACAGTCGATCGTTTCAATCTGATGCGGATTTATCCAATACTGCGTACCGTTCAGCCGTGTAACTTTTACCATAAATGTATCCTTTATATTACCCTATTACCGCTTCAGATTCAATACGGTATCAAGCATTGTATCGGAAGTTTGAATAGTTTTTGCTCCTGCCTGGAACCCGCGCTGCGTAATAATCATATCGGTAAACTGCTCGGTTAAATCGACATTGCTCATTTCGAGGGTTCCGGCGATCAATTTACCCTTTCCCATAACGCCGGAGGTCGTGATGTTTGCAATACCAGAGTTATTGGACTGCACGTAGGTGTTCTCTCCTGCCTTTTCCAAGCCGCCCTGATTTGCAAAACCCGCCATCGCAAGCTGTCCGATTTCGTGGCTTACGCCGTTTGAATACACGCCGGTGATAACGCCGCTCTGATCAATCTTGAAGTTTTCAAGATAGCCCATTGCGTATCCGTCCTGCTCGTAGGCCTTGGTGGTGCTGCGTTCGGCAAACTGGGTAATCGTATTGCGGGAAGTGCCGATTTCGCCCAAGTTAATATCGAAGGTGTGGCGTACGGGAGCCCCGTCTTCACCGGCGGTTGCACCGGGAACATCGTAGGAAACCTGCACCAATACCTGTCCGGCGGCTGCCGAGGCGTTTCCCGCCGTATCGGTAACGGAAGCAAGATGTCCGTAGTTGTCGAATGTAACGGTGAACGTATTGCCGGTTCCGTCGGTGGTGCCGACTCCGGCGCGGGTTGCCGTCGCTTCCGCATTTTCGGGATCGACATTCACAGTCGCCAGCCACTGGTTTTGGGTACCCGGAACACGCGAAAAGCTCAAATTGAGTTCATGGGTTTCACCGAAGGTATCATATACTTTAAATTCGGTTGTCCATGTCGATTCCAAGGTTTGAGCGCGGGTCGCGTTTTCGGGCAATTCCGGCAGCCGCTTATCGAGGTTACAGGCATAGTTTACCGATGTCGTTGCGCGGGCGTCAACCTTCTGCCCGATCGGGATGATGAGGTCTTCCGTCTGTGCCGAGGTATTGATGAGCCGCGTACCGTCTACATCTTGAGCCATCCAGCCCTGGACACGCATTCCGTTTGCGGGATTTACCATCGTGCCGTCTTTATCGACGCCGAAAGCGCCCGCGCGGGTATAAAAGCTCTTTTCGCCCGACTTGAGCACAAAGAACCCGTTTCCCTGTACCGCGATGTCGGTATTAACACCGGTTGACTGCAACGCACCCTGTGTATGCACGGTATCAATACTTGCAATCATAACGCCGAGACCGACTTCTTTCGGATTAACGCCGCCGACTTCTTCTGTCGGGCGGGAAGCTCCGCTCATCTGCTGAGAAATCAAATCCTGAAAATTAACCCGTCCGCGTTTAAAGCCCGTTGTATTCACATTCGCAATATTGTTACCGATAACATCCATTCTCGTTTGGTGATTCTGCATTCCGGAAACGCCGGAAAATAATGACCGCATCATATCTGTAATCTCCTCTCTAATCCGTATAAAATGATGGGAACAGCCCAAAGTCCGCCGACTTTAGCACATACCCTCGTGATAATTCCTTAGTTATTTGCATAGACGGTTTGAACATCCGACCATGCATACCATTTTCCATTGACCTGCACCTGCGGATTTTCACCGCGGGTCGCCGCCGTAATCGTACCTGAAACGGTACCGCCGTTTTGCCCAATATCAACCTGCTTACCGACCACATTTACTGCGGACGAATCGCCGACAAGTCTATTCAGTGCACTAAAGCTCTGGTTCATGTTCGTCAGCTGCTCAAGGGAAGTAAACTGCGCCATCTGCGCGACAAACTGAGTATCTTCCATTGGGCTGGTAGGATCCTGATGAGTCAGCTGCGCTACGAGCAGCTGAAGAAAATCATCTTTTCCCAGCTCCTGCTTGGGCTTCCTTCCTTCCGCAAAATTCTTTTTATTGATCGCATCAACTTCCATGTTAAGCCGGGCTTTCTCTTCCGGACTCATTTCAAAAGAAGGCATCGGAATTCCGTTTCCCTGCGCCACTGTACCGACATTCATATCTATAGTCTCCCCCATTATGCAAACACATTGACAGCTTGATCGCTGCCGAATGCGTAGACAGTTTCAGTATCGGCATAACGATTATCCTGCATTACCTCAAGCCGGTCATTTTGTGCAAATAATTCGTTAAATTGCCCGTTTTCTTCACCGAATTGATGGCCGCCGCCCTCACCCGACCAGCTGACATCAAATTGAGCGCTTGAAAATCCGCCCAACTCAAAGGCTTTTGCAAGCTGATCGATGCTTTCTTTAAAGGCCTCGTAGGCTTCTTTTGATCCGGCAATAATCTTTCCGACAACTTTTTTACCGCCTGCCAATTCCAAATTTATTCTGACATTACCGAGATGCGCAGGCTGCATCTGCAAGCGGATAACACCTGCGTTGTTATCCTGCAAGACAATCCGTCCGGCCTGTACAAAGTCCGGCGCCATATCCTGCACCTGCTGCGCTACTAATGAAGAAAAACTCTGCGCTCCGCTCTCCGGCACTGCCTGAGTACCGTTAGCTGCGGAACCGAACCCCGCCGCCATGCTGCGGAAATCCGCTGCCATATCGACGGACGGCGCATTGGAAACCCGCACAGCGGCGCCCGCTTCATGGACGGAGCCGTCTGCAGTTACCGGAGCGGCGTGCACGGTACGTTCATCGATAACAGTGAACACAGGCTTTTGCTGTTTTATCTGCGGCGCTTTCGCATTTTTTTCAAGTCCGACCGCAGCATCTGCAGCATCGGCCTGAGCCTCCTGCTTTTTAGCCGTACCTGCCGCTCCGGACACAGACAGTCCTGCAGCAGCAAAACCGGCCTCCGTTTTGCCGTTTTTCTGTTTTTTCTCAAGCGGCAGCCCGTCAGCAGCCATCGATACGGCTTCCTCAGGCAGCGCATCCGCTTCCGCCTGTGCAAAAAGCCGCGTTTGCAGCGCCCCTTCCTCACCGGATTCGAGCGCAGTCTTTACATCAAAGCCCTCTTCAAACGCCAGCAAAGCGTCTGCATCAACCAGCGCATCGGCACTGTCCGCGGCCTGAGCATCCGCTTCAACCGAGTACGGCGTACGGACATCGGCTTTTTGCTGCCCGCCCTTCCCTTTCAGCCGGGAAAGCGCCGTCTGCGCCGCGGTGTTTTTTTTCCGTTCACTCTGGTCAGCCGCGTCGCGCATCCCGATAGCGGCTTCTTGACCCACGGCATGGGGATCAGTTTCCTCCGCCATCAATTTTTGTATGATATCCATGAAGGACGAGCCTTTCACCTCTGGTTCTTTTACCGGTTTTTTCTCTGAATTATGTGACGATGCCGCCTCCGCATACCGCGCCGGCTGCATATCGTTTTGAACATCAAGCGTCTGCATGACTGAACCTCCCGCATTTCCCTCGGGACGGCAGCTGTTTTTCTTTGTTCAACATAAACAGCGCCCCCGAAACGGCAGCCTACCGGTTACGATACGCCGCCCATGGACATACCGATTCATCTCAACGCTCATACATCGATCGGTATCTCTTTATCATTTTCGGTTTTTTTTCAGTCTTATTGAGAAATATGCGCAGGTTTCTTTAACGTAAAGACGGAAATCAGTGCGGTACACGGAACAGCGGCAATAATGCCGATACTCCCCGAAATACCGTGCATAATTTCGATGACGATACGAGGGATATTGATAAATTGCGTAAAGCTCATGCCGTATCCCCAGATCATCATTATCAGCGGAAGGGACGATCCGGCAAAGGCTAAAATCAGCGTGTTGCTCATGGTGCCCGTAATGTCTTTCCCGACGGTAAGGCCCGACATGAACAGCGCTTTTCGGCGTAAACGGGGATTGGCAGTTAAAATTTCCTGCATGGCAGAAGCAATCGACATACTGACATCCATGACAGCCCCGAGCGAGGCAATCAGAATCGATGTGAATAAAAGGCCGTCCAGCCGCACATTATAGTCGGGAGCCAAATTCAGCAGCTGCTCTCCGCCTTCCATGTTCACCCCGGAAAGCTGCGCCGAATAAGAGATAATCACTGAAATGATTCCCGCAATGGTAATGCCGCACACTGTTCCGGCAATTGCCGCATAGGTTTTACGCGTAAAACCGCTGATTAAAATGAAGCTGACAATCGTCATCAATGAAACGAGTATAATTGAAACCGGCACGGGCGGAAGCCCTGCAAAGAGCGCAGGAATCAGCACGGTAACGATGAGCACACAGGTAAATACCAAACCAAGTGCTGATTTAAGGCCTTGCCCCCGGCCAAGCAGCAGCAGTGCGGCAAAAAACAAGCCGAGCAGGATGTACACATGCGTATCGCGCTTGAGGTTGTAAAGCCATACCGACGTTTTCCCGCCGCTTTCGCGCACGGTAAACACGGCCTTCAGTCCCCGATAGGCCAAATTGCTATGGAGGCTGCTCAAGGTGTTGTACACCTCAAAGACTGTGCCGCGGTGTTTGCCTTCCAGTATCTTAACCCGCAGCTTTTGTGTTCCGCGGAATCTTCCCGCCACGGCAGGATCGGGAGACAGGTCTTCTTCCAACACGGCTTCCACAATACCCGCGGCAAATTCCTGCGTAAACTGAGCCTGCGGCTTGAGCCGTGCCGAAATGTCCGGCATAAAAACGCAGAGGAGGACGGTAGCGGCAAGTACCAATCCGGCAAATACTTTTTCTTTCATAGCACTAGAAACCGATTATACCGTAGGCGTTGCCGCGCGGTCAACATACAGAGCAGTGTGCTGTGGAACAGGGCATCAGCGTTTTTCTTTTATTTTGCTTTCACAGCTGAATCCCTGCAATCGGATTATGCAAGGTTGACATTTTTCTACTTCTATGCTCATAATAGATATATGTTACCGCACACTTACGTTGAGCATGTTCTTGCCAATCATGCGGCGCCGTGTCTCGCAGGAATTAAACCGGCCAATCTGGTTGCATTTCCAAGCGATGACATCCGATGGTGCGACACCTACAACGGGCTGCTGAACGTGCAGGATATATTCTTTACGCCGCTGTGCGTATGCAGAAGCCGTGCGCAGATATTGATATACCGAAAAGACTTACTTAACACACGCTGTTCGGAACCAGAAATAAGCGATGCACTGCGATCATTCGGATACCGGCCTGAACGCGGACTTGCCGCGGTCATTCTGCGGTTAAAAAAACGGATGGAAGCATTTAGTGCGGAGCATACAAACGGAAGACGGGCGTTCCCGCACGAAATCGGGCTCTTTTTAGGCTATCCCGTTGAAGATGTGTTTCAATATGTAAGAACAGGCGGTAAAGACTGCCTCTTTTGCGGCTATTGGAAGGTCTACAGCAATCCCGAACGGGCGCTGCAAGTGTTTCATCAGTATACTGAATGTAAAGAGCGTTTTGCTTTACAGATAAAAAGCGGCATGACTCTCTCTGAGATTGTACGCGCCGCGTAATGAGGGAAGGTATTCCCTACAAAAAGATAAGGAGTTTTCTATGGCAAAAATTGCAGTAGTATTTTGGAGCGGAACCGGTCATACCGAGAAAATGGCTAACTGTATTATGGAAGGCCTCAAAGCAGGCGGTGCAGATGCCGAATTATTCACGGTATCTCAGTTTAGCGCGGATAAATTGGATAACTATGACAAAATCGCATTCGGCTGCCCTGCAATGGGAGCGGAAGAATTGGAACCGGATGAATTTGAACCCTTCTTTTCTTCAATTGAAGGAAAGCTTTCCGGACGCAAGGTTGCACTGTTCGGCTCTTATGAATGGGCAGACGGCGAATGGATGCAGACATGGGTAGAACGCACGAAGGGTGACGGTGCAGATGTATTTGAAGAAGGACTCATCGCATATGATGATCCCGATGAAGCCGCCCAGCAGAAGTGCAAAGAATTCGGCGAACGTTTTGCAAAATAAGTATTGATCACGCTCTTGATTGGAGCACGTATATTGAACGGCGCATGCGGGTATCCGTTTGCGCCGTTTTTTTATGGGGAAGCGCTAAAAGCTGACCGACCGTCTTCCGCTGCCAGACGGCCGATAGCTGACAGCGCTTATGCCGTGCAGTAACGCCGGTTTAGAAGTTTCCGATGTAGGTTTTAAGCGGCGGAAAACCGTTAAATTCCACCGAAGCGTAGCTTGACGTATACGCGCCGGTCGTAAGGAAATAGAGCCGATCCCCCGCTTTGAGATTAATCGGCAGCTGATATTTAAATTTTTCGTACATAATATCCATGCTGTCGCAGGTGGGCCCGGCCAGCACAACCTCGCCCCTCTTAGCTCCGCTTGAATCTTTTGACGTAACGATCGGATACTTAATGCTTTCATTGAGCGTTTCAACCAAGCCGTTAAAGACCCCCGCATCAACATAAACCCAGCGGTACAGCGCCGTGTTGTTTTTTCTTGAAACCGTAATCACTTCGGTAACTAGGATACCGGCATCGCCGACCATCGACCTGCCCGGCTCAAGGATAATGCGAGGACGCGCATCACCGAAATCATCATCAAGATACCGGTTAATTTCGCTTGCATATTCGGCAAGCTCATTCGTCGGTACGACATAGGAAGCCGGAAAACCGCCGCCCATGTTGATCATCTGCAGCTCAATATCCTCTTCTTCTTCAAGTGAACTCATCAGATACTTTGTTTTTGCGATTGCATCATCCCATTGCCCGATATCCCGCTGCTGACTGCCGACATGGAAGGAAATGCCATAAGGAATAAGACCGAGCTCTTTCGCAAGGATACACAGGTCATACGCCATATCGGGATGGCAGCCGAATTTGCGGGAAAGGGGCCAATCCGCACTGCTGGTACTTTCAACTAAAATACGGACGTAAACATGCGAGTTCGGAGCGAATTTGGCGATATTTTTTAGATCTTCTTTACTGTCGGTTGCAAAAAGGCGCACGCCTTTTTCATAAAAATAGGCAATGTCCTTCGCTTTTTTGATGGTGTTCCCGTAGCTGAGCCGCTCCGGCTGAACTCCCAGTGAAAGAATCTTATCAAGCTCATAACGGGATGCAATATCAAAATTAGATCCCAACTCGTTCAAAAGCTTGAGCACTTCGGCATGAGGATTAGCCTTGATTGCATAATAAATATCCGCAGTCGGGAAAAATTTCTTTAATTCAAGGTAATTTTTTTTAATGCGTTCAAGATTGATAACAACACAGGGTGTTTCAAGTTTTTCAGAAAACTGCAAAAACTTCTTCCATTCCGACTCACTGAGATAGTCAGTTACATTCATATCCGCCTCCGCCAACGCTCTTATAGAAACTTCTTAAAAACATCAAGCCGCCCGGCTTGTCCTGTTAGGATAAGCTCTTAACATAGTCATATCGTTTTTATCTGTCAATAGTGTCAGTGTATCCGCTATATCAGAGTTTCAACGCAATGTCGGGGAGGGGCGCGGGCCGCACAAACCGGATAAATTTAAACGGATGGATATTTACCGCATTGGCATACCATCCTTTTATATCGCTTAAATCGATGACATTGATTGCAGGGATATGGGACAGCGGAATAACCACCGCCGAATCCAGCAACAGCTGTTCAGCCTTTGCAAGATATTCAAAGCGCTTTTTCCGGTTTTGTTCCGCAGAAGCCTTTTTAATCGCATTTTCGTATTCGGCGCTGCTCCAACCGGAACTATTCAAACTTGAACCGGTACGGAACAATTCCAGAAACGCCAGCGGATCCGCAAAGTCTCCGATCCAGGAAACGGCGGCAACGTGATATTCATCCGTTTTTAACCGATCATAGTATTCTTCAAAAGGCACCGTGCTGATTTCAACGGGAATATGCAGCGGTTCCCATGCGTTTTTCAGCAGCTCCGCTTGTGCGGTATAAGTCGCCGTGTTGGGCAAAAGTATTTTAACCGGCCCCGCCGTTTCCGTCCGCTCTTCTTTTTTCAAAAGTTTTTCCGCTTTCACCGTATCTTGTTTTTCAATCCCTGATACCGAAGGATAGCCCGTCAACGGAAACACGAGCGTCTTTGCCGGAATTAAATAATCTTTGCGCAAAGCCTCATACGGAATAGCCGCTGTCAACGCCTCGCGGAACGATTGGGTATTGCACGGCGGTGCATCCGTTTTAAAGTAAAGATACTCGGTGGCAAACATCGGCGTAATGTGAATGGTATGCACCGCTGCAACCTTATTCAGGTTGACCGAGCCGCACAGCCAATGAACGGCGCCTTGGTTGAAGGCCTCGGTCATTTTATCGGCATCGGGATCCAACAGCAGCGCAATTGACGGCAGCTTCACAGCGTCCGAATCCCAATACGAGGGATTTTTTACCAACTGAATACGCTCCCCGGTAAAACTGATAATTTTAAACGGGCCGCTTGCAATCGGCGTAAAGGCCTCGGCAGGAGTATGAAAAGAGCTCTTCCCGGCAAATTGCGCTGCCGATTGCAGCTGTGACGGATGCACTGCCGAAAATGCGTGATGGCATAAAATATTTGCAAGATGTTCGGCAGGATAGACCAATGAAATTTTAAGCGAAGTGTCGGATTCCGCAAAAATGCCGACCCTATCCGCATCCGGCGATGTTCCGCTCCGGTATTCTTTTACCCCTTGCACACAATCCAATAACGATGCATACGGCAAATTGAGTGCAGGATTCAGCAAATTCAAAAACGAATCGCGAAAAACCTGGGCGGTAATCGGGTCGCCGTTTTCAAACGTACTATTATCCCTCAGCGTAAACGTCCACGTCAGACCATCGGAACTTATCTTCCAGCTTTTTGCCAACCCCGCAACCGGCTGTAACGTATAGGGGTCGTACACGCAGAGCCCTTCATACAAGGCCGTCAGCGTTTGGGCTTCAGTAGCATTATATGCCGCATGGGGATGCAGGTTCGGTATCCCGGACGTAACCGAAACAACAAACTCATTTTGCTGAACACCGTCGTCGGAAGCAGCTGCATCCGTACTCTGAGCAAAAATCAAAAAAGGAATTACACAAAGCAAAAAGAGGAAAAGCCATTTTTTATTCATGAATCAATCCAAGTTCCCGCATATTTGAATATTCTTCAACGCTGGCATTATATTCCGCCCTGCACTGATTTGCTTTTATCACCGCATTGCGGATTGTCGTCAATTCAATCTTGATTCCCTTCATCTTAGAGCGCAGCGTTAAATCGGCAGCTTTATAGTAATCATCCAAACCGCTCAGCGTTTTTAAATAGCCGTTACAAATCACGATATATTTATTCACCAGCTCCAAGAGCTGTTCATTGCTCATGCCGGTCAGCCGCTGCTGAATATCCGATGTACCCGACGAAAAAGCTTTAAAAATACGGATAATCTTGGCAAGGCTTTCGGTAAAATCTTCCATAATGATGATTTCTTTTTTTTGCAGATTGCTGATGGGATCCTTGATCAACAAGGCAACCTCATGTTTTTTTTCTTCCATATTGAATGCCTTTCTCAGGGCTTCAATGAATTTTGTAAACACGGTCGTCTGCGCTTTGTACAGTACATCCTGATTAAACGTAATCTTTGTCAGACAATTATCAAAATGATTTCCGGTTGTTCCCAGAATCCGCAAGCCCGTTATCAATACCGGCCGCATGTTTTCTTTTTTATTGGTTTTTGTGTCTTCCTTCTGCACGACATTGAGATGCCGCAACACCTCTTGCTGAAGATGGGCTGAATCGCGGCCGTAATCTTCCTTTAAGGCTTCCAAAACCAGATCATGATAAAACGGCAGCTTCTCATCATTTGCCGACAACGCTTTCTTAATTGTTTTCAACACTTTGATAGGCGAGTCAAGCTCTTCCTGCGATACCTTTAAATCGGGAGGGAGATTTTTCCGAATGGTCAGCTTATATTCCTCACGGTGAAGGCGCGCAAGCTGGCGCAGCGTTTTGTTGATATCGGTATCAAGCCGGGAAAGGTGCCCAAGCGAATCCCTCAATAACCCGCCGGTCAGCGTGTCGGAAACGGAATGGAGCGACTTACAAATTTCAGCTATCGCGCGCGTATTCGGAAGCGCCGCATTATCATTCAGCATCGACCATTGAAACGTCTTATTCAATGCCAGCATGGCAGCAATCCGCTGCGGCGTTAAAAACGAACAATTAAACTGATACGAATTGGCCAAGAAATCAAGCATTGTCTGGTATTGCGCCAAGCGGGAACCTATAACGGCAGCTCGTTCGCTATCGACAAATCCTTCGTTGCTGGGAACTTTAATCTCGCTCATGCGGCTGTCGTATTTATACGGATCATCATATACCAGTCCCTTCTTCAGCACGTTGGTACGAAAGATTTTTACCACACTGCCGAGCGCTGCATAATTTTGCTGTAGTTGAGGCAGTAATCGCTTATTAAACTCTTCTCGTTGTACTGCTATATGATGTGCTAACGTTTCAGAAAAATTTTTCATAGATTCCATAGACCTAATATCGGCATGTACGCAAAAAAGATTATAAAATCATTAAAAAGGAGACTTATATCTTTTATAAGCCTCCATAAAGTCCCGATTGCATTCCTGCCGTTACTTCCATTTTAGTCGGTTTTACAGTATATTAGGGCATTGCGAAAAATTGAGTTTTCAGAGGTTCTTAGGACATCGCTAAAAGACCGAATCTTTTAGAGGTTCCTTTATTACTCAACATTCTTTACCATTATATATGGAGGCTTTTAATGAAGAAAGAATTGGTGCCGATTACATTGCTTTGCGGCTATTTGGGTGCCGGAAAGACAACGTTGATGAATATGATCCTGGCCAATCAGAAGGGATACAAAGTTGCCGTGATTGTCAACGACATCGGGGAAGTGAATATTGATGCAACATTGATTGAAAAAGATGCGAACATTACCGACAAAAGCAGTTTGGTGCCGCTGACTAACGGATGTATTTGCTGCACGCTCAAAAGCGACTTGGTGATGCAGATTGAAAATTTGATTGCGACGGGAAAGTACGACTATCTGCTGATTGAATCAAGCGGCGTATGCGAGCCGATGCCGATTGCGCAGGCGATTGAAACAATCGAAAACGGCTACTTGGATAATGTCGTCAGCGTTGTGGACGCCAAACGGCTGGTTGATGAGTTTGCAGGCGGCGATCAGCTGCTCAACAAAGATATGGGAGAAGAAGATATCGAATCGCTGCTTGTGCAGCAGATTGAGTTCTGCTCCACGCTCATCATCAATAAAAAAGATTTGGTGACGGAAGATCAGATGAAAAAGGTCCGCGCAGTTATCAAGAAGCTGCAGCCGAATGTCACGATGATCGAAACAACGCGCTGTCAGGTAGTGTTGGAAGAGCTGTTGGCAACCAACCGCTTCGATTTTGAACAGGTCTTTGCGAGCGCCGGTTGGGTTGCCGAATTGGAAAAACGGGCGGAAGAAGAAGATTTTGCTGATGATGAATGTGAACACGATCACGAACATGAACACGGCGGCCACCACCATGAGGGGCATGAATGCTGCAAACACGGCGAACACTGCCATGAAGAAGGCGACGGTCACGAAGGACACGATCACGGACATCACGACCATGATGAACACGGAAAGTGCTGCTGTCGGCATCACCACCACAAGCACGACGGCGCAGATGAAGACGAATACGGTATCGGCTCGTTTGTGTATTTCCGCCGCCGACCGTTCAACAGAGAAAAGCTGGAAAAATACGCCGGTGTCTGGCCGCGCAATATCATCCGCTCCAAAGGGGTGATGTGGTTCAGCGACGAGCAGGATATGGCGTATGTGTTTGAAACCGCCGGTCGGCAGATTCAGGCAGGGGCATCCGGCAGATGGATTGCAACGCTTTCTAAGAAAGAACAAAAAGAAATACTTGAGCAGGAGCCCAAGCTGCAGGAAGAATGGGACGAGACGGTCGGCGACCGGATGATCAAGCTCTGCATCATCGGGCAAAAACTCGACAAAAAGCAGATTTGCGCCGATTTGGATGCGCTGCTCGACTAGCGGAAACCGCACAATCCCGAACCCGCAGCCGTAAGCCGTTTAAGAGACATGAAAGGAGACAAATCAGATGAAAGAATCGAAAACACCGCCGGTAGAAAATAAGATGGGAACGATGCCTATTATGAAGCTCATTCTCAATATGTCGCTTCCGATGATGTTTTCGATGTTCATTATGGCGTTGTACAACATCGTCGACAGCATTTTCGTGGCAAAAATCAACGAAGATGCACTGACGGCGGTGTCGCTCGCTTTTCCGGTACAAAACCTGATGATTTCGTTTGCGGTTGGAACCGGCGTCGGCGTCAATGCGCTGCTGTCAAAACGGCTCGGCCAAAAGAATCAGCATGACGTTGATAAAACTGCGATGAATGCGGTATTTTTGGCGTTGTGCAATTATGCGGTGTTCTTCCTTGCAGGCCTGACGCTCATTCGTCCATATCTTGCCTCGCAGGGAGTGAGCGGCGCTATCATTACCTACGGCGAAGAATATCTGACGGTCGTCCTGTTTATGTCGTTTGCCCTCTTTTTCGGCATCACCTTCGACCGCCTGCTGCAGTCGACCGGCCGAACGGTCTACACGATGTATTCGCAGCTTTCGGGCGCCGTCTTCAATGTGATTTTCGACCCCCTGCTGATTTTCGGCATCGGGCCGTTTCCCAAAATGGGGATACGGGGCGCCGCGCTTGCAACGGTGTTCGGCCAAATACTCGGACTCTCCGTCTCGATTTTCTGCAACCTGAAAAAGAACCGCGAAATTCAGTTCAGGCTCAAGAATATTCTGCCCGAACCTCGGATTATCGCGGAAATTTATAAAGTCGGCGTGCCGTCTATTTTGCTCAGCTCCATCACCTCGATTACGACCTATTTTATCAATATTATTCTGAGCGCATTTTCAAGCTCGGCGATTGCCGTATACGGCGTCTATTTCAAACTGAACAGCTTCATCTTTATGCCCGTGTTCGGTCTGAATAACGGCATTGTGCCTATTATTGCATACAATTACGGCGCCGGACGCCGGGACCGCATCTCTGCAACGATAAAGAATGCGCTATCGCTTGCAACCGGCATTATGCTGTTCGGTATGGCAATTTTCGAGCTCTTTCCGGCGCAGCTGTTGGGGCTGTTTGACGCCTCTCCCGCGATGCTCGCAATCGGCGTTCCGGCTATCCGCATCATCGCGGTAAGCTTTATCGGCGCCGCGCTCGGCATCACCTTTTCTTCGGTATTTCAGGCGTTCGGCAGCGCAACCTACAGCATGATCGCAACCTTTATCCGGCAGCTGGTCGTGTTGCTCCCCGCGGCGTATCTGCTTTCCCTATCGGGAAATGTGAATATGATTTGGTGGGCGTACCTTATTGCCGAGGTTGCGTCCGTGCTTGCCTGCATCTGGTTTATGCGCCGCATATACAGCATAAAGATGCGGACGCAAGCGGAATAAACCAGCGGCTTTGCTAATCCTGCTGCTTTAAAATACCTTTGCTGTAGGCGCTGATCAGCATTTCCAAGTTTTGGATTTTTTCTTTCATTCCGGCGCCGGTGTCGGTGTCCGCAACCCGCTTGCGCTCCACGAGGGTTTCAATCACTTCTTTGGTCGATTCAATATCAAAGCCTTCGCGCAGCACTTTTTCCACCGACTCAAAAGGATGATGACTGATAAGTGTCATACCGTAGGAGTTATAGGTGAGCGTATACCCTGCAATGCCGGTCGTCTTTTGGTACGCCTTGGAAAATCCGCCGTCGATAACCAAAAGCTTCCCGCCCGCCTTAATCGGGCTTTCGCCTTTTGCAACTTTAACCGGCGTGTGCCCGTTGACAATGTGAGCAGCCCCACTTAATCCGAACTCTTTGAGTATCTGTGCCGCGAGCGTTCCGTCGTCCTGTTCCATCAGCTTATAATACGGCGATGACGGCTCCTTATGCGTTTCTTTATCATCGATAAAATACCGTTCAAAGGTCGTCATTTTCTTTTTTCCGAACAGCGTCGAATCCTGATTGCACCACAAAAACCAGAGGAAGTCCGCATTTTGTCCTGAAAAATAGGCTTCGCGCGCCAGTTGATCGTACTTATCCATCAAACTTTTGCCGTAATACACGGAGCCGTCAATCTCTTTTTGCTTAAAACTGCCGTCTTCATTCAGCAGTAGGCAAGCATGGAACAAAAGATTATCGTTATAACGGCAATACATACTCCCCTTTGCATACAGGAAGCGCACGTGCCGCTTGAGCTTTTCGCTGGTCACAAAATTATTGGTGAGCGCCGTAATCAGATGCAGCTCTTCATCGGTGAGCGCCGTTTGATCCGCAGGGTCGATCGTCGGAAATACGCGGTCGTTCAGCGGGTAGGTCTTCCCTTCAATTTCGATCGTTCCTTGAGCAGGATTGAGCGTACGTAGAATTTTCCGATGTTCCATGGCATACTCAGGATGCTCATTGATGATCTGTTCTTCCACTTTAAATTGAATGATGCTGATGGCCTTATGCATCTTTGCCAGCAGCTCCGCATCGACATCGAAGGGCTTTTTGTCGTGTGCTTTCGGCATAAACCGCGTACACAGATCGTCTTTATAGACATGCTGCGCAAAGCTGACCAGCGGCAAAAGACTGATGCCGTAGCCGTCTTCAATGGCGTCGATGTTGGAATACCGCAGCGCAATCCGTATTGCCGTTGCAACACAGGCACGGCACCCGGCAGCTGCTCCCATCCATAGAATATCGTGATTGCCCCATTGAATATCAAGGCTGTTTTGCGCTATCAGCGTATCCATCACCTTATGCGGATAGGGGCCGCGGTCGTAAATGTCGCCGATGATATGCAGATGATCGATCGTACATTTTTTTATCACCTCTGAAAGTTCGATGATGAACAAATCCGCGCGGCCGTACTCGACCAGGCTTTTGATAATTTCGCTGTAATAGTCCTTTTTGTTAAACCGATGCTCGTCTTCCTGCAGCAATTCTTCCATTATATAAGCGAAATTCTTCGGCAGCAATTTCCGCACCTTTGAACGCGTATATTTTGAAGCAGTGGCCCGCGCCACCCGTACCAGCCGGTAAATGGTCAGTTCGTACCAATTAGTCAGATTAGCTTTCTTTTCGGCTTTGATCAGCTCAAGTTTTTCTTTCGGATAGTAGATAAGCGTGGTCAGCGCTTCCAAATCTTCAATACTGACGGTTGAACAGAGCTCTTCGGACACTTTCCGCCGGATAGCGCCCGACGCATTTTGCATCACATGATGGAATGCCTCTGCCTCGCCGTGTATATCTGTCAAAAAATGTTCAGTTCCCTTCGGCAAATTTAAAATCGCCTTGAGATTAACGACCTCTTCAACTGCAACCGTCACATTGGGAAACGAATGAGACAACAGTTCCAAATACTTTCTATTTTGCTGTAACACCTCTATCGGTATACTTTTCATATTGGTCTCCTTTATTACGTGCCTTTTAAACGTACTTGTCTGCTTTCAAAACACATATATACACGGTAATACGCATACGGTCTTTTGTCAAATGGCGGTTATGAAGGGAGCAAAAACGCTTTCCCATCGGCTGCAGCAATGCGGTGTATCCGGCCGACATCTGCGCCTTGCAAGCAAATAAAGGAATCCGTTATAGTATAAGATGAGGAAGAAAAATATGCTGATAATAACAGATGATATATGCACGATTCCGTTTAAACAGGTAAAAAATTTGATAATGGTTGATGTGCAGTTGAATGGACAGCAATATCCGTTTTTATTTGATAGCGGAGCGATACGAAGCGTGGTCAGTGAGGCTCATTTCAGCAAAGATTTTTTTGCCGATATAAAGCAAACAACAATCAAAGATGTCAATACGGATACGGCAAAGCCGTCCGATTCCGCTGCTCATGCGGCAATTCATACTGTGCAGGTTGAGCTGCTGCAATTTGCAAATATTGAGCTGCGCACGCAAGAGATTCTGCTGCTGGATATATCTCATTTGGAAACGGCCTTGGAGTGCGGACCGATTTTCGGACTGATCGGCGCCGATATGATGACAGGCTGCGCGGTATGTCTTGATTATGACCGGCATGAGCTCACCTTCATCAAAAATGATATTTTTAAAAGAGCATTGGAATCTTTCACCAGCGAGAGCATTGCCATTCCGTTTGCGCTTGAAGATCATATCCCGATTATCGGCGTATCAATCGGTGCGCACACATATCGGTTTGGGATCGATACCGGCGCGGAAGCTCATTTAATTGCACAAGACATCACCGCCGAATTAGGAGATGCTTTTGAAAGAACCGATACAACCGATTTATGCGGTGCGGTCAGCTCATCAAAAGTTCAGCGGGGCATCATAAAAGAGGTAATCATCGGAGGGCAGGCTCTTCCGCAGCCGCAAGCCGCAGTAACCGGCAACATCTCGCATTTGAATGCGAACAGAACGCTTCATATTCAGGGGCTCTTAGGTTATCCCTTTCTTTCCGCACAAAAAACGATCATCAGTATGGACTTAAAAACGCTTTTTTTAGGTACGAAACACATTTAATACCGTCGAAGTATGAGGCAATAACAATGACAAAACACGCAATATTATGGATATGTGCAGCGGTATGGTGCAGCGCAGCGCTGTATGCCGGGGAAGCACACAGTAACGCGGACTATGAGCGGTTCCTTTCGATGAATAAAGCGTATGGTTCCGACCGGACGGTGCTGGTAACGCAGCGCATCGTAAAACAGGCGGAGGATACCCGCTCGGCGGCCTCGGCAAGCAGTGTGGATACGGCGTATTGTCTGTTCCATAAAAACGGGCAGTGCGTTCGGATGAAAACGAAGAGCGGCGTCCAGTATTTTTTCAGTTCCGATCAGGGGTATTGGCTTTTGACGAAAAAACTGAAAAGCCCGTTAAAAATTTCGGGTTCGTATAAGGTGGAGGAATTTGAAATTCAAGATATTTTAAAAATCGATTTTAGCAGCGCATACCGCATTGCAGATTCAACCGACGGCGTTGTAACCCTTGAGCGGACATCATCAAAGGCCGCGTATACATTCGTGCTGTTTGAAAAAACGGATACCGATACGTTTGAGCTGACCTTTGCCGACACGAAAAAAAATCCGGTACGGAAGTTGCGGTATGTATGCGGCACGGTTGACGGCTATGAATGTTTTAAATTCATCGATATCTACAATCTGCTGTTTCATACAGATACGGTCAGCTCATGGATAACGGAGCGGATAACCGCGGTCGATATTCCCGCTGCGCTGTTTCAGTATTCGCATATAAAGGCGCTCGGTCAAAAAATAGAATCGTTTATTCAATAGGCCATCTCGATAATGATGAAACCCTCGATCGCTTGCATATTTTTCTGTACGTTCTTTCCTCTGAGTGCGCTTTCCGGCATCGATACGCTCCGGGGCGATGCGGGCTTTGAAGCGCAGCATGAATCAGTCTTTTTACCGGCGAATACCGCTGCGTATGCGCCGGATACCGTTTCGAATACGGCGGGTTCCGTATTTTGCAGCATTGATCTGACTGCGGGCAATCACGGACTTTTCGTGCAGCCGGGCATTCTGATAAAAGAGCAACAGGCACTGCCGTTTTTTAGAAAGCTGCGCTACTCGCTTTTTACCGACCGGTTTTCTCTGTCCGCCGGGAAGGATGTGTTTTCCTTTGGGGAAGGCATTATGAAAAATTATTTTTTTGTACATCTCCCTCAATCGGCGGGATTCGGACGCACAACCTATCCGGCGGTGTGGCATACCGTGTTTGAGTTTCCGGTCAAGCAATTTCTGTTGAGCTCCGGTGTTTTTGCCGACGCAGATTCTACGGCTCGGTGGAAGGTGCCGAAGTGGTACAGCCTGTGGGCAAAGGCGGTGTATTCCAATCCGTCGGTGTCCGTTGGGCTTGAAGCCGATGCGCTTTTTCAGCCTGAGTTGAAAGGAGAGGAAGCGAGGCACTATTCAAGGTCGCTACCGACCAACCGAAACGGTTCCCGTGTTGCAGGTTTTCAGACTGCTGCCGCGCAAGGCAACAGCAGAGAGCAGCATCCCGGCAGCACAACGCAGCAGCCGGAGACCTCTTCAGCACCGTATCGGCGTCTTGACGGCAAGAAATCTGCCGGACAAAAAAAAGCGTATACCGTTACCGCCGCTGCGGAGATTTCTGCACTGCTGCCGTATCAGTGGAAGCTGTATGCCAATGCGCAGCTGCCGGTGGATATCCTGCACCGGCGCATCACCGATTGGGGAGCGCTGGCCGGTATTTCAAAAGACTTCATATTCAATGCGGTTACGCTGAGCGCTGTTGCGGAAGCTGCGTATTCGCCGGATGGTTTTGCTTATTCAATTTTTCAAAGCCTTGGAGCAACCGGCTATGCGCAGTTTTCCGCCGGGTTGCAGGGATTGGGCGCCACGCAACTTATCGGCATTGTGCAGTCGGAGTTTTTTATATCCGATTTTTCGCTCAAAATCGGATATGTTTCAAAAGATATGCTGGAAAAGCAAACGACGGCGGAAAGCTATCTCGGCATACTGTCGATTGCGGTCAGCTTTCATGAAGGGAACCTCTAAGGCTCGAAATGTGTAGAAGGTGTCCAAGGGATAATCAACAACCCCGACGCGAGCGTCGGGGTATGTTGTTCTCATAAGGTGGTTGCAGTCGGCTTTAATACCCTTTGTTACGACGCAAGCGTCGGGGTATTAAACCCTCCGCACGAATAAAAGGGATGTATAGTATGTACGAATGGGTATCGTTTAAAAATAGGAACATGATAAGAAAGATATGCCGTGCCGCACGGCACTATTGCGTACTGTATGCGCTGCTGTGTGCCGGGCTCAGCGGATATGCGCAGTCCGCGGCGGATGTTGTAACGGACTCGGCAGCACCCGCAGAGGCTGCTACTGCAGCACCTGTATCAGCCTCTGCGGCGTCCACTGAGATGACGGCGGTATCTGCACCGGTTTCCGCAGAAGCCTCGGCGCGATCATCGGCACCGGACACCCCGGACACCAGCGGTACGGCAGCTGATGCAGCAGGGGGCTCCGGCGATACGGCGTCCGGCGCTGCGGCAAACAACCTAACCGACCCGCTTGATATTCCGGTCACGGTTTCGGCATTTAAAATCATACCACAGTATTACGGTTTGCCGCTGGCGGTTCGCTTCGGATGGTTTTACCGGAAAAACGATTTCAGCGTGTTCCCCCATGCCGGTTTTTCGTTTTCGGTTCCCGACACCCCAACGCTGGATACATCGATCGGCGTAACGATACAACAGAAGTCGTTTTTCTGGAATGTTTCTGCAGTGTACGATCTTGTTCCATTCACCATGCACAAAAAAGCCGATGAGCAAGCGGTTTACGGGCTAACCTCTTTCGGCTATGCCTTCCCCGGTATACGAGTTACCCTGCCGCTGCTTGCCGGACGGCTGCGGCAAAACGAAGTCATCGGAGGAGACGGAAGCGCTGCAACCAAATCAACCGTTGTAACACACCTATCCGCAGGGCTGCAGCTGGATTTTTTCCTTGCCGATCTGGGATTTTTTAAGAGTACCGGCGCCGCTGCGTTCCATTATCACTGGGTACCGAAGGCAGCGTTCCATTACTATACTTTCTCGGCAGCGGTTCCCGCTTCTTTTCAGCTTTACTATGTCGATATTGCATTTATGTACTCGCTCTTTCATACCTCCGCGGTGCAGTACGGCACAGCGGCGCCGCTTCGCCGGTATGCGCTCGGCAAAACCCAAAGCGGCATGACCGGACGCAGCGCTTTTAAGCCGCAGCCGCTGTTCAAAGACATGCACCTGTTCAGCGCCGAGTTCCGCTGGTATCCCGCACGCCTAACCGCTCAAACCAACGGCTTTTTCCTTTCGCTCTTTGCCGATGCGGGGCTCGGCATTACCGCAAAACGTAAACGAGCGTTTTTATACGAAGCAGGCGGCGGCCTCGGCTATAACCTCTACGATAGCGTTCCTTTAACCTTCCAGGTCGGCTTCAACCAAAAGCTGCAGCCCGTGTTCTACCTGAGCTTCGTTTCCCGCCTCGCGCACCGGCCATAGGAGCGCTGTTTACACACAGTTTATTGCAAAAGCAACTGTTATGCTCTATAATTTATGTATATTCAAACATATGGAGAATATCGTTATGCACGCTCATTCGCCGGTACGCGCTTCGGCATCGATAAAGATAAAATCCTTGCTGTTTTTAAGCGCGCTGATTTTATTTTTATCGCTTTCGACCTGCCTCGTTATCGGGATACATACATATCGCTACAAAATTCAGGATTTTAATCAGACGAGCAGACAGCTGTTTGTGTCGATCAATACGGCTTTTCAGCTTTTTCTGCGGAATAATCACAATGTGCTTACCGCGTTGGCGGATTTTCCTGCCGTGCGCAAGAGCGATGAATCTATTCATAATTACACCAAAGACAGCGGCGTTATCACCGTAAAAGATACTATTTCATCGCCGAACGAAGAGGCGGTGATACAAATTGTGCGCCATATCGTTCAAAGTTATGACGAATTGGTTGTTGCTTATGTCGGCACCAAGTGGGGCGGTCATGCTACCTCGCGCGACGTATTTAAAGGCGGATACGATCCGCGCGAACGACCCTGGTACCGGCAAGCCGCAGCCGCTTCCGGAACGATTATCACGACGCCGGTCTATATTTCAACCGATGGAAAACCGGCTATTACCTTTGCGCGGACGGTACGGAATTTTAAAGGCGACATCATCGGCTGCGCCGGTATCGATACCAGTTTGGAATATCTGACTTCTTTTATGGATATGCTCCATATCGGACAGACCGGCTATGCGATGCTGGTACAAAAAGACGGCACGATCCTTGCCGATCCCAAGCATCCCGATATGAATTTCAAACTGCTGAAAGAGAGCGGTATCGACGCATACCGCAGCTTTGAAACAATGCAGCAAGGGCTCATGCGGCTTCAAATCAACGGAACACAATGGTACGCGCGGATGTTTGAGATAGACGGATTTGACTGGTCGCTTATCATGTTTATTGAAAAAAGCGAAATCTTTGAATCGTTTTACCGGCTGATCATGCACATGGCCATCATCACGCTGGTAATCTTCATTTTAATCGTTATTGCAGGCTTTGTTTTTTCCGCTCATATTTCAAAGTATGTCCGGCGGCTGAAATCCCTGCTTGACAGCGTGGCTGCAGGCGATTTGCGCGGCAGGCTTGCGTACGCCAAGCATGATGAAATCGGCTACTTGGTCTCATCCTTGAATACGACATTTGATAATATCGGCGCGATGATCGGTTCTTTGCTGGAAGAGTCACAGACTATGAAAGCGATTGGGGAAAATCTTGCAAGCAATATGATTGAGACAGCAGCCTCCGTTACTCAAATCAGCGGAAACGTCGAAAAAGTGAAAGAGCAAACGTCCGCACAGGCGGACAGCGTGATTAAAACGACATCGGCTGTGACGGATATTATCAGCAGAATTAAGAAACTTACGGCAAGCATTGAACGGCAGACGGAGCACGTTACGGTATCGTCATCGGCCATCGAAGAGATGGTTGCCAATATCGCCTCGATTACGGATACGCTTGAACAAAATAATACCGTGATGAAAACCTTATCGCAGAAAACAGTGATGGGAAAGGAAGGTGCGGCAGCGGCGAATGCAGTCGTGCGACAGATTGCGCAACAGTCCGAATCATTATTGGAGGCAAGTGTCATTATTCAAAACATCGCGAGCCAGACGAATTTATTGGCAATGAATGCTGCAATTGAAGCGGCTCACGCCGGAGAAACGGGGAAAGGGTTTGCCGTCGTTGCCGGAGAAATACGGAAATTGGCCGAAGAATCCAATGCGCAGGGAAAACAGATCGGCGCCGTACTGAAAGAATCGACAGAGAAAATTAACGAACTGATGGCTGCCGGAAGCGGCGCCGAAGCGACATTCGATGATGTGTATCAGTTAGTAAAAGAAGTGGTCGCAAAAGAAGACTATATTACCAATGCTATGAAAGAACAGTCGGTAGGCAGCCGCGAAGTATTGTCGGCAATAGAAGACATTACCGGTATAGCGGGAGAGGTCAATAGCGGCGCCGCTGAAATGCTGAAAAACAGCGAAACAGTTTCGGTAGAAATTGATAAACTCGGCAACGTAACAAAACTCATTACCGGCAGCATTGACGAGATGGCAAGCGGTGCATTGCAAATTAACCAAGCCGTACACGAAGTCAACAAAATGACGCAAGATAACCGCAAAAGCATTGAGACTACGGTGGCGGCAATACAAAAATTTAAAATTTAAGCGTGTGCAACTGCTGTCTGCCGTCTGAGCTGTTACCGGACAACATGCCATCCGCCTCGTATCGGAACGGGAACGGACTGCATCGCTCACACAGGTATTTCAACAAAAGGAGAACGATATATGGATGACTGTATTTTTTGTAAAATTATCGCAGGGGAAATTCCCTGCATGAAAATCTATGAAGATGAGTATACGCTGAGCTTTATGGATATCGCCAAGGATGTCGACGGGCACATGCTGGTTATCCCGAAAAAGCACGTAACGAATATCTTGGATGCGGATCAAGAAACGCTCCATCATGTAATGGATACCGTCAAAAAAGTTGCAAACCACTGCGTTACCGACTGCGGCTACGAAGGCGTCAATGTGTTGAATGCCAATCAGCAATGCGCGGGGCAGACGGTGTTTCATCTACACATGCATCTCATCCCGCGGAAAACCGGGGATGCGCTGCCGGGCTTTCCCGCATTCGGCGGAGCAAAACACCCGCTTGAAGAAACCCACGCAAAGCTCAAGATGAATGCTTCGCAGGCTCAATCCCGGCAATAATGCCGCCGCCGAGCACTTCCCTACCACGGTAAAACACTGCGGCTTGCCCCCGTGCAACCGCCCGCTCCGGCTCTGCAAAAAGAACCCGCGCGGAGTCGGCGCCCGTGGGCTCAATCAGAGCCGTTTTAACCTGCTGCCGGTAGCGCGTTTTGACTTCCGCATAGAACGGCCGGAGCGGCGGTTCGGCAATCCAGTTTATATCCCGAACCCTACAGGCAGCGGCGGAAAGCGCCTCTTCCGTACCGACGGTAACGGTATTATCTTCCGCCGATTTTTCGACTACGTACACGGGATACCCGAACGGCAGTCCCAGCCCGCGCCGCTGCCCGATTGTATACCGGTGCAAGCCGCGGTGCGTACCGATTTGCACGCCGTTCACGTCGATAAAAGTACCGGCAGGAAACGCACCGGGAGCCAACGCCTCTATCAGCGCCGGATAATCACCGTCAGGAACAAAGCAAATATCCTGGCTGTCCGCTTTCCGTGCATTTTCCAAACCGGCAGCGGCGGCGATGCTGCGCACTTCTTCCTTTGTCATCTCTGCAAGCGGGAAAAGCGTCCTGCTCAGCTGCGCCTGATCCAGCAGGGCTAAAAAATAGCTCTGATCCTTCTGCGCATCGGCACCGCGTTCCAAGATATATCGCCCTGCATCGTTTTTAACTATTTTTGCGTAATGCCCGGTAGCAACCGCATCAAAGCCGTCGCGAAGCGCATATTCCAAGAAAAGCCCGAACTTTATCTTCCGATTACACACATAACAGGGATTCGGCGTTTCGCCACAGCGATAACTTTCAATAAAATAGTCGATAACATCCCGCTCAAACGCCTGACGAAAATCATACACACGATGCGGTATCCCAAGCATCCGTGCGGCCTGTGCGGCATCATCGATGATCTGATCCGTTTGACCGTCTGAACCGCAGACCGAATCGTGTAAGACCCGAATCGTAATACCGCACACCTCATGCCCCTGTTCCAGTAACAGTTTTGCTGCAACACTCGAATCCACGCCCCCGCTTAAACCTACTGCAATGTTCATATCAGTATCCCCTTCCGCGCTTTCGCATCGTGTTTGTACCATTATCGTATAGATATCTCTAAAATCTGAGATTTTGGGGACACCGAGCGTCATTATAAAGAGAAACGGCCGGAAGCGCAAACTACAGCAGCACTTTTTTTCGGGAAAAATACAGCGGAATCCTATCTTTGGACGGAAGTGTCGGTATCCGCATTGAGAATTTCGAAAGTGCGGACGCGGCGGGCGCCTGAAGAGTCGGTAACCGTCAGCGTATGCAGACCGATTTTGGGCTGGACGGTCATCGTATGCGTTCCCTGCGTACTGCCGATGTACACACCGTCTATGTCCCAGTAGATCACCGTTCCGATATCCCGTGCGGCCGCCTGCATGATCATGGAGCCAGCGCTGCCGTCGATTTCTACCGGAATGACGATACGGGCACCCTGTTCGGGAAAGAGGATGGCCAGCTGAGACGGTGCGCTGCCCCGGTGACCTGCAACGAAGGGAGGCAGTTTTTTATAACCGGCAGCAAAGCGGGTGTAATAGTATTCAATTGCAGGCGGCAGCACAAAGCGGTTTTGAATGAGCGGGAACTGCCCCGAATATGCGCCCGTCATATCCGATATATCGGCTTGGAACCGTCCGTCCGGGGTAAACGACACGGCAGCGCAGTACGGACACACCGAACCGAGGGGGGCCTGCGCAGGCCGAAAGCCTTTCACCGTACGGGCGCAGTGCCGCCCCGCAAGATAGCCCGAATCCGCGCAGTATGTTTCTTCCGCTACGGCGTCGTCAGGTATTGCAGGCCAATGCGCCGCAGGTAAGGATGCGAATACTTCAAACAGTACCGGAGCCGCTGTGCGGATACTTTGCAGGTCTTGCATCCCCTGCCCTTCCGCATTGCCGAACCAAATGCCCACCGTATACGTTTCGGTGGTGCCGATTGCCCATCCGTCTCGGTTCCCATTACTGGTACCGGTTTTCCACGCAATACGCTTGGAACCGGCAAAAAAACGCCAGAGCGCCTCATCATCGGGACGTACCCCGTCCGCTAAGGCCTTGAGCGTCAACCATGCGGCTCCGGCAGAAACGGGAAAGCGATCCACCTCAGAGCCTGCCTGCCTGCGAAAGGTGTGCGTAAAAGCGGGGCGGGTACACGCGGCGTTCATCAGCTGCGCATAGGCGAGCACCGCTTCATGCAGCGTAATTTCGCCGCCGCCGAGGATGAGCGGCAGCCCGTATTCGTCGGCGGAACGCGTAAAGGTGGAAAATCCGCACTGTTTCAGATAGTCGAGGAAGCGGCTGATACCGTATTCGCGGAGCATCCGTACCGCGGGTATGTTTAACGACCGTGAAAGCGCCTCGGACGCCGGAACCGCTCCACGGTAGAGCGGCACATTATTATCGGGCTTATAACTGCCAATGCGGGTTGGAATATCGATGACGAGCTGGTCAGGCAGGAGGTGGCCGCTGTCCAGCATTGCGGCATAGAGGAAGGGTTTTAAAAGGCTGCCGGAGCTTCTCCGCGCTTGAACGATGTCCACCGCTGAGGTGCGGGCATTCCGTCCGTCCAGTCCCGTGTTGCCGCAGTATGCCAGTATCTTGCCTGTAGCAGTTTCGATAATGAGCGCTGCGGCATTGTTGATTCCTTTATGAGAAAATTCCCGGGAGCGGTGCTCCAAAATCCGCCGGAGATTTTTTTGCAATGCCGAATCCATATCGGTATAGAACCGTGCGGTACCGGGATGCGTCTTTTTTAACAGCTCCAAGTAGTGCGGAGCGCCGGACGGCAGCGGATACGGTTTTGCAGGCAGCGGCTCTGCAAGCGACAGCTCAAGCGTCTGCACATCAATATCATGTTGTTCATATAGAACTTTCAACAATTTATTGCGTTTTTCAAGCAGGATAGCTCTATTTGCGCCCGGATGCACGAGTGACGGCTGGTTAGGCAAAACCGCAAGCGTCGCTGCCTCGGCCCAGGTCAGCGAAGCGGGCGAACGGTTAAAATACCGCCACGACGCAGCCTCAATACCGATCACATTTCCGCCGAAGGGCGCATGCGCAGCATACAGCGACAGGATTCGGCCTTTACCCAGCCGCAGTTCCGCAAGCACCGCCAGCAGCGACTCTCTAAACTTTTGCCGGAAGGTACGCCGCTGATTCCCCGCAAGTAGCCGCATCGTTTGCATCGTTAATGTCGAAGCGCCCGACACAATACGGCCAGCCCGTATGTTGGAAACGGCGGCCCGCACAACCGCAATCGGATCGACGCCGATGTGATAGAAAAAACGCTTATCTTCAAAAGCGATAATCGCGCGGACAAACCTATCGGGCACGTTGCCGGGCGAAAAGCGCCACTGCCCGTCCGATGCCGTTGCAGCGCCGAGCAGCGTCCCGGTTCTATCATAGAGCGTATATGAATACGGCAGATTTCCCGGAATAATCCGCAGCGGCAGAAAAAACAGCGCAGTATAGGTAAAACACAGCGCGGCCAAAAAGGAGCCGTACCGTATTTTTGTTTTATCACATAGAACCGGAGCATGAAAAGCAAAACGCATACAGCCTCTATTATCAGCCGTAATCGGCAAAATATGTCAATGGGTATGAATTATCGATGCGTTTTACCGAATCGATATCGGAATCCCGCGTTCATATTGATTAAATCGATCCCTGCCGGAACAACGCTTACCGACACATCCCAGCCGTCAATAACGCCGACATTACATTCAACTTCGCCACCATACCAGATAAAACGATATTCCCAATCTTCAGACGGATTGCCTTTCAAAAATTTTTCCGCTATATCGTAGCCGTCCAGTTTAAACCAACTTTGCCGGTAAATGATTGTCGGACCGATGCCCACATTTATCGAAAACCGCTTTATCTTCAACAAATGCAAACGAAATCCCAAATGCGTGTACCCCAAAAATTTGAGTGCACAATCGCCGTATAACCCTTGTACAAATTTAAGTGAAAAAAAATTGTTGAAAAGAAAGTATTCAAAGTTGATAGAACCGCCCGGATTGTACACAAACAGAGCCCGCGAATCAAATTTAAGCGGCATAAGCCGTGCATTCGGCGACCCTTTCGGATGTGAACTAAACGTTATGAGCTTCAACCCGACTGCAAACCGTTCTGCATAAAGCGGAGTGATAACGCACAGGAATACCGCTATACAATATTTTCTTAATTTAGAGATGAAAAAGTCATTCTGAGTCATAACACATTCGGCGTAGCAGACAAATTATCATAAACGGCGATAAAGGACAATAGAACGCTCCATAATCAACATACTTTGACTCAGAACCTGAGAATATTCAATGTTCCGCACAAATAAAAAAATAATTATTTTTTGTTATACATGCTTGACATAAATGTAATCTTTTGCTAACTTATGACCATACAAGATGAGTCTTGTAAGGAGGTTCCTATAAGTCAAAGGCGTTCGTAAAAGTATTGATAAGTGTGAATGATTTATACTCTATTTAAAACCGCTCCATCTTGCATACTCCTGGAGCGGTTTTTTTATGCCTATGTAAAAAGATTTATACCTGCATATTTTAGAGGGTTTTCTATGACTAATACGGATAACATAACTATTTTTTTCGGCGGAGATATTTGCGGTAGCTTCGGCATCGACATTGCAGTGCGAATGCTTCCCGTTCTCATTGAAGAAGAAGCGCCCGATTTTATTATCGTCAACGGTGAAAATGCGGCGCACGGCAGCGGGATCGAAGCGGAACAAGCGGCTCGGCTGTTTGCCGTAGGAGTAGATGCCATCACCGGCGGAAATCACACATTGGAACGCTTTGATGTACGGGAACATTTTGGGGAAGACCCGCGGATACTCCGCCCAGCCAACTATCCGTTTGCGTCGGGGAGCGGTGTTATTACCATCCGAAAGCCGTGCGCCGCGCTGACAGTGCTGAACATACAAGGCCGGGAAAATATGCGTCCGATTGATTGTCCCTTCCAAACAGCCGACCGTTTATTGCAAGAATTACCCGACGGAATATGCATGGTGGATTTTCATGCCGAGTCGGTACGGGAAAAAGAGGCGTTGGCGTATTATCTGGATGGACGGGTATCGTGCGTCTTCGGGTCGCACACGCATACGCAAACAGCTGATGAACGGATACTTGCAGGCGGCACTGGCTATATCAGCGATGCGGGGATGATTGGCGCGGCTCACTCCGTTATCGGCAGCGCCATTGAAGCTGCTGTCTGCCGCAGCCTTACCCTTGTACCTCAGTCCTTTGAGCTGCCGGAAACAGGACCTGCGTTCTTTTGCGGCATCATTGCCGAAATTTCCCCCACTGAAAAACGTACATGCGCCTTAAAGCGGATATATAAAAGATTTGATTCGTGTGAAGGATTGTAATGCATTCATACCACGCCGGTTGCGTTTGTTTGTCCTTTTTTAATGAGCCGCCGCATAGAGCTCCGCCGATTGCTGCAAAGCGCTTGTAACCGTAGCCTCCGCGGCTGTTCAACATTCCGGTATTATTCCAGTATTACAACACTTCGGCACGGCGGCGGATAGCGGTAGGTAGGCATGTTTGCGGCTGCCTGCCGCTCAGAGTTCTTTTTGCATTGACATGCACGCCGTGTGTTTACCGATAGGATAAAAACGCATGCAAATCAGACCGAGCAAACAAGCTGAGGCGGCAATCGGCCCGGCGATTAACCGGATGGCAAAGACCGTTTGTGCGGATTGCACCGCATCGGCATGATAGCCTGCCGCACTCAGAATAAGGCCTGCAACGCCGGTCGACAACGCTTGGCCGAGCTTACTTGCAAATGTCCAGACGCCGTAGTAACAGCCTTCGTTATGAGCAGATTGCTGCTGCCACGCAATCGCATCGGGCAGCATGGCCCAGGGAGTCGCGAACGCAAAGCCCACACCGATACCGGTAACCGCAAATAACACGGCAAGTAGCGTTAGGCCGATCAGGTGGCCTGCAAAAAAAATCACCATGGATGTGATGCCGAGAATGCTCAGCCCGACACTATACGAAACATTCTTACCGAACGTATTTGAACACCGTGCCGCAACGGGAATGGAAATCAGCGCAGCGATCAACAAAATTCCCATAATCACCGTTGAGAAACTTTCCGCCTGATAAATATACTTTAAGTAATAAACAACCATCCCCTGCAAAAAATTCAACGCTGTCAGATGCAGCACGAATACCGCGAGCAGTATCAGATATACACGGTTGGTGAAAACAAAACGGTATGAAGAAAAAAACGAAAAGCTGTCTTTAAAAGCGGTCATACGGTTGCTGTATTTCTCATGCCGGAGCCGCCCGGTCGGTTCTTTTACCGAAAAAAACGTAATCAGCGTTGTGATGATAATCACTGCGCCGATCGTAAACCCCGCGGCTGAAAACCCTGCAACCTTAGACGGGAATGCGTTTACAATCGGTATCACGATAACGGCGCCCATCATCGTACCGACCCCGGCAAATAAAAACCGGTAGGCATTCAATGACGTCTGCTCGTTATAATCGGAAGTCAATTCGGGTGTTAACGCGGAATATGGAATGTTCACAAGCGTCATCGCGGTGTTCACGAGACAGAGTGTCAGCAGCGCCCACCAAAAAAGCGTCTGTTGCCCGGTAAAGGACGGCGCCGTAAAAAACAGCCATACCGAAAGCCCGAACGGTACGGCTCCGAACAGTAAATACGGGCGCCGCCGCCCCAAACGGGACACGGTATTATCGGAAAAGTACCCGACAATCGGGTCGGTCACGGCATCCCAGATTTTCGCCGCCATAATCGCGATACCGGCAAGCGCAGGCGCCAGGTAAACCGTATCGGTAAGGTAGGTCAGCGTCCAAAAGCCCATCGCTGTGAAAAACAGGTTCCCGCCGATATCGGCAACGCCGAACCCGACCTTTTTCCGCACCGGCAGCCGTCTATCGGCAGCCTGCGCTCCGTTCAGCGGCGCAGCGGTATCAAGCGGACGTTCAATCATAGACGGTTACCACTTGGGGCAGCGCCCGCTCTTTTGCAATCCTGTTTATGCCGAACGCAATCGCAGCGCCCGCCGTAAGTCCACCGGCAATACCGGCTAACGCCAGCGACTCATTGTGCGTTTGCAGAAAGATAAGGGTAAAGCTCAATGCCGACAGTATGAGCGGGATACCGACAGCGCAGATTCCTTGAAAGAGCGCCGCTTTTTCGGAAATAAAAACGCCGACCCGATTCCCGATCCACAGGTCTTTTCCCGACACATTCAGCGCATGCACAATATTGCCCTGCACAACCAAAAGGCCGCTTTCTTGCGCACCGGACCCGCATGAGCAACAGCCGCCACACCCGCATCCGGCGGAACATCCGGTGCGGCTATCGGTAGATTTAATCGAACAAAGGTCTGCCTCAGGCGTGTCGTATTCAACGGTTACAATTTGCGCCCCATTCCGTTTCCGGATCGGCATACTAATAATTCTTCCGGTCTTTTCCATATATACCCTCCAGAAAATATATCTTCCAGAAAAAGTTACCTATAGTATACCGCATATTTTACCCGCTGCAAAGCTGCCGAACATGGGGCTCGTTCATACCATTTATTCACTATATTTTAAACTTCGCTACTTCAAACGCTAAGTTTTCGATACTTTCTTTATTCGTTTGGCTGATGCCATGTACCTCTTGTACGGCGTTGTTGATCTGCACTGCACCGGCAGCCATTTCCGCCATGTTGTTTGCAATGGTATCCGACATGGTTCCAAGCCGCGTCATCTCTTCCGCGACAAGATTACTGCCGTTCAGCATTTCATGCGCACTATTCTTAATGCCGGTTGTCATGGTTTCAAGCTGCTGCATGGCGCCCATAATCCGTCCGCTATCGGAACGTTGTTTTTGCATCGCCGCCAAAATAGTGTGCTCCTGCCGTTTTGTCTGATCGGCTAATTGAAAGATTGCATCAAAATGCTGCGCGATAACCGGAGCCGATTCGTTCACTTTTTCTATTTTATCTTTTAAATTCTTTAATATGGAAGTAATATTTTTCCCCTGTGCATTGGATTCCTCCGCAAGTTTCCGGATTTCCGCTGCGACAACGGCAAATCCCTTTCCCGCTTCTCCCGCATGAGCGGCTTCGATAGCAGCATTCATCGCCAATAGGTTGGTTTGCGCCGCAATATTTTGAATAACCGCGCTGGTATCAAGTAAAACTTCCGAACTCTCATTCACTGCCGAAGCCAGATTGACCGTTTCCAAAATCGCCGCTTTTCCGGCATGGGTGGCCGTATGCAGCGCTTCCAACATGTTAAGGTTATGTTCGACTACCTCATTTACCTCGGTGATACTTGCCGCCATTTGCGCCGTATCCGCAGTCGAATTTTTCACGACATCCGTTTGAATACCGATGTTGGCGTTGAGTTTTTCAATAGTACGCATCATTACTTGCAGCGAGGTTCCTACCGCGATAATACTTGAAGCATGCTGCGTCATTTCTTTTTTTACGCCTTCGACATTCGAGCTGATTTCATGTGCGGTATGCGCGGTTTCGGTCATATTTGTCGCAAGCGCATCGCCGACATGCTGCATATTGCCTGCGGTGTCTCGGACAGAGTGAATAGAGACGGCAATTTTTTCGATAGTGCGATTAAAATAGAAGGCCAACCGCCCGATTTCGTCATTTCGATGCACCGGAAGCCGCGACTGCAAGTCTCCTTCGCCTTCCGCAATATCAGCCAACAGCCGTGTCGTATGGATAACCGGCTGGATAAATATCCGAACCGCAACGGCAAAGACAGCCCATAAAATGATGAGCGAAATACCGATTGCCGCAGCAAAAAAGAGCGCAAGCTGCCGTAAATGCGCAGCGGTGGTGGTTTTGGACATCAATATAACGCAGCCGAAATCGGCAATCGGCAGATTGAGTGGGAACGTTTCCGCATAATAAGGAATACCGGCAACCGATTCTTCAAACTCCAGCTGTTTCTCGTGGGTATAATCGCTCAGATGCCGTATGTTCAATTCCTTCACCGGCACAAAAAAACGACCGGGATCGAGCGTATTGACCAGCACCTTATCGTTCCGATCGGTCAGAATAACTTGACCGTCCTCGGCATGCTCCCGCATCAGCAGCTCGGCAAGCCGGGAAAGATCGACATCAAACGTAACAACCCCTTTAAAATGCCCCGCAACGTCGGTGATGCCTTCAACAATCGTCATAACCGTTTGCCCCGCCGATGTCCGGTAGGCATCCAGCGACTGAACCGTACCGGGCTTTTGCTTTCCCAGTTTATACCATTCGCGGGTACGGGCATCATAGCCGTCCTTTCTGTCAACCGGCGGATAGTGGACATAGCCGCCGTTGTGTTCGGTCGCAAAAGCAATCCCGACAAAAACGGGATTTTCGCGCTGAAACTGCATACACAGCTGCATGACGCGTGCTTCGTAGCTGCCGGGCGTACAAATCATCTGCGAAACACCCGACGCCGTATGCTTATCTTTATAAGAAGTAATATCCGCCTCTTCAGCGGTAATCAGTTCGGAAGCGGCAAATGTCCGTATGATATTGACCGTATTGGCAAAATACATCGACAGCAATCGTTCCGTATTTTCAAACTCAATATGTACGGATTGTTCCAGCTGCTGCGTAAAAAACGCCTTATCCCTCATGTAGCTTGCGATCATAAAGCCGGTAAGGCACAGCGGAAAAAAGAGAAACACGATAAAAAACTTCACTTTCAGTGAAAGCGTCCGCTTCCCGCGCTCCGTGCGAGCCGAATCATTTTGCATCATCACATTTTTTACTTTCATAAATACCGTCCCTTCAACATTTAAACAGCATGCCGCAATTTTAACGGCGCTCAGAACACGTTAAAACTGTGCAATGACCATTGTTACATATCGGCCTCCGGAAAAACCCTTTCCCAAAGGCATTCGTATTATATCATAATACGTGTAAAAAGCAATCGAAATCAACAACCCCGACGCAGAGCATTCGTCAAAACTATACATCCGTGTATAGT
>CAUTXW010000011.1:0-44185 GCA_963542655.1 uncultured Treponema sp. | reverse complement strand
CTATACACGGATGTATAGTTTTGACGAATGCTCTGCGTCGGGGTTGTTGATTTCCGCTTTTGTCTTTGCCATCTTGGAGCTTCCATATCATTACGCTTGTTTATAAATGCCGGAAAACGGAGCAGCTGCTTCTTTACAAGAAATACTCCGGTGTATGCGATTTCTCTCGCTTTTATCTATTACTGTATTTTTGATGCCGTTTTGGCTAAAAATCAGACCTTAAAGGAGATATTTTAATAAATATTTTGATAAAAAACAAGCAAGCGCTTGAGAAAATGCCGCAAGGAAAACCGCAGTATCGGTGTATGGCAGCATAAAAAAGCCGCTTGGAATACAAACCTCGTATTCCAAGCGGCTTTAAGCATGCGCTCAGTATGAGTGCTTTTGCAGTTTACCGTTGTTGTTGGTATCCATGCGGTTAGTTACGGCACACACAGCGGAAACCGGTCTGCCCTTTGTTTTGATCACTAATAATAATTTCAGGCTTATTTACTCCGCGACTTAACCGATCTGCATATCCATTGGTACTACTCCAATGACCGCCGCGTACAATATGTTGGCGATCTACGATATTTGTGGTACCGGTCGGATCTTTCCCTCCTTGAGGAGTCCTGTAATCATATCCATCCCAGCACCATTCGGCGACATTCCCGCTCATATCGTATAACTGGTATTCATTTGGTTTCCTTGTTTTCACTTCATGGGTTTTTTGTCCGGAGTTTGCAGTATACCATGCGTAGTTATGTAACTGCTCTTTGTCATTTATTCCCGGCCATTGGTTTTCCGTACCGCCCTTTGCTGCCCATTCCCATTCCGCTTCAGTCGGCAACCGGAAGCCGTTTTTGTTCATGTCCATGGCGACCTTATCCCAATCGGCATCTTCTTGAGTTGGAATATCAGTGAATGAGAGTGTTTTAAAATCGATCGGAGTATTGTTCTTTTTAACAACATAGCACGGTTCAAGTCCGAGTTCCAGGCTGAGTTTATTGCAAAATGCGATCGCTTGATACCGATTCACATTTTCTACCGGATATCTTTTTTTGTCTTCTCCGTTAAAATAGCTGGGATTTGTCCCCATGACGGCTTCAAACACATCCTGTGTAACTTCCGTTTCTCCTATCTTGTAGGCAGTCAGGCTGACCGTATGCTCTGCATTATCAGTTTGGGTTGGATCCCCGTGACCGAGTTTGCCGTCCGTTACCGCCGCTATCTGCTTCATTGTAAAGGGACTACCCTTGACTACCCCCTCTCCGGTTGCTTTGTCGTAATATGTCTTCCCTTTGAATGTTACTGTTACCGTTACATCGGACGTAACTTTTACCTTTGCGGTTGTGTCTCCTTCCGCGCCTCCTTCAAGTTTTGTTCCGCCGGTGATGTTCCATTCGCCTACCAGATAGTGCTGATCGGGAGTTGCGGTAAAGGTTATGACATCGCCCTCTTTTACTTTATTATCGGTAGGAAGCGGAGGGGTTGCGCTTACCGCTCCGTGTGGTGTTTGTGTGATCGTTACCGTATGCTTTTTTAGATCGGGCGTTAGGTTGGGATCTTTTGGGTTAGGATTAGGATTAGTTTCTGGGGTAGGGGTAGAGCCGGATGGCGATGAGGTTTTGAATGTTACCGTTATCGTTATGTCGGACGTAACTTTTACCTTTGCGGTTTTGTCGCCCTGTTTGCCGCCCGTTGAAAACGTCCCTTTGGATATGTTCCACATATCTATCGCAAAGCCTGAGTTAGGTATTGCGGTAAAGGTTATTTCGGTATTTTCTTTTACCTTCTTGCTGGTAGGGATACTAGGCGCGGTCGTAACCGTGCCTTGCGCTTTTTCAAACGCTACGGTTACCATATACTCTTTTGTTGGCAGGCTGGATGCCCCCCCCCCCCCTATGTTTTTGCAGCCGGCAAAAACGCTGATCGCTGCAAGGAAGGCGGCAGCAAGCGCTGTCCGTTGTAATACACGTTTCATATAAACCTCCAAAAATACAGAGTTTGAACATTAGTTCGTTTGGTTATCTCTCTGTTGCATTCACATGCCGTCCTTTTATACTAAAAAATGATAATGAAATCTACAGCCATCCGATGTTTTTTTCCGTTACTTTTCGCCCACTGTCAAGTTGACCAGCCAGCGTTCTTTTTTGAGCCAGTAATAGGCGATAACCGCTTTGACGACGTCGGAGGTTTTTACGATTGCATACATTGCAACGGGGCCGAACGGGGTGAACCATGCTAACAGGAACATGCCGCCTACAAAGAGAATATTGGCAATTGTGTCGCAGATAACACCCATCGTTGTGTCGCCGCCGGTACGCGAAATAGCGTATTGTCCGTTTAAATATGCCCAGAGCGGAAGATAGGCGGCAGCAGTAATAATAAGGCCGCGTGCAATTGCCTGAGAATTGGTGCTTAATTCTTTAAAGACGAATGGGATTAACTGCACGGTAGAAAAACCAGCCGCCATAAATATAAAACCGAAGAGGGTAGAGCCCATCAGTATCCAATTTTTATATCTTTTTGCTTCTTCGAGCCTTCCGGCACCGAGTTCTTGCCCCACTATGACCGACGAGGCTGTTACAATCCCTGAAAAACAGATGAAGAAGAGGTTTGCGATGGCAAAGCCGCCCGACATACCGGCGACTACCTCTGCTCCTCCCCGCGTATTGTACAGCGCCGTCGAAACGGTTTCTGCTAAGGCCCATGTCAGCTCGGAATACAGGATCATCGTCGATTTTTTGATGATGGTGCCGAAGAGCCGTGCTTTGATGTGAAATATCTTACATATATTGAAGAGGAACGGCGGCTTTTTGATCAAAAGGTATGCGATAAATAGAATCAGTTCTACCGCACGGGCAATAACGGTTGCAAGTCCAGCTCCTTCAACTTCAAGGCGGGGTGCACCGAGATTCCCGTAGATGAATACCCAGTTGAAGAACGTATTTACCAGCGTTGCGATAATGGAGATTACAAGCGGCGGGTTGACTATTTCTATTTCCCGCAGGGATGAGGCAAGCGACTGTGAAAACACCATCAATATTCCGGAAAACGCAACGGCGTGAGCGTAGGATACCGCCTGATCGATAATGAGTTCCGCATCCGTGTTCGTGGTGAGCATCAGGCCGAATAAGCCGCGCGGCGCGATCAAGCCGATGCCTGTAAAGAGGATACCTGCTGCTCCGGTGAGCAGCAGTTTAAACCGGAGGCTTTGCTGCATGCCTTCTGTGTCTTTTGCACCGTTGAACTGAGACATGAAAATACCGCCGGCGGAGCAAAGTGTATTCACGAGGATGAGAAAGACAAAGATGATCATCCCCGCGGTATTGACCCCGGCCATTTTTATATCGCCGAGTCCGGCAACCATAAAATTATCGATTAACGAAACAAAACTCTGAACCAAAAGCTGCGCCATGACCGGCAGCGCGATGGAAAGCGCCCGTTTATAAAACGATGCGGTTCCGAAATAGGTGTGGTGCGACATATAACCTCTGTAGGGCGCCTCTAACGATGACCGTTGTTGAACGATGCCTGCCGATACTGGCTGAGCAGGGCGCCGATGGTTTCCGCAGCATTATAGTGATTTTGGCAGGGTGCGTTAAGCCTTCCGCGAAGCCTGCGCTGTGGGCTGTTGTGCGGAGACATACTGCTGGAGGACGGGAACGGAGAAACATGATGCAGAAAGAGCTCCTGTTGCCCGGTTATGTCTGTTCGTTGCTTTTGCCGAAAAAGGTGCGGTGGTAGGCTTCTAAATCTTTATCTTCAATATGAGTATAGATTTGAGTCGTTGTAATGTTTGAGTGTCCGAGCAGGCACTGAACGGCTCGGAGGTCTGCGCCTCCTGCAAGCAGATGGGTTGCGTAGGAATGGCGGAGCGTATGAATTTTCGTGGTAACGCCGCTCAGTTGTTCGATTTCTTGGAGGCGCTTCCAAATGCCTTTGCGGGTAAGCCGTGTACCCTGCCGGTTGAGGAACACCGCGCCCGTTGTTTCGGTATGTTCGCGGTGCGCCGGTTTGAGCAGCTGCGGGCGCGCCGTGGTTAGATAGATACGCAGCCGTTCTTCCGCCTGCGTTCCGAACGGGATGATACGCTCCTTGCCGCCTTTGCCGCTTACTTTTAACAGCTGCTCTGCAAAGAAGATATCTTCGAGCGAAAGCATCACTGCTTCGCTGACCCGCAGCCCCGCCGAATAAATCAGCTCGAAGAGGGCGCGGTCTCGGATTCCGTTGGGCGTATCCAGCTGAATTGCGGATAACAGCCGGTCTATTTCGTCGGGACTGAGCGCCCGCGGAAGCGTACTTTCACGGCGGGGGCTTTCCAACTGCTCTGCGGGGTTATCGGTACGGACGTTTTCCAGCTGTAAAAAGCGGTAGAAGGAGCGGAGCGCCGCCCGATCCTTTGCAAGCGTTCTGCCGGTTACGCCTTCATCGGAGCGGGCAAGGAGAAAGCCGATGCAGTCATCTTCGGATGCATTTTCAATCAGACGCTCCGCTCCGAGCTGCTGCTGGAACAGGCGCAGTGTATTAAGGTAGGTCGCTGCCGTCAGCCGCGCCCGCGCCTCCGCCGAGATGAGGTATCCGTAAAATGCCCGCAATTGTATTTCAGTCATGGCCTCTCCGTTTTAGGGATTCAGCGTGAAGCATAGGCAGCAACAAAAGAGATGACTCGCCGTATGAGCGCAGCACCCCTTGAGGGTTAGTACCGTTGGGGAATGCTGCGCGGGGAAGACGCGTGTATTTCCCGTGCTGTCCGCTATTTTTTATTCCGCACGTACGCCGGAATATCCAAGTCGGTATTCGCGCCGGGAAGCTGCACATGGATGGGGCCGCGCGGTTTTTCGACTTTTTCTGGTTCCGCTGCGAAGCTTGCCTGGGCTCCTGCATTCCGCGGACCGAGACCGGGAAGCGCCGGTTGTTTCGGGGTTTGCAGCCGCGCCCATTCGCTCGATGAAATAAAATCATTCTGCAAAAAAGCGCTATGACTCGCTTCCGGCTTTGGGGGCGCGCTTACGGCATCGCCCGCCTGTTCTTGCGTCTCGGATTCAGGCGGCTCCGTATCGTCGACAAAGCCGGTGGCAATCACCGTAACCGTAATCTTATCTTCCATCCCTTCATCCAGTGTGATTCCGAGAATGGTATTGACATCCGGGTGCGCATTTGTCGTTACAATGCTCATAATTTCGCTGAGGTCGGCAGTGGACAGCATCTCCGAGGCATAGACATTCACTAGAATGCGGGTTGCTCCTTCGATACGGGAATCTTCCAACAGCGGATTATTGATAGCATTGGTCGCCGCGTCAACCGCTCTGTTTTCGCCCGAACCGGTACCGACGCCCATCAGCGCATCGCCCTGACCCGCCATGGTGGAGCGCACATCTGCAAAGTCGATATTGACGAGGCCGTTTTTCGTAATAATATCGGAAATACCTTGTACGGCACGGCGGAGAATATCATCCGCCATGACAAATGCGTCTTTGATCGTCTTTTGACTGCCGACCAGGCTGAGCAGGTGCTGATTGGGAATAACGACCAGCGTATCGACCGCCTGTCTGAGCTTTTCAATGCCCGCTTCGGCCGTACGCATTTTTGCCCGTCCTTCAAAGTGAAAGGGCTTGGTAACAACGCCGACCGTTAACGCACCTTGATCATGCGCGATCTTTGCAATAACCGGCGCGGATCCGGTGCCCGTTCCTCCTCCCATCCCGGCGGTAATAAACACCATGTGGGCGCCGCGGATCGCGTTTGCAATAATTTCAGTGTCTTCCATTGCGGCCTTTTCCCCGACATCGGGTTTTCCGCCCGCGCCGAGACCGCCGGTCAGCTTTGAGCCGATCGCCAATTTGGTCGGCGCCTTTGAATAGTTCAGCGCCTGTACATCAGTATTTGCAACGATAAAGTCGACGCATTCGACATTGCAATCCATCATTCTATTAACGGCATTTGAGCCGCCGCCGCCCGCACCGATGACTTTAATAACGGTGGGATTGACCTGCAGCATTTCATTTTGCGGCATGACTTGGTAATCCATATTTCCCTCCCATTGAGAATTTCTAACGTCTAACCGTCTTTTTGTATGCTAAAATTATTCAAATAAATTCTTCCACAACCCTTTGAGCGTGCCGAAAATCTTGCCCGAATTGACGTCCGGCATTCTTTTTTCTTCTTTTACGGAGCCGCGCTGCTTGTACTGCGATAAGATAAGGCCGACCACCGCGGCAAATTCCGGGCTGCGGTATTCTCCGGTCAGGCCTCCGAACGTTCCCGGAATACCCAAGCGGACAGCGGCCGTATCAAAGATTTCGGACGCGAGCTCGGTAGCGCCGGGCATCAGCGAACCGCCGCCGCAGAGAATGACATTCCCTGCAAATCGGTTGGAAGAGGCCGCAGGGGTGATTTTGTCTTTCACCATCGTAAAAATCTCCGCCATGCGCGCCTGGAGAATTTCGCAAATTTCTGCTTTATCGATTTGCATCGGCGCCCTTCCGCCCGGCGCAGGGATGAGCACCGGATCGGAGCCTTCGACAAGGGGCATCCAGCAGCGTCCGTCGCTTATCTTGAGCTTTTCCGCCGTTTCGGTAGAAAGGCCTTTCACGATGGCTAAATCATTCGTCGCATGGCTTCCGCCGACCGGCAGCACGGCGGTGAGCACGGGCGCTCCTCCCGACATTACCACAATATCCGTTGTTCCGCCGCCGATGTCGATGAGCACCGAACCGAGCTCCTGCTCTTCTTCCGTCATCACAGATTCGACTGCGGCCAACCCGTGATACATGGAGGTATCAACCTGTAAGTTCGCCCGTTTGACGCAATCGACGAGGTTGTTGACGCAGGTAATTGAGCCGGTAACGATGTGCACCTCTGCTTCGATGCGTACGCCTATCATGTTGCGGGGATCCTTGATGCCCCGCTGATCGTCAACAATAAAGGACTGCGGAATAACATGCATGACCCGCCGATCCATCGGAATAACGACCGCCTTTGCCGCTTCGATAACGCGGGCAATGTCCTGCTGGTCTATTTCGCGGTTGCCCTTGCCCTTGTCGGTTACGGCGACAATGCCGCGGGAGTTCAGCCCATCGATATGCGTGCCGCCGATTCCGGCAATACAATGGGTGATTTCAACACCGGACATCATCTCGGCGGCTTCAACCGCTTCATGAATGCCCTGTACGGTTTTTTCGATATTGACAACGGCACCTTTCCGCAGTCCGTGCGACACGCCTGCTCCAACGCCGATAATTTGCAGTACGCCGGTTTCAAGCCTTTCCGCAACAACGGCACGGATTGCGCTGGTTCCGATATCTAATCCGACAATCACATCACTCATTGCGTTCACCTCTCAAACGATAGGAAGCAGTTCCTGCCCGTACATCCAACTCTTCAATCTCCGTATTCAGATCAAGCTCCCGTATTACATCCAATACCAGCATCATATACCGCAGTCGGTCTTCGTTCAATGCGCTATCGGTACGGACTTTAATCGGCGTCTGCACGGGATACAGGATGAGGTCGAACCCGCCATATTTTTTCTGCTCGATTTTCATTTCGGAAATCTCGCTGAGCAACGCCGGATTCTTTTTTTGCAAGATATCCAGCTGCGTAAAAAGCGGTACCAATTGCTTATGAACCTTCATGCCCGCCCGTATATTCTGAAAGGTCAGCCCGCTGATAACCGGCAACAGTTTCGACGGTTCTTTCGGCGCGATTTTAAAGACCGTGCCGGTTTTGTCTATTTCCATCGGAACAGTTCTGCCTCCGACGGTTGCCAGCAGCACCCCGACCGGTTTCCGCTCCGTTATTTCGATCAACACCTTATCGGGATATTTTTTGGTTACCTTTGCTTCCGCGACCAACGGATAGGCCGTCAGCCGCCGCGACAGCGTATCGGTATTGAGCCGTCCCCATTTTTCCGTTCCCGTAAGTCCTGCAGCTTTTTTTAAGCCTTCTTCGGAAATGGCCCCGGTACCCGATATCTGGATTTTCGCCGTCGACACGAATGGCAACACAAACAGGTAGAATATTGTTTCGCCGATTAAAAACGTAAGAAGAATGATGATGACTATCTTGAGCACGCGGCGATTTCCGGTCTGCTGATCGGTATGAGAAGCGGTATGTATTTCGCGATAGGCGTGATTTTGGAGACGAAGCGTATCAGACATCGAAAAGGCTCCTTTTTGAATAGTGTGAAACATTTATGATCAAGCCGCATAAACAGAGTGTCGTAATCAGTGAAGACCCTCCAAATGAAAAGAAGGGGAGGGGAATGCCGGTTGCCGGCAGTAAATGTACGACGACTCCGAGATTTAAAAAAGACTGAAGTGTGATTGCCGAGGCGGCTCCGAACGCAAGATAGCAGCCGAAACGGCTTGAGCTCGTGAACGCGATGCGGTATGCCGCTGCCGTAAAAGCCAAAAGCAGCGCGAGGTACATGCATACTCCCAAAAAACCCGCTTCTTCAGCCCATGCGACAAAGATAAAGTCAGAATAAATTTCCGGCACGCTTGATATTTTGTGGACGCCGTTTCCGAGCCCTGTGCCGTGCAGTCCTCCGCTTGCAAGCGCTTCAAGCGCTGCATTGATCTGGTAGCTGGTGTCAAGCGGATCAAAGTTGGGCGAGATAAACGACAGCACCCGCTTCATCCGGTATGTGGAGGTAACCACCATGAGCACTGAGCAGGGGATGATGACAATCAGCCCCTTGATAAACCAGAGGATCGGCCCCCCTGCGGCGAAAAACATAATCATAAAAATCATCATTAAAAATGCCGACGACGAAAAATCGTTTTCAAGGTAGACCAAAAGGACAAAAACCGCCGTTATAAAGAACGGCGGCAGTATTGCAATCAGCGGCGCATCCAGCCGTTCTGCTTTTTTATCGAAAAAATTTGCCAAAAAAAGGACTAAAAAGAGTTTGATAAATTCCGACGGCTGTACGCTGAATCCCCGGATGGCAATCCACCGGCTCGCGCCGTTCCGCGGGGAGGCAATGCCCGGAATGAGGGGTAATAATAGAAAAATAAAGCAGCCGATCAAGATGAGCGGCAATAATTTCCGCAGCCGGTCAAAGCTGAAAAAAGCGAAAAACAGAAGCCCGGCGGCGCCCGCCAGCAAATTCCGCAATTGCCGGATCACAAAATAGAGCGGATCACCGAAAAAGCGTTCGGCATAGTGCAGCGAGCCGGAGTACAGCACTGCGATGCCGAAACCGGCCATCATCATAACGAGGAAGATAAAGGTAGGATTGTACCGTTCCTGATGGATGTTTTTTTCAACGGCGATCATGCGGCCCATCATATCCGTTCCTTTTGCAGAATCGGTTCGAACTGCTCTAAGGCCAAGCTGCGGGAGCCTTTTAAAAACACAAAATCATGCCGCTGTAACAGTGCATCCAGCGTATCGCGCAGTTTTTCCGCCTCCGATTCGCGAAAACAAAAAAACGGCTTATCATCCGCGCTGCCCAGCTCAGCGGCAGCCTCGCACATCTCTTCTCCGAAGAAAAACAGGGTGTCGGCGTCGGAAGCGAAGGCTGTTTGACAGACGTCCCGGTGCGCGGCATGGGCTTCCAATCCCAGCTCCCGCATCGATCCGAGCACATAGAACTTTCTGCCGTTCGTGCTGATGCTTGCGCAAAAGGCGAGCCCTGCCTGCATGGAATCGGGGTTGGCATTATAGCAGTCGAGTAGGTAGGTTACCGATCCGTACTTGATTTGCGATCGTCCGAATAAGGCGTGCACCTGCTCCAGCCCCGCCTTGATCGAATGCGCCGGAATACGACAGTATTCTGCAACGGCTATTGCGGCAAAGGCATTGTGCACATTGTGAATGCCGGGGAGGGGAAAGCGGATGCATTCGCCCTTATAGCGTATGGAAGCACCGTCGAGCCCTTCCAGGGCATAATCCGCGGGGCGAGCGGCAAAGGTTTTGATCGTCCCGCACGGCGTATCCTGTAAGAAGGCCGTATATGCATCCCCATCGGGTACAAAACCGGCTGAATGTTCATCAAAATAGGCAAAAATCTGCTTTTTTTCCTGCGCTATGGCGTCTTTTGAGCCAAGCATACCGATATGCGCCGTGCCGATATTCGTAATTACCGCAATATCCGGTTTGAGTACCGCGGCAAGCTCCGCAATTTCGCCTTTCCGGTTCATGCCGAGTTCAAAGATGCCTACTTCGTGCTCCGCTCTAACGGCGAACACGGAAAGGGGCAAGCCCGTTTCGGAATTGAGGTTCCCTTCATTTTTAATGGTGCGGTATTCTTGCGCAAAGATGGAGGCAATAAGCTCTTTTGTAGTTGTTTTTCCGTTTGAACCGGTTACCCCGATTTTTAATAGCCGGGGAAATTGCGCCAGATATGCGGCGCCTGCATCCTGCAGCGCTTTCAGGGTGTTTTCTACGCGGATACAGGCCGCATGGGCTTTCTTACAGCAGCTGATCAGGTGTTCACGGTGTGCGTGCTCGGCAAGATAGGCTGTGTCGGCAAATACGCAGCAGGCGCCGCGTTGGAGCGCTTGCTCAATATAGCGGTGTCCATCCTGCTGTAATCCCCGTAACGGCACGAAAAGCGCATGGGGACATGCCGTTCTACTGTCGGTGGTAACGGAATAAAAGCCTTCATCAAGAGAAAAATTACAGACAACAGTCCCTGCAACTGCTGTACGCAGCGCATCTAAGCTCAACAGCACCGTATTAGCCCTTCTTTTCTTTCTGTAAAGAGATACGGATGATGTCCGCGGAATCGGCCTTCTGCATATCAATCTCTTCAACGGCGATTTTTTCAATCCGTTGAGGTTTTGAGAGAATCGAGATTGCTGAAATTTTGCGTTTATTTTCTGCGATTAAACGGTACTGTTCGTCGTTGTAGGCGCTCACTTCCCGTTCAAGTTCGTTATATGTCCATGATTGTCTTACCGTCAGCAGTAAGAGGCACGGAATGCTGACCGTAAAGAATAATGCTAACATTTGTTTCATACCGGCTATGACCTCCTCAAAGCGCGCTTTTTTATCACGCGGAGCCGAGCGCTGCGGGACGGCGTATTACGGGCAGTCTCTTCAGCTGAAGGCCCAACCGGTTTTTTGGTAAGTAATTCTGCACGGGGCACTCCTCCACAAGTACATATCGGCATTTCAGGCGGACAAATACAGCTTTTTGCCAGGTCTCTGAAAAAATGTTTTACGATTCGGTCTTCCAGCGAATGAAATGAGATAACGCCCATTTTGCCGCCTTCTGCAAGCCGGTCAAAGGCCTTTTGGAGCAGGTGCGGCAGCCGTTCAAGTTCGCTATTGACGGCGATCCTCAACGCTTGGAAGGTTTTTGTTGCAGGATGTATCGCTCCGTGCCGGAATCGCGCCGGTACTGCATGGAATACTGTTTCACTCAGCTGCCGCGCTTCCGTAAAGGGCGTCGATGCCCGTTCCGCCACGATAGCGCGTGCAATATGGCGAGAAAACCGTTCTTCGGCGAAGAGGTACAGTAAATCGGCGAGCGCTTTTTCGCTGTACGTATTGACTATTGTTGCGGCCGTAAGCGTTTCATCGGGATTGATTCGCATATCAAGCGGTTCATCGGCTCCGAACGAAAACCCTCGCCCCGATTCTCTATAATGGAAGAGAGATATGCCTAAATCGAATAATATGAGGGAGGGGCTCGGCTCAGTATCAGGATACTGCGTGAAAAAATCATCAGACCAGCCTAAAAAGAATCGTACTCGATCTCCGAACGGGGTAAGCCGAACCTTTGCTTTTGACTGAATTGCCGGATCCGCATCAATGCCGATTGCAGTCAACTGCGGAAAGGCTTGTAAAAAAGCCTCAGTATGACCGCCTTCACCCAACGTGCCATCGATAAAGAGCGGATTGGGGGTATCGGGAGTAAGAAATTGGAGACATTCTTGTAATAAAACCGATGTGTGTACAAAGTTCATACATGTTAAAAACGGATAAGCCCCAAGTCTTCGCTTGCTTGATGGAAATCCGCTTCGCTTTCCTCCAGATAAGTCCGATATTCATCCGCATTCCATAATTCAAGGTAACGGTTAATGCCTAATAGCACGCAGTCTTTTTCAAGCCGCGCGTATTCACGTAAACTTTGGGGGATTGAGAGCCGCCCTGCTTTGTCGATCTCTACTTCCTGTGCAGGAGCAACTAATCTGCGGAGTACAAGGCGGGAATGTGCTTGAAATAATGATGCCGATTGCATGATTTTTTCGGAGAGCTGTTCCCATTCTTCCGGCGGAAATATCCATAAACAGCAATCGATTCCCCTCGTAATTACCAGTTGTGAATCGGGTAGTAAACTGCGTAATTTTGCAGGAAACATGATGCGCCCTTTTTCGTCGAGCGTATTATTGTATTCTCCTGAAAATACATTTTTTTCCACTTTTTTCTACCTTTCTCCACTTTCACCCACAGCTAGTCATTTTACCGGTAAAATGATAAATGTCAATGCTCCGCAGGGGGGAATTGAATGTCTTTTTTGAAAATGATAAATATATATTATATAATGATTTATATACTTTATACTGCGATAAGACGTCATGTCTGTGTGCCACTGCGAGCTGAGATGTTGACCCCTGTTCGTAAAGTGCCAGCGCATAATAATTTAGATTTTCTTTGCAGATGAGTATATCGAAGTCTGTTGCGGCGGGTATAAAAGTTGTCTGAGGATTCCGAGTGGTATTGTAATTGAATTCAGATTGATGGAATTACGAGCTCGATACAAAAAAAGGGATACGAAACCGTATCCCTTTTGATTAGCGGCAATAGGGCTTGAACCTATGACCTAACGGATATGAGCCGTTTGCTCTACCAACTGAGCTATACCGCCGTACTAGAGTTAGTATATTAGCTGAAACGGTATATTTTGTCAAGTCCTAATTTTGTCGTTGACGGAAGATTCCAGTTTGCGTTACAATCCCTTGGAGCCGGCGTATGAAAAAATATCTGAAAAAACACAAAAAAGAAGTAATCATCTTTTATGCTTTAACTGCGGTTCTTGCCGTTTTGTCGGTTGGGAATGCATATTTGGTAAAGCAAATGACGGACGTTGGAGTACAAAAAGACATCTGCCTTTATTTTAAAACAATCGCGTTGGTGGTTGCATACATGGCAATCGAGTATAGCGTGCATTATAAGCAGCAGCTTGAAACCGAACGTTTGGCAAAAGTCTTTTCAAAAGACGTAACATGCGACATTTTTACAAAAATAACGCGATTTTCCGTAAGCCGTTTTCATAACAACACCGTCGGCTTTTACATGTCTCAGCTTTCTTCACAGATACAACTCATAGAGCGTCAATATTTCTATACCGTTTTTTGGGGTTCATATCTGATATGCCAATTCATTGTTGCGCTTGTCTCGGCGTCCGTCATTTTTCCGAAACTGATACTGCCGGTATTTTTATTCGTGCGGAGGGTTTAATACCCCGACGCTTGCGTCGTAACAAAGGGTATTAAAGCCGACTGCAACCACCTTATGAGAACAACATACCCCGACGCTCGCGTCGGGGTTGTTGATTTTCCGTTCCGTTCATCATTTTACCCCTTGTAACAGGGGGTAAAGCGGCTCGGGCGGCGGCTGAGACGTCAAAACAAACGGATCGAACGATCAGTTGTTTGCAGGATCTTTTAAACGGCGAGAACGATTGGAAGATTGCAAATAAGGAAGAAACAGTCGATATACTTGGAAACGAGCATATACAGTCGTTACTGAAAAAAGAGACGCATCAAATTACGCTTACCAATAGAATTACGATATGCAACAAAATTTTTGCGCAGTCTCTCTATTACGGGATTTGGCTTATCGGCTTGTATTATGTGATCAAAGGACATGTCAGCTTTGCGACGCTCTTAGCCTTTACCCGTATTTCGGCAGATATGGCGTTTCCTTTACATCAGGCGATAGACCTGTATACGCAGTACATCGGAGGAAAGGCGGTCTATCAAAAGATAGATTCGTATTTTTCGCTTAATGAAAAAACGTTGTCGAAAAATACCGTTGCTTTGAATCAAACGTTATCGCTTGAATATAAGGATATATTTTACCGTATAGACGGCCGTACTGTATTGAAAGATTTTTCGTACAGTTTTGATCTTACAAAAAAATATTTGGTTATCGGAGAAAGCGGAGCCGGGAAAAGTACGCTGGTAAAATTGTTCCTGCATCAAAATCCGGATTATGAAGGAAATATCCGCTACAAAGGCTGTACGATGAGCGACGGATGCTACGAAATTTTTAGAAAAGAATGCGGGTATGTGCCGCAAACCGGGCATATTTTTGAAGGCAGTGTACTTGACAATGTCAGCTTATTCGATACCGTCCCTGATCTTTCTAAGATAAAGGAAGTGATGGCCATTGCCGGTCTTGAAAAATGGCTTGATGAAACCTGTTTTTTTAACCGGCAGTTGAGCGAAGCGACGCTTTCCGGAGGCGAAAAGCAGCGGATTCTCCTTGCGCGTGCGTTATATCGTTCGCCGCTCTTTTTGATTCTTGATGAAGTGTCGTCGGCACTTGATGAAAGTACCGCCTTGGAGCTTGAAAACAGACTGTTAGGACTGAATATCGGTTTTATTTATATAGCGCACAAGTATAGTAAACATTTTGAGCAACAGGTTGATGCAATTATTACGCTTGAAAACGGAAGGAGTAGCTCCGCTTCTTGATTACTCTTTTGCGCTGACGGTTTCGGCATAGACCTCTTTGTTGAGGACTTCAAGTGATAACCGCGTGCCTTCCGGTGCCATATACGGAATCGAGCAGGAGCCCCCCGGATGCCGGAATGAGGTTACCAGCTCCTTGTTTCCGTCGGGATAGGTTGCGTAGAGCGAAACCGTGAGCGGATACGGAAAGGCGGTCAGCGTCGCCGAAAGAATGCCGGGTACGCGATCGGTTGCGGATTGCGGGAATAAAACGGTTGCCGCTACGGATGAAAAGACCCGCACTTCGGTTTGCGCCGGAACGCTTTGCTTTTGCACAGTAATCGTTGGAATATCCGCTGTCCCTCCTGTGGTAAATGCAAACGTTACCGCCGCTTTTTGCATGAGTTGATAGAGCTTGTTCAGATCGGCGCCGGTTATATCGGGCGCTGCCGTTGTTTCAAATGCAACCCCCGTGCTGACCACAAAGGTGAGCTCCATATTGTTGGAAATGGGCGTTCCGGGCGCCGGATTTTGTTCAAGGATGGTGCCTGCCGGTTCCGCGCTGTATTTTGTTAGGTACGGCTGTTTAATCAGAAGATATTGGCGGCTGTCCGAAGTGAACAGCTCTTTAATCTGCTCCTGCACTTTTTCGATATTTTCACCGATATAATTTTGTACCGTATCGATGACGATGCCCTGACTGACAACCAGGTCAATCCGCTTGCCGCCTTTGACGATGGCTCCGGCACTTGGCTCCTGCTCAAGAATGAGGCCTTTTTCATCTGCTTTTTGAGAATACCGCAGCTGGATGCGCGGATACAATTCCCTCGCTTGCAGCTCCAGCAACGCTTCCGGGAGCTCTTTCCCGACAACATACGGCACCATGACCTGTTCGGCGCTTTCTAATGATATGAAAAATACGAGCGTTGCGACTGCGACCGTAATAATCATCATAATTAGTGACGTGATAACGATTGTTTTTCCATTTCCGCCGATGCCTTCGGCAATATCTCCTACACCCATGCTTTCTGTTCAAACTCCTGTTGTTTTCGGTGTGTCAGCGGGCATCGTTAAAAATCGATGTTTTTGAAAATGCCCCGTGTCATTCGGCTCGCCGTTATGTATCGCGGCCGGTTAGTATTTTTTGCACAAATCTATAATCATGTTTATACGGATAGTGTCAATATCCGGCTGGAGATTTGATGCGGTCAGTCCAGAAAAATCGATTCAAGCACACGGTCTTTTTGCCGCCAATTTTTATCGACGCGCACTTGCAGATCAAGCTGAACACGGTAGGGGAAGATTTTACGCAGTTCTTTTTGAGATTCTACTCTGATCGCCTTAATGACGGCCGCTCCTTTTCCGATAACCATGGCTTTCTGGCTTTCCCGCTCCACGCACAGGAAGGCGCGGACGAACAGCTCCTTTCCGTTCTTTTTCATCTCCATATCCTGAATATCGACATACAGGGCGTGGGGAATTTCTTCGTAGAGGCGGCTGATTGCCTGTCCGCGGATAATTTCGGCGATGCGGAAATCGACCGGCTGATCGGTATAGAAGTCTTCGGGATACAAAAGATCGCCTTCGGGCAGCAGGGAAAACAGCGCGTCAAGTACGGGATCAAGGCCTGTCTTTTCCTGCGCGGACAGGTCGAATATCCGCTCTTGCGGCAGATCGGGTAGGGCTTGCATTATGCTGATACGGGTTTGTCCCGGGCGCGCTGCTGTGCTGTCGGTTTTGTTGATGCCGACAATCAGCCGCTTCTGCTTGTCTTGCAGCAATGCGCAGATTGCGAGCTCTTCTTCGCCGAACGGACGCGCCGCATCAACGAGGTACAACACCGCCTCCGCTTCCTGTAAACGGTTTTCCGCAATGAGCTTGAGGCGGCGGTTTATTTTTTTTTCACTGAGGTGATAGCCGGGCGTGTCGATAAAGATGATCTGCCCTTGTTCCGCCGTAAGAATACCGCGGACGGAACTGCGCGTGGTCTGCGGCAGCGCCGACACAATCGACACCGTTTCGCCGCAGACGCTATTTAAAAAGGTTGATTTTCCGGCGGATGGCCGTCCGATGATGCAGACCACGCCGCTTTGCGTTTTTTTATCCGGCACGTTTTATAACTCCGTTTACTATCGTCATATAATGTATCTTGATCTCCGTGTCGGGACAGCCGCACCGTTACTGTCGTATCATGCGGTTGCCCGACGGTCAGTGTTTAACACGCTTGACAGGCGCTGCACGGCGACTGCACCGTAAGTTTATCTTGTACCAGGGCGAGTACCTTGGTCGGGCAGCCTTTAATACAGATGCCGCAGGATTCGCACAGCTCGTAATTGACTTCGGGGATTCCGTTGATCACTTTGATTGCGCCTTTCGGGCAATTCTTTTCGCACTTCATGCACTTGATGCAGCCGCGCTTACAGTTTTTCATAATGACGGCTTTTTTCGGGTTGCGGCATGAACACAGCGCGATGGAACCTTTTCGGGCTGTCGATACCGTGGTCAAAATGTGCTGAGGACAGGCTGCGACGCAGACCGAACAGCCGGTGCATTTTTCGTAATCGACGTGCGGAATGCCGTCCGCTTCAACATGGATGGCGTCGAACGGACAGGCCATTTCGCAGTCGCCGAGGCCGATACAGCCCCAATCGCAGTCCCGCAGGCCGTTTACCGAAATCTTTGCGGCGCGGCAGGTCCTAACGCCGACATAATCGGCTTTTTCCTTACAGACATCGTGCGAGCCTTGGCACAGCAGGACGGCAACTTTTGCATCGGCATCGGCGGAGACGCCCATAATCGCACCGACTTTTACCGCAACGGGACCGGCTCCGACCGTACATCCGTTGACCGGCGCATTGCCGCTTGCAACCGCAGCTGCAAAGCCGTCGCAGCCCGGAAAACCGCAGGCGCCGCAGTTTGCGCCCGGCAGCACTTCACGGATTTTAGCCACCGTTTCATCAGGTGCAACATAAAACAGCTTCTTGAAAAAGCCTAATAGAAAGCCTATCGCTAACGATAAAATCAGCGAAACGATAAGCGTTAAAATAATCGTATGCATACTCTTTTCTACCCCTTTAAATCATACCGGCAAAACCGCCGAAGGCCAACGACAACAGAGCCGCAGCGATAAACAAGATAGGAGTCCCTTTCAGGTATTTCGGTATCGGCGCAATGTCGATCCGCTCGCGCAGACCGGCGAACAACACCATTGCAAGCATATAGCTGAGCGCAACGCCGATCGAATACACCATCGACTGGATAAAGGTATAATCGGCCGCGATAACGTCGAGGGTAACCGCCAAGATTGCACAGTTCGTGGTAATCAGCGGCAGGTACACGCCCATCGCCGAATAGAGCGCCGGGGCCGATTTTTTCAGGTAGAATTCTACCAACTGAACCAAGCTCGCAATAACCAAGATGAACAGCAAGGTTTGTAAAAAGCCGAGGTTATACGGCGCAAGGACGAGCTTGTATAAGGGATAGGTCGCGGCCGTTGCGATAACCGTAACGAATAAAACCGCCCATCCCATACCGGTGGATTTTTTCACATCGGACGTCATACCGACAAACGAGCAGAGCGCAAGGAAGCGGATAAAAACGATATTTTTAACAAATACCGCAGCAAGAAAAATCTTAAACAGTTCCATGTTCGGTTCCCTCCGTTGCAGGTGCAGTAGCCGCTGTGGGGTCGGCTTGAGCTGGCGCCGCTTGTTTTTCCGCTTCCGCTTTTAACGCGGCTGCCTTCAATTCGGCTTCTCTGATGGCCGCGGCCTCTTTTAGCGCCGCTTCTTTGAGCGCTGCCGCTTTCCGCGCCTTGCGCAGTTTCCGTTGATCCTGCGTCAGATACGTTATGGCGATCAACAGTCCGAATACAAAGAATCCTCCCGGAGAATTGGCGAAAAACTTGATTAAAAAATCGTCCGGTACGAGGCGTATGCCCATAATCGTGCCGCTTCCCAATAGTTCACGGATAGCGGACATAACTACCAGAACCCATGTAAAGCCCAAGCCCATGCCGAAGGCATCCGCCATCGCTTTCAGAGGCGATTCTTTTGAAGCGAAGGATTCGACGCGGCCCATAATGATACAGTTTACAACGATGAGTTTGATGAAAATCCCCATCGATTCGGAAAGTTCCGGCAAAAAAGCCTGCATCAACAGGTCTACAATCGTCGTAAATGATGCGATAACAATGATAAAAATAGGAATACGGATATCGTTCGGGATGAACTTCCGGAAAATACTGATAATCATTTCGCTTAAAACGATAACGAAGGTCATCGCAAGCCCCATACCGATGCCGTTTGCAACGGAGGTCGTGATGGCGAGCGCGGAACAGAGGCCGATCATCAGCATAATGAGGGGGTTTTCTTTCACCAGCCCATTGGTAAAAATGCGTACATACTCTTTCATACCCGTCCTCCTTAATTTCCGCTGCCCGAGGCGCCGATGCCATGGTCGTTCATGTATGCGGAAGCTGCGTTCACAGCTATCTTTACCATGCGGGTAACTGCCGTCGAGGTAATCGTGGCTCCTGCGATCGCTTGGACATCGCCGCCGAGCGCAAAGCCGTCGGTAACCGGCTTATTGCGGAACTGTCCGATAAACGGTTCGTCCTTCGCTTTGGTTCCGATACCGGGTGAGTCGGTTAAGGCCAAAAACTGAATCATTTTCAGCGTGCCTGCCGTATCGATACCGGCGAGGATGGTTGCCTGGTCATACGTATGGCCGCTGACCGTTACGATGATGCCCGCGGGCTGTTCACCGTTGAACGCGAGGTAGGTGTCGCCGAACGCAACCTTATCGACCGATTTCGGCATTCCTTCGGTTACGGGGCGGAACGAATCCGCATCGGGAAAGATCGCTTGCAGTGCGAGCTTTGTTTTTGCTTCTTTTGCGGCAAGGATGCGGGGAGAGGTTAGCATATTGACTGCTGCAAGCGCGAGACATGCGACAACCGTATACAGCGCCAATGTGACGGATAATTTCATCATCTGTTTCATTTTGCACCATCCTTAGCCGGTTTTGCAGCCTTAACGGGCTTTACATAGCCGTATTTCCGCTGAATCAGTTTATTGAGGAAGGTAACGACCGAGTTCATAATCAGAATGCTGTACATGACCCCTTCAGGCATTCCGGCGAACAGTCTCATTAGCGCGGTAAGTAAGCCGCAGCCTGCGCCGAATATAATCTGGCCTTTAAAGGTTACGGGAGATGTTGCGTAATCGGTTGCCATAAACACGGCACCGAACAGCAAGCCGCCGCTTAACAGTGTGAGCAGCGGATCCACGCCCGCAATCATACCGACCGCCATTGCCGTGGTTACCATGAAAACAGGTATCTGCCATTCGATAACGCGGGTTATCAGCAGATAGGCGAACCCGACGAGAATAAGCGCCGCGCTGGATTCACCGATACAGCCGCCGTGATTCCCTAAAAAGAGTTTCAGGTATACATCACCGGAGGAAGAGAGTCCCATCTTTTCTGCGATTATCGCTGCGGCGGAAAGGGTCCCGTCCGAGTGTTTCAGCAATGAAAGAGGCGTCGCTGAGCTCATCGCATTAAACGATGCTTTCAAATACGAAAGCGGCGTTGCCGTGCTCACTGCATCGAACCCGTGGTGCGGCATAATCCACGACGTCATTAAACGGGAGAAACTGACAAACGCAAAAGCGCGGCCTGCCAGCGCTGGGTTGAACGGATTGGCTCCGAGGCCGCCGAAAAACTCTTTTGCAACGACGATCGCAAAAATTGCGGAAAGGACGACAATCCAGATAGGGATAAGCGGCGGTAAAACCAGCGCCAACAGCAAGCCGGTTACCGCAGCGGAACAGTCTTTTATCCGGATGTCTCTGCCCATGATTTTCCGGAATGCGGCCTCGGATCCGACGGCAACGCCCACGGACACGATGATGCGGATGAGCGCCGGGAGACCGTACAAATAAATACCGTACAGCGCAAGCGGTGCAAGCGCGATCAGTACGTGTATCATCAATTTTTGAGTAGTTACGGGACTCGCAATATGCGGCGCAGGAGAAAGGTAAATTTCGTTCTTATCCGATTCGCTCATAGCTATTTCCCTCCTTGCGCAGCGGTTTTTGCCGCTTCTTTTTGCTTTGCTTCGCGTAAAAGCTGCTTACCCACTTTGAACCGCTGGACAAGTTTGATGCGCGCGGGGCAGACATAGGAACAAATACCGCATTCAACGCAGTCCATCAGTCCGCAGCGGACGGCTTCGTCCAGTTTATTCGCTTTTAGGGCGCGGATCATCAGAACGGGAGAAAGCTGGCAGCTGCAATGGGTTATGCACTTTGCGCAGCCGATACAGGGGCTTTCTTCGTCAAGGTTGACTTCTTCCCGCGTTAAAAAAAGCACGCCGGACGTATTCTTCTGCACGGGAAAGTCCGCGCTTTTCATCGCAAAGCCCATCATCGGGCCGCCTGAAATAATCTTTGTAACGCCGGGCTTTAGACGGATAACATCGGGGATGAGGTCGCTGATGCAGGTGCCGATCGGGGCGACGACGTTCACGGGGTTTTCGCATGCTCCTCCCGAAAGCGTGAGCGGGCGGTCAATGAGCGGCGCTCCTTTGCGGAATGCATCGGAAATCGCTTTCATCGTGCCGACGTTTTGGATGATACAGCCGATTTGGAACGGAAGGCCGCCTGAAGGGATTTCTCTGCCGATAACGGCGGAAACGAGATTTTTTTCTCCTCCTTGCGGATATTTTGTTTTACATAATTCAACGGAAATGTCGTAGGCGCCGGGCCCGACGGGATTTTCTTTTATTTTTGCAATGGCTTTTTGAAATACCGGAACTAACTGCGTTTTATTGTCTTCAAGTGCGATAATGCCTTTACCGGCGCCGGTAATGTGCATGATAATCGCCATTCCGTCTACGATTGTTTCGGCGGAATGATACATTGAAGCGGCATCGGTACACAGATACGGTTCGCATTCCGCAGCGTTGCCTAAAATATAGTCTATTTTGGCATCTTTCGGAGGACTGAGCTTTACGTGTACCGGGAACGAAGCGCCTCCCATGCCGGTTATGCCCGCTTCCCGAATGCGTTTGACAGCGTCCTCTTTGGTACAGGTAAACGGATCAAGCGGTTCCATAAAGGCTTCGGAAGTATCCTCGCTTGCCTGAATTGCGATACAAAGTGCGTCAGTATTGCCCGTAACGAGATGGGGTTCGATTTTTTTTACGGTACCGGAGATCGAAGCATGGACGGGCGCAGACATAAATTTATCCGTTTCCGCTATCTTTTGACCCCGTACAACCGTCTCTCCGACCTTCACTAAAGGAGTATTCGGAGCACCGCCTTGAGTGACCGGAATCCACACCATCTTTGACGACGGCATGACGGTCAAGACCTCGGATTCGGCAGAAATCGTTTTCCGCTCGGGAGGATGACACCCTCCTCTAAATGACTTAGTACTCATTCTTCTATTATATCTAACATGAAATTTTCAGTCAAGAAAAGCCTTATACGGCTCACGGAAATCAATTTTTGTGCGGCGCTGCTCATGTTTTATCATGCTTTTTCTTTTTTAAAAACCGATTTCCGCGGTATCGCTTGTGCTCTTCTTCGGCGCTATGCTACAATGCCTGCCGTATGAAGTATTATGTTGAAATGTTTCGCACTTTGATTGCTGATATGAAGCTGCTGAAAAAAGATTTTATCCGGTACACCTTTGCGTATATCGGCTTAGCAGCCTTGTCCCATCTCTTTGATGTTCTTAAATCGGCATTCGGCGTTTCTATCAGCTTTTCAACGCTTACCGTTACCGTTCTTCAGGCCGTTAATCTGATTGTGTTTCAACGGTCGTATACGAAATTGAAAATACCGGTCATTGCGTTTAATTCGATTATTACCGTTATCGTGCATATTTATACGATTTACTTTTTACAGATGCTGATTTTTCTGCTTCCTATGGCGGGAATTACGAGTTTTTTCCATACGGTTATTCCGCATACGTTTCCGGGACGCAGCAGTATTGCTATGGCAGCGAAAGTCGGGCTGCTCGTGCTGTTGGCCTGCTGGCTGGTGCGGTTGGTGTTTGTACCGATGATTTTAGTGTACAAAAAAGAGAGTCTACAGATGAAGTCTATTGTTGCCGAAAGCAGGGCTATTGTCCGGAAACACCGGTTTATCGTGCTGCCGTTTTTTCTTATTTTATATCTTTCGGCAATTTATACGGCCTATCAAGTCGTAACCGGCAATTCCGTCAACCTTCCGGTGCCTGCAGCAGCAGGGATAGCGCTTCTGTTGCCCTGCAGCGGGTATGTTTCATCGCTGCTGTACTGCAAAGTGGTGATTGATTATCAGCTGGAGATGGCTCGGCGTTTTTTACCCGATAGAATCGGCCGCACGTCATAGATTGAATATGCCCTGCATGAGGGCGCGGGACGGCTGAATAGCGCGGCTAATCCCTAAAGTTCCGTTCATTGACAGAAAGAATATTCATTTGTATATTGATTTTATGAACAACACTTCTTATGAAAACATTTCATTGCAGCAAGCAAATGAAAAAATTACTCAGCGGTTTGTTACCGCCGTATACGGATGGATGGTTGCAGCGCTTGCAATCAGCGGGATTGCTGCCTTTGCCGTGTTCAATAGCCGGGAGCTCTTTTCTTTTATATTCGGCAGCCGGTTTACGTTTATCGGATTGCTGATTGCGGAATTTGTGCTGGTGATGACGTTAACGGCAGGTGTCAGACGCATGAGTTTTCCGGTCGCAGCCGGGGCGTTTATCGTATATTCGATCGTCAACGGACTGACGCTTTCGTCGATTCTGTTTATCTATACTCACACATCGGTTGTCCGCATCTTTGCCGTAACCGCGTTGATGTTCGGTGCAATGAGCGTGTACGGAGCGACGACCAAGAGCAATTTGCAGTCGGCAGGCCGGTATCTGATGATGGCTGTTATCGGATTGGTAATCGCTTCTCTCGTGAATATCTTTTTCTTTTTGCATTCGTCTTCATTTGATTGGCTGATTTCTTTTGTCGCCGTCGGTGTGTTTACCGGTTTAACTGCGTATGATAGCCAAAAAATTTCGCAAATTGCTCGATATGCCCAGGATAACGAAGCGTATAAGAAAGTTGCTATTATCGGGGCTTTGGAACTCTATCTTGATTTTATCAATATTTTCTTAGCATTGTTACGATTATTCGGAAAGCGGCGGTAACGGCTGCGATATATGAGCCTGCAAGAGTGGCGTCAGTTGATGTATAAGTCTCTCTTGTAGGCGGAGTGGAATACCGTTTTTATGATATGACATGGCCGTCGGCAAAACGATCGGCCTTGCGGTTTATCGGGATGTGCTCAGGAGCATCTCTTTATATGCGAATGCAATCTTTAATCGATTGAATTATTGAAAGTGTTGAATCCGTGTGTATACGGCAGTTGCAATCGGCAATAGCTGTTCGCGGGTGTTTTGCGCCGGATCATCCAATACCGTTTCTAAAAGATCGTGCAGTACAAGGCCTAAGCACTTACCGGCCGGAATACCGATCGCCATCAAATCATTTCCATTGACAGCTAAATCTTTTAGCGTGTAGGCGCCAGCCTCTGCTAAAACCTTGTCAATCCGGGCCGTAAATGCCGCTAACAGGGTCGGCTCCGCGGCATGGCCGGTCAGACCGAACACATCAGCCTTTCTCAAGGCGAACAAATCATCGATATTTTCCTTCCCGACGCGCACGATAAAACGGCGGACGGCTGCATCAGTCCATGACGGATCGTAATGAAACATGTGTTGTGCAACTAAATGCGCGGTTTTGTCAATTTCGGCATTGGCATATTTCAGCCGCCGCATAATGCTGCGGGTCATTTTTTCAGAAACGGATTCGTGGCGGTAAAATGTATAGCAGCCGTCCGCCGTTTGCTTTCGCACCGACGGTTTGCCGATGTCATGGAAGAGGCCAGCAAGCCGAATGTGAAGGTGCTGCATCCCGTCCGGGCAGGCGTTGCATACTAAAAAGCTATGGTCAAGTACATCAAAATGATGGAAGCCTCTTTGTTCAACGCCGCGGCATTGGGCAAGCTCGGGAATGAACAGGTTTAAGATGCCGGTGTGTTCCATCAGCCGCAGGCCGGAAAGCGGGGTAGGGCAGACCATCATTTTGGTAAATTCATCGCGGAAGCGCTCAATTGAAATTTTTTTTGTGATATGGATGGCCTGCGGTATTGCAGCAAGCGTCTTACTGTCGATGGTAAACCCAAGCTGTGCAGCAAAGCGGATGGCGCGAACGGGGCGCAGGCCGTCCTCTAAAAAGCGGTCGAGGGGTTCTCTTACGGTTTTGATGGCGCCGTTCCGAATCGCATCTCTTCCATTAAAAGGATCGACGATGGCGCCGTCCGGTAGGGATACCGCAATGGCATTCATCGTAAAATCGCGGCGGGAGAGGTCTTCTTCTATTGTGGCGGTATAGGCGACAGCCGTAGGATGCCGTCCGTCGGTATAATCGGATTCGGTACGGAATGTTGTGCACTCGATATGACGCTTTTTGTAAATGATCGTTACGGTGCCGTGGTCGATACCGGTTGGGATTGTCCGCTTGAACAAGCGCATGACGTCGTTTGGCTGTGCGTCGGTTGCAATGTCCCAATCGCTTGCATCTTTTTTAAGCAGAAAATCGCGGACGGCGCCGCCGACGAGATATACTGAAAAGCCCGCACGACGGAAAAAGCCGCTTATCTCTTTCAGCAACGGCGGGACGGGAAAGGTTTGTTCCATGGTTCGGTATCTCAAATAAAAAAGCGCAAATCCTTTTTACGGGTCATATTGGCGCGGTGTGCGATAATATAGGTTCCCGTTATTGCGGTGAGAGTGTTCAGCGCTGCAGCGACGGCGCCGATAAAGAAGGCTGCCGGGCGCAATATCAAATAGCCTGATTCAAAGCCCCGGCCGTAGAGTGCGCAGACGGATGCGAGGGCAATATAGGTGCCCCCTGCCGGAAAGCGGCCGAGAAAACAGGAAAAGAGGGCAGCAATTCCGATCAGCCACAGCATATCTTTCGCCCCTATTCCAAGACTGGAATACGATTTCAGGATAACGATAAAGCTGACCGTAATAACGAGCGCGGAACCTGCTCTTCCGAAAATCGAAAAAACAGGCAGGATAACGGATGAAAACCTTCTGCGGATACCGAGGCTCTCATTGGTATGGCGCAGCAGCACCGGCAGCGCCACATGCGTATCTTGAGAAAAGAATGCTGCAAGCATGGGTGCAAAACCGGCGTACAAAATGCGGTAAGGGTTGATGTCACGGCAGAAAATCTTGAGCAGCGCCGGATAAATCACCAAGGCAATCACCAATAAATCAATCGCCAGAAGGATGACAAAATCGGCAAATACCGCGGTAAGTAGCATGGCGCGGAATGCAGTAATCCAATAGGCTGACAGCGCGATCATGCCGAATACCAGCATATCCACGAAAAATACCATCACCGCATAGGATACCCGCGCGAGCGAATCGATCAGAATTATTGTCGGCTTTGCGATGTTTCGGTCAACGGCACAGCCTGCTCCGGCAAAACCTCCGAAGATGCAGAGTGGCAGAATGTAGGTTCCGTTCAGGACTGCTTCAAAGGCACTGGACGGAAAAAGCTGCAAAAGCGATTCCGCAACGCCGAGTACCGGTATATCGGCAGCTCCTTCAACGAAAATGGGAATCCGCGCCGGGGTATGGATCAGTACCGAAATGAGGCCGATACCGGCTAGCAGCACTGCCGCTATGCAGATGATGATGCTCGTAATTATAGAAACTTTTAATAAACTTCTGCTTTCACGCAATTCAAAGATGCTGAGGGTAAAGCCGAAAAATACGGCCGGATACAGAGAATATCTGCCGAATTGTACGGCTGCTTTTGATAAAAAATCTACTATCTGTAAAAAGGTTTCGTTTCCCGACCCTGCAACGGCCCTAAATGTTATGCCTAAGGCAATGCCGATCAGATATTTGAGCCAAATTTTCATAATAGTTGAGTGTAACCGAAGAGACGGGCTGCGTCAACGCTGTCCGAAAAAATCCGCCGATTGACTTTTTTATACCGGTATAGTATAGTCCACTGTCTACGATTATTTATTTATGGTCAGATGAAATTTAGGCATTGTTGCCTTACAAATATAATATAAGGAGTCTAGTTTTATGAAACGGACATTTCAACCGAGTAGAACAAAACGTTTGCGCCGTCATGGTTTTCGTGCGCGTATGGCAACACGCGGTGGCCGTGCCGTATTGAAAAGCCGCAGGGCAAAGGGACGCTATAAGCTTTCCGTATCGGACGAAAAAAAGAGCTACTAAGAGTCTTATTATGGAGCGCTCTTGTTTACCTAAAGAAGAGCGTCTTTGCGGCGCCGTACAAATACGGACTTTGTTTAAAACGGGTATCCGCTATAGCTGCGACGGCGCAAAGTTGTTCGTTTTACCGAATAAATTATCATATAACCGTTTTGTCTGTACTTTTAAACGGCATTACGGTTCCGCAGTGCAGAGAAATAAAGCGCGCCGTTTATCCAAGGAAGTATATCGTCAAATGAAGTATCGGCTCAAAGCCGGATATGATATTCTTTTGCTGTTATTCCCGGGAAATGATACTGTTAGTATGCGTGTTCGGCAGTTCGAATGTCTGTTTAAAAAAGCGGATATGTTTTTTATTCTATCTCAACAATATGAAGCATTATCTCAAGAAAGCTGAGCGTGTACTCATGCTTTTGCTCTGTGTGGGAATACGCCTATACCAAAAATGTATTTCTCCCTTGTTTCCTCCTTGTTGCAGATATTATCCTACCTGTTCTCAATATGCTCTTGAAAGTCTGAAAAAATACGGGCCTTTTAAGGGAAGCTATTTAGCGGTAAAACGGATTCTTCGATGTCATCCCTTTCATGAGGGCGGGTATGATCCCGTTCCCTAGGAGATTCGTTTATGAATAAAAATACACTCATCGCAATGGTGCTGTCCGGTATCGTTATTGCAGCGTCCATGTTTGTGCAATACAAGTTTTTTCCGCCGACACCTGCGCAGGAACAGCCTGCTGCCGTTGCGGTTCCGGAACAGACCGCGGCAATTCCGCAAAATACGTTTGCGCCCGAAGCGGTCATTCCGGAGGATTCCGGCGTACTGGAAACACCGGATGATACGGTCATCGCAGAAGAGCGGATCACCGTTCAAACGGATATTGCAAAAATTACGCTTACAAATCAGGGTGGCGATATCGTATCATATCAGCTGCTGGAACGGAATAATTCAAAAGGAAGCTCATACGTTGAGCTGGCTAAAAATGTGAGCGATCGGAATCGCGCCTTTTCTATTGCGTTGGGAGGAGAGCAAGCTCCGAGCTTAAATCAATTTTTTAAAGTAAAGCAGGAAACCGTCGACGGAAAGCAGATCGTCGGCTTTTTTAGAACGATTTCTATCAAAAATCAAGACGGTTCCGTTTCGTCCTTTACGCTTGCGAAACGATATACGTTTTTACCGAATGATTATATGTTTGAACTTGCGGTGAGCATCAGCGGTGATGAAAATATGCAAGGCCTTAATTTTGATAATGCAGGTTATACCATACGGACGCTGCCGCAGCTCGGACCCGATTGGGATCCGAAAGCCGACCGCTACGAATACCGAACCTTCTTCTCCTATATTAATGGAAAGAAAAAAGATGTTACGCTGAAAGCAAATCAAACAAAAGCAATAGCAGATGCGGCGCCGTGGGCAGGTATTTCAGGAAAATATTTCAGTCTGATTATGATACCGTCGGCTCCCGCGCAGCAGATCGTGTATTCTTCGGCTCAAACCAATGCCGATATGATGCAGGACGGGCAGCTCTTCTTTTCCCGTCCGGTGATTGCAGGCAATAAGGTTACCGACGTGTACCGCATCTATATCGGTCCATGCTCGGAAAATATTTTGAGCACCTATAATATCCCGTCAAAAAATGCCTATGCGTATGATAACCTTCGGATTGATACGGTCGCGGCTTCAAGCGGCATTTGGCGTCCGTTGGAGGTGCTGCTCAAATGGCTGCTGCAATTTTTCTATAAATTGATTCCGAACTGGGGTGTTTCGATCATTTTGGTAACGATTTTGATCAAAGTGATTTTTTTCCCGCTTACCAAGAAAAGCTCGGAATCGACTCAGCAAATGCAGAAAATGCAGCCTAAAATTCAGGAGCTGCAAGCAAAGTACAAGGGAAAGCCGCAGAAGCTGAATGAAGAGATGGCAAAGCTTTACAAGGAAGCCGGGTACAATCCGCTTTCCGGCTGTTTGCCGCTTTTGATTCAACTACCGATCTTGTTTGCCATGTATCGTCTGTTCAATAACTATTTTGAATTTCGCGGCGCGCTGTTTATTCCGCGGTGGATTCCGGACTTATCGGTCGGTGATAGCGTGTGGCAGTTTGCAAGTCCGATACCTTTCCTCGGTTGGACTGATTTACGGATATTACCGATTGTGTATGTGATTTCGCAGATGGTATTTGGCAAAATAACACAGACTCCAACGAGCGATCAGCAGCAAAACAGTACCATGAAGATTATGATGTACGGGATGCCGATTTTCTTCTTCTTTATGTTTTATAATGCTCCTTCAGGCTTGCTGCTCTATTGGACATGTACAAACTTTCTCATGCTTGTCCAACAACTGATGATCAAATATATGATGAGTAAAAAGGAGGTTCGGAAATGATTTATGAATTTGAAGGAAAAACCGAACGTGATGCAATAGATAAAGCAGTTGCCGAACTGGGGTTAGGCTCGGATCAATTCGATGTTGAAATTGTCGAAATTCAAAAAAACTCTCTCTTTAAGAAGGGATATGCAAAAATACGGGTGCATATTGATGATGATGCAGGTGCAGTGCAAAAAACAACTGAGAGAGCAATTCGTAATCCATCAGCTCAGTCGGAAGGAGATGCCGATAAAGAGAAAGAGCTGTTTTTGTTTATCGATGGGCTTATTCAAGCGATGGGATATACAGCAAAGTTGGAAATTCTGTCCCGTGAGGAGCGTAAACTGGTAATTAAACTTTCTTCCGATGATTCTGCTATTTTGATTGGTAAGAAAGGTAAAAATCTCGATGCACTACAGTTAGTAGCTAATGTATATGCCGGTAAAATTGGTATTTCTGAACGTATTATGCTCGATTGTGAAAACTATCGAATACGGCGGGAAGAAAACTTGGTGCGGTTAGCATATACGACAGCGGATCAGGTCGTAACAACAAAGACATCAGTATTGCTTGAACCGATGAACCCCTATGAACGGCGGCTGATACATAGCACGCTTGCTGATATTCACGGTGTTGATACAAAAAGCGAGGGCGACGGCCTTTATAAGCAGGTACGTGTACTGTATAAGGGGCTATAAAGAATGAAGCGGTGTTTTATCCTGTTGCTGCTTTCCTCTGTACTAACGTTGCTTGCTGCGCAAACACCGCAGCAAAGTTTAGATTCACTATTGGATGCGTTTTTATCTAAAGAGCAGCAAACGGTGTTATTGCAAGAGGGGCGGTTATTGCGTTCAGTATATAATGAAGAGAATGCGATGCCTGTTTTTACGCCGCCTTTTGCGGTACCGCAGGCTTTTGCTTCAGGCTGGGATAAAGGGAATCCCAGCTTTTTAATTGAAGCACTCTACCTGTATAAAAAAACTGAAAACAAAAAAGACGTCGGAAAGATTTCCCGTATTCTTCGTTCCGTTTCAAAATTGACCGGGCTGCAGTATTATTCCAGCAGCCGGAAAAAAATGCGTACGCTTTATGAAGCGTCCTATGTGATTGATGATCCTAAAAGTGATGCTCCTCAGTCTGATCCGGTTGATAATCCTGCTGGTGATTTTTCTGTCTATGTGGTGCAAAAGGATTTGACCTTTGACAAAAATATCTATCGGTATCGTTTTTACGCTGATGCGGATTCGTCGGGGTTCCTTTCGACGAATCATGCCGTGTTAAAATATTCGGTATTTAAAGCGATAGAGGCAGAGAGTCTGGCTGCGTCGATTGCGGTGACGGATATCGGGGATTACTTATTGATTCATGCATTGACACGGGCGCAATTTACGGCGCCTTCAATCTTTCGGGAGCGGGTTCAAAATTCGTTTAGAACACGGGGAGAAGCCGTTTACGGATGGTTTATTACGCAATATGAGGCTGTACCGGATACTGAGGATGAGTGATTTCCTTATCCGACGGCGAATAGTATTGTGGTACATCCTATGTTTTAATACTTATTTTGGCATTGCCTTTTTTGTATAAGCGGAGGAATAGATGAGGGCTCATAAAATTGCGGTACTGGTTTTAGCTATTACCTTTTTGTTGATTGCGACGGCTGCCGCCGCTGCGATTATTTTAACCGGAGATTCTGAGAAAGGAAAAAAAATGAATACGATTAGTGCAGAATTACAAAAAGACGGTATATATGCCGTCATCGAAACGAACAAGGGTGATATTGTAGTGGAGCTGTTTTATAAAGAAACACCCCTGACTGTGTGTAACTTTGTTGGACTTGCGGAAGGGACACTGGATGCTGCAAAAGGGAAGCCTTTTTACGATGGGCTGCTTTTTCACCGTGTTATTGCCAATTTTATGATTCAAGGCGGCGATCCTGAAGGAAAGGGCACTGGTGGCCCCGGATATCGGTTCCCCGATGAATTCGTAGATAACCTGAAGCATAATGCGGCAGGTGTTCTTTCGATGGCAAATGCAGGCCCTGGTACGAACGGTTCTCAGTTTTTTATTACCCATGTGCCGACTCCTTGGCTTGATGGGAAACATACGGTGTTCGGAAGAGTTGTCAAAGGACAAGATATTGTCAATAAAATTGCTCAAGGTGATCGGATGAATACAATCTCGATTATCCGTAAGGGTGCTGAAGCACAAAAATTTACTGCAACGCAAACGGACTTTAACACGTATCTTTCGGGAGCAAAGGATCGAGCAAAACAACGCGCTGCTCAAAAGGCTGAAAAACAAGAAGCTCTGATTAAGCAGAAATTTCCGAAAGCTATGAAAACAAACAATGGGATTTTCTATACTATAACCAAGACTAGTTCGGGTACAAAGGCTCAGAACGGTAAGACTTTGACGATGAAATACAAAGGATCTTTGCTGGATGGTACCGTATTTGATGATTCTGATATGCATGAGCCGCTTTCATTTGTTGCCGGAGCAGGACAACTTATTCCGGGATTTGATCAGCAAGCAGCACAAATGGCTGTGGGAGAAAAGCGGACAATCGTTATCCCTCCTGAGCTGGCATACGGTTCGCGGGGCGCAGGCGGCGTTATTCCTCCCGATGCATACCTTATCTTTGAACTTGAATTGTTATCGGTAAAGTAAGCAATCGGACGTTTTAGCCCAATTAATCAAAAAGCATAGCGCTTGCAATGCTTCCTAAAAGGCTTCCGGTGGGGAGCCTTTTTGTATTTAGCTACGTTGTGTGAACCCCTTGTATTTTTCCGTAAAGCGTATTTTCAAAAAAGCATTGAAATGCGAATACATTCTGCGGCTGATTATCCGACAGGATCTGAACAGAATAACCAGCGGCTTGATATGGATAAACAAGATTCTAATTGCTTGTACATGCTATCGTTGAAATGGGTCATGAAATATCCTTGGTTGATACGTACTGTTTTTTTTGATCCGGAAGAACAAAGCAGTGCTTTTGTGGTTTCATATTCAGAGAAAAAACAACAATATATTTTAATAAAGTTTGAACAGGCAACTGGGCATGCTATTTGGAAAAAAGCACTTGTGAATGGAGGCTATGGAACGCCGACAGTGTTCCGTGATTATGTCTTTTGTTTAAGTACACATGACTCTCTAACTGCATTTGATAAAAAAACTGGGATGGTTTTTATTGGAGCAGGCGAACCCCCTGTAAATGGCTTATTGTGTTGTTATTCTTTAAAAAAAGATACTGTGTCGACACCTGAAATCATACAGATGTTTTACACAGGAAATAGTATTGAAGGAACTCAACTGGAGCTTACTATTCAAACAAGTCATGCATGGGATTCTGTTGTTATTGATAGTTCAATCATTTCATCTGTAGAAAAAGTAACAGCAACAAACGTAGGTGCACATATTTTTGGATTTACTATTCCATTGCAATCAACTAACATTGAAAGTTGCTATGCGCTGCCATTGGATCTTATAAGAAATGGTAAAATAATGACTCAAATGATAACAATAGAGCTACAGCGCACAATTCCATTGCCTACAAAAGTTTTACTTCATGAATATAATACAACTGTTTCTGCTGAGACACCATTTACGAGTGGAGCTGCACTCATACAGATGATTGAACAGCATTATGGGCATACTATGAATAAAAAGGATATAAGACAAATTATCGATTATTTAAAAGAACAAAGTAAATGGGAAGATGCTGATTTTCAAACATGGCGATTAATTATGAAACGTGCATTAAATAGTCCTGCAAAAAATCTTGCTGAATTTATCCGAAACGAATGCAAAAACCAAGGAGCCGCACCGTGAAAGAAAGCGCATATATAAAGCATTTCATGTTACAAGTGCTCACGAAAATAGGCTGGGTGCGGACTGCTACGTTTATCGTGCTATTCTTTTTAGGTTCGCTGATGCATTACTTGCAGCCATATCTTATTACGCGATTTTTTTCTATTGACGATGGAATCGTTACGGTACACGCTATTTTCTTAGCGGCGGTAGTCATTTCTCTTATGATTTTACCGCTGTTGGGGTTGCTTCATAATGCGTTTTTTCAGTCGGTCAGGAAGGCTGCAAAAGAGACGCTCTGGGACTTTATCAGCGGGAGAGCTTATCGGTATTTTACTGCGCATCCGGCCGGTAAAATGCAGAGCAGTATCGATGAAATTACTTTCGCCGTTCGTTCATTTGAGCATATCTGTGTGTATACGATGATGCAGCTTTTTGCCATGCTCCTATTGTATACCGGTCTTTTGCTGTCGTATCATACTCTCTTAGGTATCGTATACGCGGCTGCTTTTATCGGCTATATGAGTATCTCAATTTTTATTTTGAAAAAGAACACGCCGCATATTGCAGCAGCCTTACGACATACTGCTTCCTTGCATGAATATACGATTGACTTTTATCAGAATAAAGAAGTGATTTTGTCCGCGGATACGCAGCACTATGAGACCGATATACGATCCGCTTTATTGGAGAATGAACGAGCGGCGTATTACCGGGCGCAAGCGGTAACGGATAAGGCTTCGGTACTGCAGCAAGGACTTGCCGTTTTACTGGCTGGAACAGTTACTACATTGAGCATCTTTTGTTTGGGAAACAGCGGGCAGGAATTTTTATCCGTTATTTTGATGCTGCTGTATTCGATTATTGGGATTTCTGGCTTTGGGAGTCAGTATTTGGCGTTGAAAGAGCTTTTGGATCGTATGCAGGCGGGATTAGACACGATCGGATACGGGCATGATGCGGTGGTAGCGCAGACTCCGCACTATCATTTTGACCATACGGGTACCGTCTTGCAAATTACTGATTTAAATTTCGGATTCGGCGATTCAACAAACATCTTTACAGATGCCCGGTTTTCATTTCCGAAAGGGCGTATGACAGCCGTAACCGGATCAAATGGGAGCGGAAAAAGTACCTTGCTGCGTTTGATCAGCGGTTTATATGTTCCTGATTTCGGAAGAATTGAAATACCATATTCCGATACGGTCAAAATGTTGTACCTTCCGCAAAATGCCCCGCTGTTTAACCGGTCGATTTTGCACAATATTATCTATCCCGACATACAGATACCGGTAGCGGATGTGCTGTCGCTTGTAACAGAAATACAGCTTGATTCGCTGATACGCTCCGCTGCTGATCTGACGGATAAGATGCCGGGGGATTTTAAGAATATGCTATCCGGAGGCGAGCAACAAAAGATTCTCTTGCTGCGGGCATTGGTAAGTAAGCCTGATATACTTCTGTTCGATGAATTGACCAGCAATTTGGATGCGGCGTCAATTGAATGTGCGTATCGGATGATGCGGACATACCTGCCCGAATCAACGATTATCGGAATTACGCATAGAACCGAAGAACTGTGCTTTTACAATAATATTGTTGCAATCGATTGACAGCATGCGTTTTGATAACTGCTTTTGTCAGCTATATGGGCATTCCAACTGTTTTAACAGGTGTCGTCAATAAAAAAATTGGAAGAGAAATACGCACTAAAATATGGCTAATTGACTTGAAATAATGATAAAAAGTAGGAATATGAGTAAGTATGGCATATAGCAGAGATTTAAAACTGAAGGTAGTGGCCTACGAAGAAGAAGGACATAACATGAACCAAACGGCGGCAGTGTTTAAAGTATGTATCTGCACGGTTATCCGTTGGGTAGAACAATAAAAAAAACGGTGATGTAAAAGATAAAATATGCAAGCTGGTGTGAAAACTACTCCAGAGGAGTTGGTGGCATACGTACAAGAACATGCTGAGGCATATTTAAAAGAACTTACACAACAGTTCGGCTGCTGTCCTGCTGCCGTCTTGAGACGATTAAGAAAGTTCGGTATTACACGAAAAAAAGAGTATTTTTTACAAAGAACAAGACCCTGAAAACATAACGGCATATTTACAGTGTATTAAAAATATTCCCCTTGAGTATTACTGGAGTGTTTTGAAAAGAAATCTCGCTTGCAATGCTTCCTAAAAGGCTCCCCACCGGGAGCCTTTTTTTTAGGTATTCGGGATATGCCCGGTGTGGGTAATGAGCGCATTCAGCGTTGCAATGGATTCGCTGGTTTCGGCTTCGACGCCGCGCGTCATTTCGATGGTATCGTTCAAGGCATTGATGCTGGTAAACATCGAGGTAATTTCGGTATGCACCGTTTCCGTTGCCTGTAAAAGACTGGTGAAGCTCTCCGATATTTTGCTTTTCAGCGCTTCGGCACTTGTCTGCCCGCTGCGGACATCCATGGACTGTTCCGCTAACGACTGCATCGCCGCGTCCATGCGCTTGGCCTGCTGCTCAACATCTTTCAGGAAGGAAGAAATATCCGCGAGCGTTTTTTGGAAATTATTCACGTGCAGACTGATGTTTTCAAAACTTTTGCGTAAGACATCGGATGCATCGGCCGAATCTCTGATCGTTTCGTTAATCTGCTTTAATACCTTGCCGGTATTATCCGCTTCATGCCCGGAATTTTCGGCAAGTTTGCGAATTTCATCGGCTACAACCGAAAAACCCTTGCCCGCTTCACCCGCATGTGCGGATTCTATCGCCGCATTCATCGCCAGCAAATTCGTCTGTTCTGCAATGGCCGTAATGATTTCGTTTGTTTCCAACAGACTTTCAGAGCTGGTATAGATGGCACTGATAATGTCGGTAACCGTTGTCAAGTTATGCTTGCCTGCCTCGCTTGCTTCGCGGATATGCGAAAAGTTACGATTGATTTCGTCAAATTTTTGCGTTAGCTCGCCGGTTACCGCATTGAGCTGTTTGATCTGCATCACCGTATCTTCAGCTGCTTCGGACTGCTTTTCAATTCCCTTACTCATGGTGTCCAAAAAGGAATTAAAACTATCCGTCGCATCCTGCGTGCTGTGCAGTTTGGTACTTTGTACCGACATTTCCGACCGCAGTGCTTTAACCTGGAGCGAAAGCGCCTTCATGGCTTTTTCAGCGCCGTCCATATTCTGCGAAAGAGAGCGTTCCTGCTGCTTTAAGTCGGCACTCGTGCGTTGTATTTCGTCAAACAGTCGCGTTTTCTGTTCGGCGGAATCTGAGAGCTGCCCTTTCATCTTTTCAATTTGGCGATTATAGCGATGTGTTTTCCAGGCAAAGCCGAATGCCTGTGCTAATAAAAAAGCTGAAAATCCGAAAGGTAAGAGCGTTCCTGTGCGCAGAATGAGCATGCTGTACAGTAGATCGTTGATCGTAAACCCTGTGAGTATGGCGATTCCAACGACAATATATAAGGCTCCGTCGCGTTTTCGTATTACCAACATGATAATCAGATATACAACGTAAATCATAATTGCGGCGAGTATCAGCTGATGTATTGTGATGAGCCGTCCGTATATGTAGGAGGGGGTTACCAGAATAAAAGCCGCATAGAGCAATGCTTCAAGGCTTATGATACGATTGATAGTTTTATGCATATCTTTCGGATAGAGCGACGCAAAATATTGCACGAGCGCAAGTCCGAGTAAGGAGAAGGTCAGATAATCGATTTTGGTATCGACATTCCACGGTAAAAACGAAAACAACAGCCTGAATACCGGCCCTGTTACCAGGTTGCGGAGTACAACGAGGGTTGCAAAGAAGATAAACCACAAAAGACTTGTATTTTTAGGTTGAAAGACGAACAGTGCAAAATGATACAAAATGATGGCAATACCGAACCCGAAAACAAAAATTTCAATAAAGAGAAATGAGAAATTGAGCCGGTCGATTTCTGTTCGTGTTCCAAACTTAATGGTTTGGTAGAGCCCTCCTCTTGAATGAAAGAAATTTGAAACCTGGATGGCGATGCAAACTTCCGGTGTGTTTTCCGGAATGTAGACAAGAATATCCGCTTCGCCTCGAACCGAGGTTTCTCTCGATGTTCCTACTTGGCCCGATCCAGAGTGCATCTGCCCATCTACATAGAGCTTCCATGCAGAAACCGGTGAGGTAAATTGCATTGCAAATTCAGGATGTTGAGTAGGGAGGATAATGTGCAGTGTATATGTTCCATATCCGAAGGTTGATAGTTTGGTTCCATCCGATAAAACGGCTGCTGACCATTCTTTCGGACAGTCGATAAAAACCTGCGGATTGCGCACCTCCTCCGGCGAGGAAACAAACTGCCGATTATAGAAGCCCATTTTACCGCTGACATTGAAATTTCGATTTCCGGTAATATTTTCTTTGCTTAAATCGAGCGTGCCGTTGTGAATGGTTTGGGAAAAGAGCGGAACGACGCAGAGGCTGAACATAAAAAAGAGAACAGATTTCTTCATATAGTATCCTTATCTATCCGGAGCGGCGTTTGTGCGGTCAATTGCCGGTGCCGCAGCTGCCGGATCCCGAAGAAGTCCGGGGTGGGTATGAATGTTCACACACATCGGCCGTGTGTGAGTGCGGGTATTTCTGGTTGCCGCCGTAGGTAATTCACATCATCTGTGTGAAAATGTCATGCGGCGGCGGGGTAGGGAACCGGCAGCGCCCAACGGCGGATACCGAGTGCGGATGCTGTGCGGCGTACGGGTTCCCGTGAACAATACGCTAGCGCGTATTTTTTATGCGGTCGGCAAGTGCCTCGGCGGTAAAGTGAAGATGTCCGGCAACCTTTTGAGCCGGACCCGATTCCCCGAAGCGGTCGATCGAGAAAATGTCGTCGGGAGACTGTACCCAGCCTTCCCAGCCTTGCTTGACGCCCGCTTCGGCAACCATCACGCGGACGTTACCGCCGCCTGCCAGCTGTGTACGGGCTGCAGCGCCGTCTCCTTCAAGCAATTCTTTGGAGAGCACCGAAACGACGCGCACCTTTGCCGGAGAAGCGAGGGCTGCAGCGGCACAGGCTAGGCTGACTTCGGAACCGGTTGCAAATACGGTTACATCGGGTTTCCCGTCCGTGTCTTTTACGATGTATGCGCCGCTCCGAATCGTTTGTTTCCAAGCGGCATCCGCTTTTTCCAACACCGGCAGATTCTGACGGCTCAGGAGCAGACAGACCGGCCGGTTCCGCTGTTCAAGCGCGATCCGCCATGCAACGGCGGTTTCTTCCGCATCGGCGGGGCGGAGCACCAGTACGTTCGGTATCGCGCGGAGGCTTGCCAGAATTTCGACCGGCTGGTGGGTGGGTCCGTCTTCTCCTACAAAAATGGAATCGTGCGTGAGGACGAATATGGACGGTATCCGCATCAATGCTGCAAGCCGGAGCGCCGGGCGGAGGTAGTCGGAGAAGACGGCAAAGGTCGCGCAAAATGCCCGGAAGCCGCCGTGCAGCTGAATGCCGTTGGTAATGGCCGCCATGGCGAACTCCCGAATGCCGAAGTGGATGTACCGTCCTTCCGGGGTTGCCGCCGTAAAGGGCTGTGTATTTTGCAAGGCAACGGCATTCGGTCCCTGGAGGTCTGCGGAACCGCCGACGAGGACGGGCAGGGCTTTTGCGAAGGCATTCAATGCGGTTTTGGATGCCGCCCGTGTTGCGATCTGTTCTCCTTTTGTGAAGGACGGATCGGCTGCGAGTTCGAGCGCTGCAGAGTCTATTCCTCCGTCTGCAAACGCCTGCTCCCACTCTTTTCGCTTATCGGGATGCGCGGTGCTCCAAGCGTTAAAACGCGCGTCCCATTCCGCTTGCGTGCGATCCCATTCTTTTTGCCGTTCGGCGAAATAGCGGTAGGCATCGGGAGCGACAAAAAAATGGTCATCCGGATTGAGACCTAGGTTTTGTTTTGCCTGTGCAAGTTTTTCTGCTCCGAGCGGCGCTCCGTGCGCGGCTGCCTTTCCTTCAACGGCAGGAGCTCCCTTGCCGATGACCGAATCAAGAATGATGAGCGACGGCCGCGGGTCTTGTTTTGCTTGTGCGGTTAAATCTTCAATATCGCGGTACGCATACATTGACCCGTGCAATACCTGCCAGCCGTACGCTTCATACCGCTTTGCGACATCTTCCGTAAAGGCAATATCGGTCGACCCGTCGATGGTGATGTTGTTTTTATCATAGTAGACAATGAGCTTGCCGAGTTTGAGCGTACCGGCAAGGCTCGACGCTTCGGAGGAAACGCCTTCCATTAAACAGCCTTCACCAACCAAGGCATAGGTGTAGTGATTAACAATCGTATGTTCAGCTGTGTTGAACCGCGCTGCCAACATCGCTTCGGCGACGGCCATCCCGACTGCGGTGGAAACGCCTTGTCCAAGCGGTCCCGTGGTTGCTTCGACACCGGGAGTCAGTCCGTATTCGGGATGTCCGGCGCAGCGTGAGCCGACTTGCCGGAATGAACGGATATCGTCCAGCGACAGGTCATAACCGGCAAGATGCAGCGCGGCGTACAGCAGCATGGAGCCGTGTCCGGCGGATAGCACAAACCGGTCGCGGTCTTCCCATTGCGGGTTTTTAGGATTATGCCGTAAGATTTTTCCATATAATACGGCTGCAAGTTCGGCAGCGCCGAGCGGAAGTCCGGGATGGCCTGAATTGGCTTTTTCAATCGCATCAATGGCGAGGCTCCGTATCGAAAGCGCTACTGCATCAAGTTCTTTGTTCATAATTCCTCCAAATTGATACGCGCGATAAGCTTTATCAGGATATCCGGCGCATCATCATAACACTATGGATCCGTCAGTTCTCGGAAAGCGCTGATAGACGTAAAAACCGTGTCAGCTTTTTTCTAAGGCTGCGGGATAAGTTCAAGCAGTTCGGTAATAATTTCATCTGCGCTGATATTTTCAGCGCTTGCTTCATACGAAAGTTTTAACCGGTGGCGTAAAATAGGGTAGGCGAGGGCTTTCACATCTTCCGGAAGTACATAATCGCGTCCGTTTAAAAACGCCCGTATCCGCGCGCACCGGTATAACGCGATGCTTGCACGAGGCGACGCGCCGACGGTGATGTAGCTTAAATAACTGCCGCGGGGTAATTCGCCGTGTTTTTCGGCGATGGGACGGGTTGCCGCCGTCAGCGAGACGATGTACTCATGCAGCTCATCGGTGCAGCGTATCTGAGCGGCGCCTGCCCGAAGCGCCTGTAATGCCTCAACCGGCAAGAGCGGTTCGGTGTCCGTGACCGGCATTTTTTTTGCCGAAGCGGTAATTCCTGCGCTTTTGAGCATGATCACGACTTCATCGGCCGGTTTCGGATACGGTACAAAAAGCTTGAACAGAAAACGATCCAGTTCCGCTTCGGGCAGCGGATAGGTGCCTTCCTGTTCAATCGGATTTTGAGTTGCAAGGACGAAAAACGGATTCGGCAGCGGATAGCTGTTTTCTCCGATTGTAACCTGTCCTTCCGCCATTGCCTCCAGCAAGGCTGATTGTACCTTTGCCGGGGCGCGGTTAATTTCATCAGCTAATACGATATGGGCGAAGAGCGGCCCTCTCCGTACCGAAAACCGGTGCGCAGTTGGATCAAAAATCAACGTTCCGGTAAGATCGGCCGGAAGCAGGTCGGGGGTAAATTGAATGCGTTTAAAACTTAACTGAGCGAGTTCGGCGAAGGTGCGCACTGTCAACGTTTTTGCAAGTCCGGGAGCGCCTTCCAGCAATACGTGTCCGCCTGCAATATAGGCGATCAGGATATCGTCGATGAGCTGTTCCTGTCCGATCACGGATACAGCCATGCGTTTTTTAAATGCGGCTATACGCTGTAGGACAGCGCTCTGTGTACTCTCCATAATGAATAAGTGTACGCGAATTTTTCATTCTATGCAAGGTTCGGCCAAAACTGCCTGACGTCCGAATATCCTCCGACGGCTCTATCGTAGAGTTGCTGCTTATCATAAAATCGATTATACTGAATGCACATAACAACCAATCGAATTTTAAGCGATGTTCTGGGAAAGATTTTGGAGGAAATAGTATGGCAACCGTAAGAGCGATGGATCTTTTTGAGGCCTATGCAAAGCAAAAATTACCGATGGAGCAAGGCTATATCGTTTCGTCGTTTTTTAAAGATGATTCTGCATATAGCATTTATGAGATCGTGTCCTATGCGACATTAAAGGATATTTATTTGACGGGGAACGGATTAACGTTTCAAACCAACGGCAAAAAGATTTTTTTGTTTGTTGAGCCGGAAAACTATGCACATAAATCGGTAGAGCCGTATTGCCGCGAGCGGGATTTTCAAGTTCCGCTCCGGTTTAAAGATTCCAATATCATCGTGGCAAAAAATCAGGCAAAAATCATCTTTAGTAAAGAGCCGCAAGAGTCTTTGTCCGCCTTCACGGTTGTAAAGCCGACCGGCGTCAACTTTGCGTTTTTGTTTTATCCGCTGCCGGATGTGTTCGCTTCTATGGAGCTCTTTTTTCAGCAGACGCTCAATAAAGAAGCCGGTATTCCGCTCCGCGATTCAAAGATTGCGGCAAAGCAAATTGCGCAGTTAGGTTCGCAGGTACTGACATGGCCTGCGCTTGAAGAACGCGCCGACTAATCGGCATCCAGATGCGGAGCGGGTATGAGCCCCTCCGCTATTTCTATATTGTTTCCCCGAGCAGCTGCTTGAGTTCCTGTATTTCGGTAACCAGCTTTGACCGGGGCATGTTTTGGTACTGCTTCGGCAGCATCTCTTTACTGGTACATTCCAGCACGGCGACTAAATTTTGCAGTTCAATTTCATAGGGGTAGGACGGCGGGATAAAATCGTCAATCGTCTGCTCTATGTCCTCCGGTGTCAGCATCATCCGGTTTGCAATACTGGCGCTCATCTTCGCGCGAACCAAAATCGCTTCAATATCCGCGCCCGATACGGGAAACTTCAGCTTTTTATTGATGATATTTGCAAACGATATATCCTTTGTTTTTATTTTGAGCTTGCGTTGGAGCGTTTCAAAAATTTCCACTTTTTCCGGCACCGTTTCCGGATAAAAGAGCGCCAGGTGTTCTTCGGCCCGCCCTTGCCTCTTTAAGTCGATCGGCAGAAGATCGGGACGGCTCGTAATCAAAAACCAGATAATCTTACCGCGGTAATCGGTGTTGCCCATAAAATTGGCAATCTGCGCAAAGACGCGGGAGGTTCCTGCTTCGTCCTGCAGCTTGCGGTTGCCCAACACGGCATCCGCTTCGTCGATCATCACGGCGACGGGAGCCATAGCCCGCAGGATATTCAGCACTTTTTCCAAGTTTGATTCGGTTGTACCTTGCCATTGGGTGTGAAAGTTTTTAAGCCGCACCATCGGAATGCCGATTTCGCCGGCAAATGCCGAAACCAAAAACGACTTTCCCGTCCCGATCGGACCGGAGATAAGGTACCCCATTGGTAGTACATCGGTCCTGCCTTGTTTTAAGGCGCGGGCCATCGTTTTAAAACGCTGTTTCACAAATTCATGTCCCGCGATAAACGATAAATCATGCTCAGTCTCTAAAAACTCCAGGAGGCCGCCCGCTTCGTTTTCGATAATCTCCTGCTTTTTTTTACGCAGATATTCATAGGTAATCGGAATATCCTCGTTGTACGATTCTTTTGCCAGCTGATTCAGATTGAGGAGATTGAGACCCGAGGTCAATTTTCCCACTCGTTCGGGATTGAGGCTGCGTTCAAGCAGCAGCTCTCCCTTGTTTTGCAGATAGGTTAAAAAATGGATGCGGATTGCTTCGGACGGCAGCGGAATAGCTACCTTTACCGTCGACGGTGAAGCGACCAGCCGGGAATTGACGTCGGCCAGGTTTTCCGTCAGCATCACAATAGAAATATCTTCATTGGTGAATTGCGGATCATGCGACCATCGGTTTAAGGTAACCAAACAATAACGGTCAACAACGTCGAGATTGCCGATCTCCTCGGCAGGAATGACCGTTTCGGCATAATCGATGATTAGCACCATTCTGCGGCCGTAACCCATATTCAGCGCAAAATAGCGTTCAAGATACGCAAAGGCTTTCACGGGGTCGCGGGAATAAAAATCTTCAATCGGGATATCGGGATATCGGCTATGCATCGTTGCAATATAGGTTTTCTCCATTTCCTGCATGCAAAAAGAAACACCGCTCGACTTATCATAAAAGGCGATAATATCCTGATTGCCGAAAATCACTTCGGAGATGTAATCCCAAATTTTTACAAAGACAAAATGAGCGCTTGCGCGGTGATTATGCGGCAGAAAATCCCGAATATTCCCATGTACAAAATAGAGATTAACCGTTTCGGTACAGTATTTGGTCGCCAGCTCCTGTGCCCACGGCGGTAGTTCGTGAATAAGTTCGCTGTTGTATTTGATTAGTTTTTTCCCTGACCCCATGTAAAACACCCCTCAAGTTTCTTACCATATACAAAAACCGCCAAAAACACAAGAGAAAATGAAAAACGCCGGAACCAATGCACATTCTTCGGACAGCTCGCAATCTATCTAAACGGTTCTTCTGAAGATAGAAACGGTTATCTACTCAAACTTTTGCTCGGCTTGGAAGAAAATAAGGTATAACTTCGGCAACTCAATAAGGGTTCCTCGTTAACCGATGGGGTTGCCGTGATGTATAGGCTGCCTTTACTTTTTCGGTAAAAAATAGTACAATAATGGGAAATTTTAGTTTATTAAAAACAGTCTGTAAGGAATCCTAAACCGTGGAAGAAATAACGACGCCAGAAGGCGGGGTGCTGATCCCCATTCCGATTGAAACCGAAGTAAAACGTGCATATATCGACTATTCGATGTCGGTTATTGTCAGCCGTGCGCTGCCTGATGTACGGGATGGGCTGAAACCGGTACACCGGAGAATCCTCTATTCTATGGAAGAGAAGAGTCTGCGATATTCGGGGCCGACGCGGAAGTGCGCTAAGATTGTCGGTGATGTGCTGGGAAGTTACCACCCGCACGGCGATGCTTCCGTCTATGACGCGCTTGTCCGGTTGGGGCAGGATTTTTCGCTCCGGTATCCGGTTATTCATCCGC
>CAUTXW010000010.1:0-44449 GCA_963542655.1 uncultured Treponema sp. | reverse complement strand
TCCTAAAACGGTTTAAAATATTTTTTTTAATTAAACTGGGTTTTAAATTTTTTCAAATTTGTCTTTTTTTACCCCCCCCCCCCCCCCCCCATAGCGGGAACAGGCAGTAAAACACAGCGCGTAACGCAAAGCATCGGCTTTAAACTTACCGCCGTGATTTCATTACTGCTGGTGGTTGTTTTTGCAGGAAAGGCTACATACGATGCCGTTGTCGATTATTCGAACGAAATTAACGATTACACAATCGAAATAACGGCGGAAAACCGGCTCTTAGCGGCAGAGTTGGAACGTACCTTTGCAGAGGTTCATCAAACATGTTTGGATGTAGATAGTATCATCCAGCATGAATTGAGTTTGCCGCCGCAACAGCGGGATAGAGATCGGGTTGCGGCATATCTTGGAGGGCTCTTAGCGAAAAATGAATCATTGACCGGCCTTTCCGCTCTTTTTGAACCCAATGCATTTGATGAAAACGATGCAGCTTTTGTAAACAAAGGGATATACAAAGAAGATGGGCGGTTCATTCCGTATGCATCAAAAAACGGCAATTCCGTTACCGTCCGCTCCGTAAATTTTGTTGGTAATACTGACAGTTGGTACACTAATCCGATCAAAACAGGAAAATCATCAATGGTGCCGCCTTTTAAGCCATACGCGGATAAAGAGGTGATTCTTACGACCTTATCGATTCCTATTATTCACAATGGAAAGCCGATCGGCGTTGTCGATGCGGATATCGATGTCTCTTTTTTACAGAAAAAATTGGAAAAAATTGCCGGTACTACAAAAGCGAATTTTAAAGTGTTGTGTAGCGGCGACGGAACAATTGTTGCGAACGGCATTGATTCCTCTAAAATCCTAAAAAATCAATTTGAGATAAATCCTGAATTTAAAACGCATTTTGAGGCAATCGCCCGTAAAGAAACGGCTGAACAAACCGCTTTATCTCATACATCGGGCCTCACGTCAAAATTTATTCTTGTACCGGTGGAGGTTGCCGGTGTTGCCGAAAAATGGGCATTCATCTCTATAACAGCGATTGGCGTATTTACCGCCGATGCGAAACAAGCGCTTATTTCGACAGTCGTTCAATATGTGCTCATATTATTTACGGTTGTCGTATTGCTCTATGCGTTGATAAAGCGGTATGTCAGTAAACCGCTGCAGTTTACCAGCGGTGCGCTTAAAAATATTGCGCAAGGAGAAGGCGATTTAACTGTTCGCCTGCCGGTACGCGGAAATGATGAGATAGCCGAGCTTTCCGAATACTTCAATGAAACAATTGGAAAGATCGGCGCATCCGTGATGACTGTCGGGACAAATAGCAATCTAATGGAAGAAATCGGAAATGAACTTGCCTCAAATATGACGGAAACCGCAAGCGCCGTCAATCAAATCAGTGCAAACATCGACGGCGTCAAACAGCAAGCGATGACCCAAGCTGCCAGCGTAACCGAGACAGCCGCGACGCTGGAAGAAATTATCCGTACTATTAAGCAGCTGAATAACAGCATCGAAACACAGGCGGCAAGCGTCGCGCAGTCATCTTCTTCCGTAGAACAAATGGTTGCAAACATCGCATCGATCGGGCAGACGCTCGGTAAAACCGATGACGTTATTAAAAATCTTGCAACGGCAACAGCCACCGGTAAAGAAACAATTATTACTGCTAATGCCATCACGCAAAAGGTTGCGGAAGAATCCGGTTCGTTGATGGAGGCCTCCAATGTTATTCAGCATATCGCGTCGCAGACCAACCTGCTCGCGATGAATGCCGCAATTGAAGCAGCCCATGCGGGTGAAGCCGGCAAAGGTTTTGCCGTTGTTGCAGACGAAATCCGCAAACTCGCGGAAGAGTCTTCCATGCAGGGGAAAGCCATCACCTCAACGCTCAAAACCTTGTCGGGCGAAATTGAAACGCTTTCTTCTTCTTCTAAGACGGCGGAAGAAAAGTTTAATGCGATTTTCTCGCTCGCCGAACAGGTAAAAACAATGAGCAACCGCCTTACCGAAGCCATGAACGAGCAGGAAAACGGCAGCCGGGAAGTGCTGAAAGCGATTAAAAACATCAGCTCCGTTACAATTGAAGTCCAGTCAGGTTCGGAAGAAATGCTGAAAGGGGGCGAGCAAGTAGCTGCAGAAGTGCATAAGTTGGATGACCTTACCCGCATTATCACTGAAAGCATGAACGAAATGGCCTCCGGTGCAGTGCAAATTAACAACGCTGTCCAGGAAGTCAATGCAATTTCGCAAAAGAATAAAGAAAGTATTCAAAACCTTGCGGAAGAAGTCTCCAAATTCAAAGTGTAAATTAGGGGAAGGGAAGACACTTTTTTCGGATAAAAGATTTCTTCCCTTCCCTATTTCAATACATTGTTCAGCCTACTCCGCCCGTTACCGTATATGCACTTGATATCCAATCTTCACATCAAAATACGGTTTTGCGTTTTTGACCGTCAGCTCCAGCTTGCCCGAGTGTATTTTCCCGATCCCCTCCCGCTTGAACCGCAAAAAGAGTGCGCTGCTGCATACGGGCGGCTGAAAGACCGGCATTACGTATTCGGTATTGGCGTCGCTCGCATCCCGGATTGTCTGTGAAAGCGCGCCGCTGATGCCGCAAAAAACGCCTTGGGTAATGCAAAAGTCGCAGCCCGCACGGACGGTATATTTTTTGACGATGAAGGGATTAATTGCTTTGTGTTGTAATTCGACGGAAGAACCGATAGCCGCGCTTTCAAACCAGCGTATGCCTTTGAACCATGCCGGTGAGCTGACGCAGGAGAGTGTTGTTTTCGCCGTATGCACGTCTTTACGGTAGTCCCAACCAGCCGACCAACGGACAACCGTGTGCTTTACCCGAATGATTGCGCCGCCGGTATGCAGCCGTTCAGCTTCCTTCATATTAAATGTATACAGCGTATGGAGCGACACCATACCGGCTTTGAAATACGGCTGCATAAAAGCGCTTACCTGCTGCGTTTGAAGCACGCCGTCCCAGCTCACCGCATTCGCAGCGGTATACGCAGCGCCGGTGCGTATACCGGCATACCGATACCAAATATCGCATTCGGCCTGCGCGCCGCCGGATACGGTTTTGTCTGCGGCATAGGAGCATAGCCCGGTTGTTTCAAACGAAACGATCGGGTGCATAAACATAAAACTCAAGCCGAAAAGCTTATGATACCGTTGCCGACCGGCATCGCCGTTCGTTTCCGTCATATCGGAAGCGACAGCCGACGCTGTTGCAGATCGCATGTTGGCAGCTTTAACGCCGGATTTTACAGCTTTAGTTGTTTTTGCTTGCTTGCCGGAACTCGGCATCCCAGAAACATCGGGGATAAAAGAGGTCAAGTACTGCAGGTTCAGGTTTATGCCGGTTTGTTTCCGCGTCATCTGCCAGCTTCCCAGTAGGCCGTACCTCATGCGTTGGTGCTTCGGTTCGGGACTTGCGAAAAACGCACCGTTCCAGCCGCCGCCGTACAGCTCAACACCGTATTGAACCGGCTTCTGTGTTCCGCCAATCCCTATAAAGTTTTGCCGGGGCAGTTTAAGCCCGCCGTAACCGGTGGTAATCTTTGAATAGCCGGTAAAGTTAGCTGTGTTTAAAAAACTGCCGAACGTAAGGCTGCCTGCCCCAAGAAACAGCGTCGGGATGTTTTTTTGCGGGAATACCGATTGCAGTGCGGCAAGCGGATACAATCCAATGCCGAACTTGCGGACGGCAAGCTCAAAATAGGGCATCGGCATCGGGGATTCAAGCTGGAGGCTGCCGACATATCCGCGCCCGGCGACGCCCGCAGCAAAGCCGTGCCCTTTACGGAGGCTGTGCGTTGATCGGAAAAAGAATTCATGGCGCGGCGTATTTGCACCGCTGCCATTTCCTGTTGATCCTTGTTCAGCAGCCCCTCCCGCTTGCTCCATCAAGGTTGCCCCGGCAGCGGCCGGTGCCGACGGTACAGCGCTCCGGTCGGCAGCTGTTTCGCCGTTTGATGCCGATCCTGCATCGGTTTCGTCAGCATCCCATTCAAAGAGGCTTGTTGCGCTGCCGGAATCAGCTTCATCGTCTTTCCGGTCAAATACGAACGGCTCATCGGTGAAACGTCCGAATGCGGAGCCGCCTACGCCGTCTTGCGCACAGAGAGGAACAAAGACTGCGGCGCATGCCCACATCAAAACAACCAAACGATTGCATGTATAAAAATAATTTGAAAGGTTCATACCTCCTATATGCATCATGCAATGCGTTTTGGCTAATAATTTTTCATAATTTTATCTTTTTTTGAACCATTTTTGATAAGAAAAATCGCCGTATTACGGCAGCTATGCCCCGATATGCAGCACGGCGCTTTGATGCGGCGCAAGCGTGATTTTCAGCTCCGTTCCGGCCTGCACTGCTGCAGCAACCGAGCCGATGGATACCGCCCATCGCATATCAGAAAGGCCGAACTCCGCCGCATCAATGGCAAATCGTGCTTCCCTGTCACTCACCGACCATAGAAAGAGCTCAGCCTCATCCTCGGTAAAGCGGGCAAACGCAAAGACGCTTCCCTCGGCATACAGCACTTTAAATCCGCCCTCTTGTAACGCAGCTGAGTTCCGTTTCAACGAACTCAATGCACGGTACAGCCCGTAGGTCTCCTGCTTCCGCCCGGTCATCCGGCTGTCCCAATCCATCGGGAAGCGGCAGCCTTCCATATCTTCAATTCTGCCCGCAAGAAAAACCTCATCCCCGTAATAGATATTCGCCATTCCGGGCAGGCCGAAAAGTGCCGTTACTGCACCGCGGTAGTCGTCATACCGTACACGCGGGTTGTTATGAAGGCGCGGCACATCATGGCTGTCCAGCAGATTGAACATTTGATGCGCCATTGCAGTCGGCATCACTGCATAGCACTGGGTAATCCGCTCTTTGAGATGCGCCGCGGTAAAAGGCGCAGGCACGGCTGCCAACGCGGCGTTACGGGCCGTCAACAAGTCTTTTTCTCCGGCAAATGCACGGATCGGACGGGCACTGCCGAAATAATTCATCGTTGAATCCCATTCGCTTCCATTAAAGAGTGCAGAACAGTCGCCCCAATCTTCCGCCAAAATCAACAGCTCCGGATTAACCGCCTTGAGCTCCCGGTTAATTTCCATCCAAACTTCGTGATAACAGTCCGCACGGGCATTCCGCGCCATACAGTCGGCAACATCAAAACGCCATCCGTCAATCGAATACGGCGGCTGCGCCCACTTTTTCAACACCGAATCTTTTTGCCGATAAATGATGTCCCGTAAGCGGCCGCTCGTATAATTGAGCTTAGGCATGGTTTCCACCCCCGCCCAGGTATCGTAGGAACCGTCTTCATCGATAAAATAATAATCCCGCTCTTCGCTCTGTTTATTTTGATACGCACCGACCTCCGCCGGATAAAACTCACTCGACTTATTAAACCATTTCGATGCCGAACTGGTATGATTGATCGAAATATCCAAAATAATTTTCATGCCGCGCGCATGCAGCTCTTTGCACAGCGCTTCCAACGCCTCATCTCCGCCAAGGTGCGGATCAATATGAAAATAATCCAAGCAATCGTACTTGTGCATGGTCGGCGCAATAAAAATAGGATTTAAGTACAACACCGTCACGCCGAGCTCCTGCAGATAGTCAAGCTTTTCGATGATTCCGTATAAATCCCCGCCGTAAAAATCCATACAATGACTTGCAGCGTACGGAAGCGGTTCCGCATGCCAATCCTCCATCCGAATCGGCGTATATCCCTGATACGAATATTCTCCAGTCTTGACAGTGAGTTCCGGGCGCGCATTACAGAACCGGTCTGCCATAATCTGATAACAGACGCTTTTTGCAATCCATGATGGCCTGTCATAATCGACAAGAATGACAAAATCGCGGCTTTCCTCCGGTATAAAGTCGGTAATACGGTGCTGCGTATAATAGTAGATCGCCGTATCAGTCGCAAGGTAAAATTGATATTGAATCCGCGACTCGTTGCACACAATATCGGTTTTATAGTAGACAAGCTGATTTTTTTCTTTTTCCGCCGACATCGGAATAAGCCGCTCAACGCCGAACTCCTTTACGCGCAGATATACCTGCCGTATTTCGGCATTGCGGAGCATCCTCAGCCTGATAGTAATGGTTTCGCCCTTGCGCGGAGCAGGATTACTGACAAAGAGCGCCCCCGAATCTGAATACACCGTATTAAGCCAATGAGTCATCTTATTCCTCCTCAGGATGATAGACGTGGTATCTGCGGTTGATGCAGTATTATAGGAAATGTATTTTTAATTGTCTGAATGCAGTGAATATAAAAAAAGAGTCCGGAAAAGGACTCTTTTTAAACAAAATGAAAAACGGATGTTTAGACTTTCTTAACAACATAGTTGCTCTTTAAACATCGGGAGCATAATTTCACGGTTACAGTCCGTCCATCGATTTCCGTTTTTACATCGATGAGATTAGGGCGCCATACGCGGCGGTGATGATTCATTGATTTACTAACCGTATTACCGCTCATCGGCCCTTTTCCACAAATATCACATCTGCGTGCCATACTTTACCTTCCTTAGTTTTATCTATCAGTGTTCAAAATAAAACGCAAAGTAGTATACTATAAAGAAGATTTTATGTAAAGATACTTTTTGCATGTTCAGGAATAACCGCACCGGTCATCTTCGAAAAAACTGACAACGATCCGCCCCGGAACATCCGTTACAGCCCGGCGTTCGGTCTTGCCGTTTCACACAAAAAAATTTTCATAAAATTTTCAAAATTTCTAGCCATTTCGCTATCGATGATGCATATAGAAGGCATAACACTGAAAGAGACCGGCGCCGGAAACGGTTTGCCGATGTCCTTTCCGGGCGGCTCCAAAACTGCCGAATGAGCAGTAATCGAGCGCCCTTTAGGAGGCTGCTATGCATAATTTAAACTCATTGATTATTGAAGGGAATGTGGTGCGCGACCCGGTTGTAAAAGCAACACCCAGGGGCACGCCGCTCTGTCTATTCTCCATCGCATCCAACCGTTTTTTTAAACAGGATGACCAGACAACACAGGAAACATCCTTTTTCGATGTTGAAACCTGGTCGCGCCTTGCGGAATTGTGCAGAGAAAACTGCACAAAGGGGCGCGGTGTGCGGGTTGTCGGACGGCTCAAGCAGGACCGCTGGGTGGGTACGGACGGCAAACACTATAGCAAGATTAAAGTAGTGGCCGAACATATTGAGTTCAAGCCGATCTTCAAAAACGGTAAGCCTCCTGCAGATGCCCTGGATGAGATTCGGGCTGGAGCCGAGGCCGTACCGGCTTTTTAAGCGTAAACTGCGCGATATTTTTGGTATTTTCGTTAAAGAATGCGCCGGGGTTTTCGTTCATCCCTCCATCTCCTCCTATTTAAGGCGCTTTCTTTAACGTGATGTCTCCTTTGCCCGCCGGTATATACCGCGTACACCCCGCAATTCCCACACGGATTGAAGCGCGTACGCCTTATGTTCCGGCGGGTTTTCTCTTTCAATACTCTGCCTATCTGCGCTACCTCTTTATACAGTGCAATGCCTTCGAGCTTTCCGGTACGATGTCCTTTCACTATAGTACAAGACGCAGTTCCGGCGGCACGGAGCTTATGTAATCAGATATAATCAGGTACCCCTCGTTTTATTGCTTTATTTCATACCCCATATATTCCGACAATAATAAATAGAGAGAAAACTTCTAAAAGCTGACGTTGTTAGAGGTCTCTATAAGGATACGATTATGAATATAAAGCTGAAAATCGGTATTTTGTCGGGTATACTCATACTGCTGCTGTTGATCGGCGCAGGTGTTTTTATGCAGATTACAAAACCGGCGGATATCCTCGAGCATCAAATTGTCCAGCTTTCCAATTATGAGCGCAACTTGCTCTATGTCCGCGGCACGATTTACCGCTACAGTACCGCAGCGGTGCATATCCCATCCTCCGTTATCAACGTTTTGAGCGAAAAAGAGCCGCTGCTTGTTGCCGTGGAGTATGAGACCGAACGCTATCGGGCAAAAGATGCAGCCTTACGAAACGGTTTTTCCGCCTATCTGAATTCCGCACATACGATCGCATCGGAATATACAACGTTAATCAATGACTACAACCAGCTGGGCGCCGCCAAACCGAAACCGTTTGATGAGCGCAAGGTGGAAGCGGTTGAAAAACTGATAGCCGACCATATCAACGATTTCCACAACCTTCGCAGCGCGTTCAGCAATGCGGCGGAACGCTATCGAAAAAAAGCGGCGCTTTTGTCGGGTGTGCTGATTACCGTAACATGGCTTTTAGGGCTGTTTGTTACCTGGGCGCTGATGCAGACGCTCTATACCATCCTCTTGCGCCGCAACGCGAAACAGCGGATTGTGTTGAAAGCGGGGCCGAAAATGACCGGCAGCGAAACCGGAGAAGCGGGAGCCGCGTATACCGGCGGACATTTTGAAGGTTCAGGCTCAGGGGTATACGGTCGGGATTTTAGCGCCGGTACCGATCACGGCGCATACGCCGCAGGTGCAGGCAGAGCAGCCGCATCAGATTCCGCGTTACAGGGAACAGCCGGAAGCGCTGCGACGGGAGTGCTCAGCAGAAAGACCGGCGCAGCGGCAGGTTCCCGGTTTTCAGCTGTGGGAGCTGCCGGAGATATATCCGCACGGAATGACCGGTTCGGGGCAAGCGGCAGCCGCGCCATGCAGGAGCTGTCAAGCGCCGACACCCAGGCTCAGCTCTTTGAGCGGAATAGGCAATTGGAAGCACAGCTGGTTGAACTGCAGCAGAGCTATGCGGCATTGGAAAAAAACAACGCTGATCTTCAGGTTTCCCGAAAAACGATACAAGAGACTGCCGAGAAAAAAGTCGAACAGTACCGAAGTTCGACAACTCAACTAAAGCAAACGCTTGCATTCGTGCAGGAAACGGCCGAAGTACACCGCAATGATTCGAATGCTGCACAAAAATTGATTGAAACCTTTGCATCAGGACGGAAGCTATTTAAGACTACCCATGAGCATATTCAATTTATTATTCAGCATGTGTCGAAAATTCAAGAAATGTCCGAAATGATCGAAAACGTTGCGGAACAGACGAGAATGTTGAGTATGAATGCGGCAATCGAAGCAGCCCACGCAGGCGAAGCAGGCAAGGGATTTGCCGTTGTTGCGGAAGAACTGAGCCGTCTGGCCGATGCTGCGCTGGAAAGCTCTCACGATATCGGCGGCACCATCAAGCAAATCGTAACGGTTATAACCAACATTGGCACTACCGGCGATGAGCTTGATCAGGCGTTTGAAAAAATTCACTTACAGACAGACTCGATCTATTCTTCGCTTGTCGATTTTTCAACTAAGATGGAAAAAACCGGAAACGAAGCAAAAATCGCGTTGTCTCATTTTTCAGATCTGTAGGAAACGCGCCGCATAATGCAATCAGCTTTTTAACGCGGCGCGTGTTTGTTCCGATCCGGAGCTAAAGCTGCATTCCGTTCAACAACGTTTTGAGTGCAGCTAAGTCTTCCGTACTCAGCGTTATTCCTTTTCCCATTTTTTCATGGTCAGGCGACCAGCTGCGAATATCGAATTTAGGGCTGCGCCCGTTCCATGAGACCGAATTTAATTCCAGTGTCCATCCGCTTTTTGATGTAGAAAGCACTCCGTACTTCTGCGTAATTTCATAGTTAAAATCGTCAGCCATTATAACCTCCCCGAAGTTGCGGGCACATATCACGGCATAAACAGCACAGCCGTCTGTGAAAGTGTCCCGACTACGGCAGTTATACCATAAGACAAGCGGTGAGACTAGCGTATAGGGCAAACAAACCGGATGCTTTTATACAGGCCGATTGGTTTCCATCCGGCTCGGTTATCCTGATACGAAAAAGCCGCCAAGCATCTATGAAAGAAAACCGGCGGCTTTTATGCTTTTAATCGCGCATAACGCAGCGAAAGAGTGCTCTCTTTATGTCGAAGCGCACAGTACTCACACTGCTATTTTTTCAGATAATTATTGACGTCATACGGTTTGCCGCTATTGTAATCGCGCAGCACGGCAACGACCGTTCCGCTCAGCAAGAGCAAGCCGACCAAGTTCGGAATAACCATGATGCCGTTGAAGAAGTCAACCAACTCCCATACCAGATCGATTTTCAGCAAGCTGCCCAAGAAGATAAAGGCGACAACAAAAATTTGATACGGACGCAAGCCTTTTTTACCGAACAGATAGCGGATATTGGTCTCACCGAAATAGTACCAGCCGATAATCGTTGAAAATGCGAAAAAGAATAAACAAACGGCGATAAAGAAATATCCGGCCGTATGACCGAATAAGTGCTGAGAAAAGGCTTCCTGTACCAGCTGGATACCCTTCATCACCGGCTCTCCGCCTTCAAATTTGATAATCTCTGCGCTGAGTACGGTAAAAACGGTAATATTCAACACGATGAACGTATCGATAAAGACAGCCACAATGCCAAGCACGCCCTGCTCTACAGGATTGCTCACGGTTGCAACCGCGTGCGCGTGGGGCGTTGACCCCATCCCTGCTTCGTTAGAGAACAATCCGCGCGCAATGCCGTACCGGGCTGCACGTCCCATACCGAACCCTAACGCACCGCCCCACACCGACCGGGGATTAAACGCGCCTTTAAAAATCATCGAGAACATATCGGGAATATTGGCAGCGTTCATCAAAATAACCACAAGCCCCACAACGATATAGACAATTGCCATCAGCGGAACGACTTTTTCGGTAACGGACGCAATCCGCTTTACGCCTCCGAGGAAAATAATACCGGCAATGACCGCCAAGATGATACCGGTAATCCATGTCGGCACGGAAAAGGCATTCAAAAACGCATCGGAAATAGAGTTTGCCTGCACCATATTGCCCATAAAGCCGAGCGCAAGGATGATAGCAACGGCAAAGAACGCCGCAAGAAATTTAGAGAAGCCGGTGTTTCCAAGACCACGGGAAATATAGTATGCAGGCCCGCCGACCGTTTGCCCGGAATCGTCTTTTGTCTTATACACTTGAGCGATACAGGCTTCGGCAAAGTTGGTTGCCATACCGGCCAAGGCAGCAAGCCACATCCAAAAAATAGCGCCGGGACCGCCCATAATCAACGCAGTCATCGCCCCGACAAGGTTTCCGGTTCCAACCTGAGCTGCAATTGCCGTCGCAACCGCTTGGAAAGAACTCATTCCATGCTTTCCGGCCTTTTCACCTTTTAACGAAAAATTACTGAATAGCCGTTTCCATCCGGCGCCGAATTTAGAAAACTGCACGCCTTTCAACCGAACGGTAAAAAATATCCCCGTTCCGCACAGCAACGGAATAAGGAAGTACGGCCCCCAAACAAAGCCGTTAATGCTTCCGACCACAGTGGTAAGATTTTGTAAAAATGCTTCCATAGAATAAAACCTCCGTCAGCAATAACCGCAACCGGCTACCCCGTACATCCCCGCTTGCGCTTATCCGCTATAATTCTCTTCTATAGTAACATACATCGCTTAGGTTCGCAATATATAATTATTTTTTTATCTATTTATAAGCATTTTAAATATAAGTGTAAAATAAATAATAAAAGAAGCCGAACATCGTGCCGGATGCCCGTATATGCGCTATATATTGTGTTGAGCCCAATGACGGATAATCGGTTCAAGGCTGTCGATGCGGAATCCTTCCTCAAGTACATCCGCCTGATCCTGACTGCCTTGCCACTGCTGATACGGATTATCGTAATTCGTTTCTAAAAATTGATAGATGATGTCTTCCGCGTTATTTTGCTCATTGCCGAAAAATGATAGTTTGTGAATTGCCGAATACTGGAGGATAGCCCGAATTGAGGTACGGACCTCTTTAAAAAACAGCTCGCGGTATATCCCGTAGCTTTTCCCCGTCACCTTTTTTACCGTATCGGCGATGGAAAGCTGCCCCTCTTTCGGTGCAGGCTGCGGGTATATCCGAACCGGAGCAGCCTGTTTCCCTGCTGAATCTTGAGGCTGTTTTCCTGCCGCTTTTTGAGCAGGCGGCACTTCCGTATTACGGACGAAACCGGATGGTGCAGGTTGTACCGATGCCGCGCGTTTAGCCGATTGCGGCGCGGTTGGTATAGACGCCGCAGCTTTTTCCGCTTTCCGTTCAGCCCGCGCCGCCCGTACGGGACTGTCAGGCTTGGGAGACAGCTCTGTTGTTATCGGCTGAACGGATACGGCCCGTGCCGTCGTTTTCAGCGCGCTGCTGCCCCGCTGAGTACCGGCAGCTCCGCGCGTTTTTTTATCCTGCAAGGATTCGGCGGCTGCGGCAGCCTTCTCTGATCGAGGTTTGCGTGCGGGAGCTTTTATCTTTTTCTGCCGCTTCGGTTTTGTCGAAGGGGCAGCAGCTTCCTCCGGCGGCGCTCCGTCTTCCAATTTCAGCTTGATCTGCTTCCAACTGCGCTGTAAATACAAATCACCGGAAATACTGTAGTAATACCCTTGCGCCACATTCGCAAGCACCGCATGAAGCAGCTCATCATCTTTCCATTTACGGATTCTGGCGATTTTAACCGCCTGAAACACCGCATAGTGATTTGTACCGTATTTTCTACTATATAACAGCAGCGTATTTTCAAATGCGCCGTCATCATAGCGATCCCAATACTTAACAGTGTAGGCAAGTACCTTATCTTCGGTGCGGCGAATCGACGGCGCAATCGTAATTGCGGCAATCTGCTGCCGGGTAAAGGTAATCTTTGAAAAATCGATCATGGAAACATGCGACTGCTGAGCGGCCTTTCTGTCCCGTTCCCTGGCATCCCGCACACGCTCTTCACGAAATTCCCGCACGGAAGAAATAGTGTCGGTAATGTACATCCTCAGCATATCGGCAGCCTGCCTCATTTCCTCGGCATGATAGCGCAACGTATCGGCATAACGTACATATTTTTCGGTAAAACTGATTGCTGCAAAACGGTCGGAAGAAATAGCACTGATCACTTTTTCGCATACTTGAATAATTGAGTACACTTTTGCCGTTTTGAGCGGAGCTACCGTTCCGGTAAAAAACACGATAATTTTTTTTACCTGTGTGATGGTCGTTTCAGCCAGCCGAGCAAGCGAATCGGCCAACAACAGCTGGAACCGCGCATCGTGCTTGCGGTAATAGGTCATCAGCAGCACCCGCGTGCGGCTATCGGGATAACGATGAATCAATTTAGCATTATATATCTTGAGGGCATCAGCCTGCCTATTCTGTGCACGAAATTCAAAATAGCGTTCAATATCGGGGTCTTCGGTCAGACTGAGTTGAGGAAATTCTTGTTTTAAAATATACCGATCAAGTTCGGTCAACTGTTTCATATACTTTATCCCGTAACATTTTATGATTATTTTATGATGAATAACCTCTTAAATACTTCCGCTATCTGATTATAATAAAAAAAAAGGTTGCTTCCTAGTAGGAAACAACCTTTCCGTCTTTAGCGTATGCTTAGCGCAACAGAGACATCACGCTTTGTGTCTGCTGGTTAGCTTGTGCAAGCATTGCCGTACCGGATTGTGTCAGGATCTGATTTCTGGTGTATTCAACCATCTCCTTGGCCATGTCAACATCACGTATGCGTGATTCTGAAGCCTGGAGGTTTTCCGCTGCAATGTTAATACCGACAACGCTCATTTCGAGTCTGTTCTGGTATGCGCCCAGGTCAGCCCGCTGTTTGTTGATCTTCTTGATGGCTTCATCAAGGGTACCGATTGCACGGTTAGCTGTTTCAGGTGTATCGATTTTAAGAATCGATTCATCACCAACGTCCCGAACACCGAGCGCTTTTGCGGTCATTGTACCGACATACGCACGTACGCGCTGATCCATGTTTGCTCCGATATGGAACCACATAGAAGCGGTTACGGTGTTCTCTCCTGTTTCACGAGCGAAACGTCCGGTCAGCATGTTCATACCGTTGAACTGTGCATGGCTTGCAATCCGGTCAACTTCAGCAACAAGCTGAGATACTTCAACCTGGATGTACAAGCGGTCTTCAGCAGTGTTGATACCGTTTGAAGACTGAACGCTCAATTCGCGGATGCGCTGCATAACATCAGTTGTTTCCTGCAGGTATGCTTCTGCAACTTGAATGAAGGAAATGCCGTTCTGAGCGTTGGCACTTGCCTGATTTAAGCCGCGGATCTGGCTGCGCATTTTTTCTGAAACTGCCAAGCCAGAAGCATCGTCTCCTGCGCGATTGATGCGTAAACCGGATGAAAGTTTTTCTATGTTTTTCTGGGTGGACACGTTGGTCTGGCCAACTGTTCTCTGTGCAAACATAGCGCTCATGTTGTGATTAATGATCATACTGCTGCTCCTTCGGCGATTTTTGACGATTATTTACCTTGATGGCGTCCGTCACGGCATCCCTGCCGATATGTCAATAATTAAGTTTTCAGATCCTCTGTTATCCGACACAGAAGAACGTAACACTGTAAGAAGGTTGAGTGCCTTTTCACCGTGCTTATTTTATATATCGGACATACCACAAAACACTTAAGGAAAAAATTTAAAAATCTGCAAAAGAAATAGTTATGAGCAAAGATGGCGCAGCAACACGTATCGATTCAATTTTGATAGAATATTGATGTAGAAAGACGGTAGGAAGAGCGAGCCCTGCACCGGAACCCGCTCTTTTTCTTTTTAGGGGTTGTAGGGGATGCTTTTCTTTTTATTCGGAAAAAGAAAAACAGCCCCTACTTGATTTTAAACTTCGCAACCTCACGTACCAAATTCTTAATGCTCTGCTGGTTCTTTTGCGTCATATCGTTGACTTCTTGTACGGATGCGCTGATCTGCACCGCCCCGGAAGCCATCTCGTTCATGCTATCGGTGATAATACGCGTAATATTGTTCAGTTTATGCATCTCTTCAGCAACGCCCTCCCCGCCTTTTAGCATTTCCGCGGCTCCGGCCTGAACTTCGGTCGTAACAGTTTTGATATTTTTTATCGCAGTCAGTATTTCTCTACTGCCGTGCTCCTGGTCATGCATTGCCTCGGTAAGAAGGTCGCTCATGGCTCTTACCTGTTCCGCTAAATTAAAGATAAGATTGAACTTATCTTCTACGGTTTTAGATGACGCGGAAAGCGTATCGATTTCTCCGGTTAAGGATTTCAGCGTTGCCGTAATGGCCTTCCCCTGCATTGCGGAATCTTCAGAAAGTTTACGGATTTCATCGGCGACAACGGCAAAGCCCTTACCTGCCTCGCCTGCGTGGGCCGCCTCGATAGCCGCGTTCATCGCCAAGAGGTTTGTCTGCGAAGCAATATGCTGAATAACATCCGACGCCTCCATCAACGAGCCGGATTCTTCGGCAATTTTCTGCGTTACCGTATTTGACGTTACCAGCGTCGCTTTACCATCCCCTGTTGCGGAAATAAAATTCTTGATAATCTGGTCGGTTTTTCCTAACGTCTGACCCATCGAAGCGATATTCGCGACCATCTGCTCGATCGATGCCGACGATTGGGCAACGCTGCCGGTCTGCGTTTCTATCCGCTTATTCAGCAGCTGAATTGTTTTGATAATCTGCTCGACGGCCGAAACCGTTTCGGTCACGCTTGCCGCCTGACTAATCATCTCTTCCTTCACATTTTCCGCATTTGAAGCGATTTGTTTTACCGCTCCGGCTGTTTCAACCATATTATCGGCAAGATTACTCCCCATTACTTCCATATCGGCCGTATTGGAACTGATGGATTTAATGGCTCCGGCGATCTTTCCGATTGTTTCATTAAAATACAGAGAAATATCGGTGATTTCATCTTTTCCTTTTACCGGCAACGAAACAGTTAAATCTCCGGTTCCATGTGCGATATCTTTCAGCGCATCGGCCGTTGTCTGCAACGACTTCGATAATCCGAACGAAATCCAGAAAATAATGCACACCGCCAATGTTACCAATACCGTATCGATAATCATCAGCAGCCTGATCGCTCCTATGTATGTTTTCCGGGAATCGGTAGCAATAATAGTCCATCCTGTAGAAGGAATTTTAGCATAAGCGGCATCTTTCCGCTCTCCGTTATATTCAAATGAATCAAACCCCGACACCGTTGCAGTGACGGCTTTGTGTTCAAAATTTCCAAGAGACTCCAGCTTTTTATCCGACTTCGATTTTAGATAAGTATTTTCTTGCGCATACACGAGCGCAACGTTGTGATTGGCAATCGTAACACCGGTTTCATCCAAGATGTAAACTTCTCCCATTTCCCCTATTTTAATATTTCTGATCGTTTCGTATATTTTTAATCCATCATATATGATAGCAATTGTTCCGATAATTGTTTTATCTTTTCCGTAGATTGGAGCTGATATGGTACAAACCAGCGACCCATCTTTGTGTGAATGATGCGGAGTGCTCAAAAAGAGCGCTCCTTTTATGCTTTTTTGAAACCACTCAAACCCGGCAGCATTAGCTTCAGAACCATCACTTCGATATGCATTTCCCTCTTGATCGGTCAACACCATCCGCAAACAGCCCTCACTTTTAAAAAGTGCAACTTCGTTTCGTAAAATACCTATTTTTTCCGACAGCGGAATACTTGAATTTGCAATCACAGATTCCCGCGCTAACGTTTCGATTTTCGTTTTAAATTTTTCGATATATGTTTGTTCAAATATCACCGCTTGATTTTCCACAACCGTAATCAGATGTTTTGCCGCCATACGTTCCAATGCAAGGCGAGAACTACGAATAGAAATAACATTGATAATCGTCATCGCTACAACAAACAATAGGCCAAAACTGACCGACAAACGAGCTTTGAGAGGGAATCGCTTTAACATGGATTTTTCCTTTTATAATGATAGTATATATATGCTCTATATAACAAAATACTAGCGTATCCTCTGCATCTGTGCAAGCGAATCAGCACACCTAAAGATTAAACGCATCGGGAATATTTTAAGCGATTACCTACATTAATATCGCATGGAACAACAGTATTCCATGGGCGTTCTGAAAGCCCTTTTATCGTGAAAATCATACCTACCCAGCTTTTATTTCAGAACTAAGCCTTGGAACCAAAGCGGGTTCTTAGGGCAGAGCCTTAAGTCGTCATTTTTCTTTAGATGGGGTCATGTTCAAAAATTGACATCCTTGTCAATTTTTGAACGCGAGTTTTGGCAAAGCCAAAACATCGCTACTGCGTGGAACCACCGCCCTCCATGGCGGTACTGATACTCGGATACATCATAAGACGACAAGAGACGAGGTAAGTACAAGGAGTCTAGCAAAAGCGAAGCGGAAGCGTACTTGTTGTACGTTGAGCATTCGCTTTTGCGTAACGACGCAGTAATTACCCGTATATTGTCGTCTTACACTTTAAATTTGGAGACCTCTTGTGCCAAATTCTCAATACTCTGCTTATTCTTCTGCGTTATCCCGCTGACTTCCTGCACCGCATTGTTGATCTGCACGGCGCCGGAGGCCATTTCATGCATGCTGCAGGCGATGGCATCGGACATGTTGGCAAGGATACTCATTTCGGCGCCGACGGCTTTGCTGCCTTTCAGCATTTCTTGTGACACCTTTTGTACCTCATGCGTAATAGAGCCGATTTTCTCCATGACCTGAACGATATGCTCATTGTCGGTCTTTTGATCGCTCATCGCCGTTCTGACCGCTTTTTCTTGGTCTTTTGTCTTTGCGACAAGATCGAAAATCATGTCGAATTGCGTTTCAATCGCCTCAGCCGAATCGGTAACCCGCTGGATTTTTCCTTTTAAGTCTTGGAGAATTACCGTAATATTTTTGCCCTGCGCGCTCGACTCTTCCGCCAGTTTACGGATTTCTCCGGCAACAACAGCGAACCCCCTGCCTGCTTCTCCTGCATGAGAGGCCTCAATTGCCGCGTTCATCGCCAAAAGATTCGTTTGCGCCGCAATATTTTGGATGACGGTACTGGTTTCCAGCAAAACTCCCGAACTGTCATCGACCGCTTTACTCAGCTCGACGGATTCCGCAACGACGGTTTTTCCGTGCGCCGTCGCTTGATTTAATGCATCCAATATATGAATGTTCTGCTCTATGTTGCCGTTCACCGTCTTAATGCCGTGCAGCATGTGTTCAACGGAATTGAGAGAGTTATCCACCGCTTCGGTTTGCAGGTCGATGTGCTTGTCCAATTTTTCGATTGTCCGCATCATTGCCTGCAGGGAGCTGCCGATCTCAATTACGCTGTTGGACTGTGTCAGCACCTGCTTTTTCACATTTTCGATATTGGTACTGATTTCATATACGGCGCTTGCAGTTTCAGTCATTTGAGCGGATAATTCATGGCCGACAAACGAAAGCGCTTCATTATTATTCTGAATAGCAAAGATTAAATCCCGAAGATTGCCTACGGTTTCATTAAAATCGGTCTGCATTTTTCCAATCTCATTAAACGACCGCACCTCAATATGCTTGGTCAAATCGTACCGTTTGAGGTACGCGAATATTTTTGACGTCTTTACGATAGGGCGCAGCACCGCCGTATTTAAGAAGATAATAAAAAGACCGATCAATACGCTCGCTAAAATCAATGATCCCAGCGTCACATATCCATACACGTCCAGCAGCCGATCGGTTTCAGCCACAACTGCCGACATACGCGTATCCAGCTTGATAAAAAATTCATCCAGTTTTTGCAGAATTTCTTTTACATCATTTTGATATCTGGCATCATGCACAATACGAATCGCAAATGCTTCAACCGATTCGCCGGGACGCATTTCCGCCGGGCCTTCAACATAGGAGTTCTTGCCCCTGCTATCCATCGACTGCGTTTCCAACTTGGTCATATCGACCGACATCTGAGCGGCTTCATCAAGCAAGGCGATTTCATCCCGCTCACATTCCAATTCAATCAATAAATCAGTTCTGCTGATCGTTCTTCCCGGAAAGAGTTTCGGATGTACGGTTTGAGGCCGCGGAATTTTTCCGGTCATCCAATTGATAATTTCAAAATACGCAGTCCGGTACTGCTCTTCACCGGTAACGGCAAAAAGTCTGCATAAACGGGTTAAATCAAATGAATTTTGATGAATCTCATTGGACATCAGCAACAAGACTTCCCGCTTTGCTTGCGTTTTCAACAAGACTGTTTTTTGCGACCGAATAAACAGGAGCATAATAAGCGAAATGATAAGCAAACTTACCGTACATACCGCCTGCAAGACAAATAATGTCATCAGCGATGCCGATGATTTTGCCTGTTGCCGTCCAAATCCGTTCATAACTTTTGCCATTATGAGTACCGTCCTTAATGCCGATTGAACATCTTTCTTCAATTATACTATAAACCATGCATTTTACAAGTAACAGAAACAATGAGAAAGAGGAAATCGATATACAGATTTTCAGATATTTTTTTTTAACCTTAATATTTTCGCTCCTTTTCCGATATTTTTGATATGAAGCTATGGGAGGATTTTATGAAAAAATACTATGTACTATCTGCCTTGGCAGGACTGTTGCTGTTCTTGCCGCTGAGTGCAGAAGAATTACTGACAGCAGAGACCTATGCATCTTATTACGGAGAGGCTTTTGACGGAAAGCCTACCTCCAGCGGTGAAATTTTTGATATGAATGCGTACACGGCTGCTCATAAAAGTTTACCGTTCGGAACCTTTCTTGAAGTTACTAACCTGGAAAACGGTAAAAAGGTAATCGTACGGGTAAATGATCGCGGGCCTTTTGTAGCCAACCGCGATATCGATCTTTCAAAGGCCGCAGCCGAATCGCTTGGAATGATAAACCGCGGTATTACACGGGTGTCCATTAAGCGGGTTGACTCACTTGAACATGCGGCGTTAGTAGCGGCAAATGATACGTACAGCGAAGCCTCCGTTCGGTCTACAGCAAATACGCAAACGCCTACAACAACGCAGCCGGAAGCGGTTCCCGTGCAGCAGCCTGAAAAAAAACAGCCGATGCAGACTCAACAGCAGTATGCCGCACCTCAGCAGACAACGGCTCCTCAAGCTCGAACGATGGAACAGATCGCTTTACAAGAAGCAAAAAAAGAACCGGTATCCGCTGCAGCGCCCACAAAGCAGGATGCTGCAGGTGAAACGGAACGCGTCTATATTCCGACCAATGCCGAGGAAACGCCCGGTGTCTTATGGCGGATTCAGCTCGGAGCCTTTACACGGGAAGAAAATGCTCTACGGCTGGTAACCGGTCTCAGAAAGGCAGGCCTGGAACCCGCGTATGAACGGACGGATACATCGGTACGTGTTGTCCTTCCCGGTATCCGCCCCTCAGACTTGGAAAAGGTGAAAAAGGCCTTATCGGATCATGCTTTTACCGACTACATTATTCGTCAGGAAAGCTGGTAATTCAGTCTTTATCTCAATAGCTCGACACGGCGGCGCTGTTTTGCTGCCGTGTGCTGCGATTCCCGACTGCATAGTTTGTTCTTTTACAGCCCTCGGCATCGTTTAAAAATTCGCACGGCTAAAGCCGATATATTATCATTATGAATGAAAAAATAAAAATTCAATTAGCGCAATACCAAGCCTTGATCGAATCGGAAACGGATACTATTGCCGTTATGGCAAACACAAGTGCCTTTATTATGGAAACGCTGCCTGATTTAAATTGGGCGGGATTTTATATTTTAAGAGGCGCCGAATTGGTATTGGGGCCGTTTCAAGGTAAACCCGCATGTTACCGCATTCAGCAGGGAAAGGGCGTATGCGGCCATTGTGCGGCAAATCGAAAAAGTATTATTGTCCCCGATGTACACATGTTTCCGGGACATATTGCCTGTGATGCGGCAAGCAAAAGCGAGTTGGTAGTACCGATTTTGCATCATAACGCTGTGTTCGGCGTCATTGATCTTGATTCAGCTGACTATAACCGCTTCACGGAAGATGACCGCATCTTCATTGAGGCTATTGCCGAAATATTCGCGTCAAAAATAGCTTAGCTCAAAGCGTCTTACAGCACTTTCTCATCTTTTCCTCCGCAGCATCCGTTGTATGCGCGTCCGTGTCCGGATCAGCAGCCGTGTCGGAGATGATTTTTCCGTCTTTGAGGTGGATGGAACGCGGAGCCGTTGCGCCGATGTCCGGATCATGGGTAACGATGATAACCGCCGTACCCTGCCGGTTAATATCGAAAAAAAGATCGAGTACGGACTGCCCCGTCTCGGAATCGAGGGCGCCGGTCGGTTCGTCGGCAAGAATCAGCTTGGGACGGGTTACAAGGGCGCGGGCAATCGCAACACGCTGTTTTTGTCCCCCGGAAAGCTCGCTCGGACGGTGCTTGAGGCGGTTGCTCAAGCCCACTTTCTCCAACTCTTCAGCCGCAAGCTTTTTCCGTTCGGAGGCAGGAACACCCTGATACCGCAGCGGCAGCATCACGTTTTCAAGAATAGTCAGCGTAGGCAGCAAGAAATACTGCTGAAAGACAAAGCCGATCGTCCGATTGCGCAACAGCGCAAGGTCTTTCCCGCTCATTTCAGCGATGTTTTCTCCGTCTACATAGATGGCGCCTGCCGTCGGACGGTCAAGGCAGCCGATCATATTCATACACGTGGTTTTCCCCGAACCGGACGGCCCCATGAGCGACACAAAGCTGCCCTCCGCAATATCGAACGAAACGCCTCGCAGCGCGTGCACTTCGTTTTCGCCCATAAAAAACGTTTTTACTACCGAATCAAGGGAGACAATCATCCCTGGTTTCATTGCGCCTCTCCTATCGCCGTCTATCGTTCGGTTTTGCTTGATTTTTCAGCGTATCGTTTTCCTGCACACCGGAAAGCAGCTTCACAAAGCCTCTAATATACGGTTCGACGGTTACGGCGATTTCCTGCGTTGTGTTGCCGTCGATTTTATCGACAAAAGGTTTTCCTTCCACATAACGGATCGCATCCTGTTCAACGATGAGAGCCTCGGAATCGGCGCCGGTTACAATGATGCCATTGAAAGAATAGCCGGGCAAAATTTTCTCCGGCGGGTTGTCAAGGCGGATCAGCGTATCGACAACCGTTCTTCCAAGGCTCGTCAGCCGCGCAATCGCCGGATAGGAAATAACCTCCGCCTGCACTTTTATGTCGGGTTCCGCCGGGAATGTCATGTCGACTTTTTGCCCGACCGCAAGCCGGGACGCATCGCTTTCGGCAATTTCGACGGTAGCTTTCAGGAAGCTCCGGTCAATCAGCGTACCGAATGTATCTTTCGCCCGTGCGTATTGCCCTTGCCTGATTTTTAAGGCGGCAACAATACCGTCAAACTTTGCGTACACCTTGCGGTCGGCAAGCTGTTTTTCCAAAAGCTGTTGTTCTTGTTCCATCAGCCGCAATTTTTGCGAGGCACCGTTTATCTGCTCTTGCTTAATTGCAAACGCCTGCTGCGCTACCGCATAGCTTTGTTTATCCGTGTCAAGCGCAAACAATAGCGCATTTTGCTTCACCTTATCGCCTTCTTTGATCAATACCTGCTCGATGAATCCCTCGCCCGGAGCTTCAAGCACCTGGGTTTGCGCCGCTTCAATATAGCCGGAAACTTCAATCTGATTATGTTCTATTTCCTTTTTGACCGTTAACGGTGGTAAATCGCTCTGTTTTGCCCGCTGAGGCTTCATAAAAAAATACCAGCCGCCTGCAAGCGCCAGTATACAGAGCACGGCGCCAATCGTTTTTGTTTTGCGCGACTTTCGCTGCCGTGCCGTCAGCGGCTGTTTATTGAGACTCATCGTGTCCTCCCATTATGTTTTTCATCTTCCATTGCGTCTTTTCTACTGCTTTTCAAACAGCAACGCCGTATCAATATTAAAAATGATGACAGCCGTCTTTGCTTTTGCATGACGCGCTTCCGCTTTTTTATATTCAAGCTCAGCCCGTAAGTTTTCAAACCGATTGATAATACCGCTGCGATACCACTGCGCGTGATCTTCCGCATTCTGTTTATAAATGCTTAATTCATCAGCCGTTGCCGTTTGCTGCCATGTCATTTGCTCGCTGCTGATTTTATGCGACTGCAACTGTTTCCGGTACTGCTCTTTTGCATCCTCAATTTTGAGCATTTCGATTGCATGTTCCAGTTCGGCATTGTGCTTATCAAGTTTTCGGTACCGGATCGAAAAGGGATTCCAGCTGAATGCAAGTTTGAAAGCGGTACTTTTCGGATCGGACAGCGGAATTTCAACGCCGGTATACGCCTTTCCACCAGGAAACTGCATCGTAAGACCGCCTAACACGGCATGAGCACGTTCCTTTGTAGAAGCGCCGCTCAGCGAGGTCTGCGTATTGCGCAATATATAGCCTGCTTCCGCACCCAGCGCAAACGGTGAGAGCTCAATATCCCGCTTGACCGTATTTTGCAGATGCCGCTGTTCGGCCTCGACAAGCGCTTTATACGCAGTCAGCGGATACTGCTCAATATCCGCGGCTTTTTGTATGGGAATAGAATCCCACAAGGTTGTCAAAAAAGCACGGGGATTTTCTTCAGGCGCGATGCCGCAGCTTTCCGCAAACACGCGGTACGAAGCCGAAAAGCTGAAATCCGCATTTTGGTGTTCCCGCTTAGCGCTTAATAATTCCAAATCGGCGGTACGCATTTTTGTGGAAGTTTCGGCATATCCTTGCGTCTTTGTTTGATTATACTGAATTTCAGCTTTGACCTCATTTAATTCTTTATCGAGCAGCGTTGTGTAATCATCCAACAGCTTTTGAATATCTTGTAGAAACTGCTTTTCGGCAAGCGAAATGCCTTCTTCCTCCGCTTGTCGCGCTTGCTTGGCCGCAGACTGCGCCAAACCGCGGGTATATTTTTGCTTTTCCGCATTTTTAGAGTAAATATCCGTCGAAACGGTTACTTCAGCACCGAGATTTTGCGTTTGCATCACCGCTGCACTGCCCGTCGACGGATTCGTGATTGTTCGTCCCTCTTTATTGTACGGTATACGAACCTTTACCCCAGTGTTATTATATGAAGGCAATAAAACGCTTGCATACGGAGCGGTTTTAATACCGGTCTGAGCCGTATCGCCATTGAGGGTGAGCTGCGTATCCCCGCTTCCGACTTCCGTCGTTACCAGCGATTCCGTTTTTGCTTTTTCCGCTTTGTTTGCCGCGATTTCAGCCTGCATTTGCAGCTGCCGATGTTTGCTGTCGTATTCAATTCGATATTGCAGCAGCGTTTGATACACCGGCTGTTGCCCCGATGCGGCAGGCTCGGTTTGCGCAAAAAGCATCAAAGCAACGCACAAAACCGCCGCGCTACACGTATATTTTTTCATATATATTTCCTTTTGGATGAAACGAATCGTATCGGCATCACGTTATGAAAACCATCTCCATTGTTTATTAGCGAACTAGTATACCTAAAATCGATTGGAAACGCAATAACGGCAAAAAATCATCCGAAGCCGCAGCAAACCGGCCAATCAATCAAATGCCACCACCGATAGTGCGCTGCTATAAAACGGCGGCACAGGCAAGGCACAGCAGGGTACCGTGCTCATGCTGCGCAAAATATGGTGCTTCCCGTGTAACATAGGTATCATACAGCCATCTTTCAAAAAAATTATTCAGCCCTTGCACTTTTTATACTAAAGGAATATGCTATTTTCAGCACTTAGGCATATTATATGAAAATTATAATATGTTTCATTATTCACACAATACTTTTAAAAGGACGATGTTATGCCTGAAAAAAATCTCGTAATGATTGACGGCAATACCGCCGCCGGCCATGTTGCGCATGCATTGAGCGAAGTCATAGCAATTTATCCTATTACGCCGTCAAGCCCGATGGGAGAAGTTGCCGATGAGTATTCCGCTCATGGAAAGACCAACATCTGGGGAACCGTACCGCAGGTTGTAGAGTTGCAATCTGAAGGAGGAGCGTCGGGCGCAGTCCACGGCGCATTAACCACAGGCGCGCTTTCTTCAACCTTTACCGCATCTCAGGGACTCTTATTGATGATCCCGAATATGTATAAAATCGCCGGTGAACTTACCAGTACGGTATTCCACGTTGCAGCCCGTGCGTTGGCTACCAGCGCGCTTTCAATTTTCGGCGATCACCAGGACGTGATGGCATGCCGCCAAACCGGTTGGGCAATGCTGGCCTCCAATTCCGTACAGGAAGTTATGGATATGGCCGTTATCGCGCACACAGCAACCCTTGAAGCACGGGTTCCCTTCCTGCACTTTTTTGACGGCTTTAGAACCTCCCATGAAATTCAGAAAATCGAAGAAGTACCGTACGATGTTATGCGCCAAATGGTCAATGAAGACCTGGTGCGGGCACACCGGCTCCGCGGCTTAACGCCGGAAAAACCGATGATCCGCGGCACGGCCCAAAACCCGGATGTGTATTTCCAATCGCGCGAAGCGGTCAATAAATACTACCTTGCAACACCCGAAATCGTTCAGCGGGTGATGGATAAATACGCAACATTGAGCGGACGCGCATATCACTTATTCGACTACTACGGCGATCCGAATGCGGAATCAGTCATCATTATGATGGGATCCGGCTCCGATACCGTCGAAGAGACCGTCGATTATCTCAACGAAAAAGGCAAAAAATACGGCTTGTTAAAAGTCCGCTTATACCGCCCCTTCAACGCTGAGGCCTTTGTAAAAGCACTGCCCGCGTCCGTCAAAAACATTACGGTGCTTGACCGTTCAAAAGAGCCCGGAGCGCTCGGAGAGCCGCTCTACGAGGATGTACGTACTGCAATCGGCGAGATGCAGGCTGCAAAGAAATGCCCCTTTGCCGGCTATCCGGTTGTCCTTGGCGGCCGCTACGGTATGGGGTCAAAAGAATTCACCCCGGCAATGGTCAAAGCGGTATTCGATAATATGGAAGGAGAAAAGAAGGCCAACTTTGCCGTCGGTATTGACGATGATGTTACGCATGCAAGCCTTGCCTATGATCACCACTTCCATGTTGACGATTCCGGAATGCACCAGGCGATGTTCTACGGCCTCGGTTCCGACGGTACGGTCGGCGCCAACAAGAACTCCATCAAGATCATCGGTGAAGCGACCGAAAACAACGCGCAGGCCTATTTCGTGTACGACTCCAAAAAATCGGGTTCGATTACCACCTCTCACCTGCGTTTCGGAAAGAAAAAAATCCGCAAGCCGTATCTTGTCGGCCAGGCGGACTTTATCGCATGTCATAAATTTTCGTTCCTTGAAACCTACGATATGCTCAAGAGCCTGAAAAAAGGCGGCACATTCCTGTTGAACAGCCACTGGAATAAGGATGAAGTGTGGAACTATCTGCCGGTAGAGGTGCAGAAGGATATTATCGAAAAAGAAGCGAAGTTCTACGTCATCGACGGTGTGAAAATTGCGGAAAAGGCCGGGATGGGCAACCGTATCAACGTTGTTATGCAGACTGCGTTCTTCAAGATATCCGGTATTTTGCCCGAAGCTGAAGCAGTTCAGCTGATTAAGAAGTTCATCGAAAAATCATACGGCAAAAAGGGGCCGGAAATCGTTCAAAAGAACATCAAGACCATCGATATGGCACTTGAAGGGGTTGAACAGGTGGGCTATCCCAAAGAAGCAACCAGTACACTTTCCCGTCATGCTGCAATGACAGCTGATGCACCGGAATTTGTCCGTAAGATACTGGGCAAAATCGCGATCAATGAAGGCGATGCAGTCAAGGTAAGCGAAATTCCGGCCGATGGCACCTTCCCGACGGCGACCACTCAATACGAAAAACGGGCAATTGCAGAGCGTATTCCGATTTGGAAGAGCGAACTGTGTATTCAGTGCGGTCAGTGTACCGTTGTGTGCCCCCATGCCGTTATCAGAATGAAGGCATTTGACAAGTCCCATGCGGACCGCGCACCATCGGCCTTCCGCTCCATTCCGTATAAAGGTAAGGAATTTACCGATTCGCTCTTTACCATTCAGGTTTCTCCCGAAGACTGTACGGGATGCGGTGTCTGTGTCGAACAGTGTCCTGCGAAGTCCAAGGAAAATCCGGCGATCAAAGCGATCAATATGGAAAACTTTGTCGAACACCGCGCCGCCGAATCGGAAAATTGGAACTTCTTTATGAGTCTCCCCGATCCCGACACACGGAAAGTCAATTTGAGCCAACCGAAAGGCCTCGGTATGCGCCGTCCGCTCTTTGAGTTCTCCGGCGCGTGCGCAGGCTGCGGTGAAACGCCCTACATCGGTATCCTGTCGCAACTGTTCGGCGACCGTGCCGTTATTGCGAACGCAACCGGATGTTCTTCAATCTATGGCGGTAACCTCCCCACCACTCCGTATGCAAAACGCGCGGATGGGCGCGGACCGGTGTGGTCGAACTCCCTCTTTGAAGACGCCGCCGAATTTGGGTACGGTATGCGTTTAACCAGTGATAAACTGGCGGAATACGCGCGCGAGGTGGCCGGTAAGCTCAAGGAGAAAGGTATCGCTGCTGCTGCGATTGAGCAGGTATTGAACAATACGCAAGCCGATGATGCCGCCATCGATGATCAGCGCGGCTTTGTCGATGAGCTGAAAAAAGAATTGGAAAAATCTGCCGACCCGCTTGCAAAAGAGCTCTTGTCTTTAACCGATCACTTTATTAAGCGTTCCGTATGGATAATTGGCGGCGACGGCTGGGCGTATGATATCGGTTACGGCGGTTTGGATCACGTATTGGCGTCCGGCAGAAATGTCAACGTACTGGTACTTGATACGGAAGTGTACTCCAATACCGGCGGTCAGATGTCTAAGGCAACCCAGATCGGCGCGATCGCAAAGTTCGCCGCATCCGGTAAAGAGATCGGTAAGAAAGACCTCGGTATGATGGCGATGAGCTACGGGTATGTGTATGTGGCGCAAGTTTCCATGGGCGCGAATTTGTCGCAGGTGATCAAAGCCTTCCGCGAAGCCGAAAGCTATGACGGGCCTTCGATTATTATCGCCTATAGCCACTGTATCAACCACGGTATCAACATGACGAAAGGTATGCAGAACCAGAAAGAGGTTGTGACCTGCGGTCTGTGGCCGTTGTACCGCTATGATCCTCGCTTGGTCGAGCAGGGGAAAAATCCCTTCCAGCTTGACAGCAAAGAGCCGAACTTTAACCTTGCGGACTTTATGTACAAGGAAGTACGCTTCAAGTCATTGAAGAACGCAAATCCGGAACGCGCTCAATTGCTGCTTGACAAAGCGGTTATACAGGCGAAACGGCGCTGGCAGGAGTACAAATACCTCGCCGACCGTCCGTTCTAAGCCGATACGGAGCAAAGGGCATCTCTGAAAGCGAACATGTGTTTTGAGACGATGCCTTTGTGATTTCGCATTCATCATATTGAGCCGTTTGCGCTGTTCCATGACTGAGTAAACGGGCTTTTTCCGAAAGGCACTGTACATTACAGTGCCTTTTCTTGTATAAGACAAGGCGTACGAGAAATATTCAAGCGGTTGCCTGTAAGCTGCTTTTATAACGAAATATTAAAACGATACGCGCGCAAGAGGCGAACCGATCCACACGCCCTCGGCTCCGAGATAATCTTTTTTTTGTCCTTCAATTAAAATCTGAACCGTTTTTACCGTGGGAAATTCGGTTGCGGTAAACACCACCTGAGACAGCTGACCAAGAGCCCCTTCGATACCATATTGATTAAACTGAAACTCTTCACTTACATTGATAAACGCAACCCCATCTTTTACCCATGCGGCGCGTAACTGAGTACCCGGCGGGATAAGCGTTCTAAGCCCTTGCTTGAGCTCATCATTTGAAGGCAGCGCAAACAGCGCTTCAAGCACATCGCTCAGCGGCGTATCGGATTTGGGAAGCGAACGTACTGAACGTTGCCGGGTTAGTTTACCGTCGCCGTCAATCCGTATCCAGTAAAGCATTGCGTTCCTCATTTCCGCCGGACGTTGGGTTCCGGTATTTAATTGCTGCTCCTTCGATGTATCCTCTTTCTGTATCGGTATGGCTGATATAGTATTCAGGGTATCGGCATCCTCATCCGGTTCAATAGGTTCCGGCACCGCTGCTTCCGTTTGCGCCGCGCCGCCCGCCGGATCATCGCCCGATGCAATGGCTCCGTCGGCATTTTGCAGCACAGACGGGCTTCCCTCCTCCGGTGCTTCAGCAACATCCGGTGCCATCCCCTCTTCCTGACGCGGTGGCTCAGACATGCTTTGTTCCGTACCGCCGGAAGCATCTATCCCTTTGCTTTCGGCACCGGCAGCCGTATCATCATGGAGGCGAAGTTCAGACAGCGGCTCCGTAGGCCTCCCCGTTTCCGTGTTCTTGCCGAACAATATATTTTTTGCATTTGTTTTTTCCAAAACATGGATAATAGTATCTTTATTGAAGATAAATAACGCGACCATGAGCAGGATGAAGAGCCCCCAAAATAAACAGCCGAGCGATATTTTTCCGTTTGCACGTTTTCCCATGCGGCCATCATACGCTACTTTGTTACCCGTACGCAAGTAGGCGGAACAGGATAGGAGCGGTATCCTTTTTATTGCTGCGGTAGTGTAGCAGCAGCCTTCGACGTGAGAAGATGCGCTGCGATTTTTCCGAAGACCCCGCCGTGGGGTTCCACATAGAAGCGATGTCTTTGCTCTGCCAAAAACTGGCGTTCAAGCATTGACACGAACGCACATTCAGAAGCGGCATGGATGCCGCTGGTTCTAAGCAGTAATGAGTTTGCGGTACGCAAACTCATGCCTTGGCTTGTACATGGACGTACAAGCCAAGGCAGCGGATAGCCCGGTTTTTGCGCGTGCCAAAACACCAAGCGCAAAAATCCGCCCATAAAAATCAATTGAATATACCAGTATGTTGTGAACGAGTTTCCGAGGCCTTGCAGCGTTTTTGCTAGGCAATGCTAAAAAAGTGTGCTACACTTGCCGTACGAGCATGCTTGACTTCAAACCGGTCATCCTTAAAAAGGAAAACGATAAACACGATGCATATTATACCCTCAGGTGGACGGCGCTGACCCGTGCCGATAAATACCGGATTACCACGGCTGTTCCGGCCATCGCAGGAATGTACGAGTTGTACTATATGGATGCCCGCAAAAAGCTTAATTTATTGGCGATTACCCATGCATGGTACGGCGGGTTGCGGAGTAATTTGCGGCAAGCAGTTGATCCGTATCATACCCATGACCGTTCTCTGCGGGCGATTCTTGAGGATGCGCCGCTTTTTTATCGCTATTCCTGTTCCGATTCTTTTGGCGACTTGTTGGATACGGTGTGGTTTTTGCACACGGCGTATTTTCCTCATGATGTGCGGGTGATGCATTCGCAGCGGTATCGGAAAATCTTTTTGGAAGAGCAAGCTCCCGATAAAATTTATTGGTTGGATGATTAAGGTTCATAACGATGAGTAAACTGACAAAAAATGAAGTCATCGGCCGTGCAGCCCTATTCGTTGCAGCGCTGTTCTGGGGAACGACCTTTGTTATGATCAGCAGTACCAACGACTACTTTCCGCCGGCTTTTTTGGTGTTTATGCGGTGCGCAATCGGTTCCGGCGCGCTGATGCTTTTTTTTATCAAACGCTTAAAAAAAATTTCATGGGATTACATCCTGATTAGCGCCTTTCTCGGGTTTTTGATGACGATCGGGTATTTGATGCAAGGCATTGCGATTACCAATGCAGGGTGTCCGCCCGGCCGCTGCGGGTTTCTTGTTGCGACGTATTGCGTGCTGACGCCTTTTATTTCGTGGTTCGTAGAGAAAAAAAGGCCGAATGTGTATCATGTGATTGCCGCGGTGTTCTGTTTGGCCGGTATTGCTTTTATTTCGCTGCCCGATCTTTTGAGAGATTCTGCGGTCGGGATCAATTTCGGCGACCTCCTTGCGTTAATCGGGAGCGTCGTGTTCGGCTGCTATCTGGTATACCTCGGCCATTATGTCGATACGCACGATCCTATTCTGCTGACAATCGGCAGCCTTTTTTTCGGTGCGGTCTACGCAGGCGCGTACAGCTTCTTTTTTGAAAACACCGCTGCCATTGTATGGAATGCGCAATCCGTTTTTGCCGCCGTCTATTTAGGACTCGTCTGTATGTCGGTGACGAATGCGCTGCAGGCGATCGGGCAGCGTTATACCCCTGCGTCAACCGCGGCGCTGATCTTTTCGCTTGAATCGGTTTTCAGCATCATCATCGCCGTCCTCTTTTGGCATGAAAAAGTTACGGCGCCGCTGTTAATCGGCTGTTCGCTGATTTTTATCGCGATTGTTATCTCCGAAACAAAGCTGAGCTTTTTACAGAAAAAACTGAGCGCCGCCGTCTTTAGAAAGTTTTTCTCGTAGGCAGCTTTCCGCTGGGCTCTTCGTCAGACTCATCCATATCTTTTACATACAAGAGCCCCATCCGCTCAAACCCTTCCCGTTTAAGCAGTGCGATGCCATGGGACGGCGTACAAAAATCGGCGAATATCAGCGTTGCGGCTATCGGCTCACTATAGGAGCAGGTGCGCTGTAACAGCTCTTTACCGAGCCCGAGCCCCCGATATTCCGGTAAGACCCTCAAAAACGGAATACAAAAACTTCCGGGAATGGGGAATGGCACAATCGCGCACAATCCGCACAGCCCGGTCTCGTTGTATGCGGTGATGTATGCGGCAGTCCCCTGAGTAATACCGTATTCCTGCTCGGTTGCGGCGCACACATCCGCATCGAAAAATGCCGTCTGCCCCAATAACCGGCCTGCTGCAATTGCCGCCGTTTCGTCAAAGGAAAGCATCTCGTTATCATCATCGGACGGCCAATCCGTCTTCCGGATAAAATCCCGTAAAAGCGCGACATCAAGCTCATCGCGCCTTTTAATCTGAAACACAAAATCCTCCAACAACAGCTGATTTTCCGTCTCTTCTTCAAAGCTGATTTTTTCAAGCCCCCAGATCATCCGCAGCTTGTTATACCATTCGTACACGGCTTCTTTCATGCGAGCATCTTTAAAACGGTACCACTCCTGTTCGATCGTAGGAGCGGTTGCCAACACGGCTTTATACCGACGGAACACGCCTTTCCGCTGCCGGAGGGCATCCTGCAACGCGGCCCGCAGCGCAGGGTTATGCACCCGCGCGGTAAACAGCTCCATAAGCCGAAAGCCGTCGGCCGACGTCCAATGAGGTATGCCGTAATACCGCTCCGATCCGTCAGCGGCGAACTCATCATCAATCTCACATCTCCCGACGCACATTCCTTCACGCGCATCGAAAGAAAAAAGCTCCGTCTGATTTTCCATTGCAAAGAGAATATCATCAATTATCTCAGGTGATAAAATAAAGGTCATACCATTTGATTATATCACAAAATAAGTGTAAAATATATCTTATACCCATAAAAAGGTCTTTACACACATCAGCTGTTAAAGACGATTATCAGTCAGGAGGTCATACATGAGTGATATTGTTTATATTGAAGGACGTGAGATTTTGGATTCCCGCGGGAATCCGACCGTTGAAGTGGATGTTGCATTGAGCGACGGCAGTTTCGGCCGTGCCTGCGTTCCGTCGGGAGCTTCTACCGGCGAATTTGAAGCGTTGGAAATGCGCGACGGCGATGCAAAGCGGTTCGGCGGCAAGGGTGTGTTAAAGGCTGTCGATAATGTCAACACGGTGATTGCTGAAGAGCTTGAAGGTATGGATGCCCTAGAACAAGCTGAAATCGATCAGACCATGCTGAATCTGGACGGAACGCCGAACAAATCCAAGCTCGGCGCCAATGCGATGCTCGGCGTTTCGATGGCGGTTGCCCGTGCTGCCGCCGACTATATCGGATTGCCGCTGTACCGCTACCTGGGCGGCGCTCACACCTTGCAAATGCCCGTACCGATGGCAAATATCATCAACGGCGGCAAGCACTCCGACAATAAAATCGACTTTCAGGAATACATGGTTATGCCGGTCGGCGCCGAGTCCATCCACGAAGCGGTGCGCATGACGGCGGAAGTGTTCCACGCGTTGAAAGGTCTTTTGAAGGCGGACGGCAAAGCGACTTCCGTCGGCGATGAAGGCGGTTTTGCTCCCGACATCGATAACGAAGCGGCGCTTGAGTACATTATGAAAGCGATTGACAAAGCCGGCTACAAGCCGCGCACCGACATCGCGATTGCGCTCGACTGCGCATCTTCCGAATTGTTCGACGAAGGCGGACGCAAAGGCTACAAGTTCTGGAAGTCCAATCCCGATAAGCTTTTCACCGCGGACGAAATGATCGAAATCTACAAAAAATGGATCAACACCTATCCGATCGTTTCCATTGAGGATCCGCTCGACCAGAATGACTGGGAAGGCTATGCCCGCTTGACCAAAGAGCTCGGCAATAAGATTCAGATCGTCGGCGACGACTTCTTTGTTACCAACACCGAACGGCTGCAGCGCGGCATCAAAGAAAGAGCCTGTAACTCCATTCTGATTAAGCTCAATCAGATCGGCACCGTTACCGAAACCATCGACGCGGTACGCATGGCTCAAAACGCGGGCTACACCGCTGTTATCTCTCACCGCTCAGGCGAAACCGAGGATGCATTCATCGCCGACCTCGCCGTTGCATTGGAAGCGGGACAGATCAAAACCGGTTCGATGAGCCGCAGCGACCGTATTGCAAAGTACAACCAGCTGATCCGCATTGAAGAAGAGCTCGGCTGCCAGGCTCGCTATGCAGGCGCCTCAACCTTTGCACGATACGGGTTTTAAGGCTCCGCTGTAAGACCGGCCGTTTGTACTGCCGGTTCGAGCATGGGTAAGGCGGATATCGGAACGCTCTTTTGCTAAAAGTTCAAAAAAGACGGCTCCGGTATCCGCTCATTGCCCTTGGTAATGGATAACGAGCGCGCAGCTGCGCCGTCATTCATTGCCAATGACGCAGTATCCATGCCCCATGAAAGACGATACATTATCACATAAGAGAGACAAACAGTTATGAAAAAAATTATTGCAACCGACAAGGCGCCTGCCGCAATCGGGCCGTATTCGCAAGGAACCGCGGGAAACGGCCTCATTTTTACCTCCGGTCAGCTGCCGATCGATCCCGCTACCGGCGCTTTCGTACCGGGCGGCATTGCCGAACAAACCCGCCAATCGCTGATGAACCTGAAAGCCGTACTGGAAGCAGGCGGAAGCAGCTTGGACAAGGTACTGAAAACAACCGTCTTTTTAAGCGATATGAATAACTTTGCGGAAATGAACAAGGTATACGGCGAAGTGTTCGGTACCGGAGATTATCCTGCGCGATCCGCAGTAGAAGTTGCCCGGCTGCCGAAAGACGGCCTCGTTGAAATTGAGGCGATTGCCCTTGCGTAACCCATTTTACCCACTGCTGCTGCTTGCAGCAGTGTTCCTGTTTTCAACATGTACAAAAAAAAATGATTCAACGGGGGGCGAGCCGATTAAGGAAACCCAAACCGCATCGCAAGAACCGCTTTCCGAGCCCGTCCGCACCAGTCATTGGCACTATTTTTACAGCGATCGCGACGGCTACCTACAATTACACGCAGCCGACACCATTTCCGAAATACCGGAAACCGAGTTTAAACCGTGGACGGAGGCTCTCCGGGTTGCCGACTGCAGCCTCGCCAAAGAAACACCTCTTTTTTTAATCAATAAATGCGGGCTCTACCCGCTCTCCGCCTTGCAGTCCAATATGCACATGCCGATACGGCATCAGCTCTTTGCACACACATCCGCCGGAGATATCTATATGGTAAACGGCTCCTATTTCATCCGTATCTATCAAAATACCGACTTTTCACCTCAACAAAAAGCCGACAATACCGTTTTTCTATTACGCACCAATTCCGCCGACGGAGAGTACACGCCCGTTGCCGACGTTACCTCTTTGCATATACCGAAAGAAGGCCAATGTAAGACCCTTGAACATGTGAACGGTCAGTGGTACGCCGGTTTTAAGGCCGACACTGGATCGGAAGTGTCTTTTTTTTACATCGGCAGCACGCAATTTGACATTTTTATGCAGAACGATGCCTTCAAACATATCGAACAGCTTTCACCCGAGGCATTCAGAGCGGCGTGCGAACCCGCTTCGTACCGGCAGATGCCTGATATCGTCAAAGACCTGGCAGAAACCATCAACACCGATACCGACCTCTACCTAAAACTAATTACCGAAGATTCCATTCACGGCGTTACCTTTTTAAAACCGGCGTCGATAAACACACCCGGCGATCAAAAAGATAAGATACCGCTGAACGGGTACGCCCTGCAATACACGCAGGACGGCAGCAAGCAAAACGCCGCCATTCTGTTACCCGATGGGACACTCAAGCTCAATACACACAAAGACGGCATTAGCGAACGGCGGCTCCCACTCTTACCGCAAAGCTATAACTATACGGCATTTATCATTTCAGGCACGGAAATCACCGCAGCGTGGGAAGAAACGGCCTTCTATGCCGTCGGGCGAACGGGTATCTTTACGGCAGACATTCGGGAACTGCCCCGGTAATCGAGCTCATCTTAATAATCGTTTTCCATTTGCAAAACACTTGCAATTATTTTTATTTTTCTGTATATTTGCAATTGATTTGCAAATATGATTGCAAGAGGAGTTTTAGTAATGAAAAAGATTTTTCTTACCGCATGTTTTATGATTGTTTCCGGTATTTTTGCGCTCGGCGCATTTGCCGGAGGAAAGACCGAAAAAGTTCCCGAAGGAAAGCTTGCCGTTGCAGCCTCGTTTGATGCCATGCAGGAGCTTACCAAAATTGTAGGCCAGGACAAGGTGTATATCCATACGATTATTCCGCCGGGAATCGGAGCGCATCATTTTGAACCGAAAGCGGGCGATCTCAAATTTTTAATGGATGCAAAAGCAGTCGTGTACAACGGATTAGGCATGGAGCCCTGGTTTGATGAAGCGATTCACGCAGTCAAACGGGAAAATATCCGCAAGATATGTGCAAGCGACGGTATCGATCCCATCAAACTGAGCAGCAGCCACCATCATGAAGATGAGCATCACCATGATGATGAGCACGATCATGATCACGACGACCATGATGAACACCATCATGATGACGAACACGACCATGACCATGATGACGATCACGAAGAACACCATCATCACCACGGTGATACCGACCCTCACGCATGGCTCAGCCTTGAATCGGCAAAAGTAATGGTTCAAAACATCGCAGCCGGGCTTTCCGAAGCCGATCCTGCCAATGCATCCTTTTACAAAGCAAATGCGGCAACCTTCGTTTCAGAAGCGGATGCCCTCCTGCAAAAATACCGCGACAATTTTTCAAAACTGACCAAGCATCACTTTGTTGTCAGCCATGCAGCGTTCGGCTATCTCTGCCGAGACTTAGGGCTGGAACAAAACAGCGTCAGAGGCGTTTTTTCCGCCGGAGAACCGAATGCAAAACAATTAGCAAAATTAGCAGATTATTGTAACCAATATGGAATTACAACTGTTTTCTCGGAAAATGCCGCAAGTCCGCAGGTCTCCGAAACATTAGCAAAAGAAGTAGGAGCAACGGTACAAAAGATTTATACGATTGAATCGGCAGAAGACGGATTATCCTATATGGAAAGAATGACATCAAACATAGAAAAAATTTATAAGAGCTTGGCACAATAAGCCGGACTTTATCGCATGTAAATTCCGGTGATAGTCATTGCAAGGCCTTTACATCTCTCCTTTAGCCCTGCTTTGATTATCACCTTTTTTTTATCATACCCTATTTTTTACAAAGCCACAACGCCTATAATCTCATGTCTTTTATGCTTTTATGATCAATTTCGACTTTTTATGATTGTTGAATGAAGATGCTCAACGATGCGTGCTTTTTACCGGGCTGCCGTCCAATGTTGCATGAGAATACCGAATGCAACCGCGACATTGAGCGAGGCTTTTACCCCTTTCATTGGAATACTGACGATACCGGCAGTTACCCGTTTCAATGCTTCGGCGCTCAGTCCCAATTCTTCGGAACCGACCAAGACAACTCCCTGCCGAGGAAAATGAAAAGAAGTGATTGCAGTTCCGCCGGTTTCAAGCGCAAAGACCGGCATATCCGGCGGCAGCGCGTCAAGCGAGCAGTATTCCCATGGTAAAAACCGGGTGCAGCCCATTGCCGACCGCTGTGCACGCGGCTGTTCAGGGGAAACGCAGCCATCCGAAAGCAGCAATTTTTCCGCGCCGAATGCCTCCGCCGTACGGAATATCGAGCCAAGGTTAAACGGCGCACGGATATCTTCCGCATACACATAAATTCCCGGAAAAAAAGGCCGCGCTGCCGCCGGTATGGAATCGGACATCGTACCGTCCGCCGGGTGTGCCGCCGTTGGGGTTTCCGGCAGTTCCATCCCATAGCGCAGCCCCGGCGCAATCAGATCCCATTCGGAAGGCTGTACGCCTGTTTTGCGGTACAGCGCATGCCGTAGCGTATTAAACAGCGTACGGTAGACGCCGATCGGTACGGCATCGGAATGCGCCACTTTACGGAATGCTTCAATAGCTGCGGCAACGGCGGCGTCATCAGGATAGAGCTCAAGCACATGCGTACAAAGCCCCTCAATGTAAAACAAATCGCACGAAAGAGGCGCGCTTGAAACAGACGCGGATGCGGGAAATGCAGTACATTCGGTTTCAAGCGTTTCTAAAATTTTAATAATTTTTCGTATTTTCTGTGTGAAAGGAAGATCGATAAGTTTAAAAAGTTCAATCATTCAGGTCTAATACGCCTGTTTGAGCAGCTCAAATACATCATCACTCCGCATCGGTTTCGGAATATAGTTCATAAAGCTCAAAGATACCGCATCTTCAGAGACGGCAATCAGCTGCTCCATGGTTAAATTGATATCCTTTAAACGGGTCGGCAAATTTGCTTGAGCCAAACGCCTGCGTATTTCTTCAATTGCAGCCTGCGACACCGCAAGCGGATCAGCGCCCTGCGTTTCAACGCCGAGCATCCGCCCGATCCTGACGACCTTATCAAGGTTGGATGTTTGTGCATTTGCCAGAATATGCGGCAGCAAAATCGTCCCGACAACGGAACTGGAGATATTATACCGCCCGGCACACGCAAGCGCGATAGCACTTCCCAGTCCCGGACTTGAACACGAAATCCCGATCGCCGTTAAACAGGCCGCCTCTGCAATAACTGTTTCATCGGAAGCATCTGCATTGCCAAGCGGTGCACCTAGCGATTGCAAGAAACGCTCGATAGCTTTTCCTAAAATAGCTTCCGATAAAAAACTGGATCGGCATGAAATATACCCTTCAAACGCGATACCGAGCCCTTGTAAAAGGGTAGCGGTTGTAGCATTAGGGGCAAGATTCGAATAACAAGCAGGATCAAAGACGCATAACTTGCAGAGATCCTGACGAATTTTCAATAAATTGATTTTCCGGGAACGAACATCGACAATCGGACTAAAAGAGGTAAACGTAAACGGTTCCCGGCACGTGGAAGGTACCTCAATAAATGGAAGCGGTTCTGCAGTGCAGGGCTTTCCATCGATAAAATCATAAATGGAACCGGTTTCATTATATAGTGAGGCAACAGCCCGCCCAATGGCAACAGACCCCATTCCGCCGGATGCAATAACGCCGTCAACAAAAACGCCGCGTGCAAGGCTCAATGCATTTTCAATAATATCGGAATCGGCGGAACGTTTCACGCCGTCAAATACGAGAACCGAAATACCCCGCTCTTCCAATGCGGCAGTAATCTTTTTGGAAATTCCCGTTTCATGTAAAAGCGGATCAACAACAAATAAAAATTTCTTTCCGAATTGCGCTGCTTCAGAACCTATTTTTGCTATGGAATAACTTCCGAGAATAATATTCGATGAAAGTTTAAAGGTAAAATTAGACATACCTATTTTTCCGCCTTTCGTTCAGGTTTGCGATAATGAGAAAATATCACTATGCTGATAAGATTACTGCCTCATGCGCGCATCACAATACGCTTGCGCTGCGCGATGAATGATATTACAGACCGTAATCGGTCAGGATTTTATCGGCAACAATATCTAAAAGCGCATTATTGATATATGACGGGTCTGCAAACTTTTTCTTGACTTCAGCGACCTTATCTTCACGGATATCGGGAGCTTTCCGTATTGCTTCCAGCGCAATCGTTGCATCCGATAACACACGCGCTTCTTTTGAAACGGAAACCGCATCGGCTTTACCGATTGTTTCCGCCTTCGGTGTTCTTTGGACAGGGTGTACAGGTTTTACAGGCTGTACAGATTCAATTCCATTTGATCTATCAATCGTCATGTTCTCTCCGCCTTCCATAGCATATATCGGCATATTTATCGAAAAAATTAAGAGAGCCCCGATACAAAAATCGAGAACTCACCTTTTATCGACGGCCGCTCCTGTAATATATGTAAAATATCCGATACGGAACCGGATAAAATTTCCTCATGTATCTTCGTCAGCTCACGCCCGACAACAACGCGCCGCATACCGTCAATATCGGCAATATCTTGCAAGAGCTTGATAATCCGAAACGGGGACTCGTAGAGCACAAATCCGGTACCTACCGCAAACAGCTCCTGCAGCCGCCGCTTCCGCCGCCCCGGCTTGGGTGATAAAAAGCCCTCAAAGAGCACCGATGCATCGCCTGTTCCCGCAATGCTGACCATCACGGCAAATGCGGAAGCGCCCGGAATGGGAACCACGGGATACCCCGCTTGCCGTACCTGTTTTACCAGAACAGCCCCCGGATCGCTCAACGCAGGAGTTCCCGCATCGCTCGCATAGGCAACGTTCTTTCCTTCAGATAACAACCCGATAATCTTTTGAGCTGCTTCCTGCTCGTTTTGCGCCCGGCAAGAAATAAGCGGTTTCCGTATTTCAAAATGCGTTAAAAGCCCCAACGTATGGCGGGTATCTTCGCACGCAATATAATCAACCGTTTTAAACGTTTCCAATGCCCGTACGGTAATATCGCCCAAATTTCCTATCGGTGTTCCGACAACATATAACGATGCCACCTTGCTAGTATAGCGCGTTTTTTAGGTTGCCGCAAGTCCAAGAATCGTGTATCTTATCCGCATGGGAACATTTCTTTCACCCGTTTCATGGTTTATACTCGTCTGTGTCGGAATTACGCTGATGGTGATCGCCTATTTGCTCTTTTCTGCAAAACCTTCGAGAAACAACACGGATACCCCTTTGAAAAAAGGAAAACCGGGAGCTCCCGGTGTATGCCCCATGTGTTGTACCGTCTTAAAAAAAGGCGAGCAGCTGAAAACAAAAGTGTATCCGTCTGAGGGGAGCGACCAACTGTGTTCGGTATACGGTTGTCCGCATTGCTATCCATCAATGGAATTGGATATTATGCGACGTTGTCCCGTATGCAAAGCGAACGTTGAAGCCGATGAGTACCTGATCGCCCGCTTATTCGACCGCGGCAAAGCAAACCGGCACGTCCGCATCCTCGGCTGTAAGCAGTGTCGGCACGGCTAACATAACTGCCGGGCAGCTGCAATGACCGCTTCCGCCTGCGACTGCGTAATCCGCACAGCCGCTGCAACAGCTTCTGGAGAAGCTACGGAAAGTTTTGCAACAGTTGAAAAGCTGCGCAGCAAAACCGCAGCCCGTTTTTCACCGATATGCGGCAGTTGCTCAAATAAAAGGTGCAACCCTTCTTTTGAACGGAGCCGGTTATTACGGGTATTGGCAAACCGGTGCGTTTCATCGCGTACCCGCTGCAGAACCCGGAGCGCTGCGCTTCGCCGTGGCAGCACAATCGGCTTGTTAATATGCGGCCGGTAAAGTTCTTCGTTCTTTTCCGCAAGACCGACCAGCGGAATGTCAAGCTCCAGCGCATCCAGTACCGCCTTTGCTGCATTTACCTGACCGATACCGCCGTCTATCATAATGAGATCGGGAAGATCAGCGCCTTCGTTGACTAACCGGGTATACCGCCGCGCAACCGCCTCCCGCAAGGACGCATAGTCATTGATAATCCCGCCATCCGTCGTACGCAGGCGGAAAATCCGGTAATTCTTTTTATCGGGATTACCGTCTTTAAACGAAATCAAACTGGCAACCGTGTATTTGCCGTGCAAATGCGCAATATCAAAGCCTTCAATCCGATGCGGAGGATGGTCAAGCGATAAGACCTTTTGCAATTCCTCCAACGCAGGGAAGTCGCCGAGCTCCTTCACGCGGCGGGAGGCATCTTCTTTGGCATTGAAACGAGCCATTGCCAGCGCCGCCCGGTGCCGCCTGATCACGGAGGCAGGCATAAGCCGTATCGCGGCCTCGGAATCGGATTCGGCGGAGCTATCGCTTCCATAGCCGGGTACTTGCTCGGCCGCCAATGACGCCGTATCAGCCTCCGTATTCGCTGCAGGAAGCCCGGCTGCCTGAGTACCGCCCTCCTGCGTCTCAACTGCCGATACGCCTGACTGCAGCGCTTCGGAGGCCGGTGTACTCCCCTGCCCTTCCAACGGAATCGCGGTAATGGCAACCTGCACGCCCAACCGGTCGGCAAACCACTGTTCGGCAAGCTCATGCCCCTGCCCGGAAACAACAAAGATGTGCGGCGGTACCTGTTTGGGATCGGTATAATACGCCATCAAAAACTCCGGCAAAATTTCCGTATCGTCCTTGAGACTTTCGGTACGGTATAAATCCCGCCCGACAACCTTACCGCCCCTCATTTTAAGCACTGTAAACGTAATCAGCGCACCTTCCGCAGCCCACCCGATATAATCGCGCGCTTCGGGATCCATATCTTCAACGATATTTTGCCCCCGGAGCGCCTGTACCGCCTGAATCCCGTCACGAATGCGGGCGGCCTTCTCAAATTCACGGGCTGCCGCAGCGGCTTTCATCGCATCCTTTAACGCAGTCAGGGGCTTCTCAAGGTCTCCTTCCAGCAAAAGCGCAATTTCGTCCACTTCCTTCCGATAGTCGGATTCCGAGACTTTATCGGCGCACGGCGCGCTGCACCGGCCGATATGAAAATACAGACATGGTTCGCGCTTCTTTAAACGCTTGCACTGCCGCAACGTATACGTCCGCTTAACCAGCGACAAAAAATCATCAAGCGCGGGAACATTGGGAAACGGCCCAAAATACCGCCCGCCGTCGTTTTGCACCCGTCTTGTCCGGAATAACCGCGGATAGCGTTCATTAGTGATTTTGAGCACCGGATAGGTTTTTCCGTCTTTTAAGTTGATATTATAACGAGGTTTATATTTTTTAATCAGATTATTTTCAAGCAGCAGCGCCTCATACTCATTATCGGTTTGAATATATTCAAGCCGCCGTGCCCTGGATACAAGAATACGGGTTTTAATATCACGCTTGGAAGCAAAATATGAACTGAGCCGGTTTTTCAGCGACTTCGCCTTCCCGACATAGATAACGATATCTTTTTCATCCCGCCACAGATAAACGCCGCTCGTCTTCGGCGCCGACAGCGCATACTGATGAAGCGCCTCCCGAACCTCCGTTTGTTCACTCATACCGCACAAGATAATACTAAGAGCGGCGCTTTATGACAATGCCCGGGCGCAACGGATCCAGAACTTCAGCATGAACGGAAAATCAACAACCCTCTTTTTTCATGCTGATGCCCTGAACAATTTACGAAGCAGCTTCAAGTTGAGGGGCAAAAGCCTGCACAAACTGCGGAATCAGCTCGTCAACTCTTCCTTCTATGTAGAGACCTGCAGCCTGCTTATGCCCGCCGCCCCCAAACGAAGCAGCGATACTGCTGACATCCACAGTGTCAAGCGAACGGAACCCGACGCTGCAATGCGTTTCGGTATCCTGCCGGACAATACAGATCGCTTTCACCCCGGCAATTCCCTGAATAAGCTGATAGACCATATCGGAATCGCGATTTTCAACACCGATTTCCTGTCTATCCTGATAGGTCTCGTACGAAACAATGAGTTTACCATCATAATATGGCTTCATGCGGTCAAGTACGCGAGAAATAAGCGTCCGGGAACCGAAGGATTTACCGCCGTTCATGGCTGCAAACGTATATTTTGGATTCGCGCCGGCCTGCACAAGCCGCGCGGTATACGCAAACACTTCTCCGCTCCGGTCATCAAGATGCCGAAAAAATCCGGTATCGGTACACAGACCGAAAAAGAGCATTTCCGCCTCTTCCTTCGTAACGGAGCCGCACAGGTGCTCTATGATACTCTGAATAATAAACGTCGTTGAAGGCGCATCTGCATACACCAGCGAGCCTACGCTCTTCGTTGCATTCGTCGCATGGTGATCAATACATATTGACGGAAAATCGGCCAGCTGTTCGGCAAGATCGCCGGTACGGTCTATTCCCGAACAATCAACAATAATCGCGCCGACCTCATCGGGACGCTCCTTCAACGCATCGGGCACATGGGCAGAAAACAACGCTTCATATGCCTGTATCTCAGGCCGCTGAAAAGGCCCGGCCGAAAGCAGCACGGTCTCTTTTCCAAGCCGCCGTAAAAACAGCGACATAGCGATACTGCTGCCGATACAATCGCCATCAGGCTCTTTATGCCCGGCGATAAGAAAGACACGATACTTATGAAGAAAGTCAATTAAATCCTGCGGAATAGCGGGAGTGATAATAGCGGCCATGCGCAACCTCGAATGCTGAATGAGCAATATTTTAATTTCAATTGAGATACGAACTACTGCTCAATCCTTAGCGCATTAAGCCGTTGTTCTTATGGTATTAAAAAGATACATCAAATTGAAGGCTCCCTCTCACACCACAACCGTTGAAAAGAAGCCTATCGTGAATTTTATTTTTCAGGAGCCTTAAAAACCGAAATTCGGAAGCTCCTCATTTGAGCAAAAAAAGAGCACCTCTGCGAGGATACATCAATTACATGCCGTATTAAAACTCAAGCGTGAGCGATTCAATTCCGTCAAACTTTTCATCATATTGTTGCGGATATTGCAATGCCCCCCAAATCGGCGAACCTAAATTCTGAGGAGCAGAAATCCTCACGTATTCGCACTTTCCTTCTTTAAGGAAAAACGATATATACGGATTAACCCGTGTGTTAATCAACGAAATGTCGGCTTTACTGCCTGCAGTACCGAACCATTCAATCGGAATAAAAACCTCTCCGCTGCCGGAACTTGCACGCCGGTAAACCACATAGTATCCCTTTGTATGAGGGAAAATCTTTAAAATCTGCGCATTTACATAGTACAGTTCCGATTCTTTTGATTCGGCTGCAAGCGGAAAGACAGCAACAGCGCCTAAAAAGAGGGAGCACAGCAGTAAATAGCGACATATCTTTTTCATAGGAAGCCTCCACAGTATGTTTTATAAGATTATAGCAACGGACATAAAAAATTGCAAGCAGCCGTTTTCGATTCCAGGGATTCGGTGCTCATGCATCTGAGGCGTTTGTATCTCTTCTGAAAAATCAACAACCCCGACGCGAGCGTCGAGGTATTAAACCCTCGTATAATAAAGTCATAGAATTATCTTGTATCATTTGGGTAA
>CAUTXW010000009.1:0-46050 GCA_963542655.1 uncultured Treponema sp. | reverse complement strand
ATGCCGCATTTGGCTTGTGGAAAGATAGGAATATTTCTGTTGCGGAAATAAGAACGTTTATCTTCAACCGCTAAAATGGCGCGGCTGAAAAACACTGCGAGTTTGCCTTGCGGCAAACATCGTAGATTATGCGTGCCCGTCCCGCGCATCAATGCAACAGTCTTCGAGAATTGACATTCTCTCAACTGTTGCATTTTAAGGAACCAAATCTTGGGGACGTTCTTAATGTTTTATCTTTGCATTGATCGCTGCTATGGCACTGGAATTGGATATGGCATTATATACTACGAATATTAAAGATTGTCGGTTTATTCCGAATTTGGTTTTGGTATAGGACTAAGGGGAATTAAGATATTTCCTCTTAAAGCGTTCGGGATAAATATGCCGCTAGCATTTCGGTTTTCCAATCCTTAATTGTCCGCGTTGCTTCCTCAAATCCTGTTAAACAATGTACGTCCTTGTACATTGTTTAACGTCGAGTTTTTGCAAAGCAAAAACGTCGCTTCTGCATGGAACCACCGCCGTCCATGGCGGATCGGTGCGGGATTTAGCTTTGTATTATAGCAGTTCTACTTTCCAGTCTCTAATCGTTCGTGTTGCTTCATCAAATCCCGCACCGATCAACACAATCTTTTTCCCATCCGTCTTATACTTTGCAGCGTAGTTTTGCTTTTGTATTTGTGCGATTGCATCTTCCGCACTGCCGTTGCCGGAGAGTTTAAATTCGAAGATGTGAATACTATCGGCAGTTTGCACAACACAGTCCGCACGGTCGGTACTACAATGGACTTCCATTTGTACAAACTGCCCCATCAGTTTAAAAATCAGGTATACCGCTGTCTGATAATTCTGCTCGCGCAATTTCAGCTCTTTACTGCTAAAGTTGTCATACGAGATACCGGTGATAAGTGACTGCATCCGTTCCATAAAAGCATCGACCTTCCCCTTACGGATATCCTGTACAAAGCGTCCTACCCATACGCCTGTTTGACCGAACGGCACATCGGAATACGCAGGCAGCAGATTTTCAAAAAAGCCGTATCGTACTTCATCATTCGGAAAGCCGAGCCGATAGAGCCTAACATCGCTTATGTACTCTTTTATGGTTAAATAGCCGGCCTGAAAGAGAATCGGTAACGCATCTTGTGCTATCGCCCGATAGGTCTGTAATCCCGATTCATCCAGCTCAACATTTCCATCCAAGTCGGGAACAAAATAGTGGGCTTCTTTGAGAAAATTCACTAAAAACGTCGGGGTTCCCGTTTCAAACCAGTAACTTCCGAATCGCTCCTTTGCAAACGCATTTAATAAGCTAAAGGGATTATACATCCCTTCCCCTGCAGGTGCAAAACAATATCCGTCATACCATTGCTGTAAGGCAGTCAATGTTTCCTGATAGGTTAAGTCTTGTTCATCGGCAAGCACTTGTATTTCAGGTTGAAAGTTTGTTTCCAATTCTGTTTGGGTGATTCCGCAGATACCCGCATAGTGTTTTTCCAGTGATATATCTCGGAGATTATTCAGATCACTAAAAATACTAATCTTGCTGAATTTGGTAACGCCGGTTAAGAACGCAAACCGGATATATTCATCGCAGGTTTTTATCACTGAATAAAAAGCTTTAAGTGTATTGCGGTAGTCTTCGTTCAAGGTTTCATTTACGCCCATCGTTTGCAGGAGCGGCTTGTCGTATTCGTCAACAAGAATAACTACTTGCTTGCCGGTTTGTTGGTATGCCCGTTGGATAACTCCGGCAAAACGTTGAGATACATCTTCCTCATTTTTATTTGTTCCGTATATTTCCTCAAATCGGCTTAACAGCAGGTTGAGCTGGCTCATTAAGGCGCGTTCTGTATTATATTGCCCTGTATTAAAGTCCAGATAGAATACCGGATATTCCTGCCATGCGGCTCTGTTTTCCAATATTGCTTGTTCTTCTTCAGCTTTTTCAAGGTACAAGCCTTTGAATAGCTCTTTTTGCCCGAGAAAGTATGCAGATAATGTTGAAAGAAAGAGACTTTTTCCAAATCGTCGCGGACGGCTGAGAAAATAAACACGACTGCTTGCTACTAATTGCGCAATATACGCTGTTTTGTCTACATAGAGATAGCGGTCATTCCGTAACACTTTAAAACTCTGTACGCCGATCGGCAGTTTTCTTGGAAAGCTCATGGGGTAAGTATAACAGGATTTTTCCTCTCTGACAATTTCACTATAAACCGTAGATTGCCGTATCGCTTACAGATATAGTTCAATCAGGTTGATAATTGTTTTTTTAGCCTCATCTTTTGATAAAATGGCATTTTGAGGAAATAACACGGACGGATCGATTTTCATTGCAGTACATAATTTTAACAATTAAGATTGATTTTGAAAACTAAGCAATACATAATTGCACGCTAACGATATTACTCCAGTTAAGTCGAACGTAACTGGAGTTTTTTGCTTGGTAGGGGCGACTTACCTATTTTTTTAACTCTTGCAAAACCAATCTGAATATGGAAACGGCAATGGAGATTCTAAGAAGTCTTGATTTGGATGCCTTTACCGATCGCCATCCGTAGAGCCTTTCCGGCGGACAAAAACAGCGGCTCGCCATTGCCTGCGCCCTTGCATCCGGGCGGGAATTACTGCTCCTTGATGAACCGACCAGCGGCCTTGATTATGCGCACATGAAAGAAACTGTCGCATTGGTGCGCGGAACGCGCATACGTTAATACGCCATGTTTAGCGGTATCGCGAAACTTGACGGTTAACAAGGCTGTGCAATATTAGCAGCCGAAGTTATACTATTTACAAAGTGGGATATGAAGAGAGGCATGGATATGGAAAATTCAATAAAGTCATTAGACGGGTACTTAAAATTAGCTTCAACCTTTATTATTCCCTATTATCAACGCGGATATATATGGGGTAAAAATAATGGTTCAAATAAAGAAGATGATGCAGCCGCAGTCCTGATGAAAAGTATTATGGATGCTTTTGAAAATAAGCAAGAGCTATTTTTGCAAGGTATTATTACTACGGAACCTAAAAATAATGAAGTGATATTAATAGATGGGCAGCAACGCACAACCTTTTTTTATCTACTGCTGCGTTATCTTGGCTCAAACCGTATATTCAAAATAAAATATGAAATCCGTACAGAATCCGATTTATTTCTTCAAAACATTGCAGAAGTCGCTCAATAGTCACGTGATGAATTAGTGCAACGAGTGGAACAAGATGAGACCGAAAAACATCAAGATATATATTATTTTAAGAAAACAATACGGATAATACATGAAGTTTTAAAAGAGAAGACTCCTAATGAGTTGAACGATTTAGCAGTATTTTTGTACGAAAACATAAAGTTTTTATGCATACCTATACCGGAAGATAAAGCGATAACCGTTTTCTCCATGATGAACGGCAATAAAGCTGTGATGACACCGGAGGAACTCATAAAAGCCGAATTATTACGTTTAGTATCGTTAGATAGCAATATTGATGAAGATGCAGCTAAACGATGGGAACAAGTCTTATTGCGCGGGAAATATGCACGGGAATGGGATAGATGGCTCTATTGGTGGAATAGGAGTAACGTAAAAGAATTTTACTGTATAGAAGCAAATAACACGCTCGGTCTTTTATTAACAACATATTATGAAATACATAAAGAAAAAAGTGCAAATTATTCTTTTGCAGGATTTAGAAGTCTATTTTTGAAAGGAAATTCGGCTGATCAAGCGCATGATCTTTTTTATCGTTTACGCCGGTTACAAAAGAAATTCGAAGATGTATATAACAGCGCTGGTAACACGGAGAAATTGCACAATAAAATCGGTGCAATAATAAAAATATGTGATGGAAAGGATCGAATAAAATTTCTTACCGATTATTTTTCCAATAGTATTCCACAGGATGAATTAGAAAAATGGTATAAATATATATTTTTAGATATTTCCTATAGCGATATCAAAAAAGCATTAGTAGCTGAAAAGAATCCTGAAAAATATAAAGATGCTGAACCGATCATTGAGCCTGCTGTAGAATGTTTAATTAATGCGGTTTCTGATAATGATTTATACAATAATATTGATTATAAAAAATATGCATATTTACAGCTTTTTAGATTAAATATTGAAGAAGATACTAAACTTGGCAGAGCTTTTGATTTTTCCTGTTGGGATAAAGGAAAGAAATCGCTAGAGCATATTTTCCCTAAATCAAAAGCATCCGGAAAAAATGAACATTGTATCGGAAATCTTGTCCTGCTTTATAAAAATGAAAACTCCGCATTCGGCAATAAGAGTTTTGAAGATAAAAAACGGATGTATTTTGATTTTTCTGAAAATTTTAAAAGCCGTCATTTACTGCATACTATGTCTGTATTTGCAGGAAGCAGTTGGGGGAATAAAGAAATAGAGCAGAATAAAGAGAAAATAATCAAGGAGATAAAAAAGTATTATGGTTACACAAAATAAGACCTTTCAGACAGGGAAAGAATATTGCTTAGGGGATATATTCAATGGTGAGAATAAGATAATTATTCCGGATTTGCAACGTGATTATTGTTGGGGAGACAAAGACGACCTTGTAGAAAACTTTACGGATAATCTTATTGATCTTTTTCTAAAAGACAAAAGCCAGCATATCACTATGGGGCTCATATATGGATACGAAGATCCGCCTCATTATCTGCAGTTATGCGATGGACAGCAGCGTCTTACAACGCTTTTTTTATTACTCGGTCTGCTCAATAAGCGAACAAAAAATTCTTTTGAGCAGTATATTACTGATACAATACGCAAAGAGCCTCGTTTACAATATGCCATACGGGAAAATACGCTCTATTTTTTATTCGATCTTGCCGGTAATTTTTTTATGGGAGATAATACAACCCTGCATGTTGAAGATATACGAAAACAGCCGTGGTATTTTAAAGACTATGATGTGGACCCTAGTATACAAAGTATACTGAAAGCTTTAGCTATCATTGATAAACGGTTAACATCTCAAACTATAAAAGATAAATATAAGGCTTTCGGAGAGTTTCTAATAGATAAGATATTGTTTCTGTATTATGATATGGAAAATCGTAGAAATGGCGAAGAAACCTTCGTGATTATTAATACCACTGGTGAACCGCTTACCGAAACTGAAAATCTAAAACCCTTTATGTTATCAAAGATTATGGATGACGAAAAACAAAAATCTGCAAGCAAAGACTGGGAACAATGGGAAGACTTTTTTTGGCAAAATCGACACAAAAATGATACTGCGGATATCGGGTTAAAGGAGTTTTTTAGATGGGTTGTATTATTGCAATTTGATATAATAAACGATAATAAAACAGCTTTCCAAAATATGGTCGACTCTATGCCGAGTACTGAACTGAGAAAGCTTGATCTTAAAACGGTGAAAAAGTATTTTTCTATTATTACGTTTCTTTTCGATAAAAAACTTATTGATGAATTTGACTCATACCTGGCTCCGCAGAAACAAAACGATCAGATTATATTATTTAAGATTTTACCGGTAATTGAATATATCGCTCGATTTGGTCAATCGAATATAGAAAATATTAGGCGGGTAATACGGTTTTTCTTTAATCTTTCGCGCGTGGATAACGTAAGCAAGGCTATTTCCGAACAATTACCTGAATCTCTCAAAATTATAAAGAAATTGCCGAATGCCGATATAACATCTCTATTGAAACTTAAAGATGAGATTTCAAAAACGTTATTAACCGATGAAGAATCATTTAAATTAGCCTTGTATAAAACCGGAGGACAAGAAAGACAAAACTATGAAAAGCGATTTTGGGCAGCAGAAGATCATCCTCTATGGAAGGGTGAAATAAAGCCGCTCTTGCAATGGGGCTGTAGAGATGGGACACTCGATATCAGCTCCTTTGATGTAGCACGTTTTGATGAATACGATAAAACCGTTAGGCAGATATTTTATAATGGGCGTAAGGATCCAAAGCTCGATATCACCAGAAGAGCGTTACTAACTATTCTACCGTCGGATAATTATCCTAAGATATTTAGGGGAAATACAAATTATTCTTTTTGTTGGGAATATGAGGATTGGAAAACGCTGATTTATGAGAATAATAAAGGTTTTCAATCTTTTCTTGATATACTGAAAGATAAATCCAATATACAGGATGCAGAAAAAAATGTGATTATCAAATGCATTGATGATATAAAAGATGGAAAGCGTACATTAGATTATGATTTAGATAAATTCTTGATATATCCTGAAATTTTAGCCTATTGCAGGCGAAAGAACATACGATGGTATGATGAAACAGATAACTGGATCTTAATTCAGAAAATACGAGCTACAACCTTTCGTGATTTGGAAACGTATGTCTTTTATTTAGAAATTATTAAACGGCCGCAATTTTTAATGCAAAATCTGACAAAAGATCGTGATGATGAAGGTTATCGATTTACGATTAATAGTATACAGTGGAAAATATGGTTTTATGCAGAATATAATGATGGAAATTGCTGTGTATTTTCAAAAGAAGATAATTCTTGCATTATTGATTGTTCGGTGTATAAAAAAGAATCGTATGAAATTAACCTACGCAATGGAAATAATCAAAATCAAACGAAATCTGAATTTGAAGAGCTTGCTAATCGGTTGAGTATGCAGTATTCGGAAGAACGTTACCGAATATTCAATCTACACAAAGAAGCTGTTTATAAGGTAATAAAAGAAATAATAACTGCCGTATCGCACTGACAGCGGTTATACAGATTGCTCTTTTTCAGAGTTCAGATGATGATTCGCTCCGCAAAACTTAGCAGTATATGATAGAGGTGATAAAATTTTTTTAAGGACGTATTGTGTACCCAATAAATAATGCCCCTGTTCTGATACAGCGGGCGGTTATTTGGTATTTTGGCAAGTGAAACCGCAGATTGAGGATACGTTATAATTTCCAGTCCCATTCCAAGACTGTCAAGATAAAAACTCAAGGTTGTTTCTCGTCTGTGCTCTGCGTTGGGAGTGTTAATCATTACCGATGACAAATGTCATACTTCTTTATGCTATCGCACACTTTCTTTTGGAGCGGATAACAGTGTACAATACCTCAATTGGAGGGTACGCATGAATACACCGGTGTTGTCGGTAAAAAATCTGGTTAAACGGTATAAAGAAAAAATCGCGTTGGATCATTTTAATTTGGAAGTTGCAAAAGGAGAGGTGCTGGGGCTTCTGGGACCGAACGGATGCGGCAAGACGACCGCAATCAACTGCATTCTCTCGCTTTTAAAGTACGACAAAGGAGATATCAGGATTTTTGATGAGCCGATGCGTCCCGACGCTTTTGCAATCAAGCGAAAAATCGGCCTTGTGCCGCAGGAAGTGTCCGTTTACTACGATTTTACGGTCAAGCAAAATATCGACTACTTTTGCGGCCTTTACATCGATAACGGAAGTGAACGAAAGGAGCTGATGAAGGAAGCGATCGACTTTGTAGGGCTTAATGCATACGAATCGTATAAAGCGAAAAAACTCTCAGGCGGATTACTCAGGCGGCTCAACATTGCCTGCGGCATTGCGCATAAGCCGGAACTCATTTTTTTGGATGAACCGACCGTCGCCGTCGATGCGCAGAGCAGAAACTTTATTCTTTCCGGTATCAGAAAGCTCGCGCAGAACGGCAGTGCCATTGTGTACACCACGCATTACCTTGAAGAAGCCGAACAGCTGTGCGACCGGATGGTAATTATGGATAACGGACGGGATATTGCAAACGGCACCTTTGATGAACTGAAAGACCTTATCCGCACCAGCGAAAAAGTTGTTGTTGAATTTGTCGGCCTGCACGACAGCGCCGAAAGTATAATGGCAGCATTGCAAACGATTCCGCACGTAACCGGCGCCGTGCAAAACGGTTCCGAATGGCTGATCACTTTTGAAAACTCCATCAACAACTTAAACGAACTGATCCTCTTTATCAATAAACGGCAGCTTGCATACCGCAAGTTATATTCCGAACGCCCCAGCCTCAGCGACATTTTCTTGGAGCTTACGGGAAAGGAGCTGCGGGACTGATGAAATTTTTACGCGAATTAAAATACACGGCAATTTCGATGATCTTAACGGTGGAAGGCATGTTTTGGACGGTTGCCTATCCGATTATTTTATCGTCGCTGTTTTTTGTCATCTTTTCCGCAATCAACGCGCGGGGTATCAGTACCGCAGTCAACACCGGCGTTGCCGAAACAAATCCCAATAGGGGCATCCTCAAGCATATTCCGGTACTGAACGTCATTCCGATGGAACGGGATGCTGCCGGTGAGGCCTTGCGCCAAGGCAGTATTCAAGCGTTTATCGACGACGATTTATCGATTAGGATATACAAAGACGGTATCGCTCAGACAATCGTGAAAAACATCGCGGAGCAGATAAAGCAAACCGAAGCGCTCGGTATTCCGGTGAAGTTCTCGCTCTACAGGAAAAACTTTATCGAAAATAAAAACGAACAAAACAACTCCATAACGATTTTATTTTACTCGCTTTTAGCAATGGTCTCCATTTATAGTATGTTCGGCTCAATTTCCATCCCCGAACGCATACAGGCGAATATTTCAAAATTAGCGGTAAGAATGTCCGCAGCGCCTATCAAGCGGTTCAGGATATATCTTTCCGGCGTTCTTTTCTTTGTCTGCTTTAACCTTGCATCGAATCTTTTATACATCGGCTATGTGATGCTTGTGTTAAAGATTAACCTCATCACGGATTTTGCAGTAACGGTTCCGCTGTTGATCTATGCAAATCTGTTCGGAACCGCCTTCGGCCTCTGTATCGGCTCAATTCCGAAATTGACAGAAAACACAAAAGTAATGCTGTGCGTGTTCAGCTCGCTTTTTCTCTCCTTTTTATCCGGGATGATGAGCGTCAGTGTCAAAACCGCACTGGATGCTTCGTTCCCGCTTCTTAGTAAGATAAACCCTATCGCGCTTTTTACGGATACGTTATACAACATCAATATTCTGCGCGAATACGATTTGGCGCCGTTATTTTTTACCGTGTACTCAGGGTTTATCGCACTGTTTTTGACCGTTGCATTCTTGAATGCGCGGGAGGTACAGTATGACAGTCTATAAGCATTTTTTGAGAATGGTATGGCAGCGGAAAACCGGCGTCATCATATTTCTTGCTATCTTTTTGTGTGTGTCCTTTATGGCGATGCAGCCGAAAAAGAGGAACATTCAAGGTTTTTCCGAAACACCGCTTGACGTTTGTATTGCCGATAAAGATCATTCGCCGCTTTCGGAACAGCTCATTGCTTACTTACAAACAAAACACACGGTTACGCTTTTGGACGGTTCCGGTTTAAGCGATGAAGCGCTCTTAAAAAAAATCAGGAAGGATATTTCCGTCGGTTCCATCGATGCGGGCTTGACTATCTCCGAAGGGTTTGAACGGAAGGCCGAATTGGGAGAAAAAGGCATTATCAGTATTAAAGACGGCAGGCGGGCAGCTTCGTTTTATATCGATTCGCAGATACAACTTTTTTTACGCTTTGCGCTTTCAACAAAGGAAGCCGAAGGCGCGTTCGACTTTGAAAAGGTGCGGGAAGCGCTCGCAGTGCAGGCTAACGTTATAAAGATAACTCAAGCGGAGGATGCTTCTGAGGGGATAGGGCTTAAATATTTTTTTAATTTTTTAGGCTGGGGGATATTTTCGCTGATTATCAATTCCATCGGCTGGGCGCTGTTTGAATTGAACAACGAGCGGCTGAGGATCCGCACTGCGGTTTCGCCGGTGTCGAATATGCGGTTTGCGTTTGAAAATTTCGCTGCGCAGCTGACTGTCGTTGTCGCCTTTCTTGCAGGTTTAATCATCTTTGCGGCGCTCATGTACCGGCACGTTATCGGCGTCCTGCCGCTTGCAAGCTATACGCTCAATGCAGTCGTTTATGCGTCGGTTATTTTAAGCGCAACCTTTATGCTGAACGCAGCGCTAAAAAAAGGAGCGGTGATGGGGATTGTCGGTACGGTGCTCCCGTTAGGGCTTGCTTTTATTTCGGGCATTTTTCTGGATCAGGAACTGCTGCCTAAAAGCATTATAACCCTCGCTCAAGTATTCCCGACATACTATTACGTGCGCGCAAATACTTTTACCGAACGGATGCTGCGGCCCGATTGGGGCAACATCGGCATGCAGCTCTTATTCCTGCTTTTGTATTTTACGCTCGGCGTCTATTTCAGCAAGCTGAACAGGGTACGGAACAAGATTGAGTTTGCGCAAAAATGAGGGGGGAAAATGACAAGATGGCCTTTGAGCGAAGCGAAAGCGCCTGAATGCCCTCTTTTTTCATGCGTACTATCACATAAAACGATGTTTTTCTTTTATTTTGCTTTCACAGCTGAATCCCTGGCAGATGCCCTGATATCGATTGTTATGACGGCGCAAAATAGGTATAATGAACGCATAAGGAGCACATAATGACCATTGTTACAACCGATTTTATCAGCGGAAAGAATATCGAAACGCTCTCGCTCGTATTCGGCAGTACAGTGCGTGCAAAAAATGTACTGCATGATATCGGGGCGGGCTTACAGAACCTATTCGGCGGGGAAGTGGATTCCTATACCGACATGATGGATGAGTCGCGCGCGATTGCAATCGAAAGAATGACGAAAAAAGCGCAAGCGCTTGGAGCGGACGGCATTGTAAATGTACGGTTTTCAGCTTCATCTATAATGGAAGGTGCTGCAGAAGTTACTGCATACGGTACCGCAGTCCGTTTTGTATAAGGCATGCGGCGTTTACGCCTTGAGCGAGCTGCTCAGGAATGTGTAAATGCTTCCTTTATATGCTTAGTATTTTCCCGTTCGCATAAGCATGTATCTTATTTTCATGTACAACAGCTTTTTGTTGACAGGTGGTTTTTTATCGTTTATCCTTATAAGAACTACTAATTATTCGTCGCTGCACTGCGATTGGCGTGGTGCGGTGTAATTCCTGAGGAGGAATTTTATGAAAAAAGCTCTTGCGGTACTTGCCGCCTGTTGTATGACGGCGTCTCTTGCCTTTTCTATGGGCGGCGGTGAAGGCGGAAAGAAAGCTGCGCCGGTAAAAATGTTTCAAATCAAAGTTGAAATTAAAGATGCAATCGATGCGTATGCTGCGGCCTATTCCGCGGCTCATCCGGAAAGTCCGGTAAAGGTCGAAACGCTCGGCGGCGGCGGCGATTATGCCGGTGCGTTAAAAGCAAAGCTGCAGTCGGGACAGATGCCCGATATTTTTGTTATTACCGGACAAGGCGAATACAATATATGGAAGGATTATATCGCGGATTTAAGCGATCAGCCGTGGGTCAAAGATACCGATGTTGCGTTCAAGCAAAACGGGAAAGTATACGGCTTCCCTGTTGCGGTGGAAGGTTTCGGATTAGCCTACAACGCCGAAATTTTGAAAAAAGCGGGGATCGATCCTGCAACACTGACGACGCGCAAGGCCTATGAAGAAGCCTTTAAGCTGCTTGATTCCAAAAAAGCCGAACTGGGATTGAATGCGGTTGTCTCCATGGCCGCATCCGTTGCCGGAAACATGTGGTGGTCGATCGCGCTTCATAACTTCTCGTGCTATTGGGGCGGCGGTTTGGCGGCGGACGATACCTCCGTTATTGAGGCTGGCTTGAAAGGAAAGGTTGATGAAGCCCGCTTTATGCAATATGCAAAGTACGTGCAGCTGTTATTCAAGTATGCCGACAAAAAAATCCTTCAGAACGGCAGCTATGACGAACAAGTTGCATCGTTCGCACAAGGGAAGACTGCATTCCTGCACCAGGGTAACTGGGTTGATCCCAACTTAAAGCAGCTCGGCGCATCTTTCGAAATGGGCTATGCTCCGCAAGCCTTCCTTGACGCCGAAGAAAAAGGCCTCTATGTCTTTGCACCCAGCTTTTACTGCGTCAATGCAAAAAGCCCGAATGCCGCGGCAGCAAAAGCATTCCTGGCTTCTATCGCGGGAACCCCGGAAGGACACAAATATATGGTAGAATCCGCCGGAATGATCCCTGCATTCAAGTCGGTAAAGCTCCTTCCGGAAGGCAAACTGAGCCGGGCGTTAATGGCCGCCAATGCACGCGGCGGAAACTATGGCGTCTTCTTCGGGATGATGCCCGACGGCGCCGGACAGAACGTATTCGGCCCGATTTTCGATTTGTTTGCGCAAAATCCCGATAACTTTGATCAATTTGTTGCCGATATGAAAAAAGCGATTATGTCGCTTCCCAACATGTAGCAAATACCGGAACAGACGGCGCCGGTTATCCCTGCTTCGTATCCACATGCAAGCAGCGGAACGACCGGCGCGCTGTTTTTCAGCGCCGCGGGCGCTGTGCAGAAATGCACAGCGGAACCTTGAGCGGCCTTCCGGTACTTATGAGAAATAGTATGAAAGAAAAACCCATCGTTAATATCCTCTTTTGTTTACCGTGTGTCTTTGCCTTTATGATGATAATCGTCATCCCGTTCGGATTCGGCGTCTACTATTCCCTAACCGATTGGAACGGCGTCCGTGATACGGTAAAATTTGTCGGACTCACTCATTTTAAAACGATTTTTACTGCACCTGATTTTATGTACTCGTTTTTAATCACGGTGCTTTACACGGTTATCAATCTGATATTGGTCAATGCCGTCAGTTTCATCCTCTCGTTGTTTGTAACATCGAATATCCGCTTTAAAAATTTCTACCGCGTCGGCTTTTTTATTCCCTATCTGATCGGCGGAATCGTACTCGGATATATTTGGCAATTCATATTTAATAATGCAGTTGTCGCGCTCGGCAATGCCTTTGCAATCGAAGGCCTGCAATCATCGCTGTTAAGCCGCCCCGGAACGGTTATTTGGATTATGTCGATGGTCAATACGTGGCAGTATTCTGGCTATATCATGCTCATCTTTATTGCCGCCATTCAGAGTATCCCCGGCTCATTGCTGGAAGCGGCGCAAATAGACGGCGCTAACTACATACGGCGTATTGTGCATATCATCATACCGATGATGGCGAACGCTTTTACCATCTCGCTGTTTTTAACGCTGACATCTTCATTTAAACAATTTGATATGAACTTTACGCTGACCAGCGGCGGGCCTGCGACACGGTTTCTCGGTACGCCGATTAAAGCCAGTCAGCTTTTAGCGATGAACATTTTCGATACGGCAACTGCAAACCGGATGGCGGAAGCGCAGGCAAAAGCAGTTATCCTGTTCGCCGTGCTTGCCGTTATTTCCGCAATTCAAGTATCCGTCAACAAACGTAAAGAGGTGGAAATGTAATGAATCGACTCACCCGTACAAAACACCCGGCGGTAAGCGCCGTCGTCTTTATCTTTTTCATCTTGTTTATGCTTCCTTTTGGCATGGTGATTTTGAACTCCGCAAAAACCTCAAAGGAAATTATCAACAACGCCATGGGAATGCCTGAACACTGGGGACAGCTGTTCAAAAATATTACCGCGATTTTCACCAACGAGAGCGTCAACTATGTTTCCGCATTTTTTGATAGCGCGTCTATTACAATTCTGAGCCTTGCCGTTATCGTTGTTTTTTCTTCGATGTGCGCATGGGTACTCGTCCGCAACGACGGGCCGACCGCACGGCTGGTGTTCATGCTCTTTGTGATGGTCATGGTAATTCCGTTTCAGGTACTGATGTATCCGATGGTGCGGTGGCTGCGCATTATGGGAGAATTTCTGCATCTGCCGCTGCTTGGCACAATGAAGGGCATCGTCTTTGCCTATCTCGGCTTTGGCTGTCCGCTCTCGATCTTCGTCTTTCACGGATTTATCAAGAATATTCCTTATGAACTGGAAGAAGCGGCGACCATCGACGGCTGCCCCTACGCGCTCATCTTCTTTAAGATTGTTTTTCCGCTTTTGCAGCCCATCATCATCACCGTACTGATTTTGAACGGCATCTGGATATGGAACGATTATCTGCTGCCATTATTGGTGCTCAGCTCGAACGGCGCAGTACAAACGCTCCCGCTGGCAATTACAGTCTTTGCCGGTTCGTACCTCAAGCAATGGGATTTGATTTTGACGTCAACGCTGATCGCAATGCTGCCGGTCATCATCCTCTATCTCTTTGCCCAGCGGTATATCATTAAAGGGATGGTAGACGGTTCGATAAAATAGCGGATGAGTGCAAGCTGTTCCATGCAGCACGGCCAATGCAACCGTTTTTTGACAACGCCGAGAGCTGTTGCATTTACTGAAAGTATGATAAAATCATGCCATACGAGCGGAAAGGTTTCATAAAGATGGAGAAGATGAGAAAAAAACTAATCGGGTATGTGAGCGGAAGAGATTTTCCGCTCCTCATTGACAAAGATATACGAGCCTTGGATGTTATCAACATTGCGTTCGGGGCGGTAGAAAACGGTCGTGTCATCTTCAAGGCGCCTGACGGCTTTGAAAAAGAATTGCAGCGGGTGCGCAGCATTCATCCGCAGTGCAAGCTGGTACTGTCGGTCGGCGGATGGACGGCGGGCGGCTTTTCCGAAGCGGCGGCAACCGAAGAAGGACGGGCGCTCTTTGCCGAAACCGCCGCCGCATTATTGGAACGCTATGCACTGGACGGGCTGGATATCGATTGGGAATATCCCTGTATCGATACGGCAGGTATTGCCGCCAGTCCCGACGATACATTCACCTTTACCAAACTGCTGCATAGCTGCCGCGATGCATTAGATGCCTTGCCGGGTGAACGCAAAATGCTGACGATTGCAGCCGGAGCAGGCGACTACTTTATCGAGCATACGCAGATGTCCGACGTGCAGCAGTATCTGGACTATGTTCAGCTGATGACGTATGACATGAGGGGCGGGTACCGGCACGAAACGGGACATCATACTAACCTGTTTACTGATGCGCAGGATCCGTCGCCACTGAGCATGGCCTCCTCTGTGCAGAGCTTTAAAGCTGCCGGGGTTCCGCCCGAAAAACTCGTTGTCGGAGCGGCGTTCTATTCCCGCATCTGGAAAGGCGTGCCCAATGTCAACAACGGACTGCATCAGGAAGCGGAAACAATCGGCGACTACGGTCCCGGTTTCGATACGCTCGTCGAATCGTACATCAACAAAAACGGATATACCCGCTTTTTTGACGAAGCGGTACAAGCGCCGTGGCTGTTTAACGGCAACACGTTTTTAAGCTATGACGATGAAGCCTCCTGCCGCGCAAAAGCGGCGTTCCTCAAAAAAGCAGGGCTCGCCGGGATTATGTTTTGGGAATACGGCTTGGATAAGACGTACACGTTGACCTCGGTTTTACGGGACGCGCTGGATGCACGGTAAACCGGCTCCGATAGGAAAGCACATGCAAGATTGGTTTCAGAATGCAAAACTCGGCTTGTTTATTCACTACGGCATTTATGCGGTAAACGGCGTTACCGAATCCTGGTCATTCTATAATGGAAGAATTTCATACGATGATTATATGAAGCAGCTTGACGGGTTCACCGCTGCGAAACTGGACATGGATTATTGGGCGCAGCTTGCCGCCGATATGGGCGCGCAATATGCAGTGCTTACCACCAAGCACCATGACGGCGTTGCCTTATTCGACACCGCGTATTCCGATTTAAATACCGTAAAACGGACACCCGCAGCGCGGGACATCATTAAAGCGTATACGGACGCGTTCCGGAAAAAAGATATCCGCATCGGCCTGTATTATTCGCTGCTCGACTGGTCGCATCCCGACTATCCGAGCGTGTATCAAGACGGCATTATCCCGGAGCATCCGGAAAAGTCCAATCCCTTTTGCAGCCCCTTGAACGGCAAAGAAGACCCGGAACGCTGGCAACGGTTCGTGCAGTTTAATCGCAATCAGCTTGCAGAATTGCTGCAAAACTACGGTGCGATCGATCTGTTATGGTTTGACGGCGATTGGGAACGGAGCGCGGCTCAATGGGGCTTGCCCGAATTTAAAAACTACCTCCTTTCCTTTCAAAAGGATATGATCATCAACTCACGGTTATGCGGCTATGGTGATTACGAAACGCCCGAACAAGGCTTGCCGGTTATTCCGCCCCGCGGGCCGTGGGAATGTTGCATGACAATTAACGATTCGTGGGGCTATCAAGGCAGTGATACTCATTATAAATCGCTTCCGCAGATACTCCGCATTTTTACTGACTGCATCGCGATGGGCGGGAACTTACTGCTGGATATAGGCCCGCGCGAAGACGGTACGATTGACGAACGGCAGGCCGCGCTTCTCAACGGGCTGGGAAAGTTCGTTAAACGCAATGCCGAAGCGATATACGGTACGGAAGCCGGCCTTCCGCCCGAACACTTTGCTGGCGCCAGTACGCTATCAAAGGATAAAAAAACGCTCTACCTGTTTATCGCAGGAGCGCCGTCCGAAGGCGTCTGCCTCAAAGGCTTGTGCTCGAAGATCAAAGCCGTTACGTGCCTGCACAACGGTAAAGCACTCCGCTGGGATCGGTACGGCGGCGCGCCGTGGTTCGATATTCCCGGCTTGGCTTGGATATTTTTACCGGAAGAAGATTGCGCAAGCGATATGACCGTTATTAAAATAGAACTTGATGATGCCGTGCGGCTCTATCGGCCCATCGGTAAATAAGCATGATAATAAAGGAAGAAATGTATGACGTATACCAATAGGATATCGCAACCGACAAACCTCATCTTTAACCTCATTTTTTTGACGCTTGCGCTCGCGGCCATTGTACCGTTTGTGCTGGTTTTTATGATTTCGATTTCTAATGAAGAAACGATCCGGCTGTATGGATACCATCTCATTCCCAAGCAGTTTTCGTTGGATGCATACCGCTTTTTGTGGCGGGAGCGGGAAATGATGCTGCAATCGCTCAGCGTCTCGCTGGCAAACACCGTTATCGGTACGCTGATTAGTGTGATGCTGACGACGTCGATGGGCTATGTGCTGTCCCGTCCTCAGTACAAGCTGAAAGGTTTTTTGACCTATATGATATTTATCCCGATGATTTTTTCCGGCGGTATGGTTGCGTCGTTCGTTGTCAACATCAATATCCTGCATTTGCGCGATACGATCTGGTCGATGATTTTACCACTGCTGCTCAGCTCATTTAATATCATTATCTGCCGGTCGTTCTTCAAATCGACGATCCCCGAATCGGTTATTGAATCGGCGCGTATTGATGGAGCAAGCCAGCTCCGTATTTACGGGAAGATTGTGCTGCCGCTGTCCGCGCCGGTTATTGCAACGATGGCGTTGTTTTCGAGCTTCGGATACTGGAACGACTGGTATCAGGCTTCACTCTATATCAGTAATCCTAAATTGATACCGCTACAAACAATGTTGATGAAGCTGCAAGCCGATATCGATTATATCGCGAATAACCCAACGGTAGGGGTGTCGCTACAACAGTATATTGCAAATATGCCGACGAACGGGGTGCGGATGGCAATCGCAGTAATCGTCATTATACCGATTGCCTGTGCTTATCCGTTTTTCCAAAAGTATTTTATTTCCGGCCTGACAATCGGCGCGGTGAAAGGATAAGGCAGGGGAAAAGAAAGGCCATGACAGGGATTATCCCGATGGTATAGATTGAACCGATAGTGTTCAAAAAAAGAAACCTCTAAAAATGTGTGTTTTGTAGAGCTTTCTGAGATTTTGCATTAAGGAGAATTAACATGCAAAAAAAACTGTGTATCGCTGTTTTGTGTATGGTTGCAGCTGCGTCTGTACTGTTTGCAGCAGGCGGACAAGACAAGGGCAACTCATCAGGCGGAACGCCTACCCTTAAATGGGTGTTGATCGGAAACGGCCAGCCGAAGAACTATGATTCGTGGGTGCAAAAAGTCAACGCATACATCGAACCGAAAATCGGTGCAAAAGTTGACGTTGAAGTAATCAGCTGGGGCGATTGGGATACCCGCCGTAACATCATTCTTACGTCCAACGAACCGTTCGATATTATTTTTGGTAATGACGGAACATTCTTAAACGATATTTCTCTCGGCGCATTGATGGATATTCGCCAGTATGTCGATAAAGCGACCGCATTAAAAAAACTGATTCCTGCGGACTATTTTAGGGCTTGTACCGTCAATGGCAAACTGTATGGGGTTCCTACTTACAAAGATTCTTCGATGACGCAGTATTTTGTATGGGACAAGGCAATGTTGGACAAGTATGGCATTACCGATTACGAAAAAATCAATTCATTGGCCGATGCATATCCTGTCCTTGAAAAAATCACACAAGGCGAAAAAAAGCCGAGCTTCCCGCTGTACAATGCCGGCGTTTATCAAATCTTCTCGCTGTATGACAATATCGGACTCGGTTCAATCGGTGTCGGTGTCCGCTATGATGACAAGTCCGGCAAGGTGCAGAACGTGTTTGAAGCGCAGGATATTCGCGATCAGCTCAAAGTTATCCGCAAGATGTACCAGAACGGCATTATCAACAAGGATGCGTTTACCGCCCGTGAAGTACCAATACCCGGAACCATTTGCAGTATCGCACAAGGGTGGCCGCTTGCAACAAAAACCATGTGGGGTCCCCAGCGTAACTGCGAAGCTGTTGCGTCTCAGTTCTGCCCAACCTTGCTGATGAACAGCACCGTACAGGGTTCCATCAACAGCGTTTCCGTCAACAGCAAGCACCCCGATAAAGCGATTGCCCTGTTGCAGCTGATCAATACCGATACTAAACTACGCGATATGTTCTACTTCGGTGAAGAAGGGGTGAACTTTAAATACGTTGATAAAAACGGCAGCAAACGCGTCGAAAGAATCAACAATGATTGGACGATGGCCGGCTACGCACAGGCGACGTTCTTTAATGTTTCACTGTTGGCCTCCGACACGGTTGATCAGTGGGCGGAAGTGAAAATGCTGAACGACAAGGCCGCGCCGTCTGTTATGCTCGGTTTCCAGCTTGACACCTCCAAATTTGAAACCGAACTGGCAAACTGCCGTCAGGTTTACGAAAGCAACAAGTCGGAACTGCTGACCGGAGCGCGCGACACCGACACTGCGTTGAACGATATGATTAAACAGCTGAAAGCCGCCGGCATCGATACCATCATTGCCGAATGCCAAAAGCAGGTTAATGCATTTTTGAAAAAGTAATAATACTGATTTCGGAGAGCGTCTCTACAAACTCACTACGATTTTTAGAGACGCCCGACGAAATGGTATGTTGTCATAACCATTTCTGACGACATCGTATAGCAATGTACATCGTATTTGCTAAAAAGCGGCTGCCAATGGCGGATGCTGCCGGAAGATTTTCCCAAGAAGAGGTAGCGGTACAAATAGTCAAGAAAACGAGGCTATTCGCAATGCTGCTGAGTCTGTTCGAGCCAGTACTGTTTCCAACCGGCGCAGTGATAGATATTAAAATCGAGTATGTAGTCGATTGCTTCCGATTTTTCTAAATCATGGTAAAAAATTTCTTTCAGATTTTCAAAATGCGACGACACCATAACATGAATAAAAAAACGTATCCGGGGCGACAGAGCGATATTATCATATTTCAGTAACTGAATGGTTTCCGTTTCTATCAGAGTAACCGCTTTATCAAAAATATGTTCATACGAGCTGCCCTTAGCGCAACAGACCAGCAGTTTCATTGCATCCCAATTATCATAGAAGAAATCTATCATTTTTAAAAAGCGAACCCGTGAAACTTCGGTAATTGTGGAAAGCTCACCTGTTTTCATACCGGCGTCTTTCGCTTCAAAGATATCGCGGTGCGTCAATATTTGCAATAAATCATCGAACACGGTACCGATTAAGGCTTCAAATAGCCCGTCTTTATTTTTAAAGAGATTATACAGTGCCCCGGTTGTTACTCCTGCTTTTTTGGCAATCGCACGGACATTTGTTTTTGAGAAGCCCTTATCAAAAAACTCTTGTTTTGCTGCACGGAGAACCTTACTTCGTGTGTTCAATTCATTTTTATTGGTCAAAACGATATCCTGCATACTTATTTCGCATCCTTTACTGCGCTTTTGATTGATACCACTGTTGTGAAAAATCGTGAAAATGTCAACGGTTCTACAGACGGGGAACTAAACCATCATATCAGCTGCCTTTTGTTCCCACCTGTAGGATGATGCCTGCGATGCCGTTTTGCCGGAATCCGCTGCTGGTTCCTCTTGTAGTTTTTGTGCCGTTATGAGATGATGCCCACTCAATGATCGATATTTATGCTGAAATTCGTAAGCGGTACGGCAATGTGCGCCGTGCCCGCGGGTATTATCTCTATACGGAAAAAAATGTCCGGCTGCTTGATCTATGGCTGGATGGCGGGAAGGCGTTGCTGGGACGCAGAGCGGGGCAGGCGAACTTGGTCTGTAAGCAATTTTTGGATCGGGGCTTAACCGGATGGCTTCCTACCAACGCCGAGAACCGGTTGCAGCGGGCATTGGAAGCTGCCGTACCGGGTTATCCGGTGATCCGTTTGTATGCAACCGAAGAGAAGGCTGCCGGTATACTGCGCAGTGCGCTGCATATTGCGCAGAATGATGCTGAACATCCGCTGCCTATCTGGAGGCCGTTTTTGGCGGAGGGTGAGGCCGTTACGGATGAGCGCGCTGCACATATTACGGCGGATGGGTACGCACAACGGGGTGGCGTGATGCTGATACCGCCTGCCTATCCGCTGCCTTGCGGTATCATTGCAGCGGAAAGCCGATTTGCGGATGTGCTTCCGCCGTCCGATACGCTGTTTCCGCCTCTTGCCGCGTGTCTTGCACGGGCGTTTTTCGATCTTCAAAAAAAGATAGCGGCGTTTCAGGCGGATGCAGCGGAGTGTGCTGTAGCAACGCCGCTGTGCGGGGAAAAAGAGCCATCTGCTGAGTTGCATCAGCGGGTTATCTCTGAACAGCGGATTGGCTCAAAACAGCGGCGCGAGGCACTCAAGCGGAGAGCGGAAGCGGAACGGCTTATCCCGCAGGTATGGAACCAAAATGGCTGGTATCTTTTTCCTCATGTCTCCCAAGCGGAGTATGAGAATCTTTTTATGTACGCGCTTGATGCGCATGTGCTGATTTCTCCCGACTATGCTCAGCCGTCCATACTACCGGATTGCGAAAACTATGCCGAGCTGATCAAATGGTTAAAAATGAGGAGGAGCTATCAATGAAAAAAAGTGCTTTTATAGTGATATATCAGGATGAAGATATCATCGCAGTGAATAAATCCGCAGGTCTGCTCGTTGCGGCTGACCGGTGGGATACGGAAGCGGAACGGCTGGATGTGCTGGTACAGCACAGTCTACGGTATGATGAAGCGTCGGGCAAGAAGCTCTATGCGGTACATCGAATCGATAAAGATACCTCCGGCGTGCTGATCTATGCCTTAAACGCCGATGCGCACCGGGCGTTGAATACCGCCTTTCAGAACAGGGAAATAAAAAAGACTTACCGGCTGCTCATTCACGGTAGACCGCAGGAAGCGCGTTTTACCGTCGATTTGCCCCTCCGTGCCGACGGCGATGCGTTGCACCGTACGGTTGTGGATAAACGGCGGGGCAAAGAAGCGGTAACGCATTTTACCGTCTTGGAAACTTTTCGGCAGTTTTCCCTCATCGAAGCGCAGCCGGTAACCGGCAGAACTCATCAGATCAGAGCTCATTTGGCTGCGGTCGGCTCTCCTATTGTCTGTGATGCGCTGTATGGCAGCAGCAAGCCGGTGCTCCTTTCCGCGCTCAAAAAACGATGGCGCGGCGATGTCTATGCGGAACAGCCGCTGATTGATCGGCTGGCGCTGCATGCGTATCAGCTGGAAGGCATTCACCCACGAACGGGCCAGCCGTTTGTATTCACTGCGGAATATGCCAAGGATTTTAAGAGTACGGTTCATCAGCTGCAAAAACTTAGTAATATTTCCTAATTCCCCTCTTGCATAAATTATTTCTTTTTGTTATAGTATTTGCATCTTTGGCGCCGTGCCCAAGTGGTAAGGGAGAGGTCTGCAAAACCTTTATTCATCAGTTCGATTCTGATCGGCGCCTATCGCTTCTTTACATACTTATCAAATTTTTATCAATACGCTGGTAGATAATCGGTATTGATTACTAAGAAAGCCTCGATAACTCATATCGGGGCTTTTTCATTTTATCTCTTCATCATTCTTGATATTGATGATTGCTCTCATTTGCATTACTCGAATTTAGAAAGCGTTTTGGCAGGAGATTCCGAATGCGCGATAAAAGTTTTGTTCCATGATATCGGAAAAATACTCCAGTTCTTCATCTGCCGGTGCGGTTGCGGCAAGGGCTGCTGCGCATGAGTCATATTGCATGATGGGATGATCCGGCTTTTTGCGGAGCGCTGCACACAAGGCCGTTACCGCAATGATGTCGCGCGGATGGGTGAAGCGTTCCGCTTTCAGCCGCATATAGGGGGCGTCCGTTTCTGTTAAAAGCCGCTGTATCTCAAACCGAGCGGCCATTGCGCATACCGATTTCTGTCCGCGGAGCGTCGCTTTCCCAAGTGAAAAATATGCGTTCACCCCTTTTTTGAGAAACGAGGCCGCTTCCTGCGGACTGCCGCCCCAGCCATGAAAAATCACGGACGGTACTTTTTTGAGCTGCGGAACCGATTCAAAAAGGAGCGGAAGGGCTTTTCGACAGTGGATGACAAGCGGAAGCTGAAACTGCGCCGCCCATTGCGTTTGCAGCTGCCACACTTTCAGCTGCTGCGGCAGCGTTTGTTTAAACGTTTCGTCAAAAAGATCAAAACCGCATTCGCCGATTGCCTGCACTTGTTTTGTTTCTAACAGGTGATATAAAAAGTCCGCTTCATCCATTACGGGATTCTGCGGATGGATGCCAAAGGAAAAAAGCGCATGGCGTTGCCCGCATCGGCTGATAGCGGGGTGTGTCGCGCCGTGTTGCAAGGGATGGCTGTTTCCATCTTGTTTGAGTTTCGCTGCGTCGTCGGTTGTTATCCTCGCTGCATGAGGAGGCGTCTCCTGTGCATGTGCAAGGGCAAAGGCGCGATGCCGTACATATTCATCGTGTTCGTGCGCAGAGCAGCAGAATGCCGCGGGAGATGCGAACTGTGCCGGTATGTTGTCGGCGGCACAGCAGTCAAGATAATCGGCGATGTGTAGATGTGCATCAATGTACATACAGGCACCTTTTCTGCAGCAGGGTGTATTCGTCGGTATCTATTATCGCCATCGGTATTCGTATGAGCATGAGGCCTACTGCTGCGGAAGCACGATATCTTCGGATACGGCGCCTTCGATGTGTAAAAAAACTTTATTCGGTAAACAGGCATTCCAATCGCCGGTTTTTTTGAGCGCTACTGCATGTACGCATGTTTTGTTGGGGCACGGAGAATCCAGAATGAAGGCAGTATTGTGTTCAATCCGTATGACGGTTGTTCCCAAGGCACCGGGAATCTGCACGGTGCGGGTATCGGTGAGCGGATATATCCATTTACCGCCCGGCGCTTCAATGATCACTTTTTCCGCATGAGGGGCATCTTTATAAATGAAAAAGCCTGCCCAGAGGGAAAGTGTGATAATGCACGCAAGAATCAAATAATCAAAAGGGCGCAGTCGCCGAAATATCACTTTCATATCCTATACTCTTTTCTTGTTTTTCTTGTTAAATACATTCTTTGCAGCGCGCCGGAAATACCGTCCGTACAAAAAGCCTGCAAAAGCGTTTTGTTCTCCATCGTTTTTTGATAGCCGAATTGAATTTGCTTTTTAGGATCGGAAAAATCATGGGACGCCCGGCTGCTTGTCATATTGATAAATGCCGTTGGATATTCATTTTTCTGAAGACTGATATATGCCGTTGTACAGGCTAGGGTCCGCATCAATACCGTCAGCGAAGAATCCATCTCCGCACCGGTCATCGGTTCCAACGCGCCAAACGTGAGCGCAAGAATGTTTTTATAGCCCTTTTCCCGCGCAACCCATACCGGCGTGTTATCCATCACACAGGCATCGATCAGCATTTGGTCATGTATATGCACCGGCGTAAAGAGTCCCGGATATGAAGAGCTCGCCCGCATTGCATCGGCCAAGAGTCCTGAATCAAGGATCACTTCTTTACCGCTGCATAGATCCAGTGCATTGCAGAAAAAAGGAATTGCACAATCGGAAAAAGATTTCCCGCGGGAAAGTTCCAAAAAGAACTTTCGAGCCTTTTCTCCCGAATCAGCCCCTGTACCGGAGATCATCCGGGTTAATAGCGTGCCGTATTGAATCAAATGACTGAGCGTATGTTTAAACAGCGGGATATGCACGCCGCCGACATATCGGTTTACATCGAAAGGATGTTCAAAAACCGCTTCCATCTCCGTTGTCGGTTTTCCAAGCGCATATAATCCGCCTATTATCGCTCCCATGGAGCAGCCGACAATACAATCCGGTTTAGGCAGCTTTAATTCTTCCAACGCCTTGAAAAACCCGATATACGCAAGCCCGGCGGCGCCTCCTCCCGATAACACAAGTGCCCATTTCATAATTGTCTTTAGTATACAAAAAAATAAAACATACGCCTATAGTCGAAGAAAGTAGCAATGATGCTCTGGTCTTTTCTTTCTCTCTCGTTTATACTGTAGGCTATGGAAACGATGGAAATTTTAAAGCCGCTTTTAGAAAAGGGTTTGTTGAAAGACAGCCTTGCGCTTGCTGAAAGCGAAGGCGTGGAATTAGCCAAGGTAGATCAAGATGGATTGAACTTTGTGACGGCATCTATTTTAGCTGATGTTCCTTCTGTTGAAAAAACCGAGCTGATCAGAAAAACCGGTGCGTTTTTTTCGGCTCAAGATTATTGTAAGCTGCTGAATGAACAAGTGTATACCATTCATCCTGCTATCCGCGACCGGCTCAAAGAGCAAGGTATTCTATTAACTGATGAAGAAGTGAGGATGCATTGCGCCTGGTATAATATCTTTGATATTGCGTTCCCGTGGCTTCCGCTTTCGGTATTTGAAGATTTAGTTGTCTATTTGCGGGATGAAAAACGTTTGGTTCTGGATAAAGAAACGCGGGAATTGGTAAAAGAAAATTTCTTAAATTCTAAGCGGTACTCGGAACGCGAATTGGATCCGTTCTTCCAATCGTCAATTTTCGATAACGAAATTTAACCGGTATCGGCTTATATCATTGCCCCTCTTACGTTTTGGGGAGGGGGTACTCACCGCGGATAATACAAGCAACTCTCTTCGTTCCCCTAAGGCAATGAAGAGAGTGATATGCGGCTTATTTTTTTCCGGCTTGTACGAGTGTTACTACTGCGGTTACGATAATTTCATCAGTTGAGCATCCACGCGACAAATCCGAAAGCGGATAGGCAAAGCCCTGCATAAACGGGCCGTAGGCATCAGCTTTCGCAAAACGCTGTACTAACTTGTATCCGATATTAGCAGAGTTTAAATCAGGGAATATCAAGGTATTTACGCGGTCACGGATGGGGCTTCCCGGGGCTTTCCTATCGGTTATTTCCGGAATAAGTGCTGCATCAAGCTGCATTTCTCCATCATAACAGAAGTCTACTTTTCGCTCGTCCAGAAGTTTAACCGCCCTCCGTACTTTTAGTACGTTTTCATCTTTATCACCACTAGAGCCTTTTGTAGAATATGAAAGAAGTGCAACAACCGGCTCTTGTTCATCGCCGATAAAGGATCGGTAGCTGCCTGCTGCGGCTGTCGCGATGTCGGCAAGCTGTTCTGAGGTCGGATTCGGGATAACGGCGGAATCCGAGAAAATCAACACACCGTTTGTGCCCCATTCGGTACTTTTGGTATCGACGATAAAACAGGAAGAAGCGGTATTTACCCCTTTTTGTACGCCGACGATGGTAAGGCCTGCACGGAGTACATTCGCTGTCGTATTTTCTGCACCGGCAACCATCGCATCTGCCTTATTTTTTACCAGCATCATAGCACCGAATCTGAGCGGATCATACATATCTTTTTTTGCCTGTTCGGGAGTCATGCCTTTTGCTTTTCGTTTTTCATATAAGGCTTCCGCGAACTCCGGCGCCCATTCGGAAAGCTCAGGATCAACAATCTTAAAGCCGTCTATCGAAACACCGATTTTTTTACAGGCCTCTTCAACTTTTTGCTGATTACCGACTAAATACAATTCAGATACAATTTGCATATCAACAATCGCTCTTGCTGCATGTAGGGTACGTTCATCTGTCGATTCAGGCAAAACTAAGCGATTTTGATATTCTTTCGCTTTGTTTTTCATTATTTCTACAAATCTCATAATCAACCTCCGGATTATTAATAAAATGTTAATATAAGTGTACCCTTTTACCGCTTTTTCTGCAAGTTAAAAGAAACTGTAAAACGAGGTAAAACCTGAAAAAACATATTTTAGAAGCATGATTCGTACGCTCTTGAATTATCCGTAAAAGTCGTTAATATCAATTATGAGAAGGGCCATCATGTAGTAAAAAGCTGCAAGCCGTTGGAACAATACAGCTTATTTGTAGAGACGGTTCGGCGTCATATTTCGGGTATGTGAGAGGAGTATTTTCGGAAGCAACCGACATACATGGCGTATGTCGGCAGTAATGCATAAGAGGTAGGTTTCCGGCAATACGGCACCGTAGAGCGTTGTATATGTGTGAAAGTTACAACGTACAGTTAAAATCCTTGACTAAGATGCCGGGAAGCAGGCTGCCTCCTACCACGCGCCCGTCGTAAGTACCTGTTTCTGCAAAGAGCTTCCGTTCTTTGGTAAGCGCAATGAGGTTTGCTCCGAACATATTGTACAGCGATTCATCCCAGCGCATATCCGCGATAGGGGCGACCACTTTTCCGTTTTCTACCCACAGGCAGGCAAAGCGGGTCATACCGGTAACGCGGGCGGTTGCCGGATCGCTCCAGTTCAGGTAGTGGAAGTTCGAAATATAAATTCCCGTGCCCAGTTCTTTGAGCGCATCCGATTCGGCAAGCGCACCGGCACCGATCGCTGCGGAACGGAACAGTTCGCTTGAATCCGCGCCGTTCGCTTTTGTGCCGTACTGTTTTTCCGACCGGGAACTGACAATCGTATTGACGAGTTCACCTTTTTCAATCACCGTCAGTTTTTCAGGAGCTGCTTCACCTTCACCATTAAACGCCGGTTCTACACCGAGGGAAAAATCTTGGGTTAAATTGAAAGCCTCGGCAAAATGTTCCCGTCCTTCTTTTAAGGCAAGATATGCGCTTTCTCCCTGCTGCAGCGCCCGTTCGCCAAATCCGTTCCACGAGAAAAACTCGACGACATCGACCAATGCATCGGCAGCGATAAAGACGCGGTATTTACCCGGCTTGATTTTTTTTGGTTCAAGCGCAAGTATCGGCAAACGCTGCCGCGCATCGGCAATCCGTTTTTCGTATTCAGCCTGTTGCCAGTCGCGCCCTGCGTACAAACCTTTTACGGCGCGTCCGTTTTCCAGCCAAATGGAATAGTCCAGCGTGAAGGTTTTTGTTTGGAACCAATGCCGTGCGCCCGCCGTGTTGGCAGCCCCGCGGCAGATCACCCCCTGTGAAAAAAGCCCAGCAAAATCCAAGCCGTCCGCCGGATCAAGCAGACTCTTTTCTACGTCCTGTTGCGGAAGCAACGTGCCGTCATACACCGTTTCGGAGCACTCACATGCGGTAGGGACGGACTGGTACGGGTCTTCGGGCAATTGGGCTGCAATACTGCGCGCATCATCCAATGCTGCGGCAAGGGGTTCCTTATCCTGCTCAAGCAGGCCGGTAAGCCCCTGTGCAAAGGTATATGTTCGCTTGTTTTTGTACAACGTAACCGAAATTTCAGCTTGCAGCACAAAGCCGTTCTGCCGTACCTGGGCGTGATTCGTGCGCAGAAAGTAGGTATCTTCCGCGCTATAACTGAGCGAGGCCTGTTCATTCGGCAAAAGTTCATCGAACAAAAAGTCCGCAATCGATTCAAAATGCCGTTTAAAATCGATATCCGTTGTACACATCATTGTATGATTACCGCTCATTTTCCGCCTCCAAATACTTCAACATCGCTGAATGCACATACGGGGCTCGCATGTCCTACCCGTATCACCTGATTCGGTTCGCCCTTGCCGCAATTCGGCGTGCCGAACACTTCAAAGGTGCTTTCGTCGCCGACTGCGCAGAGGCTGTTCCAAAAGTACCGTGAGATGCCGCGGTAGTTCGGATCGCGGACGGTTTTTGTCAGCTTGCCGTTTTCAATCAGCTTGCCGTACTCGCAGCCGAATTGGAATTTGTTGCGATAGTCGTCAATCGACCATGAACGGTTTGAGAACATCAAAATACCGTTTTCAATTGATGAGATAATTGAATCGAAACTGCTTGAGCCGGGTTCAAGATTGAGGTTTGCCATCCGGTCGATGGGCGGCCGGTTCCATGAGCAGGCGCGCTGGTTTGCAACGCCGCGCAGCCCCGACCGTTTTTGGCTTTCCAAGCTGCCAAGCGCCCGTACTAAAATGCCGTCTTTAATCAGGTATTCTTTTACGGCGGCGTTGCCGATATCATCCGCACCGTAGCTTGCCAGTTCCTGCGCGATGGTTGGGTCAAAGGAGACGTTCATCAGCGGGGAACCGTAGCGGAAGCTGCCGATATCCTGCAGCGTGATAAAGCTGCCGCCTGCAAAGTTGCGTTCGTCGCCGAGGATGCGGTCTATTTCCAGCGCGTGCCCGACGCTTTCATGAATTTGCAGCATCATCTGATCGGGCATTAGCACCAGCGTCCGTTTACCGGTCGGGCACGGCTCTGCGGTCAAAAGCTCGACTGCCTCAGTACCTGCGTTACGCGCCTTTTCGAGCAGCACCGCCGGATCGAAAAGCTCCCGCCCGCCTTGATAGGTCAGCGCCGAATGCCCATTGATGCTCCGCTGCTGGATAATATCACCATCCCGGGCGACGGCATTCATACTGATACCGCCGAAACGGACGGTTTGTCGTATGTCGGCCCCGTTGGTTGATACCATTTCAGTTTCGCTCACACCCGTTTCGTAGAACGCGGATGTTTGTATAATATTAGAAGAAACATTGGCTGCATTGCAGAGGCTGCACAGCAGTGCTGCCGTTTCGGCGGCGGGTATTCCGCTTAATTTTTCGCGCTTGGTGGTATAGCGCACCTGTGCGGCGGGCCGTACCGACTGATCAAAGCGGTAAATACTGTATGGTTGTGCTGCTTGCGCCGCGGCAAAAGCCCGTTCCGCGGCGCGTTTGATACCACTGCTGCTGACGTCTGCGGTAGCGGCATAGCTGAATGTTCCCTTATACAGCACTTCCAGCATGATGCCTTCGTCACAGTTGCCCGCCGCTTGGTCAAATTTGCCGTCGATTGCGGAAAAAGCCGTCAGACGGTTGGTTACCCGCCGTAAGCCGATCCATTCGGCCTGCGGAACGGCATCCGCGGCGTCCCGTAAAAGCCGGTGTATATTCACGGTCATAAAATTCTCCTTTTCAATTCAAGTAAAAATCAATCAGTTAAAAAGGTAAAAACCTTCGATACTGTATCTGATACTATGCTTCTATCTCTTGTTAAAAATGATTGCCGCAATAACGCCCGGTACCCATCCCGCGCACGTTAAAAGGCTCGTGAGCAGCACTGCCCCGCACCCCTTATCCAGTACGGCTAACGGCGGAAATATGATGCATAAAATCGCTCGTCCACACCCCATACTATTCACATTCTCCTTAATGTCAGTTCTTATTCATTCCCGTACCGGCCGCTACTTACCGCGCTTCCTCTGACGGTACGCGAATCGGCGTGTACACATACATGCCTTTTTTAGAACGCAGCCGGAACAATTCATGCAGGGTCTGTAAATCGCTGCTTTGATACAGCCGTGCATTTTCGGCCAACAGACTTTTGAGAATTTCATCACTCAGCGGCGGCTCTTTATACAACGTTTTAAGCGCATAATTCTCTTGTATACCAACCTTTGTCGCTGCGTAATTGACGGCATCCGCAAAGCCGCCGAGCGCATCGGCAAGCTGCAGCTCTTTTGCCTGAGTCCCTGAATATATTTGCCCTTGCGCCAGTTCTTCAACGGTTTTACGCGGAAGGTTTCTGCCCTGTGCAACCTTATCCAGAAAAACCGAATAGGTATGCATGACTTCCAGCTGATTTCGCATTTTTTCTTCTTCACTGAGGTTCCGGAATAACGAATACGGAAGCTGTCCGGTCGCACTGATACCATCCGCTTCAATGCCTAAATAGTCTCTCAGCGCATCCTGAAGCGTCGGAGAAACGGCAAGCACACCGATAGAGCCGGTGATGGTATAGGGCGAACAAAAGATATAGTCTGCTGAGGAGGCAATCCAATATGCGCCGGACGCGGCTATTGCTCCCATCGACACAATAACCGGCTTTCCTATCCGCTTTGAAAGCTGTTCTACCCCCCGCCGGATGTCTTCCGATGCATTGACCTCTCCTCCGCCGGAATCAATCCGCAGCACCACCGCTTTAATGGTGTCATCATCAGCAGCTTGATCAAACAGATCGATGAGCGTGTGACTGTCGGCGCTGTCTTCGGCATTGGTCGCATATCCGGTAATTGAACCGCTGAAATGAATGACGCCAATTTTATTGTCAGCGTCTTTCTGTTTAAACACACGGTTATAATCATCATAGCTGATAAAATCCCGGTCGGAAATCCGATGCGTTTCATCCAAAATGCCGAGTTCAACGCCGCATTCTTCATAGGTGCCCAGTTCGGTTACCAGGCCGGCATCCAACGCGGCCTGCGCACCATTGCCGTTTGCCTTTTGCAGGGCCTCAGTGTAGTGTACGGCAAAATGTTCAAGCTGCTCAGGAGCCCGCGCACGGTTCGCCGCAATATCTTGCAAGTAATGGCGCCATAAATCATTAAATACCGATTGATAATTTGCGCGGACGCCTTGCGATAGCCCCGTGTGGGAATAGGTTTCGGCCATTCCTTTGTATGCCCCGGCCTGTACGACATTCCACTGAATACCGAGTTTTTTTTCCATGTTTCCGTAGAAAAGCGATTCGGTGTAAAATCCCGAAAGGTCCACATCCCCCATCGGATCAAGGTAGATATGATCGGCAAACGACGCGATATAGTAGCTGCCTAAGCCGTAGCTTGTTGAAAAAGCGTACAACGGCTTGTTTGAATCTTTATATTCTTGCAATGCCGTCTTTAATTCTGAAAAATGCCCCGATGAAATCCCATAGAGCCCTGAAAGGTCGAATAATACCGCTGTAATGCGCCGGTCGTGTGCTGCATGGACTAATGCCCGGGTAATTTCCGATAGCAACACCGAATCGGCACCGCTTTCCCGTAACAGATAATTGCGCCACACAAATTCATCGTTTTTTTCAGTCAGCCGTCCTACAGGATTAATCAGCAGCACGGAGTCCGCTTCGACTGTAACGCGCGGCGTTTTTGTTTTCTCTGATACTTTACCGTATTTTGCGACGCTTGCGATAAATAAGAATAGAAGGATAAAGAATACCAGATTGAGAATGATCAGACGTATGATATTCACACCGCGAAAGAACGAAAAAAAGAACCCGCCTTTTTTATCTTTCATACAAAGCTCCTCCCACGCAATGCTGTTTGAGCTGTGATCAACCGGCTTATACGCCATGTAAGGCGCGGGTCATCATGTTTTGTAAAACACATTGTGAAGAACAGGTATGTCCTTGGCTCTGATTTATTGCGGGAAGCGGTATCGGTATGACTGGGGTATCCGGCAAAGAACTGTTTTTTGTATCTAATAAAAGGATTGCCCTGGGGGGGACTTGAACCCCCATGCCCGTGAAAGCACTAGTACCTGAAACTAGCGTGTCTACCAATTCCACCACCGGGGCAAAAAGCGCATTGCAATACTGCCGAAAACTATCAATAAGCTACCGGCCTTAAAATATGTTCATCATTATATAGAAAAAAAGCCTTTTGTCAATCATCTTTTTTTGCTATACTTTTAAAATATGAGTGTGTATCCGTCGGAAAGGTTGTTTAAGCTGTTGCGTGCTATTATTGTATTGTTGGTTGCCGTCATCATAATTGGAACGGTCGCCGCGTTTGTAAAAAAAGTACGGCGTACGGAATTGGAAGGGCTTGGCGGTAGCGAGACTCCTGCATCCTATAGTCCCCCAAAAGAATACGCCTTATATGGCGACCTGGGACAACTGCGTGCCGTTACCGCGGATAATCCTCCGGTTACGGTGATTGTGAAGCCTTTCCTTGAGTACAAGTCTTCCGATACCGCCTTTCAGGAAGAATTGGTGGCAAAAAAAGATTCGCTGAAAAAAAACGTCCTCGATTGGTTTTCAATTGAAAGCGCCTACCGGTTGAGCAGTGAATTGCCGCAAAATATTAAGCAGGCGCTCATCGATCAGATAAATCGGAATCTGGTATTGGGCAAGATTCATAATATATACTTTGAAGAATTTATCATTTTATATTGAGGAAGGCGATAAATATGGCGGCTGTTCAGATTATTATCGCGGTTATTCCGATTGTCGGGATTGTGATGGGGAGTGTGCTTGTGTTTTTCTATTTTTTATGGCGGCACAAGCAAATCATTCTGCAAATTGAAACGCATACCTATATACGCCCAACCGTCAATATTTATTTGTTTTGCCTGCTATTGGGCGTGATGCTGACCGTGCTCGGCGGCGTGTTATTCGGTTTGTTTTATCTGATTGCCGGAATCGGCTATATTTTACTCGGCGGGCTGATTCCGTTGGCAATCGGCATTAGCCTAACGCTCTTTTATGCGATTACACGGTGCGGACGGTTGAAGGATTCGGAAGCATCGGTTCTACCGGCGCCTCGCTCTGATGCACAAACGGAGCGGGAAGAATGAAACTCCATCCCCTTTGTTCTGCTGCACGGAAAAAAACGGATAATCAAGCTTTGCGCGATTATGAGGTATGCAAGGCGGTACTGAACGGTAATACGCAGGCGTTTGCGATTTTAGCAGCTCGTTACCAAAAACGGGTATACATGCTCGGCGCCGGTTTTTTTGACAACACCGATGATTGCGAGGATTTTGTGCAGGATGTGATGTTAAAAGCATATACATCGCTTGCAACCTTCCGCGCCGAAGCTCCGTTTGTAACCTGGCTGATGAGGATTGCGTATAATACGGCGCTCAATTCCGTAAAAAAGCGGCAGCGGTACACATCCTTCGCCGAAGGTATCGAAATTGAATATCCAGGAGATAATCCCGAAACAAAGCATCTGAACGAATGCATTATTTTGTCGGTGCGGGAGGCGGTGAACAATTTACCCGATAACTACCGCATTTGTATCGACCTCTATTTTTTTTACGATTTAAGCTACACGGACATTGCGGCAATTACCGAGCTGCCGCTGAACACGATTAAATCGCATATCTTTCGCGCCAAGCACATTTTACGGGAATATCTGAAAGAAGATCGCGCTGTGTTTGCCTATACGCACCGCGAATCGGTATTTCCTTATCCGGCCATTGTCCGAAACTGAATAGAATAGCTATTTAAGAAATAATATGAAACAGAATCAATAAGAGATAAGAACGTGTACTGTGAATGGGATTGCTACCCATCAAATATGGGCAGCATGGCGTGTATTTGATCGACCTATTTAAAATCTTTAGGTCGGCGTTCAATACGATGACATTTTGCACATTCGGCAATATTTTTAATTTTACCGTTTTCGACCATTGTTTTTAATACAACCTCGCCTCCGCACGGACAGCTAAATTTCTGCGTAGCGACGGCAGTACGAGAGTTTTTACTTGCACCAGCCATACTCCGAGCCTCCTCTTTAAAAAATTAGGTATTCACTATAAAAAATTACCGCGTCGCTGTCAAGTGTATGTGAAATGCATTTAGATGCTATAATAGATTGAAAAAAAGTGCATTACGCTTCCGGCTAATACAAATATGTGCCAAATGCCGTGCATCCATTTGATTTTTTTCATTGCATAGAAAATACAGCCGACTGTGTACAACGCGCCGCCGAGCAGTAAAAACCGGAAGCTCATAGACGGCAGCTGTTCTTTCAACGGTTTGGCTGCAAAGATAATGAGCCATCCCATCGGGATATAGGTGACAACCGATAACACGCGTACTCTGCTGCCGAATATTGCATACAGTACAATGCCGATTACCGCAAGTCCCCAAATCACGCCGAAAATAGCCCAACCGACAGCGCCCCGTAACGCCGTTAAGCAATATGCCGTATAGGTTCCTGCAATTAAAATGTAGATTGAACAATGATCAAAGATACCGAAGACCGTTTTTGCGCCGAGCGGCAATGCATGGTAGAGTGTCGAAAATAAATATAAAATGATGAGTGAAGAACCGAAGATCGAAAAACCGACAATGCAGCGTGCTCGATATTCTTCCGGGGCATAGTATACAGCCCTGATAATCAGAAGTACCAACGCCGCTATTGAAAGCAGCGTCCCAATACCGTGCGTTACCGCATTCAGAATTTCTTCACCGGTGGTATAACGTTTTGTAATTATCCGCGCCATTATCCCCCCTATAAAAAACAAAACACTAAAACATACCTGTTTTAGTGTTTTGCCTCTACCGGAAGAGCGGTGTTGTTAGTCTTTAATGTTGTAGCGTTTTTTGAAGCGGTCAATGCGTCCGGCCGTATCTACGAGCTTCTGCTTACCGGTAAAGAAAGGATGGCAAGCAGAACAAATTTCAACTTTAATATCTTTTTCAGTAGAACGGGTATTGATAACATTTCCGCACGCACAAGTAATAGTTGTTTCCGCATAATTAGGGTGAATATCTTTTTTCATTATAACTCCTCTTACAAACGACCCTTACAAAGATAGTACCGTATCGATGCCCGGCTGCAGCCGAACCCGTACTATTGCATTGTCCCAGAATTCATGGATTTCAGGAATACTTCATTATTCTTACTTTTCTTCATCTTGTCAATAAGGAAATCAATAATTTCAAGGTCATCCATCGGGTTAATGACTCTGCGTAATGCCCATACCCGCTGCAAGTCGATATCGTTAATCAGAAGCTCTTCTTTACGAGTACCCGATTTCTTGATGTTGATTGCAGGGAATATGCGGCGGTCGGACAATCGCCGGTCAAGGCTGATTTCCATGTTACCCGTTCCCTTAAACTCTTCAAAGATAACTTCATCCATTCTGCTGCCGGTTTCAATCAATGCCGTCGCGATAATCGTTAAACTGCCGCCTTCTTCAATATTACGGGCAGCTCCGAAAAAACGCTTGGGTTTATGCAGCGCGTTTGAATCGACACCGCCGGACAGCACTTTACCGGATGTCGGTACGGTTTGGTTGTATGCTCTTGCAAGGCGCGTAATCGAATCGAGCAGGATAACCACATCTTTTTTATGCTCAACCAACCGTTTTGCTTTTTCCAATACCATTTCGGCAACTTGCACGTGGCGCGTCGCTTGCTCATCAAAAGTCGACGAGATAACCTCCCCGTGTACCGTGCGCTCCATGTCGGTTACCTCTTCGGGCCGTTCGTCAATCAATAGTACGATGAGGTATACTTCGGGATGGTTTTGAGTGATTGCATTGGCGATCTGCTGCATCAATATGGTTTTACCCGTCCGGGGCGGCGCGACGATCAGCGAACGCTGACCTTTTCCGATAGGGCAGAATAAATCCATGATGCGGGTTGCATATAATTCACTTGCTGTTTCAAGGTTGATTTTACGGCGGGGATACAGCGGCGTAAGGTTGTCGAACGGAATCCTGCTTTGTGCGATGGAAACATCTTCAAAGTTGACCGATTCTACCCGCAGCAGTGCAAAAAAGCGTTCCCCTTCTTTCGGTGAGCGGATTTGGCCGTATACGGTATCGCCCGTTTTTAGATTGAATAAGCGGATTTGGCTGGGTGAAATGTAGATATCATCGGAGCCGGGTAAATAGCTATTTTGCGGTGAACGTAAAAACCCGTAGCCGTCGGGCAAAATTTCCAAAGCGCCGGATGCAAAGATAATTCCGCCGTTTTCAGTATGATTTTTTAAGATGAAGAAGATAATTTCCTGCTTTTTCATAGCGACCATATCTTCATGCGGAATGCCGTATTGCGCTGCTAAATCGCGTAACGCATGCATTCCCATCCGTGTTAAATCGTTAATGACTAATTTCAGCTTGTTTTCACTATCAGTGGCGGCGGGGTTTTCATTTACAGACGCGGGGTCGTTTGTTCGATTATAGCTTCTTCGTGTGGTCGGTTGGCGGCGCGGCTTCTTTTCGGGTTCAGCGGCAGGGCTATCAGCAGTCGTCTTTTTTCGTACCCGCGACCGCACGACCAGTTTCTTTTCGGGAACTTCGTCTGCAGTTGCAGGAGCCGCCGCCTCGTGTTCCGGGCGAGGTTCAGTTGAAACGGATTCCGTAAGTGCAGGTGCTGTCGTACGCTGCTGTTCAAGATCAAATTCGGTTTGTCCTGAAGAATCCGAAGCTGCGCCGTCATTAATAAAAGGCGAACGGCGTACTTTTAAGATTGTCATACAAATTTCTCCATAAAAAAGTTTTAGTTTTTACATATAACAAGAAGATACGGAGTGCTCTTTAAGAAAGATTTGCTTTGATAAGATGCTGTAGGAAATCCTGATAAAAGCGAGAATATTTCAATTGATATTAAATCACTTCTAACAACGTTTGTTTTTAGAAGATACTCAGCTGTTGTGCGTATCAATTGATTGCAAGCTCCTGTACGGTACGCTTGCATTTTAGTTTCCTCTGCCCATCCGTAGGTGGTCTGAAGCGTTTCTGCTTATTTTATATCGATCTATAAGTACATTGATGATATAGATGAGGTACAAAATAAGAAAAAGTTCAAAGTTGCAGCCGATGTTTCCGTATATGGACTAATCGCGCCTCCATTATTGTATCTTGTTATTTTTTACTTTGTCAAGAGCTCTTTTCATGCTCTTGTTGATGCCGCTTTTTCAAGCTGCGTCAATAACAACTGCATTACAGCCGTGTATGTTTGTTCACGGATCGAATCGCGGGTTCCGTGGAACAAATATTTTTCAGCGCAGAGTTGGGGAGCCCCCTCATTTCCTGCACAGGCGATGCACACTGTCCCGACCGGTGGTTCCGGGCTGCCTCCTGCGGGGCCTGCAAGTCCTGTTACTGCAATAGCATAGCAGGAATGCCCCGATCCTGCTGAGGCAAGAGCTAACGCTCCCTGCGCCATTGCTTTGGCAGTTTCAATGCTGACAACGCCGTATTGTTCCAACACATCCGGAGGAACATTCAGCAGCTGTTGCTTTGCTTGCGCTGAATAGGTTATCCAACCGCCCCAAAAAACAGCAGATGCTCCCGGTATAGCCGTAATATGCTGAGCGATAAGCCCTCCCGTTAAGGATTCTGCCGTAACAAGGAAGCATTGCCGACGTTTCAGCTCATCAAAGATAAAATGAATATACTGGAACATCAGGTGCGCAGTTTTTGCTTGAGTTGATTGGGATGTGTAGAAAAAATGTTTTCTTCTATCCCTGAAGTATCGCGGAGCATTTGCACCGCTCCTTCAAAAGAAACACCGTCGGCAATTTTGATTCGAGCTGCACGGACATCGCCGCGTATAACGCATCCGGGCTTCATTTCTATCTTATCGGCAGCAGTTAAAGAACCATAAACCGTTCCTTCAACGATAATTGAAGCTGCTCTGATATATTGCACTCTGCATTCGGCTGTTTTTTCTATCAATAAAAAGCCCTGTGCATCTATTGCGCCAGAGAAAGAGCCTTGAATGTGCAAATCTTCGGTAAATTTTAAAAAACCGCCAAAGACCGTTTCTTTTCCCAAAACAGTCAGTTTCTTTTCTTTATCGGCCTTTCTCATGCGATCTCCTTCTTGCTAGTATAGCCCGTACCTTGCCGATAATCAAGAGGCTTCCGGCCAGTATTGCAGCAGCCGCTCCCAAAATATCTCCCCATAGAATATAGAAGGTTGTTGAAGGTTCTGTGAGTATCGGTACATCGGCACAGAGATATCCTTCAATAAACGGGGGAAGCATCCCGGTGATGCGTCCGGAAGGGCTTATCGCTGCCGTTTGTCCCGAAGCGGTTGCTCGAACCATCGGTAAGCGTGTTTCTACGGCGCGGAATACCGCCATGCTGAGATGCTGGTACTGGCATGCAGCACTCTGGGCCCATGCGTCGTTAGACATATTTACCAACAGCGTAGCGCCGTGCCGGGCGAAACGCCGCGTGATGTATCCGAATGTATCTTCAAAGCAAATGGGAACGGAAAAAGTCAAATGATTGACAGAAAAGACCGTCGGTTCCGTTCCTTTTTCCCAGAAGTGCGTATCGTTTGCAACTAAGGCGTCATAAATAAACGGCAAGGCTTTCCGGTACGGGAAGTGTTCGGTAAACGGTACTAGGTGCATTTTGCGGTATCGTTCCGGCTGAGGCGGAAACACATTTTTTTGAGGCTGAAACAGCAGCGCGGCGTTGTAGTCTACTCGATCCGCTTCATCTCCGCCGGAGCTTGTTTTGATGGCATCATCGTTTCCAAGCAAAAACGGTACGGGCTGCCGGTCAAGATAGGTGAGGAGGTCGTGTACCAATTCAAACATCCCTCTGTCTTCACGATATCGATAGTGCCAGTCGATTCTTGGAATAAATGCCGTTTCCGGCCAGACCACAAGCGCAAGATTGTCATTCTCGTCGATAGCCTGCTGCGATAAGGTTTTGAGCGTATGCAAGTCTTTTCGGTAGGCTTCGATGCCGCCTACCCACGGATCGGAATTCGGCTGGATGAGTGCTACTCGTGCGGTCGGCAGGCGGGAATAATCTCGTTGAACAAACACACCGAATAAGAGTGCTGCAATAAAGCAGCCCGCCCATAAAAACGCAAAAATACGTTGCCGGTATGCAAATGTGCGAAAACCCGAAAGCCAGCTACGCAGCGGTTGCTTGCAGTACGGTTTTATGCCTGCAGCAATCAAAGCTGCCGGAAAACACACCAAGGCCGAAACACCCCATACACCGAATACGGATGCGATTTGGATGATCGGTGTCCATTGCCACTGCGAATACCCGACTAATCCGTAGGAAAAACCGAGGAAGCCCAGTGTCTTGACATATTCATACGCAATCCAAATAAGCCATTGCACGATGAAACCGTACTTTGGGAAATACATGTCCGCCAGCTTTAATAAGGGAACGGTCAGCATGTAATAGCCGAAATATTCTAAAGCGACGATGTACATTGCAAGCGGGTGAAAGCCCCAGAGCCAATAACTAAAGATGCAGTAATTGAGCATTCCGTAGCATCCTCCCCATAAAAAAGAAGAAAAGAAAGAGATTCTACGGATAAGGATAAATAATGGAATAAAAATAACGTACGCAAGGAATGGCAGACCGGTCGAAAATAGAAAACCGGGCTGAGAAAACGCAAAAAGAAAAGAAGAACTTAACAGAAGGAGAAGATTCACTCCCCAGTTCGCCAGTTTTCTATTCTGCGACATCCTTTTGATCCTGTTCTACTATCGGGCGAACAGCAGCGCTGAGTATTTTCCCTGGACGGAACACGACAACCGAATGAGGTACCGTATCCACTAACTCACCTGTTTTAGGATTTCGCATTCCTTTCCGGCCTTTGCGGAATTGTACCGAAAAGGTACCGAAGCCGCGTATTTCTATCGTTTCACCCCGTTGAAGTGCTTCGAACATCTCGGAAAAGAATAAATCGCTTACCGCATGTACGTCTTTTAACATGTGATTTGTTTTTTTATAAATTGCGTCAACAATGCTTGTTTTGGTTTGTTTGGGCTTTTTTGTCTGTTGTTTACTCATCTTTAACCTTCTAGTTGAAATACAAAATGTGTTATAAAGCAGCCTAAAGAACAACGGCACAACTCCACAAACGCACTTACTTGTTTCATTACCGTTGCTATTAGGCAGAAGCGTAAGAATAAACTATCCATATTGCGTTATCCTATCTAAATCCTATATGTGTGTAGCAAACGGATCATCTCTTAGAGAACAGCATTCAGATAAGAATATATCACTACTGCTAATAATAGTAATAATACCGCTGAAAAAGCTGAAGGGATAACAAAATGTAAAAAATAAATACGCTATTTCGCAGAAAAAGTTACATTATATAATTTTTGCATGCGAGACTTTTTACGTGCTGCCGCATTTTTTGTAATGATACCTTTACGAGCTGCGCTATCAAGCTGATGCGCAAGATCACGAAGCAAGAGCTCTGCAGATTCAGCATTTTTTTCAACAACTGCAAGCGTGAATTTTTTTGCACAAGTTCGTGCCGAAGATTTCACTGATTTATTGTGAATACGGCGTACCTCACTCTGTTTGTGCCGTTTTATGGCGGATGCATTATTAGCCATATATAACCTCCAATAAATTTTATCGAATACAATAGGGAGTATAAATACTATCCTATATCAGTTTTTTTTGCAATAGTCTTGAGTTATTTCTTACGAAAATCCAGTTTAATCGTATAAAGAAGGAGAATATCGTTATTTTTACTGTTGGAGTGCGATACTTTGGCTGCAATTCGCCTGGTGACGAGCTTACTGTGTGCAGCTTGATAGCTGGAATAAATAGTAATTAAGCATAATATCTGTAGATTTTTTTGGTGATTCTTTATCGTTGTTCGTTACCTGTTGTTACCGGAATGTATGATGAAAGATAATAAGGAGAGATATTTAAGAAAGATTTGGATAAAAAAATAGGCGGTATAAAATACCGCCTATCAATTATACACTCAATCGATTATTGATTGGTGTTTGCATTATCAGCTGCATTACCGGCTGTTGCAGAACCTTCAGAAGGAGTAAAGCCTGCTTCGGTGGCCATTTTCTCTTGCTCCAAGAAGCGGAGAACCTGGGTATTGCCGAAACGAGCAACTTCACGCTTCTTGCGTTCGTCATTCAGTGTTGTCTGGATACCCCAAATGTTTTCATCTGCAAAGTCGCGAACGGTGTTCAACACTGCTTTGTCGTAGATAAGTTTAACATCTTTGAAGTAACCGACAAATCCGCCGCCGTCATGTGCGGCATCGCGGGTAACCAAGAAACCAACAAAGACGCTGTGCGGAAGCGTTGTAGGATATGCAGGGTAGATACGAGTTTCGCGGCTGCGTACGTCAGTCAGATATGAAGGATTGTTCCATACCAGTTCTTTCCAGCCGTCAAACAACAGATAGCCCATGAAATAGCGCTTTACTTCGTTCTTTTCGTTGCGGATCAGTACATACAGGCCATGCGGGAAGTTCATACCGTAGGTATTCACAGCAATAGACTTGATAACTCCGGTATTGCGGATAACACCGTAGCCGTCTTCAAAGCGGCCTTTTCCGGCAGCTTTTTCTTCTTCGGTCTGTTCCTGCAAATTTCCCTGATCATCAACCTGTGCAAGCGGTTCATATACCGGGATATTAAACGTCGGCTGGATCATTGCGCTTGCATTATGCGCCCACTGCGGAAATTCAATGCGAACACCCATCAGTGTCTGTCCTGCAAAGTTCTTTGCTTCATCGCTGACTTTTGATTCAGCAGCATGAGAAACAGCAACCGAAACCGGATTGCGAGAGGACGAATTCAGTACAACTTCCCACTGAGCAATCGCCAAAGATGTTCTCATCAGCGCTTTCTGCTCATCGGTGTAAGCAGTACCAGCTACGCTCGCGTAGTCCATAACCGTCCTGCGGTTCTGGGTCATCGTACCGTTTTTGTCCGCAAGAATATCTGCGTTCAGTAACGCAAAGTCAACCAGAATTGCTTCTTCAGCAACCGCAAACGCACCGATAAACAGCAGTGCGATTGCAACAAGTATGCTTGTTCTTTTCATTCGAAAGCTCCTTTCCTATTGTTAAGTATGCCCTGTTGAAAATAAGTATACGAAAGATATTTACTCTTGTCAACTCTTTTATTATTGCTGAGCAGATTGAGAATATCTACCGTCGAGCGCGCAGAGAATTGCATACGGCGAGCAGTGCAACACCGACATCGGCAAATACCGCTGCCCATAATCCGATAATGCCGAATGCGCCTCCCAGTAAGAAGGCTATTTTTACGGCAAATGACAGAATGATGTTCTGCATAACGATTTTCCGCGTGAAGCGTGCCGATATGATTGCTTGTGGGATAAGCTGCGGGTTATCATTCATAAGGACAACATCGGCAGCTTCGATTGCTGCATCGCTGCCGATACCCCCCATCGCAATGCCGACATCGGCGCGGGCAAGCACCGGTGCATCGTTTATGCCGTCGCCAACGAACACGCATACCTTATGCGCGTCGGCTTTTTTCCGCTCGGCGCTGATTGCTTCAAAGCGTTCGACTTTCTGATGAGGCAGTAATTCGCTGCTGCACCGGTCAAGCTGTAATGCGGCCGCAATTTTTTCGCCGGTTTTTTTGCCGTCGCCGGTCAGCATTTCAAGATAGCCGACGCCGGCGCTGCGTAACTCTTTTATCGCTTGGGCCGATTGCGGTTTGATGCTGTCGCTGCAGATGATACAGCCTGCATAGCTGCCGCCGTAAGATATAAACACCTTTGTCCCGTCGGCTGTTGCGGCTGCATCAGGTTGTGCCGTATCGCCGAGGACGAAGCGTGCGGAACCTGCCGCCAGTTCTTTTCCCTTCCATATCATGCTAACGCCTGATCCAGCTTTTTCCGTATAGTGCCGTATTTCTGCGGCAGCTTGCTGAAGCGCAGCAGTTTTTTCCGCGCCGAGCCGGTCATGCATAAAGCGTGTGATCGCCTGGGCTATGGGGTGTTTTGAATGATATTCCGCAAGAGCGGTGAGCTCATACAGCTCCTCCATGCTGACGGGTGCTGCCGGAATAACGTGCTGCACGGTTAAGCTGCCGGTCGTCAAGGTTCCCGTTTTATCGAATATGACGCAGTCGGTTTTTGCCAGTGCATCAATAAAATCCGCGCCTTTAATAAGAATACCTTTTTTCGCCGCGCCGCCGAGTCCGCCGAAGTAGCCGAGCGGTACGGAAATAACGAAGGCGCAGGGACAAGATATGACCAGGAACACTAGTCCGCGCGAAATCCATGGGACGAATGCTGCCCATGAAAGGGGTGTGCCTTGGAGCAGTGTAAGCATGAGCGGCGGCAATACGGCAAGCAGTACTGCGCTTATTGTGACGATCGGCGTATAGATACGGGCAAAGCTCGAAATGAGCCGCTCGGCCTTTGCCTTACGGTCCTGCGCGTTTTCCACTAACTGCAGCATTTTTGCAGCAGCGGTATCCTGTGCGGCAACGGTCGTTTTGATAACCGCGAGGCCGTCGATATTGACAAAGCCTGCGAGAACGGCGCCTCCGCTTTCAATAACGCGCGGGACGCTTTCTCCGGTCATGGATGAGGTATCGAATGAGCACGTTCCTTCAACAAGTACGCCGTCAAGCGGAACCTTTTCTCCCGGTTTTACCAAAATGAGTGTTCCTACCGGAACGTGCTCCGGCGGTACTCGGGTGTCTTCATCGTCGGTATGGCAGTGTCCGCAGCTGCATGTTTCGGCTTCCGTATGGATATGGCCATGGTGCTCCTCGTCCTTTGCGCAGGCGTATTCATGGCTATGTTCGCCCGCTTCATGCTTGTGCGCATGGTGATGCTCGTCCGGTGCATGGCAGCAGCATGCCTCCCCATGAGCAGCACTGTGTTCCTGTTCGTGAAGTCCCTCGTGCTCGTTCTCAGCCGGTTCACGGTCTCCTTTTCCATATAAGCGGACATATTCGGGGCGCAAGTCCATCAAGCCGGTAATGGAACGGCGGGATTGCCGGACGGCAGCAGCTTGTAACAACTCTCCCAGGTTGTAAAACAGCATGACGGCTGCCCCCTCCGTCCATTCGCCGAGGATAAAAGCTCCGACCGTAGCAAACGTCATTAAGAAGTTTTCATCAAAGACTGTTTTCTTCCCGGCTGGCGTTAGTAGCGTTTGAAGAACTTCCAGACCGGCTGCAAGCCAGGCTCCAATAAACAACACCGGCGATAACGGTATACTCACGGCTTTGCCGACGAGCTGAACGGTTATCAGCAAAGGCTCTCCATTCGCTTTTAAAATGATTCCGATGATAAAAAGCGCTGTCGCTATGCCGAAGCGGATAATATCATGTTTATTCCATAAATCATTATGATGTGCGTCATTAGTGTGCTCTTCGTGTACATGATTACATGCCATACAGGTACAAGCCATATTCTCTCCTTCCTTATGCTGATCTAAAGATACTTCAGCGTCCCTCTTTTACGTGCTCCATGCCCACGGTGTAGAGGATGCCGACATGATTATCTTCTATAGAATAGTAGATTTGTTTTCCGACTCGTCGCGACCGGACAATTTTTGCTTGTCTGAGGATACGCAGTTGATGTGAAATAGCCGAAGCGGAAATTTCAAGTACTTCCGCAATATCTGCCACACACAGTTCTCCTGCCATCAAAGCGGACACGATTTTAATCCGGGTAGAATCGCCGAAGTTTTTGAAAAAATCGCTCAATGCTGTCATGGTCTCTTCATCAGGAATTTTTGACCGCGCATGAGAAACTGCATCGGGATCAAAGTATTCCGCTGTTTCTCCATTGGATTCTTGTTTTTCTTCCATAATATAATTCCTCCCTATCTGTTTGATATATATGAATAAATGTTCAATTGTTTGTTTGATAATATATGCAGATGATTGGCATGTCAAGTCTATTGGCGCTGCATATATTCTCGCTCAGCAGTGATGGATTCGTGTTTAATGAAGCGTTACTTTTTTGTTTCTGATCGTTTTAGTCTATAAAGCTGTAAAAAAAGTCTGAAATGTCGAAACTTGAATGGTAATGAGATTATCTTCAAGCGATAAATTTTAAAGATTCCTATGAGTACGGGAGGTGCTGTATGAAAAAATCACAACGATATGGTTTACTGTGTGTCTGTTTGAGCGCTTTGCTGGTTATCAGCGGCTGTGTTTCAACATCTGCGGCAGCAAAACAAGGCGCTGGCGACGATGCTGAAAAGAAGGATAAAGATGTTCTTCTTATTTTTACCGGATCCGACTGGTCACCGGAGACTGCTCTTTTTTCAAAAAATATTTTAACTGATGCCTTCAAAGCGAAAATAGAGCAAAACTATACGGTCCGCTATATTGATGTATTGCGCTTTCCTTCTGAAAAGGATCGGGAAACAGCCCAAAAAAACTATCTTTTGTTTTCTGAATATGCGGTTACCGATGTTCCTTTTGTCGTACTGCAAACGGCAACGCAGGATATGTATGCTTCTGCGGTGATAGAAGCGGATATAACAACGGATACCGCGCTTATCGGAAAAATCAATGCTTTAGCAATGCAGCGGACCGCAGTGATTGAGGCACGCGAGCTTATTACGACATCGCAAGGTGTCGAAAAAGCGCGGGCTATTGATGCTTTTTTGAACATTGTCGGGAATGCGGAATCTCACCGCTATGATGCGCTTCGATTGCAGGTTCCTACGCTTGATCCGGATAATCAATCGGGGCTTAAAAGCAAGTATGTCTTGATCGGTGCTGACATACGGGCAAAAGAGTTTGCTCAGCAAGGGGCGTATCACAAGGCTGGCGATGAATATCGGGCTGCGGCTGAACTGGGCAGTCTGGATTCCGGCGAGCTACAGCTGGCGTGGTATTTAACCGCGTATGCGTATTTAATGGCCGGTGATGAAACGCCTCAAGCTATTATTGAATATTTACAAAAAGCGATTGAAGCCGATCCTCAGAGCGATGCCACTGAGCAAATCAATCAAGCGATTAAAAAACTCGAAAAGGATATTCAATAGTCGTGTATTAAAATGCAGGATACGCAACGCGGGTATGCGCCGGAAGTATTTTAGGTCTGCGGCTTGATCAAAATGCCTGTCTGTTTTCATCCTAATTATAGAAGAATAATGATGCCGATTAGTCTGGAGCGCAGATTGATCGGCATTTTTTTTTGTTTATGACCGACACTGGTGCATTCGCTGAAAGATTGTTTTTGCTGATAAGTGGTGCTGCCGCTTGGAATAATTGGTTCTATGGGGCTCGCTAATGATATTGATAGAAATGAGGTGTGAAAAAAAATATGAAAAAAGCGAAAAAAAAGAGAGTTGAGTATTGACAAGAAGATGAGGTATGT
>CAUTXW010000008.1:0-59600 GCA_963542655.1 uncultured Treponema sp. | reverse complement strand
GTTATGGCAAAGTATGAGTTTCAAACGGAAGTTAATCAGCTGCTCCACCTGATTATCCATTCTCTGTATTCAAATAAGGAAATATTCCTGCGGGAGCTGGTGTCGAATGCGTCGGATGCGCTCGATAAACTGAAATATCTGACTGTATCGGATGCCGCGTTAAAAAATCTGCAGTTCAATCCTCGTATTGATATTACATTTAACGAAGATGCCGCTACTCCGACGCTGACGATCCGCGACACGGGTATCGGTATGAACGATGAGGACATCAAAAATAACCTCGGAACGATTGCCCGCTCCGGAACCAAGGCGTTTTTGGAGCAGCTTGCTGCGGACGATAAAAAAGATTCAAACCTGATCGGACAATTCGGTGTCGGTTTTTATTCAGCCTTTATGGTTGCATCTAAAATCGAAGTGGTATCGAAAAAAGCAGGCGAAACTACCGTGTGGAAGTGGATTTCCGACGGTAAGGGCGAATATGAACTGGAGCAAACCGATGATTCGGCGTTCCCGCTCATCGACGACGTACCCGAAGGCACCAACGGTACCTGCATCACCCTATATCTGAACAATGAAGATTCCGAATTTGCAAGCCGCTGGAAGATTGAAGACATTATCAAACGCTATTCGGATCATATCGCGTTCCCGATTTACCTCCATTATATCCACAAAGAATATGATGATAAGGGCAACGAAAAATCGCAGGCGGCAAAATCAGACCAGATCAACGACGCGAGTGCGCTGTGGCAAAAGCCGAAATCTGAGCTGAAAGATGAGGACTACAAGAAGTTTTATCAGTCGATTTCGCACGATTCTACCGACCCGCTCTTATACATTCACACTAAGGCGGAAGGTACGCAGGAGTACACTACGCTCTTTTACGTGCCCGCAAAGGCACCGTTCGATATGTACCATGCCGACTACAAGCCCGGCGTAAAACTCTTTGTAAAGCGGGTGTTTATCACGGAAGACGAAAAAGAACTGCTGCCGGTGTATCTGCGGTTTGTGCGCGGTATTATCGACAGTGAAGACTTGCCGCTCAATGTCAGCCGCGAAATCTTGCAGCAGAACCGCATTTTGAACAATATCCGCTCAGCCTCGGTAAAAAAGCTATTGGGCGAATTTAAAAAGCTCTCAGAAAACGATAAGGAAAAGTACGAAACGTTCATTACCGAATACAACCGCCCGTTAAAGGAAGGTTTGTACAGCGACTATGAGCACCGCGACGAGCTTTTGGAACTGATCCGCTTTAGAACAACGAATGCGGAAAATACATGGACGAGCCTTGCCGACTATGTGCAGCGGATGAAGGAAGGGCAAAAGGCGATTTACTACATCACCGGCGGCGATGAAAAGGCGCTGAGGCAGTCCCCGCACTTGGAAGCATACAAGGCGAAGGGCTTGGAAGTGCTGATTATGCCGGATGAAATTGACGATATCGTGATTCCCTCCGTCGGCAAGTATAAGGATTGGGAACTCAAGGCTGCAAACCGCGCCGGCTCCGACGAAGAGCTGAGTACCGATGAAGAAAAGAAAGAAGCAAAGCAGAAGGAAAAGGACTTTCAGCCGATTGTCGAAAAGATTAAAAACGCGCTCGGCGATGCGGTAAAAGAAGTGCGCCTTTCCAAGCGGCTTGCCGACTCTCCGTCGTGTATCGTAGTTGACGAAAACGATCCGAGCTTACAGATGGAGCGCATGATGCGGGCAATGGGGCAGCAGCTCCGCGGCGAGGTAAAACCCATTTTGGAAATCAATGCAGAACACCCCATTCTGCAGCGGCTAAAAGATACCGATGACGAAACATTCATCGCCGACACCGCATTTGTACTGCTGGATCAGGCGCTGCTGCTGGAAGGCAGTACGCTCAAAGACACCGCAGACTTTGTAAAACGCTTGAACAAGCTACTGGCACGGTAAGGTAAAAAAATCCCGATAGAAAGGCTCTTTTTCTATCGGGATTACCGCCTCAAGCACTGAACAGACGCACAGTGTTGGAGCGGGTGTTAGTTTTTTTTGTTTTACCAAATAGTTTTTACATCATACAACGGAATCTTTGTGTCTTTTGTAACAATCGTTAAATTATTTTCTTGCGCCATTGTAATTAGAAGCCTATCAAATGGGTCTCTGTGAATATCAGGCAAGTTTTTTATTAATTCTAAGGATTTACCGGAAACTGAAAGTTCTTCAAATTCTTCTTCCTTGCAGGCATCTATAATATCTTGGATTGAATTTTTATACTGAAGAAGATTACGGGTCTGTTTTATCGCAATTTCCCATAATGAAACTTTACTGTAGTAGCAAAATTCATTATTGATTATTTCTTTAGCCGTTTTAGACAGATTTTCACTATCAAATAAATACCAAAGAAGTGCATGAGTATCTAAAAAATATTTCACATATACACCTTAAAATCTTCTAACGGTTCGTCAAAAGCCGGCGACATATAAAAATTGGGTTGCTTTAAAATGTCCGGGCGACGATTAGGAAATTTTTTTACAGATTTTTCATGTTGCTTCTTATAAAGTATTTTATATTGTAAAAGTTCCAAATAATTATACACTTCATCCATGTATTCATCTGGAATTGTTTTCAATTTTTCCTGAACGGCAGTTAGCGGCAACATAACCTCCCATAAAAAGTCAAGAAGAAAGTATCAACTTTCGATTGACATGTTCAATATAGCACAAATTATTAAGTTTTTCCATAATTGATTGACTATAATTAAAAATGAAATTAAAACCGATAGTTGTTACACTTCCATAACAAAAATATATAATGCAAGAATCCTCTATTTTATACTTGAATTGTGCACATCGCCGGCCAAACTACAGTGCATCCGCAGCCTGTTAGATAAACTCTTTCATAATATCATCGGCTGTTACAAAGGTATGTTCTTCCTTTTCAAATTGATCAATTACCTTTTTATCAAGAATATCTTCATACATTTCCAATAAAGAACGCTTTATTATTGCGGATTTTTCCTCATCGAAAAACGATGATAAATAATTCATAATTTTTTCTTCCTCTTTATTCATTCTTACCGAAATTATTGCCATTTTTTATACACCTCCTCGCGTTTATCAAGCGCAATAACATAAATATCGTTATTTTCCAGATAAAAAATTGCGCGGTATTTACCCTTCCTTATCCGATAATATATTCGTTCTGTGCTTTCAGATAGTTTTAATTGCTTTATATCAAATAGATTTAAATCTTTTGTTAAGTCTAATGACATAAAAGCATTATTGAAATGAACAAAAATCTCTTGAGGTAATAGATGCTTTTGTACTTTCTTTAATATATCATCAGAGTATTTAACCATGTATTACAGAGTAATACATTTCCTGTTTTTACGCAAGGTAAAAAAATCCCGATAGAAAGAGGTCTTCCTATCGGGATTACAGGAAAGTTTAATACGGATTCGGATTGTAATTGTTTAAGTCACCGATAACCGTAATATCAAATTTGTGCGAAAAAGCATCCTGTACTGCCTGATCCTCTTTAGAAGAATAGTCGCTCATCTTTTCGCCGTTACCGATATAGACTACCCTACCATAGGTACGTGAGGGGTTAAACTTACCAGTGCTTTTAGCATCGTCGTCATTCCGTTTATTAAAAGCCTTTACCGCTTTTTCGATATCAGCTTTTGATACATCTTGAGTTTTCAGATTAAACTGAAACTGATAACGAAAAGAGCTGTAAAAACTCTGCCATGTTTGATTTTTCAAACTCTTTTCTTTCTCTGCTTTGGATTCATTAAGAGTCTTGTGTCCAAAGTCTTTTTGAGCCTTGATATATTCCTCTTGCGTCATGGCATGTTTACAGCCGACAAACGAAACTGCCAATGCAGCCAAAAGGAACCCGAGCATCACTTTTGTGCTTTTCATGTAAAAGCCTCCATTTAATAAATTTCTTCAATTTTACCCCCCCCCCCCCCCCCCCCCGAATTGTCAAGAGGATGTATTTTTATCACGATATTTGTTGATGTACACAATCTGAAGCAGGGGTATCGTTCTTCCTAATACTCAATATACTGTCCTGCCGGATAAATGCATCCGGCGCAGGCAATATCGGCGGTTTCGTGCAGCGCCCGTACCGGTTTAAAATAACGGCCTGCGGTCGGCGCTATTTTATGTATGATGCCGTCGGGACAGTGAACGGAAACCGGTATACGGGGCGGTTCACCAGATGCAGCGGCAACAAGGTCGCAGACGCGCGCCAAAAAGGCAATCCGTAGATCAAGCTCAAAGATAAAGCGGGAATAAAAAGCAAGTGTTCCAAAGTCATTGCCGGACAGTGTGCTGTGTTCAAGCCGCTGCAGTACGCTGTCCAGCGTGGCAAAAGCCGCCTGCGCCTTTTCATATTGTATAGCTGAATATTCCCTTCCGTACACGTGCTGCAGCGTAGCCTTGAACGTTTGCGCATCTGTGTATACATGTACCGGCTTTTGCGTACACTGCCGGAAAGCAGCTTCCGCCGCGGGACAACAGCCGTCAAGCACATACATCTTGGAAGAATACAGGAGCGGACACTTTTGCGTTGTTAAATACACCATCGTGCTCTTAACCGCATCGCAGCCGGGATAGTCGCCGTGCTTAAAAATAAAAGCATCCACCCCGATAACCGGCACCGGTACAAGGCCGCAGCCGTACACCATCGCTTCATCGATAATCGGGGATTGCGCGTGCGAATATGCCGAACCGAACACTCCGACGATATTGTCATCAGTCTGCATCCGGATTGCCGCATCGACATAGGCCTCTCTGCGAAGGTCGGGCGCGTAATTCAGTATTTCTTGTAATGAAGCATGCGTAAAATCCAATTCCATAGCGGTTAATATTCCATTTTCATCATTATCAGTATAAATGTTGACATTCACTCTACAAGAGATTTTTATCTTAAAATCTCATTATAAAATCGTATAGAATCTTTTAACGGAAAAAATCGGATTGTACAAGCTGCTTCCGCTAGCGGTAACATCCATTGATTGCAGCTGTACGCGGGACTGTATCGCCGCAGAATACGCCGTATAGCAAGACAGCGTAAGCGTCTGCACAGGCAGCCTTGAGCCCGATGTTTTTCATAGTTGACAGAGCCGTAAAAAATATACTAGGGTAGTGCGGGCTGTGCCGAAAGTGTTCAACTATTGGGGCAGCCCCAAGTTCTTTTTCGTTCATGTATTGGAGATAAGTTATGGCTATTGTTATTCAGGGATTAGGGAAAGCGCTTCCCTTAAAAGAGATGAAAAATACGGATTTTCCCGCGGAGCTCGGTACGTCGGATGAATGGATTCGGAGCCACACCGGGATCGGTTCCCGCCGGATCGCAAGCGCGGAAGAAACAAGCGCATCGCTGGCGTATCAGGCCTGTATAGATGCACTGAGCAAGAGTAAGACTGCGGAACCGGTAACGGCGGATAAAATCGATTTGATTATTTGCGGTACGGCGACACCCGATTTTCCGGGCTCTCCGTCAAATGCTTGCCTTATTCAAAATAAGCTGCATGCGAGCCGCGCGGTATGTTTTGACCTTACTGCAGGCTGTTCAGGCTTTATCTATGCGATGGACACCGCAGCGAGCATGATGGAACGGCACCATTGGCGTTTTGCGCTTGTGTGCGGAGCGGAGGTGCTGAGCCGTATTATGAACTGGAGCGACCGCTCTACCTGTGTGCTCTTCGGTGACGGCGCCGGAGCTGCGCTGCTTGAAAATACCTTTGAACCGTCAGGACTGGGCATTGGCTCGACCATTTTAGGCACCGATGGAACCGGAGCCGATAAACTCTACATTTCACCGGATCGTCAAGTGCACATGAACGGTAGAGCCGTATATGAATTTGCAGTCAGTCATATTACGGACACGGTGAAAACCCTCCTGGCGAAGGAGCACTTGCATGCCGACGACCTTGATTTAATCGTATGCCATCAGGCAAATGAGCGGATATTGGAAGCTGCGGCAAAACGGCTCAAAATCGATTTTGGAAAATTCGTCTGCAATCTGGAAAACTATGGAAACACCTCGGCTGCTTCTATCCCGATTACCCTTACCGAACTTGTGGAACAGGGAAAGCTGCATGACGGCATGACCATACTGATTACCGGCTTCGGCGCAGGGCTCACCTGGGGCGGAGCGATTATCCGATTTTAATCGTATATTTTTACGCGTATATAATAGAGGAAAGTGATGGAATACGTTTTTTTGTTTTCAGGACAGGGTTCTCAGTTCAAGGGCATGACCGAAGATATCTGCACGGCATATCCCGCAGCCCGCGCCGTTATCGATGAAATGAGCGCTGTTTCGGGCGAAGATATTGCGTCTTTTTTATGGAACACGGAACCGGCCGAACTGGCGCGGAGCGATCGGAGCCAGCTTGCAATCACCGCGATGCAGGTTGCGATTACGGCTGTGCTGCAGGAGCACGGTATTACGCCTGCAGCCGCTGCCGGATTTAGTTTGGGCGAATTTTCCGCGCTGTATACTGCAAAGGTACTCGATCTGGCGACAATGACGAAGCTGGTCGCGCTGCGGGGAAAAATCATGCAGAAATGGTGCGAAAAACTTGAAGAGCGGAGCAGTGGCAGCGGCGCGTCCGGCATGGCGGCCGTACTCAAGCTTGCTCCTGAAAAGATTGTCGAGGTGCTCAAGCCGTATTCCGATCCCGATACGGGGATTGTCTTTGCGGCGAATTTGAACAGCCCGATGCAGACGGTTGTGTCGGGTACCGCCGAAGGGCTGGACACGGCTGAAAAGCTCTGCAAGGAGGCCGGAGCAAAACGGTTTATCCGGCTTGCGGTAGCGGGGCCGTTCCATTCGCCGCTGATGCGCGAAGCAGCCGAAGAGTTTTCGGCCGCGCTACAGGATGTCCCGTTCAACGATCCCGCCGTTCCGATTTTTTCAAACGTTACCGGCAAGCGGGTTACAACCGGTGCGGAAGCCAAAAAGAATGCCGTGCTGCACCTCACCCATCCTGTACGCTGGCTTGAAGAAGAACGGGAGATTGCATCATTGGGCGGAACGGCGGAACGGCAGCTCGTGGAAATAGGCCCCGGTATGACGCTCTGCAATCTGTGGCGGGATAGCGGCTGCGCAGGTACCTGCCGCCCGACCGGCACCGCGGAGCAATTAGCGGCGGTCATTGGCTCGTAGCAGAATTTTGACGTATCCGCTGCACTATAATGGTACAAAATAAACGGCTTTAGAACTGGGCGCACCACGATGCAGGTATTCGATTTTATCTATCGAGTCGTAAAAAATCTCGATTTATCTACCACTATTTTAATCTCTTTCTCACTGATACTGATAAGCGGCTTTTTAGTAACCCGTTTTACAAAAAAGCTGCAACTACCGAACGTCAGCGGATACATTTTAGCCGGTATTTTGATCGGTCCCAGCGGATTACATCTGATTCATCGTGATTTTCTGGTGCATTTGGATGTTGTGTCCGTCATTGCGCTCAGTTTTATTGCATTCGATATGGGGCGGTATTTTAAACGCACCGGCGACCGGAAAGAGATTAGAAACATCGTCTTTATCACGCTGTGCGAATCGCTTTTCGCCGGTTTTTTGGTGACGGTTGTGATGCTGTTCGGATTTAAGATGCGGCTTTCGTTTTCGCTGCTGCTCGGCGCAATTGCAACGGCTACCGCTCCGGCAAGTACGATTATGACGATAAAAGAATACAACGGAAAAGGGCCTTTCGTAGATTTGCTCCTGCGTATTACCGCTTTTGATGATGTCGTCTGCCTTTTCGTGTTCAGTATTATGGTTGCAGTTGTCAATGCGCAGGAAAGCAACGTATTCAATATGATGAGCATTGTAAAACCGATCGGTTTGAATGCGGCGGCTCTTGTGCTCGGATTTATTACGGCCTTGTGTATGGAAGCGCTGATTACGGAAAAGCGGAGCTTTGATAACCGGCTCATCCTTGCGATTGCGTTTTTGTTCTTTATTTCCGGTATCTGTTCTTATCTGTCCGTCAGCCCGCTGCTTGCCTGTATGGTGTGCGGGGCGGTGTATTACAATCGTACCAATGACAAAATGCTGTTCGATCAAATGAACAATTTTTCGCCTCCCGTGATGAGCGGCTTTTTTATCATTTCCGGCATGAATATGGACTTGAGTATTATCGTAACGGCAGGGATTATCGGTGTTGCGTATTTTTGCATCCGTATTATCGGAAAATATACCGGCGCCTATACGTCGTGCCGGATACTGACCATCGACAACAAGATAACGAACAACATGGGATTCGCGCTCATGCCGCAGGCGGGCGTGGCTATCGGGCTTGCTTTTATGGGAAAAATGATGCTGCCGGAAAAAGACGGGCTTATTTTGTTCAATATTATACTGGCTTCTTCGGTCTTATATGAATTGATGGGGCCGGTAACCGCAAAAATCGCACTGATACGCGCAGGAGCGATCAATCCCCACAACTGTCGGCAAAACACCCCGTAAAAAGCACAAAAGCTGCTTAACCCCATCTTGCACCGCTGCATGGGCAATGATGTGTGCACCGCGTAAAAATCCATTCTGCATAACTGGTTTTGCTCAAGTGTTTTGCGGTCTATACCGATTCATGTAATATGACCGTTTCTCAACTTTTTACGTTATTAAAGCATGTGATCATCGCTCCCGAAGTGATTATTATCACAGTCCTTCTTATCTTATATTTAAATCTTATCTTTTATGTTGTCCGGTACCATAAGCCGACCCTCCCGCCGCTGCACAGCAGACTGCAGCAGAACCTTAAACAGCCTTCGGCAGGCGGCGACGCAGCCTCGGAAAACGCTGCGCACGGAGCATAGCGCTTCCGGTAGCCCATCCCGGCCGTCACAGACACTCTTGTAATGTTGCAAAGCCTCACCTTGCGTTACGGGCAATACGAGCGAGCTATCCCGGCAATCGGTATATTTAGCTTGCAAAAACTTTTTTTCTTGATATACTCACGACATGCGTGTAATGCCGGTGTTACCGGTGAGTTACATTGAGCATTGATTAAGATAGCATGTCGTCGGCTGACCTGTATTTTCAGCAGCATAACGGCAAGGGAACGGCTTGTATGAAAAGAAAAAGTATCGGTACAAAACTCACGTTAATCATTTCATTGGTTCTTGCGTTGATGTTTGTCGGAAAAGGCGTGTATGACGGCATTGAGGATTATGCCCATTCAATTGATGAAAATACCGCCATCGTCAGGAACCAAAATGATAGCGTTATCCATGACCTTGAAGCGATTTTTGCCGAGGTCAGCCAATCGGCCAAAGATATGGTTGCACTTATCCAGTCGGAACTGGAATTGCCGATTGAGCAGCGGAGCCGGGACAAACTTTTGCGTTATTCCAAGACGATTCTTGCGGAGAATAATACCCTGGAAGCATTCGGCATTCTTTTTGAACCGAATATGTTCGACGAAAAGGACGACGTCTTTGACGGTATTCCGCTGTACCGCACGCACGGGCGGTTTATCACCTATACCCATAAAACTACGGCGGGTATCGTAATAGACGGTGTCGACGATCCTGCAAACGAATATTGGTACTATGAGCCCATACGGAGACAACAGCCGGTGCTCTGCCCTCCATACGACTACGAATCGAATATCGTTACCACACTTGCCATTCCCATCATCTATCAAGGAAAAGTATTGGGCGCGCTCAATGCCGACATAAACGTTACCTTCATTCAAAAAAAGTTAGCGCAGATACAGAATACATCCAAAGAAAATTTTAAAGTTTTATGCGCGGATAACGGCAGCGTGATTGCAAACGGTGCAGACGCTTCCAAAGTGATGACTGATCAGATTGAAGCAAATCCAGAAATTAAAGAATACTTTACGGCAGCCTCGAAAGGCGAAAAAAAAGACTTGACGTCCTTTTCTCGTATTTCAGGGTTACGGTCTACTATGCTGTTCGCTCCGGTTTCAATCAAAGGGGTGGGCATGAAGTGGGTGTTTATTTCGGTTACATCAATTCACCGATCAACCGAACATGTTATGCATACGGTTCTCGTCAATATGCTGCACTATACAGTCGGATTAATTCTGGTAGTTGCCATTCTCTTCCTGTTGGTACGCTCCATGGTTTCAAAACCGTTGCAGATAACCAGCAATGCACTGCGGGAAATTTCCCAAGGAGAAGGAGACCTGCGCGTACGGCTGCCGATTACAGGTAATGATGAAATTACAGAGCTGTCCGGCTACTTTAATGAAACAATGAAAAAAATTGAGCGGACGATTCAAACGATCGGCGGAAATACACAAGTTATGCAGGAAATCGGCGCTAATCTGAATGCCAATATGATGGAAACCGCCGGAGCTGTCAGCGAAATTAATGCCCATGTGAATGAAGTAAAGCAACAGACCGTGCATCAGGCAGCAAGCGTTACGGAAACGGCTGCAACCATTGAAGAAATGACCGATACCATTCAGCGGCTGGCGCATCGGATTGAACAGCAGGCTGAGCGGGTAAATCAGTCTTCCGGTTCCGCCGAAGCGATGACTCAAAATATTGCCGCCATTATGCAATCGCTTGAAAAAAGCACTACCGTCATTTCCAAGCTGGTGCAAGCAACGGGCGACGGAAAGGAAACGCTGCTAGCAACCAATGGCGGTATCCAAAAGATTACCGAAAGCTCCGGCGGCCTGATGGAGGCGTCGAACATTATTCAAAATATAGCCAGCCAGACGAACCTGCTGGCTATGAATGCTGCGATTGAAGCTGCTCATGCAGGCGAGGCGGGCAAAGGTTTTGCCGTTGTTGCGGATGAAATCCGTAAACTAGCGGAAGAATCGAGCGCACAAGGCAAGATGATTACTGCAACACTGAAAAATTTGGGTACGGAGATCGAAAGCCTTTCGTCGTCATCAAAAGCTGTAGAAGGCAAATTCAATGTCATCTTTGATGCCGCAGGCCAAGTCAGTAATATTAGCGCAAACTTGACTAAAACGTTGAAGCAGCAGGAATCGTCGAGCAATGAAGTGCTGGCCGTTATCAAAAACGTCAATACGGTTACGGTTGCCGTGCAGCAGGATTCAGAAGCCATGTTCAAAGACAGCCAAGAAATCGCGCGGGCAATGCACAAACTTGATGATCTAACCAAGGTTATTTCAGCAAATATGAACGAAATGGCGTCCGGAACGACGAAGATCAATAAAACGGTGAACGATATTACGCAGTTGACGCAAAAGAACAAGACCAGCATCGAAACGCTTTCTTCGGAAGTGAATAACTTTAAAGTAAGCGCACCCGATCGCTAGCGCAGACACAGCTCCCGCTGATCTTTTGCTTTTTTGCCTTTTCTGATATACTCTTCCGCATGATGGGGTTATTGCTCTTTTTCAGTTTGTATGCGCCATGGGGCTGGCTCGGCATCGCGGTGATCTGTGCGCTTATCGAAGGCCTTACGTTCGGTTTAACGACCATTTGGTTTGCGCTCAGCGCCATACTGATGATTTTTATTTCGTTACTGCATCCGCCGTTCTATCTCCAATGCTTGATATTCGTATTGACGGCGCTGCTTCTGCTGCTCTTTACCCGTCCGCTTGCGTTAAAATACTTATATACCAAACGCGAAAAAACGAACGCGGATAATCTGATCGGCAAAAAAGCGCTCGTGATACACCCTATTACCGAATGGGAAAAGGGACAGGTTAAAATCAACGGAGCCGTTTGGACGGCTACTTCCATTAACAGTACGGATATACCCGAAGGGAGCGAATGCATCATTGAAAAAATAGCAGGTGTTACCCTCTTCGTCAGAGAATGTAATACCACGAAATAACGTTTTTACCGAATCTTTTTATAAAGACAATTGACGGGAGCCTCTTAACATCATCGGTTTTGAGCGCATCTCTTCTCTATACTTCTATCTTCTATAATAAGAGGAGCAATAATCCAACGGAGGTCAATATGTGGATTAGTTTCGCATTGATATTATGTGTTCTCATTCTGATTATTTTGAATGTCAGGATTGTACCGCAGTCGGAATCGTTCATTATTGAGCGGCTCGGCGGCTATTTTCAGTCATGGGAAGTCGGGCTGCACGTAAAAATGCCGTTCATCGACCGGATTGCCAATAAGGTATCGCTGAAAGAGCGGGTGCTCGATTTTAAACCGCAGCCGGTTATCACAAAAGACAATGTTACCATGATGATCGATACGGTGATCTACTTTCAGATTACCGACCCCAAGCTCTATACCTACGGCGTAGAAAATCCGATGAACGCGATTGAAAATCTTTCGGCAACGACCTTGCGGAATATCATCGGTGAATTGGAATTGGACGGAACGCTGACGAGCCGCGACGTGATCAACACCCGTATGCGCAGTATTTTGGATGAGGCGACCGATCCGTGGGGAATCAAAGTGAACCGCGTGGAAGTCAAAAACATCATTCCTCCTGAATCCATCCAGGAAGCGATGGAAAAACAGATGCGGGCCGAACGGGAGCGGCGCGAAGCCATCCTGATTGCAGAAGGGCAAAAGCAGTCGTCCATTCTGGTAGCGGAAGGAAAAAAAGCGTCGATGATCTTGCAGGCGGAGGCTGAAAAAGAATCGGCAATCTGCCGTGCGCAGGGAGAGGCTGAAGCGATTTTAGCTATTCAAAAGGCCACTGCCGAAGGTTTAAACCTGATTAAAAATGTCGGCGCCGATCCCGCGCTGATCAAACTGCGCAGTCTTGAAGCCTTTGAAAAGGTTGCCGACGGGCAATCGACGAAAATCATTATACCGGCGGATATTCAAAATATGGCGGGGCTTGTATCGGGGCTTGCCGAGGTGATAAAGTAGCGGGCAGCCGAGCGGTTCGACCGGTAATCGGTGCGCACGTAAGCGCTATACGATTGCAGGCGTACGCATATTCGGCAGCAGAGGGAGAACGGATAGGTTTAATGGGTACGGATAAGCGTTTTTTGCAGATGTTCGGACGCGGAGCGCTGCTTTTGTGCATTATATGCAGTATTTCGTGCGGAAAAAGTACAACGGGCAATCTGGAGCGGGAATCGTTGTTTTCTATTAAATACGGCAATTTTGAAGATCAACTCGATTTATTTCAGCTTGAAAGCTCGTACATCCGCCCTGACAGTCAGCTCGCTATGGATGAGGGTATTTTTTATCTCAGTAATTCAAATGCAGGAAAGATTTTAAAGCTGACTTCTTTCGGCGACCTATTGGCGCTGTACTATAGTCCCGAAAAGAATCCGCACCCGACATTCATCGAAAGCGGTCAAGCCGATAAAATTATGACGCGCCGCGCAGTAACCTATCCGCTTAACCATCCGACCTATCTGGCGGTAACGCCCCATAAGCATCTTTATACCGTTGATACGGTCAATGAAGACCGCATTGAGTATGACCAAACGGAAAATCTTGCGCTGCGCGACATCGTTGTGCACTTTACCGAAAGCGGTGAACCTGCAGATACGATTGGGCAGGAGGGCCTCGGCGGAACACCTTTTCCGCCCATTGAAGGGCTCCATACCGATTCCGAAAACGGTATTATCGTGGTATGCCGGACGGAACGGGCGGTGCGGGTCTATTGGTATGATGCATCCGGCAATTTATTGTATAAAATTCCCATCGCCTTCAATGGACTTCCTTCGCCCTATAGCAATGACGTCAAAATCTTTTCAAGCCTTGATAAAGCGGTACCCGATTTTGCGGCAAAAAAGCTCTATATCAAGATCGATTATTACCGGGAAAATATCGATTCGGATACGAATGTCAGCGCCGGTATCAGTTATGATAAAAGCTGCCTCTATACGTTCAATATTGAAACCAAACGCTACGAGCGGAAAATCGATATTGCACCCTATGAGGATACGGAAAACACGAGCGCCGGGGTTCGCCATTTTAAGAAGGTCTACAGCTTGCTCGGCGTAACGGCAAACAACTGGTGTTTTTTAACGACTCCGCGCCCGGACGGGTATATTCTTGAATTAATTGATATGCGTTCAAATAAAATATATACGCGCACATTGACGGTGTCGGCAGATGAGCTGGCGTACAATGCGTTCTATCTTTCTCCCGATGGAATCCTCTCGGCCGTTCTTGCCGGAAATGAACAGGCGGAAATGGTCTGGTGGCGCACAAACGAAATTACCGGAGCGTCAACGCATGAATGATAACCGCGATTCCCGGACGGATGGAGAGATATATCTCCGTTACAATCGGCACGAACGTTTAAAACGCGCATCGGAATCGGTGCAGCAGATGCATCAACCCGATTATATTAAACGGTCAAGTTTGATTAAAAGCCTCACTACGATGCGATCGTCCCGCTCAAGTCTATTCGCTATTTTAATTGTAGTAGCTATCTCACTCGGTTCGCTTTTCTTGCGGAACACTGACCGGCAGGCGGGAAAAATCCGCGGCGTTCCGGCAAAGCTGGAATATCTACGCCAGCAGGATACGCTGTACGTGAATGTTTCACTGAGCGCTACCGCGCAGGATGAAGATGATGCGCTGCCGGTTACCGTTCAAATCACTGCGGCAAACGGCGAGACGGAACAGCAGGAAACAAAAACGGTAAAAGCCATCTATATCGGCAGCGCACTAAGCCTTCCTGCGCAATTTCCTGCGAGGGCCTTTAACCGGATTGAAGCAAGTATCTTCGCCGGAGAGAAAACGCTGACCTTACGCGCTGCATTGAAAGAGTAATCGGTATTTCTTTTATTTTACGCTTATCTTGACAGTTATCAAAATAGATAAGATAATAGGCGTATGTCTTCTGTTTTAATTATCTCCATTTTTATCATCGTCGCGGTTGTAGCAATCGTTACGTTCGCTATGACCAGTTTGAAAGGCAGCGGCAGTTCATTAGCAGGTAAAAAAAATAAAGCCGCAATTATACGGGAAGCTACCAAAAGGCTTTCGCAAAATCCGAATGACATTGCCGCACTTTTGATGGCCGGTGACATATATTTTCAAGATCAGGATTGGGAAAAAACCTATGCTTCGTATGCGCCGCTTTTGGATCAGATCCGCGGGAGAGCGCCGTCCGAACAGTTTGAAATCAGCCTGCGTTATGGAATAAGTGCGATGAAAACCGATCGTTTTACGGAAGCGAAAAAGGGCTTTTTAGCGGCTCGGAATATCGATCCCAATCATTTTGAAGTGAACTATAACCTCGGTTATATCTATTATACTCAAAAAGAATATGAAAAAGCGGTACCGTTTTTGCGCAAATCGCTGGTTACGCAGCCCGATAATGTTACCGCATTAAAATATCTCGGCTACACACTCCAAAGTTTGCGGAAATATCAAGAAGCGCTGCCGTGCTTAAAGAAGGTTTTGGATGTTCAGCCCGATAACAAAGATGCGCTGTTTGCAATGGGTGAATGTTTTTACGAAGTCGGCTCAAATGACCAAGCCTTAAAGATTTTTACCCACTTACGGGTCTCTCCCGGAGTGGGACCGCGGGCTGCATTATACGCCGGGTTAATCCGTACTCGCGCGAATCAGCTGGATAAAGCGATTGAAGATTTTGAAATCGGCTTAAAACACGATAATATCCCGTTGGATATCAACAATGAGCTGCGGTATAATTTAGCAAATGCCCGCATTAAGACACAGGATTTGCAAAAAGCACTGATTCAATTAAAAGAAATTCAAACGGTCAGTCCGGGTTATAAGGATGTCGCATCGTTGATCCTGCGCTATCAAGAGCTGAACCAAAACAAGAACCTGCATACCTATCTGATGTCCGGACAGAGTGAATTTGTCGGTTTGTGCCGTAAGATCGTTTCGCGGTTTTTCAGAAATGCAAAGGTAAAAATCCTTGATATCAGCGTACTTGCGACATATACCGATATTGTTGCCGAAATCGACAGTCCTAAATGGGCTGACCTTGTGATATTCCGCTTTTTCCGCTCGCAAGGGGCGGTTGGAGAACTCGTCTTGCGCGAATTTCATGCCAGAATTAAGGAGATGAAGGCTGGTAAAGGCATCTGTATGACCGCCGGTACTTTTACGGAAGAAGCCCGCCGCTTTACCGAAGGCCGTCCGCTTGATTTATTCGATAAGAACCGTCTGAATAAAGTATTAAATACGATCGGCTAATTGAATTGACCGCTCCAATGCGGCTCAGCCCCGGAGCAGAGCCGCTAACCGTCCCTTATTGTAACGTCTGCCCGATAAAATCGGGAGCGCCGTTTAAAAAAGCCTTCCAGTCCATTGCTTTTTTTGTTTCCCGCTGCAGCGTTTGAACGGCTAAAATCCCCTGCCCTGTTTTAATCAGAATCCCTTCTTGCTTATCGCTGCCAACGACTGCTCCGATGTCCGCATTCGGCGGTTCGGCAACGCTTCCCGTATACGGATGCGCTTGAAGCAACGCGAGCTTTGTACCGCGCCACTGCGTAAAAGCCCCCGGCCACGGCGTATACGCACGTATTTTCCGGTCTATTTCCGCTGCCGACTGCTGCCAGTACAGCGCCCCGCTGTCCTTTTCCATCAGCGTGCAATACGTGGCCGCGCTGTGATCTTGCGGAATACCCGCAGCGTGTCCGGTTTCCACCGCCGCAAGCGCATCCGAAATAAGCACGGCACCGAGTTCGGCGCACCGGGCAAGCAGCGTTTCAGCCGTATCGGACGGCGCAATCGGCATTTCCTTTTGCAGCACAATATCCCCTGCATCCATTTCCTTCGCCATGTACTGAACCGTTACGCCGGTAACCGTATCCCCTGCGAGAATAGCGGCAGGTACGGGACTGGGCCCCCGCCAGCGCGGCAGCAACGACGGATGAATATTGAGCGCCCCTTTTGGGAACAGTGCCAGCGTTTTCGGCCCGAAAATCTTCCCATAGGCAAAACACACCAGCACATCAGGCTGTAACGCGGCGACGGCAGTACGGAAGGCGGCATCCAGTTTTTCGGGAGTGAATACCGGCATATCGGACTCGATCGTACCCGCCGCTTTTAAGTCGGCAACGGCCTGCGCAATGGAGGATTCAGTATATTTTTTCCCTCGTCCCGCGCGAGCGGGCGGCGCAGTCAAAACGCCCGCAAGCATGTGGCGCTTCGCAACCGCATTTAAAGCAGCGACTGCACAGTCAGGGGTTCCTGCAAAAAATATCCTCATTATGAATGCTGCCTTTTTTTGGCTTCCCGTTGCCTTTTGCGTTCCTGCTGCTTGGTAAATTTTTCGACGAGCGCGTCCCGATCTTTTTCGGCAATCCGATCAATAAACAGTATCCCTTCTAAATGATCATACTCGTGCTGAATAACCCGCGCCAATAGCCCGCGCGCTTCCAGCGTTTTCCGCCGCCCCTGCAAATCTTTGTATTGAACCGTAACGGATTCAGGCCTAATCACGGAGGCATACTGTTTCGGAATGCTCAAACAGCCTTCTTCATAGCTGCATTGCTGCTCGGAAGTCGCAATAATCTGCGGATTAATAAAAACCCGCTCAATACCGTCATCGATTTTGACAATAAAGAGCCGAATATTTTTCCCTATTTGCGGCGCCGCAAGCCCGATCCCACTATCGTGTTCCATTGTTACGAACATGTCCCGCACGAGCTCGTGCAGCTCAGCATCGATATTCTCTACCGGTAGCGACGGCTGCTGGAGCGTTTCTTCACCTAAATAAAGCACTTTCATTGTCTGTTATAGTACAAAATTTATGGGGAGCGGTCAATGATATGGATTTGACTGAGGAGCGCTTACAAAATAATCCTAGACAAACAATTGCATGATTCTTTTTTCAGGAGCTTATGATCTATGAAATAAGGCAGGAGAGGTTTTATAAATAAAGAGAAAGAATAAAGATAATAAAAAAGGCATCCTTTTGAGATGCCTTTAAAAATAGCAGGGAGAGGACTTGAACCTCTGACTTCCGGGTTATGAGCCCGACGAGCTGCCAACTGCTCTACCCTGCGATGTATGTAAGACTATAGTAGATAATAGAAAAAAAGTCAAGCCGTATTCTACGATAAATCAGGGATCCAGCTGTGAAAAAAACAACGAAAGAGCGGAATATATCAGAAAAGCGTGAAAAAAGAGGGTTGTGAATTTGCCCGTAATGCAGTACTGTCAAAAAATGTACTTCCCTTGTACATTTTTGACAGTAGATTTATGCAAGCGAAGCGAAAGTGCCTGAACGCCCTCTTTTTTCATGTGTGCTGTCACATAAAACGGTTTTTCTTTTATTTTGCGTTCACAGCTGAATCCCTGTAGCAGGTTTCTATACTCATTGACTCATAACCCTGTTATACAGTAGCATTAAACCTCTTCAACTGCTCAAATCCGCTTAGGCACCGCTTATGCCGATTTCCAAATGGAAGGAGTTTTAAAACAATGAGTTCATCACTACAAGCCGATAAAAAGATGGGAAGAAAGGATTTTATCTACACATGTGCGTTCGGAGTGCTGTATATTGTGCTGACCCTGATTATTGTAAGGGGATCAGCCGCCATTTCGCCTATTCTGCATTTTACGGCTCCGCTGACGGTTGGGCTGGTATGCGGCACGGTGTATATCATGTGCATGCTGAAAGTCCATAAATTCGGAGCGGCGTTGATATTCGGAGGCCTGTTTACGTTGACAACCTGCTACCACAGTGTCTATGCAATCTGCCTTTCGCTGGCAACGGCGCTTACCGCGGAACTGATTCTTTTCTTAGGCAAATATACATCACGAAAGATGTACTTGCTATCGTTTGTCTTTTTCAATGTAAATATGGCCGCGCCGACTATAACAATGCGCACTAACTTCGACCGGTTTATCGTTCTTTTGGAGCAAGAGAAGGGATTCGAATATGCACAGTCATTTGCAAAACTGGCATTTCACGGAAAGACATGGTACGTGATCTTAGTCTGCGCCGTTGCCGGAGGCATAGGCGGAGCGTTTATCGCAAAAAATTTAGTTAAGCAGCATTTTGAAAAAGTAGATGCCGCATAAAAAGCTCTGAGGTTATGCGGAAAAACGTTTAATGTTCGATATTTGAAAACATTTGAAAACAGAAAACAAAGAAGGCAGCCCGGTCAAAGACGGGCGCCTTTCAGTAGCGCTACTGCCAGAAATCCAGTTTTTCCGTCATGCCGATATCGGCGGCATGGAAAACGGGTTCTTTTCCGGCTTTCCGCTGTTTTTCATAATCTTTTAATGCATTCAGAGCGGTTCTGCCTAACAGGAAAATGGCGGGCAAGTTAATCAATGCCATAATTCCCATCAACAGATCGCCGATGTCCCAGGCCAACGCTTGTTTTTGCGCCGCGCCGAAGAATACGATAAGCGATGCAACCAAGCGATATATCAGCATGAATGTCTTGCTCGGCACCTTACCGTAAATATAGGCTAAATTGTCGTCAACATAGTATAAGTTCCCAAGCAGCGTCGTAAATGCAAATAATATCAACGAGAATGTGATAAAGTGATTGCCGAGCGGCCCCATCAGCGTGGACAGCGCAGCCTGCACATACGGAGCGCCGCTTAACGATTCGGACGGTTCGATACCGGCGCTAAAGCACATAAAGGCGGTGGCGCTGCAGATGATAAGCGTATCGAGGAAGACGGAAAGCATCTGAACCAACCCCTGTTTTACCGGATGGCTGACGATTGCCGTCGCTGCTGCGTTCGGGGCGGAACCGATACCGGCTTCGTTGGAATACAATCCGCGTTTGATCCCATACACCAGACAAGAACCGGCAACCCCACCGAAAATCGCTCTAAAGTTGAATGCGTTGGCAAAAATCCGAGAGAAAATCGCAGGCAGCGCCGAAATATTCATAATCACCATGACCAGTGAAACCAGAATATAGATAATCCCCATAACCGGCACCAAGACAGAGGTTACTTTCAGGATACGCTTTCCGCCGCCTAATAAGCAGTAGCCGGTCATAACCGCCAACACGGCGCCGATAATCCACGGCGTTACCTTAGGATCGTAAAAGCTGTATACGGTGAAGCTGGTTTGCAAATTGAACGCAGCAAGCATGTTAAAGCCGACGGCATAGGTTAAAATCAGACTGACTGCAAAAATGATACCGATAGTGCGGCTTTTCAGCGCCGTTTCAATATAGTACGACGGTCCGCCGTAACAGCCGCCTTCGCCGTCGCTCCGTTTGTAAATCTGCGCAAGCGTTGATTCGATAAAGGCTGATGCGCCGCCGATAAGGGCGACTACCCACATCCAAAAGACGGCTCCATGCCCGCCCAAACAAATGGCGCTCGCAACACCGACGATGTTACCGGTACCGACACGGGAAGCCGTAGTTACCATCAACGTCTGAAAAGCCGATACGTCCCCTTCCCGCTCCGGTTTTTCGCCCGTTACCCGAAACGCTTCGCCCAGCAGCCGCACCTGTAGGAAACCGGAGCGGACAGTGAAATAAATGCCGACACCCAATAGTAAAATCAGCAAAATCGGGTAATACAGCCAGCTGTTGATCGGCGAAATAATTGCACCTAACACATCCAACATACATTCCTCCATAAAACTTTTGTACCGCAATTACACGATACAAAAGCGTCCAGCCGTGCGCGTACCTGCAACAAAAAGCATTGCAGCAGTGTTCAGGCTCCGCACACATTAAAATAATTGAGTTTGCAACGCAAACAGAGCGCCGCTATACCGTAGCGGCTCAATCATGTACCCCATGCCGAAACGGACAGCGGCGTTGCCGGTATCCGCTTTCAGCCGGGATGCCTGTATTTTCGGCTTAATAGATACTTAAATGTAATTCGCGGGCAATAACCTCCAGCATCCGTGTCCCAACATAAGAATTTCCATGCGCATCCAGCCCGGGACAATACACGCCGATCCCGTAACCGGCTCTTGATGCGGTAACAATGCCGCCACCGACGCCGCTTTTTGCAGGAATACCGATTTTAATTGCAAATTCGCCCGAGTAATCGTAAGTACCGCACGTAGCCATCAGCGTCCTGAGTATCCGGGCGTGTTCCGCGCTCAGCCGCTGCGCACCGTTTTCGTCTTTTCCATCCTGCGACAAAATAAATCCCAGCCGTGCAAGGTCGGAAACATTCGCTAAAATAGAACAGCTTTTAAAATACACATCCAATACGTCTTCGACATTCAGATGCTGCGCAATAATCTTTCCATTGAGCAGCATATACGTCAGCGCCCGGTTGGCAAACGCACATGAGCTTTCGGAGGTAAAAATACTTCTGCTATAATCGATTTTATCATTTCCGATGACCGATCGGGCTCGCTCCAAAATCATTTCAAACGTGTTATTGCCGTATTTTTCAAAGAGCAATGACGTCCCGACAATAGCGCCCGCGTTAATGAACGGATTGACCGGAATATTTTTATCGCTCAATTCCAATGCGATGATACTGTTAAACGGTTTGGCCGAAGGCTTTACACCGATAAATTTTTGGATGTAGTCAAAATCATAGTGTTCGAGTACACAGAGATAAATGATAATTTTAACGATACTTTGAATACTGAATTTATATTGAGCGGCACCGACCGTATATAAAATGCCGTCCGTACCGATAACAGCGGCTCCCGCCCGCGTCTTATCCTCTTTTGCGAGCTCCGGAATATAATTGGCAACCACGCCTTTATCGACATACGTTATGCCATATTCATACGCACGCTGCAAAATCGCCTGAATTTCCACCGTGTACCTCCTTTGGAACCGTTCGGTTCCCGCCAATGCCTGCTAAAGTCCATATTTTATCAATCTTTTATTATTGTAACCGAGGATATTTGATAATGCAACTACGAATACACACGAACTTCAGGGCAAACGCCCCGGAACAATCGGCATTCGGTATCCCCGGACATACATCGCGGCGGCTTCTTTTAAGAACGCAGCAATTATGATAAGATAGCGCTTTGAAACGGCGCCGGATACGCTGATATATCGGATGTATTTCGGCAGCAAGGAGAAAAAACGTGGGAATAGAAACGGTATACCAGCAGACGCTGTTGGATTATTCGCGCAGAACCGGAAATAAGCGGCAACTGGACGGCGCCACGGGAATAGAGCGCGGACATAACCCCAGCTGCGGGGACGATTTAACCTTACTCATCAAACAAAAAGACGGCGTTGTTGAAGACGTATCTTTTTTAGGTGCCGGATGCGCAGTTTCAACGGCATCGACCAATATGCTGATCGATGTCATAAAAGGGAAACCCGTCGAAGAAGCACGGCATTGCCTTGAGGTGTTTTTTAATATGATGGCCGGTAAGCCGCAAGCCGATGCAGATTTAGACAGCCTCGGCGATGCGCAGATACTCGGCTACTTTGCCGAAATGCCCGCCCGCATAAAATGCGCAACGTTAAGCTGGCACAGCGCGCAAGTGCTGCTCAAATAACCAAGGAGCAAAACGGAACCATGACAGCGGATACGCCGAACCTTACCGGAAACTGGGAGCCTCACAATAAGCGGCGGCTTGAAACACTGATCGCAGAAAAGGCTTTTTCGGACAACTATGCAGTTTTTGATTGGGATTTTACCTGTATCTTCTATGACGTACAGGATAGCTTATTCCTCTATCAGCTTGAACATCTCTGCTTTAACCTGACGCCGGAGCAGTTTGCCGCGACCATCCGGTACGAAATTCCTCAAAACATACCGCTTGCCGGCTGTTTTAACACTGCCGGACGGCAGCTGACGGCAGCCGATCTTTCCGCGGATTTGGATGCCCGCTATCGTTTTTTATATGGAGTATATGAAAAGCTGAACGGAACACTGCCGCTTGAGGCGGTGCTGACCACAAAAGAATATCTCGATTTTAAAACAAAAATGCTCGTGCTGATGCGTTATGCCGTTACGGTATGCCTTACCGACCTTTCGCAATCCGTGTGTACGGGCATGACGCGCGCTGAACTTGACCGCCTTGCCGAGCTGAATATCGATGCGGCGCTCACCGAGGACATTCAGCAGTATACACTGACGTCGCCGAAAAGCGCCGCGGGAAAAGCCGGGCAGGTACAAGCCGCATACCGCAAGGGCATTCGGCTGCAGCCGGAAATACAAGGCTTATTCCGCTGTTTGGAGCGGCACGGCATTACTCCGTACATCTGTTCCGCTTCGCAAGAGGATGGCGTGCGGGTTTTTGCCTGTACGCCGAAATACGGGTATTGCTTAAAGCCGGAACAGGTCTTCGGCCGAAGGCGGCTGCAGGATGAGCGCGGCCGGTTTACCGATGAGCGGGATTATTCTATTCCGCAGACGTGGCAGGAGGGAAAAGCCGAGGCAATACGGACGCTGATTGCATCCCGGCACGGCGGAAAAGCGCCGGTGCTGATTGCAGGCGATAGCGACGGCGATTTCTACATGATGGATGCCTTTAAAGCCGATGCGCTGCTGCTCATTTTATACCGCAACCAAGCGCCGGACACAAGGCTCTATCCGTTGATACTGCAAGGATACGCCGAACGGGAAAATGCGGCAGCGCAGGTCATTGTCCAGCATCGGAACGAATCGACCGGCATGTTTACCGCTGCACCCGATTTATAACCGCTTTTATCAGAGCTGCCGAATCAACGGAACCACTTACAAACCGCGGAAGAGGACAAACCAGCAGGTGTGTTTGCCTTATCGATTTTGCTTGTGTATTTGTCTTTATGTGCCGATACTTCTAACGTAAGGTTTTAACGAAGGAGTAGCACGTATGGCAGCTAAGATAGGCATAAAACTCGCCGATGGGTCGTTCTTCCCCATTATGGACGAGGATTTTTCCGCCTCTGAAACGCTTGAATTAACCACAGTTCGTGATGACCAGCGAAGTGTACAGATTAACTTATTCAAAAAAGAAGATGATATTTCGGATCCCTCATACATCGGTTCGCTTATTGTTGAAGATATCCATGAAAAATCCGCCGGAGAGCCGACGATAGAATTACGGTTAGCGCTTGACGATACCAAAAATCTTTCGGCCGAGGCGGTTGATAAGGATTCCGGTTCCCGCCAGGCGTTAAAAGTTTCGTTGGAAACGTTTGCAGATCAGTCTTTTGACAATCTCGATTTCGATCTAAGTGCGGAAACAGCCGACGCCGATATTGATCTGACCGCAGGTTCTTTCGATTCGGAGACGGCGGATGACCGGACGTTTTCCGCGGCATCGTTCTATACGGATGAAGAAGATGCGGAAGAGCCGGAGAAAAAACACGGACTGCCGGTGTGGCTGTTGGTTTTGCTCATTTTACTCGGCGTCGGCGCGCTTATTCTCGGTATTCTGCTGTTGACGAAAAAAGGCCTTACCGACGAGGATACGCCGACTGCTTCATCGGAGCACATCGTTATTGTGCCGTCGACGTCCGCTCCGCAAACGCCTCCCGCTCCGGAGCCTCAGCAACCCGCTCCGGCTCTGCCGCCCGATACGTCGATGACGGAACCGCCGATGCCTGCCGATACGCCTATGGACGACGCCGAATCCGATGACGCTAAGGCGAACGCCGATACAAATATGCCGCCGTCAGAGCCTGCGCAGCCTGCAATGACATCGCCTGCAACCACGGAGTCTCCCTTGCCCGCTCCGATAGGACAGGCCATCCGCTATAAACTGCGCTGGGGCGATACGCTGTGGGATATTTCCGAAACCTATTACCGCAATCCGTGGCTGTATACAAAGATAGCGGAACACAACAAGCTCAAAAATCCTGACTGGGTTATTTCGGGAACCTATATTGAAATCCCGCCGCAATAAGATGATACTTCATAAGAAAGAGCGTTCGCGCTCTTTCTTTTTTCTTTTTCAGCTCGCTCTCGTCTCATCATTTCTCTGTGTTATTTCTATTATATCATGCGCTGCGGATGATAGCTCCGCGCTGTTGAATGACTTAAAAGCGGGCCGCTACGATTTTTTTCTTAAAGCCGACAAAGCCGCATACCGCACGGTCAAAAAGATGGGGCACGGCAGCGCATATTATGTCGGGCTCCATCTCATGCATGCCGGATACGGAAACGAAGCACGCTTTTATTTTGCGCTGGGCGAAAAATTTTACGAAGCTCCCTATAACCGGCTCTGCCGCGAAGCCTTATATACCGCCGGGGATACCGAGGCGCGGCTGCAATCGGTACAAAAGCGTTTGCAGGAGCTCCAGACGCGTTCATCGGCGGGCAGCAACCGCGGCGCTGAGAACAACGGCACAAACAAAAATGCCCAAACTGATCAGGAAGCACGAACCGAACGGGAACGCTTGACCGCGCTTGAACTACAGCTCTTGCTGCAGCTGGGCCGTTACGATGCCGTTTCGGAAGCCCCCTCCGCGCTCTATCTTTCCGGAACGTTGACGCCGGAACTGGTTGAAGCTTTCCCGCAGTTCGGCAACCGGATGGAACCGGCCGCCCGGCAGCTTTCCGAATGCCGCGTCCTCGTATATGAAAAACGATACGCCGAAGCGTGGGGCGCGGCTCAAGCGGCATTCGGAAAGGCCTATTCGCGTGCGACGGCATATCCGCCGACAGTCCTTTCCGATGTCGGGAAGGCGGGCGTGTACGGTGCGGATGATCCCGCCGCGGCTGCCGCTTTCTTTGAAGACCTTGCGGCAAAAACACGGGAAGCCGCTACGGCAGGATGGCTCGGCCGCGAAGATGCACAACCCGTGCTGTTTTATGCGCTTTTTTATGCCGCCCGCTGCAGGATAAAAAGAGGGACGGCTGAACAGCGCGAGCGCGCGGCGGAGCTTTTTCGGCAAGCGGCGGAACAGGCAAACTCCGCAGCCGATGTCGATTCGGCGCTGTGGTACTATCTGGATACGCTGCGGATGCTGAGCAGTGCCCGTTACATCCGTGCGCTGACGGAAACGGTTTCGCAGTGGAAGAACCCGGCGTGGTATGCCGATTTGGTGCGGTCGCTGCGGGCAAAGCTCGTTGCCGCAAAGGATTGGAAAAATCTTCAGACGCTGTACATCGTGTTGACGCAAACGGATTTACCGGAGCAGCGGGCTGCCGCCGCCTATGCCCTTGCCCGATCGGGTTCACTGCCGCAGGATCAGGCCGCGCGTCTTTTGCAGGAGGCTGCCGGGGGCTCTCATAATTCGCTGTACTACCGTCTGCTTTCCGCACACCGCATCGGAGACTCGGATTTGACTGAGCTGCTGTCCCTGCCGAAAGTACGGGCCGGAAAATCGAACGCAGCCAAACCGCAAACTGCAAACCGCTCAAACCAAAAGCGGACAAGCGGACAAGCAAACACCGCCGGGCGTGCGCAGACAACCGGCTTTTCGGTACAGGATGCGCGGTCGTATATCGACGGGCTGCTGCATTTCGGCTTATACGGGCAGGTCTACCCGCAGATGACTGCCGTGTACCCGTCTGTTACCGCCGAAGATGCGGTGCGAATTGCCGAACAGCTGTATGCGGTAGGCCGGTATGCTGATGCGATCCGCGTGATGAGCTTTTCGTTACAAAACCAAGAAGACAACGCCTCGGAAACGCAGCTGCGTATGCTCTATCCCCGGCCGTGGCAGAAGCTGGTTGCCAAGTATGCGGCTGAATACCGGCTGCCGGAGTACCTCCTCTATGCGCTGATCAGAAGCGAGAGCTTTTTCCAGCCGCATATCGTATCCGCCGCCGGAGCAGTCGGCCTTACGCAGCTGATGCCTTCAACCGCCGCCGATATAGCAAAAAAATTAAAGGTAACCGATTATTCGCTCACCGATCCCGAAATAAATATCAAATTCGGCGCGTATTACCTTGCAGAAATGATCCGGCGATCCGATAACCGTATTATGCCTGCCTGCTTTGCATATAATGCCGGGATTTCACGGGTGCGAAGTTGGCAGCGGCAGGCGCAAGACCTTTCCGAAGATCTTTTTTTGGAAAGCCTTGAATACGAAGAAACACGGGAATACGGGCGGAAAATCCTTTCAGCGGCGGCGGTGTACGGTGCGCTGTATTATTCCGAAGCGCCGGAGGACATTGTACGGCTGTTCTTCCCTCATTTTTAACTGCGGAACCTGCCGTCTGCAAAAAAGATATACCAAAAAGGATAGACTATGACCATTCTACAAGCCATCATGCTCGGGGCCATTCAAGGCATTGCCGAATTTCTGCCGATTTCAAGTTCAGGTCACCTCGCTGTTGCCGAATACTTTTTAGGGCATACGGAAGTTCCCATCATTTTTGATATTTTGCTGCATATTGCGACCTTAGGGGCGGTGTGCATCGTGTTTTACAAACAGATCGGGCGGCTCTTGGCGGTGCTCGGCCGGTTTATCATCAGAAAAAACACCGAAGCCGATGCTCAAGACCTCAGGCTCATTGCCGCACTGTTGATTTCTACCGCGATTACCGGCGTTATCGGCATCGTCTTGAAAGATTTTGTGCAGGCGAAAAATCCCCTGTTTATTGCGGTTTGTTTCATTATTACCGGCATTGTGCTGTTTGTGTCCGGCAGACTGCAATCGAAAAAAAATATTACCGTGCCGTCGCTCATGCAGGCAGCGATTATCGGCGCAGCGCAGGGGATCGGAGTGCTGCCGGGGATTTCCCGCTCGGGCTCGACGATTGCGGCAGCGCTTTTAACAGGACTGAACCGTGAAAAGGCCGGAGAGTATTCGTTCCTGCTGTCCATTCCCGCTATTCTTGCCGCATTTATTTTTGAACTGAAATCCGCCGATACCATAACAGGTTCGATAAGCGGCGGAGCGCTTGCTGCGGGAATGGTAACGGCATTTGCAGTAGGCCTTTTGTCATTGCTCTTTTTACTCAAATTGATCAAGCGGGGAAAGCTCGGCCTTTTTGCCTACTATCTTATTCCCACGGGAGCTGCACTGTTCGCTGCCGTCGCATTTTTCCATATATAATCCATTATAAAAAGAGAGGTTTGTGGTGAAAAAAAAAACCGGAATAAATCGATTTAGAATCTTAGCGCTTGCGTTCAGTGTGATATTGTTTGCCGCCGGTATTATCATAACGCTCGGCATTTTCTTACCGATTACGGGCTTGGTGCCGCCGGACAATGCGCTGTTCCGCATGGGGCAGCAGGTCTTTTCCGTGTACCGGTTTTCCGCGTTTTTAATTCCGATTTTGTTCCTCTATGGCGCGGTGCTCTTGCTGATACCCGGCTGGACGCGCGAATCGAAGGCGGTGCTGCTTGGGGTGCCGCTCTACTTTGTTACTGCAATCATCGCTGAACGGCTTATTACGATTTTTTCTCCCACTATTTCGCTGCCTATAGTGCGGCACTTCGTGATTATTTCGATTGTGATCTGCGCATTGCTGCTGGTATGCTTTGAAATTTTTTTGATGCTGATGCTGGCGGAAAAATTGACCGGCAGACACTTTGTTATCAGAAGATCGATCGATGAGCCCATCAATTCCGACATTGAAGATGATGATCAAGATGATTTTGAAAGCAATGAAAGAGAAAACAAGCCTTCAAAGAAAGCTGCGGCGCAACCGGAGACTGCACAGGCCTCTGCCGATGATGAGCAGGAAGGCTCATCGGAAGAAGCGGCCAACGAAACGTCTCCCTCTCCGGCTCATGCTGAACCGTCGGCCGTTACGGATGTTGCTACAGCGGCGGCGGTTACCGCTAAAAAGAAGCCCGATTCTGCCGACCGTCAATCCGATGAACCTATCGTATCGCCGCATCCGCCCGCCGATCTCGTGGCCGAAACAGCTGATGCTCATGCCGATACCGCCGTCGAAACGCCGGACGTTCAAGCCTCCGCCGATCCTGCTGAACAAGAGTATCCCGCTGAACCTAAACTCGAACTATTAAAGCCCATCGATGGGACAGACATGCTGCCGCCCGAATCCGAGCTGGTTGCTTCCGGCGTTCGGAATGCAGCGTCTTCCTCCGATACTCCGGTTGAACACGACAATCAGCCGGAACACGATATGCCGTCTGAACAAGAACCGCTGCCGCTTTCGACTCCGCTTGCTGCCGTTATCGGAAAACTTCCGACGGAACGCGCAACCACAGCGTCCCCGGCCGACGAAGCGGTGCACGGAGAACCCGATACAACTCTGGTTGCTGGAGCAGACGCACCGGCCTTTGCATCGGCGTCTCACCGTGCGGACGGCGCTGAGTCCGAAGCTCACGCTGCGGCCGTCTCCGTATCCGATGCGGAGATTACAGCGGCGGACGAAACCGTATCCGCAACGGACGCTTCCGATGCGGAACTCCCCCCGGCTGTGGAAGAAAACCCGGCGGAAGCATCCGGCAATGCGGCGCATCCCGCGGAACCGGAACCTGTCCCGGTATTCGACCCGGCGGATCCCGACAACCTCTTTTCCAGCTTAGAAGAAATTACCGAACCGATTGAACGGATTAAGCGCGGCGAGTATGTCCGTCCGCAGACGGATGATACGGCTCCGGTTCCGCCGTTTGAGCAAGAGCCCGTGCAGGATGATGCTTCCGCCGCATCGTTTGAAGAGCCGGAGGAACCGCACGTATCCGATGCCCCGGCGCCGTCCATGGCGGATGAGCTGCCCGCGGCAGATGCACTGACCGATGAGCCTGAAGCTCAAGAAGCCTCTCCCGCACCGGCCACACTACCGGAGGAACCGGCGGCTCTTTCCGAACCGGTTGACACTGCAGTCAATACACCGGCAGCGCTGCCAAACCCGGTCGATACCGCAGTCAATGTATCATCGGAGGCTGCAGCACAATCAACAGCTGCTTCCATTGAACCGGACAGCAGCGAATCCCCGCGGCAACCCGCAACCGATATGCCGCAGTCTACGGATCCCGACGCTGCGAACGAAGAGGCTACCGCATATAATCCGTCTGAAGATGAAGAGCCCGCCGATGAAAACTGGGAACCGGTAATGCCGCTGGTGTTTACCAACGGAATACCGATCCCGAATGAGACCTCCGATTTGCTTGATACGCTCGTGGTCATTGATTCTGAAGCGCAGACAGCCGGTGCCCCGTCATATAACAATGCGGCAAGTGTGCCGCAACATGATGATGCAGCCGTTTCCGCAGTGTCGGCCGAAGCGGATGTGCACGACGTTCAACCCCCGGCGGAACAGCCTCGGGCCTCTGCTGCCGCCGCGGAAACTGCCGGATACGAAGAGACCGCTGTTGATGCCGTTGATACGGAAGCCGCCGAAAGCAGCGCGGCCGATTACGAGGCGGAGACTGCCGACACAGCGTTTGACGCTGCCGATGAGAGCTCCGCTGATGCTGCGGAATTCGGTTCCGCAAGCGAGGCCGAACCTACCGCCGATCCCGATGATGTATACGAGGCTGATGACGACGCGGTAGATATCGGTGCGGAGTCAGAAACGGACGTTTCCTTTGAACCTGCGCTGAGAACGCAGCCGGAGATTACTGCCACTGTGCCTGATACGCCTGCATCAACAGCGGAGCAACCCGCTGCGGAGCCGAACGCACCCGCGAACGTACAGGATGAAGCAGCCTTTTTAAATGCGATTGAGCAGGTGCCTGCGATTGTTCCCTGCAAACCGGCTCCGCCGCCTCCGCCGCGTAAAAAATACGCAATTCCGTTCGATCTTTTAACCGACTATCCGGACGGCGAGTATTGGATTGTCGATGATGCAACGCGGCGGTCGGCACTCATGCTGAAATCAACCTTTAATGAGTTTAAAATCGATGTCTCCATCACCGGTATCCGTAAGGGACCCGTAGTAACGATGTTTGAAATGCTGCCGTCACCCGGTATTAAGCTATCGAAGATTACCAACCTGCAGGACAACATCGCTTTGCGGCTAGCGGCGTCGAGCGTCCGCATCGTGGCTCCCATTCCGGGGAAACACGCGGTCGGTATCGAAGTGCCCAACAAAAAGCGTTCGATTGTCAGTTTCAGAGAGTTAATTGAAGCCGATTTGCCCGAAGCCGCAAAGATGGCGATCCCGATTGTCATTGGAAAGGATGTTACGGGTAACCCGCAGCTGCTTGACCTTGCGTCGACGCCTCACCTACTGATTGCCGGCGCTACCGGTTCGGGAAAATCGGTCTGTGTCAACTCGATCATTTTATCGATTCTCTACAACCGGCGACCCGATGAGGTCAAACTCATCCTTGTCGATCCTAAAATCGTTGAGCTGAAACTGTACAATGATATTGCGCATCTTTTGACCCCGGTGATTACCGAACCCAAACGGGCGTTTCAGGCGTTGCAATATGCGCTCTGCGAGATGGAGCGGCGGTATGCGCTGCTGGATAACATGGGCGTCCGCGACATAAAGACGTTCAATGCAAAGATTAAGGCTGAACGGATTGCGACGGAAGCGCTCCCCTATATCGTCATTATTATTGATGAGTTTGCCGACTTGATGGCCACATCCGGGAAGGAGCTTGAAGCTACCGTTGCCCGGCTCTGTGCGATGAGCCGCGCGGTGGGTATTCACCTGGTGCTTGCAACCCAGCGGCCTTCGATTGACGTCATTACCGGTTTGATTAAGGCCAATATTCCGAGCCGGATTGCCTTTATGGTTGCGTCAAAAACCGACAGCCGAATCATCTTGGATGAAATGGGTGCAGAGAAACTGCTCGGCAAGGGCGATATGCTGTATGTCAGCGCCGCGCGGCCGTTCCCCACCCGTATGCAGGGCGCGTTTGTGTCCGAACAGGAAGTTGAACGGGTAGTCGCCTGCGTCAAGGAATATTGCGAGCCCGAATACATTGATGATGAAATCTTTGTCGATGATGACGATGAATCCTTCGATACGGCAGTGTTCTCCGATGAAAACGACCCGCTGTACGATCAAGCATTAGAAATCGTTACCTTTGCCGGAAAGGCTTCCGCATCGTATGTACAGCGGAAGCTGAAAATCGGTTATAACCGTGCCGCACGCCTGATCGAAGAGATGGAAGCGCGAGGTATTGTCGGCCCTGCCAACGGTTCAAAACCCCGCGAAATCCTCCGGCGCAGCTGACAGATATGGTACCGTTGCGAACAACGGTACCGTCAAAAGTCTTTTATCTATTACTGCAAGTTCAGCTTTACGAACACCGGATCATGATCGGAAAGCCGTACCTTCGGCGAAAGCTCAGAGTTCAGATGCAAGACATCAGTATAATCAACACTGATATTATCCGTAACCAGAATATTATCAAGCGTTTGTGAATGTCCACTGTACACATAAGTGTAGCGTTCATTGAGCGGTAAGTTTTCGATCGCATTTTTCATACCGGCATTCTTTACCTCCTTCAGTGTTTCGGAGAACCAAAAATCATTGTAGTCGCCGACAGAGATAATCCTCGCATCGGGACGCGCAGCCTTTACGCTATTGATAAAAGTTTTAAGAACCTCCGCTTGCTGATGACGGGCGACTTCGCTTGACCGCACAACCGGTTGTACCGCTCCCCAAATTTGCCCATCGCCACGCTTTGAAGTAAGATGATTGTTAATGACAAAGAAATCTTTTCCGCCGTTTATACTACCCTTAAATTTAAAATGCGCAACAAGCGATTTCCGGCAATCGTTAAAAGACGATGCTCCGATACCAATACGGGCAGGATTCTGCATAAGCTTTAAACCGCCGGGTACAACTACAGCCGATGTTGCATGGGAGCTATTGGCCAAGTTATTATCGCTGTCCAGGACCAGCTCAATTCGATCATCACGGTAAAGATAACAGCACCGAATATTAGAACCGGGAGCTCCGCCGTCTTTGTTATTTTCAGGATCGATGTTAACCGGTTTATACGTATATGCACTTATTGCATTAATTTTATCGATTAATAGTTGTAAGGTCTGTTCGGCGCTGACTATAGAATCATTCTTGCCGGAAGTGTCATCTTGAATTTCAATCAGACAGATAACATCGGGCGCTTTTAATTGATTGACAAAGTGATCTGCAAATGCTGTCGCTCGTTCCTCCGGACTCTTACCTGATGGATGCCGATCTTTTGCCTTTGGCGGAATGGCTTTTGAAAAATTTTCCAAGTTATAGCTGACAATATTGAGCTTATCGGCATCAAAGGTAATCTGTGATGTTTCCGGGGTAATATTTCCACGTGTCAACGTCGGCAATTTTTCGGTAATTTCTATCTGATAATTAGAGAACGAATAGCCCAGTACACCGATTATATCGCCGTTGTAGCTATCGCCGATTGTCGGCTCCGGCTCTGCAATATTTGCTTCCGATTTTTCGGCAAAACAAGCGTAAGGATATACACATACCCGTCCGGTACTATTATAGCTGTTATACATAAGCCCACCGCGCGGGGTTAAACCGTTTGCTGTCGGCGATGCAACATACTGTGTATCTTTATAAGGAGCTGCGACAACTTTCGGATTGCTCATTTTTACCCGCATACCCTCCAAGCTTTCATAATAATCGATCGCTTCGGAGGCCGGATCAAGAGCGTCGAGATTGACGGTAAAGACCGGTTTTTCCAACTTGTCAACCGTAATTTCCACCGCTTCAGGCAGCGGGTTTTTGGACGAAAGCACCGCCACATCCGTTTTTGTCGTAATTTTGATTTGAGTGGTTTTAAGCTGTTTAGTATCATAAGCATGCTCAACAACCGTACCGGTCACCGTAACGGCATCACCGATCTTGAGCCCATCGGGAAAATGGTTATCACCGCTATGAACATAAATACCATCGGAAGTAACAACGTTTGCATCCCCGTCCTGATCCTGCACATAAAAGCCGCTCGGCTTGCCGTTTGAATAGCGGATAGCCGTTACAATGCCGGGTACTGTATTTACAGAAGTGGATACGTACGAAGAGGTATGACTTGTTCCCTGAATAGCATAAATCCGTGTTTGATCGGTTGGAATATTGAGGTACACCGGATAGAGCGTTAAGGGGGCGGTAACCGGCATGGTGAGATCGTACCGAGGGCCGTCTGCCGTTGTAGACCAGTACTTAAAAAGCGCATTCGGCTTTTTGGGTGCGTTGGATAGTTCCGAAAGTTTTTGCCCCGGCACAATAATATCTTCAGGTCCGGCTTTGACGGTAACTTTTATTCCATATACTACGTACAGATCGAGTGGCCCTCTCACGGGCGTATTAAAATTGTACGCAGTAATACCGTCAGACTTGGTAGCCCAATGGATGAACGGTTTGTGCGGATCCGCCGGTTTCGGATCGGTACCGGGTTTTTCTACCGTCTTGCCTTCCGTAATCAGCTGAGAGCTCGGAGCGCCGGAACCTCCCTCAACATGAAAGGTAACCCAATACCGATTAGGCGACGTATTCCCTGATCCACTATAGTCGGCATCGCGGCTTTGGTTGCCAGTTGCGAGAGGATTACAGGCAACAACAAAAAAGAGCGCTGCAAGAAACACAAACGCCAGTGATTTAAGTAACTTTTTCATACTTACCTCCTGATTTAGATTGGTTGTGCTCTATGTACTTGAGCTGGGCAACGGCTCTGTACCGATATCATACGCATTCCGATGCAGTGTAGTATTGCGCTATAGAGTCGTATAATGACAGTTATATCCAAAAAAATTTTCAGCATTGTTGAGCGCAACCGTTGTCCGGTGCTTATGTTCACCGGCACAAGCGGCTATTGCTGTAGTTTCTCTTTGAATGCCTTTCCCCTTTTACAACTTTCTTCTATATTATCCCCCTCCCCCCCTCGAATTGTCAAGAGATAAAATACCGTTATGTATGGAGTAGAACACACCAATATGGAAAAATACACGTTTACCCTGCCCAAATTTTTCGTTCAATTGACTGATTGTACCCTGAACACTATAATAGCCGGATATGAAACGAAAATTGATTACTTCTGCTCTTCCTTATGTGAATAATATCCCGCATCTTGGGAATTTGATCCAAGTTTTGTCCGCCGATGTCTTTGCGCGTTTTTGCAGGCTCCGCGGATACACGAGTTTATATGTCTGCGGCACCGACGAATACGGTACGGCAACCGAAACGAAAGCCCTCGAAGAAGGGAAAACGCCGCGCGAACTTTGCGACTATTACCATACAATTCACCGCGATATTTATCACTGGTTCAACATCGCGTTTGACTACTTCGGACGCACCTCAACGCCTCAGCAAACGGAAATCGTGCAGGGCATTTTTAAAGACATCGAAAAAAACGGCTTTATAAAAGAACATACCATTGAGCAGCTCCATTGCGCACACTGTAACCGCTTTTTGGCAGACCGCTATGTACGCGGTACCTGTCCCCACTGCGGGTACGAGGATGCGCGCGGCGATCAGTGCGAAGCCTGCGGTAAGCTGCTGGAACCGACCGAATTGAAAGCACCCCGCTGTTCGACCTGCGGAGCCGCTCCGGAACCGCGCAGCACCAAGCACCTCTACATCGATTTGCCGGGCATTGTCTCTCAGTATGAACCGTGGATGCAAAAAGCGAGCAAAGAAGGACAGTGGAGCAACAACGCCGTGCAGATGACCAAAGGCTGGCTGCGCGACGGGTTGCAGGAACGCGCCATCACCCGCGACCTGAAATGGGGTATCCCCGTGCCGAAAGAGGGTTTTGAAGATAAGGTCTTTTACGTCTGGTTCGACGCCCCTATCGGATACATCTCTATTACAAAATGCTTTACCGATTTAACCGGAACCGATTGGAAGTCATGGTGGCTTGAGCAAAACGATATCGAACTCTTCCAGTTCATCGGGAAAGACAACATCCCCTTCCATACGGTAATTTTCCCCAGTTCGCTCATTGCGTCCGGCAAAGACTGGGTAAAGCTCCATCATATTTCAAGCAGCGAATACCTCAATTATGAGTCCGGAAAGTTCTCCAAATCGAAGGGTATCGGGGTGTTCGGATCCGATGCGAAAGATTCGGGGATTCCGGCGGATATGTGGCGGTTCTATATCTTCTATAACCGTCCCGAAAAGAACGACGCCCTGTTTACGTGGAAGGATTTTCAGGAGCGCGTCAACAGCGAGCTGGTCGGAAACCTGTGCAATCTGATAAACCGGACGCTCACCTTTGTGTCGCGCTATTATGACGGCGTTATTCCGCAGCGGGATGGGATGGCTTCCGCCCGTGAGGATGTCCGCTCAGTTACGGAAGCGCTGCGCGCAGCGGCAAAGTACAGCGTAGAAAAGATTACGGCGCTCCTTGAAGAGGCTGAACTGCGCGATGCTTTCCATGAACTGTTTGCGCTTTCCTCCGTTGCCAACAAGGCATTTCAGGATGGAGAGCCGTGGAAAAACCGCGAGGCTGATCCCGAAAAAGCGGAGGCGCTTCTCTTTGAACTGTGCTATTTAATCAAGGATTTGCTGATACTGATGCACCCGTATATGCCTGAATACGCCGATGCGGTTGCTTCGTTTTTAGGCATTACAATCTGGTCGGGCAATGTCTTTGATTGGGAGCATCCCGTACAGCTCCGCCCCGAAGGCGGACTCGCATGGGAAAACCTGCTGGAACGGAGCGGATTGGAGCGGGTTCAGAAACCGGCCATCATCTTTAAAACGCTGGAAAACGATGCGATTGCCGCATACCGCGAACGCTATGCGGGCAGTCAGAAAGACCGTAAAGAACGCGCCGGACAACCGGGCAAACAGGCTGCGGGCATAGATAAAAGCGAAAACACACAACACGGCAGCACAGGCAATCAAAAATCGCCTGAAAAGCAGAAAGCCAAGCCGAAATGGGCGGATATCCCTCCGGCACAGCTGTTTACCGATTATATTTCGCTGAAAACCGCAAAAATCCTTTCCGTGCAAAAACATCCCGATGCCGATAAGCTCTTTGTGGAAACCATCGATGACGGTACGGAAGAAGGACGGGTGATCCTCTCCGGCTTGGCGCCGTATTTTGCTCCGGAAGAGCTGGTCGGTGCGGACATTATCCTTGCAGATAACCTAAAGCCGCGGAAAATGCGCGGAATTGAATCGAAGGGAATGCTCTTAGCATCCCATTATACCGATGCGGACGGTAACGAGCAGGTTGAGCTGGTCGGTATGCCCGGCGCGGCTCCCGGTACGCCGGTAACGCTGGAAGGTACTGAGGCAAATACGCCGCCGGTACAGAAACCGCAATCCATCGATGCGGAGCTGTTCTTTGCAGTACCCTTTACGGTGGAAGACTTCCGCGTATGCGCCGCCGGTAAACAACTTTCGGTGAACGGCAAACCGCTCATGATGAAGCACGTTAAATCCGGCGACGTGCAATAAACGTCCATCGGTAATACGACAGCCAATTTAACACGCCTTGTTGAACAGCGGGCACGGAATATACGCTGTTCAATGCCAAGGGCGGTTCAAAAATAGCACACTACCTATCGGCTTACTCTATAAAGAAATCAACAACCCCGACGCAAGCGTCGGGGTATGTTGTTCTCATAAGGTGGTTGCAGTCGGCTTTAATACCCTTTGTTACGACGCAAGCGTCGGGGTATTAAACCCTCCGCACGAATAAAAAGAAAGTTATACAATTACGGCTAAGAATTCCGCTCCATTTTGATATATCCCAACGGTTCAAGTGCACTGTAGAGCGTACGGAATGCTTTATCATATCCGTAACTTACCGCATAAAAATTGACATACCAAAATTCGGTTGAGTTATTCGTTGAAGAGGACTTCTGAACATCGATATCGCTGACGCCAATGTTCTCGTTTATAAAGCCTCGTTTGTCAATCGGAAGCTCAATGCCCCGGTAGGGAACACCTAATGAGGCACCGTTGACGGTTACCAATGCAGGATCATCCGTACCGCCGTAATTTTGCAAACGGAACCGGACAACGATATTGGAAGAGGTGGCTGACATCAATGGACGTTTTGCAGTATCGGCGGTGGTTAAACGGTAATATTTTTTTGTATCTTGTAAGTAGGTTGCGGAATTGGCAGGGTTATCATCATTATATCGGCTAATTGCTGCAATATCGCTGCTGCAATCGCTTTCACGTTCATAAATACGGTAATAAATTTCAGTACCTTGAAAATATCCGGCCGCATTTCCCGTATTCCACGCGCCCGCAGTAGTAAACTCGCAATACCGCTTACTTAAATCGTTCAGGTAGCTCGTACCATATCTACGCTGCGGACGCTCCAAATAAACGACATTTTCAATACCGCAGGCAGCCGCTGTAAAAACAAGCATACAGAGCGCTGCCCTTCGTAAAAAACAGTGCAACAGCTTTGACATTTCCTTTTTATGCGCTACTGAATAGAAAGCGCAATCATCCGTGATTTTCCAAGCAGCGCCCACTCATTGTCAGGATATGCTTCAACCAGTTTTGTATACGCAGCGACAGCCTTATCCGAATGAGCAAGCATCTCTTCAATTCTACCGATATTAAAGAGCGCACGAGGCTTTAACGAAAATTCTTCAGAAGCAGCCGACAAGGTATAAAAATCCAGCGCCTTTTCGTACTGCTGCAATTCATCGGCGCACGCGGCCGCGTTAAAATAGGCAATACCGGCCGTATACTGTTTCGGCAACGCTTCTCCTGCTTTTTGATAGAAACCGAGCGCTTTTTCCCAGTCTTTACGCAGCACATATATCTCACCCAAGGTCGTATAGGCGCGGAATGCAGCGTATGTACGGCCGTTCGATCCCGCTTGTTTTTCAAGTTTTTCAACAAGCATATCTTCCTTCGCTGCCATATCATCGGCATTTTTAGCCCGCAGATCGGACCATTCGGTTATCAGCGCTTCCGTTGCCCTCGAAGCATTTTTTGCATTACGCAATGTAATAAATGAGACAACCAACCCGACAGCGACGACAGCGCATACCGTACCAAGCAGTATGGCGATCGGTTTTCGGTGATTGGTTAAAAACTGAACACAGCGGTCCGATAAGGAAAGCGCTTGATCGTCTTGTTCTCTCATATATTTCTCCCATCAATCAGTATAATTTTTTATTTTCAACTCTTTCATCAATCGTGAAAGATATGTTCGCTGAATTTTTAAGACGGATGCAGCCACCGTTTGATTACCGCCGTTCCGATCGAGTACCGCACGGATATAGAGCCGTTTAAATGCATCCACCGCCGTTTTTAATTCACCGGACGTATCATACTCAAAGACCGATGCGGCATACCGCGGAAATAAATCCTCAGCGGCGATCATCGGAGGCTGCGCATTCAAACACGCATATTCCACCGCATTTTTCAGCTCGCGTACATTCCCTTTCCATTCCGCATTCACCAACGCCGTTAGCGCATCCTCCGAAAACGAATTGACGTCTTTCTGCATCTCTTGCGAAAACCGTTGCAGAAAGACGTCTGCAAGCGCGGGGATATCTTCTTTACGCTGCCTGAGCGGCGGAACGTAAATCGGCAAGACATTCAGCCGAGCGTACAGCTCACTTAAAAAACCGCCGTTTCGCGTCAATTGCTCAATATCATTCGCCGTCGATGCAATGAACCGTATATCCCGCTCTTCATTCTCCAACCGCACCAGCTGTTCCAGCAGCCGCCGTTGAAGCGAAAGAGGAATAGCAGCGACCTCATTCAAAAATACCGTTCCGCCTTCCGCACGATCAAAGCAGCTGCGCTTTGCTTCACATACCGGTTCCCCGGTGGCGGCTTCCGCGTTACCGAACAACCGACCGGCCAGCAGCGCTTCCGATGCTTCGGCACAATTCACACAAATAAAGGGACGCGCGGCACGGCAACTCTGCCGGTGCAACTGCTCCGCCAAAGAAGCCTTTCCTACGCCGTGCTCGCCGATAATCAATACCGGAACCGCTGATGCCGCCAAATGCTTGCATAACGCAACTTTTTCACGCATAACGGGGCTCACTGCTACAAACGGTACCCCATCCCGTGCTGCGGCATAATCGGCTTCAGCAGCGCGTACCGCGTGAGCATACGTTTCAAACGCAGCTGAGAGCCGATACGCCGATGTGGCATATTTCGCCGTAAGGCTCAATAACGACACATCATCATCGGAAAAAGCCTCATCGCGGCATTTCCCGACCGCCTCAAGCACGCCGACACAGGTATCGTTCACGCAAAGCGGCGCCATAACAAAATTCGCCGCTGCATAGTACGCACCCGGCATTCCGCTCGCGGTAAATTTGCTTTCAGAATCCGGATAATTCAGCCGCAGCGACTCACGGTGTTGCACCACCCATGCGGCAGCCGCGGGTAATTCTACCGGCGTATCGGCCGTATAATAGTTCCCATCGGATATATACGTGGCCTTTTTAACCGTTTGCAGCGCTTCATCGGTTAAAAAAAGAGAAGCAGCGGTACTATCCGCTGCTTGCACCACTGCACGGAGAATGATCTCCGGAAGCCTATCACCGAAAGCCTCAGGACTTTCGGTAAACAAGGCTGTTTGCATGAGAGCGGCTAATCGTTCGGGTAAACTACGGTCGCCCATCCCTATCTGCAGCTCTCACGGCATCATTACTCAGATGCTTTATTCTTCATTAAGTCGCCCAGCGTAAAGGCTCCTTCCGAGTCTTCCTGCTTGGTAGACATATAGCGGGACAGTTCTTCCTGTTGGAGGCGTTTCTTATAATCGCGTACCGAGAAAGCAGTCTTTTTGTCTCTTACGTTGACATCAAGTACAACCGCTTTTACTTTGTCTCCGACGGCATATTTTTTCAATGCTTCATCAGGATTATCTTCACGGTTTTCCACAAGATTCTGCTTATGAATAAGCCCTTCGATACCGCCGGGAACTTTTACAAAGATACCGAAATCGGTTATCGATGTAACTTCGCCTTCAACAACGGAACCGGGGCGATACGCATCGGCAAACGTCTTCCACGGGTCATCGCTCAACTGCTTGACACCGAGTCTAATCCGGCGCTCTGCAGGATTGCATTCAATTACAATAACTTCAAGCTCTTGCCCGACTTCCAGTTCGCTATTCGGATGCCGTATCCGCTTCGTCCATGACAGATCATCAACATGGAGGAAACCGTCGATTCCTTCTTCCAATTCGATAAAGGCGCCCGCATTGGTTAATTTAACCACCTTCCGGGTTAAACGGGTTCCGACCGGATAACGCTCATCGATATTATCCCACGGGTTTGCCGTTACTTGCTTTAAGCCCAGCGACACGCGGCCTGCCTGAATGTCGTATCCGAGGATCATACACTCAACTTCATCGCCGATCTTCACCATATCGCTCGGTTTGCTGACCTTCTTGACCCAGCTGAACTCGCTGATGTGCACGAGGCCTTCAATACCTTCGGACAGTTCAACAAATGCACCGAAATCGGTAATCTTGGTAACATGCCCCTTTACGACATCGTTCACCTGGAACTTATCTTCAAATTCAAGCCACGGATCGGGAGAAAAGTGCTTTAAAGAAAGATTGATGCGCTTTTCGGCGGGATCCAGCCGAATAACCTTCAAATCGATTTCCTGACCTTTCTTCACAAAATCCTTGGGACGGGTAACATGCCCCCAACTCATATCATTGATGTGCAACAATCCGTCAAAACCGCCGAGATCGATAAATGCACCAAAGCTGGTGAAGCTTTTGACTGCACCTTTTACGACATCGCCGATATTCGTATTTTCAAAAAAGGCTTCCCGATTCTTTTCTACTGTATCTTCAAGATATTTTCTTCTATTTACTACAATATTATCCCGATTACCTTTGCGGTCGAACACCATCTTTTCAATATAGAAAGAACTCTTTACGCCCAGCAAAGATTCAGGTTTATCGACCTTTTGCGCAGCCGCTTGACTAATCGGCAGGAAAGCGATCATATTTGCGCCGAGATCAACATCATATCCGCTTTTATTTACAAGCTTTGCAATAACGCCCGTTACCGCGGTCTTATTTCGATAGGCGTTTTGCAGTTCTTTACGCAAGATGCTGCGGTCGGCCTTTTGCTTTGAAATAATCAGCTTGCCGTCTGTTGCTTCGGTTTTTTCGATATATACCTGTACGGCATCACCGATTTGAGGCTCTTCGGAAAATTCATTGCGCGCAACACGCCCTTCCGACTTGCCGCCTACGTCAATAAAAACCGAATCATCCGTAATTGCAATAATACGGCCTTCTTTTAATGTTCCGACTTCAGGAGATTCAAAGTTTAAATACTCCTCTGGTAATTGTGTTTGGATGCTCTGATCGGAATTTGTAACTGCATCCATTGCCACTTCCTTCTTTTCCATAAACAACCCTTTATCGTGTAATTTGGCTTTTATTGTCTCACAAACCTGCATTATCGTCAAGTCCGATGTATCCAAATAAAAGGCATCAGGCGCAATTTTTAAACTGCCTTCTTTTTTATTTCGGTCAATCGCATCGCGTTCTTCAATCGTTTTGCGTATTTCAGCCTCAGAAAGGCTGCTGGTGCCTTGCTCAAAGCGGCGCCGGGAACGCGCTTTCGCCGAGGCGTCAAGGTACACCTTGCATTCGGCATGGGGGAACACAACCGTCGTCATATCCCGGCCTTCGCAGACGATATTCAGCATTGCCGCTGCGCTGCGAATCTTCTCGTTGACGAGATGCCGAATCGGCACGATGGCGGAAAGCGCGGCGACAATCGATTCAACGGCATCGCTGCGGAGATACGGTTCCACGCATACCCCGCCGAGGTACATACCGTCCCGCCGGTATTCAAGCGGTACGGTACGTGCAAAGGCCGTCCACTTCGCTTCGTCTTCCAGGTCGGGGGATGAAGCCCCGGCGCCGCTTTCGTTTCCGCCCAATGAACGGAGCACGGCAAGCGCAACGGCTCGATAGAAGCTGCCGGTATTCATAAAGGTAAAGCCCAAATCGGCAGCCAATGACTTTGCAACGGTGCTTTTGCCCGAACCTGCCGGGCCGTCTATCGCAATAATCATGGCGCCACCGCCTTTTCCCGGCAATCCTGTATCTTGCGCACATCCTGCAACGTAAGCTCCTCTTCCGTCCTGGAAGCAAGGTGCTTCAGCCGGACCGGCAGCGCAGCGCATTCGTCTATTCCCGGAGGCGCGGAATCGGGATCCGACGGGGGGGCAATAAACAGCCCGTACGGAATGCCTTTTTTTTCGGTATATGCATACTGCTGCTGAATCTTTTTCGGTTCCGGGAATACCTCGACATGCAGCCCGCAGCGTTCAAGATAAGCTGCCACCGCGCTGTTCAACCTGATGGAAGAGTTTTTCTCACAAAAGATAAGAAGGTCGATAAAGCCGGTATGTTCGGAGGTAACGCCGAGCTGTTCCAAACCGGCAAGCAGCCGATCAAGACCGATCGACGCTCCTACCCCACTGACGGTGTCCTTCATATAGAGTCCGGTTAAATTGTCATAACGGCCGCCTGAACACACAGAACCGAGCTGTGGGAGGTCGGTTAAAAATGTTTCGTACACAATACCGGTGTAATAGTCCAAGCCCCGCGTAATGGACGGATCGAGCATAAAATGGTCGGCGATTCCGGCATCGCATAAAAGCCGATACACATCGCGTAAACGTTCGGTATCGGGGGCAGGCCCACCGGCCAATTCTTCTATATGAGAAAGAATCCGCTCAAAATCGCTCTCAGCCGGTACACCGCTGCTATATGCCGCTATCTGTTCGGCTTTTTCGGCTCCGGCTATTTCGGCAAGCTGCTTTACAACTTCTTCCGTACCGATCTTCGCCAATTTATCGACAATGCGAAGTATATCTTCACTTCGATCTTTCAGCTCCAGCCGTTCCAAAAACCGGTTAAATATCCCGCGGTGAGAAATATGAATACGGAACGCATCGATTCCCAACGCCTTCAATGACGTATACATGACTTTCAGTATTTCAAAATCGATATACGCACTGTCCGAACCGATGCTGTCAAAATCACATTGAATAAATTCCCGATAGCGTCCCGCCTGCGGCTTTTCACCCCGCCAAACTTTCGCAATATGATACCGTTTAAACGGAAAGTACAGCTCGCTGTAGTGCTCTGCGACAAACCGCGCAAAGGGAACGGTCAGATCAAAGCGGAGCGCAATGTCGCGCCCGCCGTTATCGTTAAAACGGAAGACTTGCTTTTCGGTTTCTCCATTGCTTTTCCGCAACAGCACTTCCGAATATTCGAGCGCAGGCGTATCAATGGGCACAAATCCCGCATCGCGAAATACTGCGGTAACGGCTTCAATTAACAATGCGCGCCGTATTTCATCACGCGGTAAAAAATCTCTAAAACCTTTTAAAATCTTAGGCTGTATCAATTCACTCATTCGGTTAGTATACTGCAATTTCAGCGATAACGCTACAGCATTATCCATGCTTTCATGCGCCTGTCATGTTAATTTCAACCGCTATATTGACTATTTTAGCGTTCACGTATAGTATAGAATATCTTTTTCTGATTTAAAGGTGCTTTTAAAAATTCGTATTTTTAGAGGTTCCCTTATAGTTACAATTATGGAGGTTACCTTATGGCAGTGCCAAGAGCTAAAACATCAAAAGCGCGCACACGCCGCCGCCGAGGCATCAATATGCGGTTAAAAGCTCCTCATCTTGTGGAGTGCGCGAATTGCGGTAATTTGATTTTATCCCACCACGTATGTCCCAAATGCGGCCACTACCGCGGGCATCAGGTTGTTGATCCCGATACATTAAACTAAGAGAGGAATTCTTTTATGGATGAGTTGTTTGTTAAAATTCAAAAGTTGATCGCTGAAAAACTTGAAATCGATGCGGATAAAATCAGCCTCGATTCTTCGTTCCGGCAGGATCTCGGCGCCGACAGTCTTGATACGTATGAACTGGTATACGCGATCGAAGAAGAAATGGGAATAAAGATTCCCGATGGAAAAGTAAGCGAGTTTGAAACGGTAAAAGATGCTTACGATTTCATTAAAGAAGCTCAGTCAAAATAGCTTGACAAGGAGATGCGTTCTTGTTTCCTTTTAAGCATACGATAGAAAAGCACAGGAAGCAAGAACTGGTTACTTTTCAAAAAAACGCAAAATGTAAATTCAAAAATCTTGATTTACTTGATATTGCGTTTCATCATCGTTCATTTTCAAATGAGCATAATGAGGCCCCTATCAATAACGAACGGCTTGAATTTCTGGGAGATTCGGTGCTTGGCATGATTATTGCTGCATCGTTGTATCTTACTCACCCTGACAAGCCTGAAGGAGATATTGCAAAGATAAAGGCTGCGGTTGTTTCCGAAGATTCGCTTTTTTCAATTGCGCTCAACCTTGGCGTTGATAAATATTTGCGGCTTGGACATGGAGAAGAAATGTCCGGCGGCAGAAAGAAGAAAGCCTTGCTAGCTGATGCAGTAGAGGCGTTAATCGGTGCGTACTATCTGGATTCGGGCTTTAAAGCTGTTCAGAAGTTTGTGCTGGATATTATTGCCCCGCAGATACGGCTCGTCGAACAAAACAAGCACCAATATCGCGACTACAAGTCTATTTTGCAAGAATATGTGCAAAAAGAATACCGAATTATACCCAAGTACCTGCTTGTGAATACAAGCGGCCCCGATCATGACAGGGTTTTTGCAGTAAAAGTGCAGATCAAAGATACCGCATACGGCCCCGCGTATGGAAAAAGCAAGAAAGAAGCGGAGCAAGCAGCGGCAGAAGCTGCATGGAATGCCTTAGGCTGCTAAAACGGTTATTACCGGCTGTTCTCATTAGCTACCGGAGCAGCTACATACAAACACGGTAAAAGTGTTGAGCTTTTAATCTATGTAGTATATATTGAGGGTGAGGAGTAATTATGTTTCCATTTACGAAGAAGGACACTGATGTGCAGACGATGAATACAACCGCCGCGCTGGACGGCATTGTGTTTCAAGTCAAAGAAGTAGAAGCATTGATGGCTGCAGCGGAGGATATCGCGTTAAATCTGAAAAGCAGAATTGTCGGCGCCTCCCAGGTTATTTTTAAAAATATCAAGCAGGAACATCAATTTGAAGCATTTAGCGAAAGCATCCAAGCGATTTTATCTTCCATTATATTGGTTCAAGAGCAGCTGCAAGAAGTACATCGATGCAGCACTGCATTAGAAGATACGGCTGGAAAGGCGAATACCTCTGTAGAACAGATCACAGATTCCGTCAATCACGTCGCAAACATTGTTACCGATAGAATCTCGGTTACTTCTCAGCTCACCGATGCCGTTGCAAAGGGATCTCTTAAAGTAAAAGAACTTTTCACCGTTATCGACAGCCTCAATCAAAACATCGATGCCGTAAAAGACATTATCGGCTCAATCAATGACGTCAGCGCACAAACAAACCTGTTGGCAATGAACGCCGCAATCGAGTCCGCACATGCGGGAAAGGCCGGATTGGGATTTGCCGTTGTTGCAGGCGAAATCAGAAAACTGTCGGAAGCAACCGCCCTCAACGCGGCCGATGCGTCAAAAACCCTCAAAAATATGGTTGATGCGCTCAAAACGGCACGGGATACGGCAGACGAAACCCGTACCGCTATGACGATGATCGGTACTTCGGTAAATGAAACAACCAATTCATTCGTGGAAATCTCCGCCGAGATGAATAGCCTCGCTGGAACAAGCACATCGGTACGGGATGCGATGATGCTGCTGCCGGAATCGGCCGCCGATTTGAACATACGGGCGGATACGGCTATCGAACATATCAGCGAAATTGCGGAACGGGCCGATAGCGGCAGAGGAACGCTTGGCCAGCTGCAGCGGACGGCAAATGAAATCAGCGATTTGATGAGCGGCGCCCTCTTCAACATGAACAGCATTATCGATAGCACCGTTACCATTGATTCCTCCGCTGAAAGAGGTATTGATGTCGCAACCGGAAAGCGGGCAACCAGAGCCACGATGCCGTTTGCCCTGATCGTTTTGAAGCACTTGGGATGGGTTACCAAAGTCCGGGCGCTGATCGACGGAAAAATCGTACCCGACAGCATCGAACTCGGCGATAGTAAGAAATGCGATTTAGGACAGTGGATTGAGAAAAAAGCATTATCGTATGAAGGTTTAACGCAACATCCTGAATTTAAGAAATTAATCACACAGCACGAAAAACTGCACGATGTTACCAAAACCGTTGTCACTCAGCTTAAAACATTACCGAAAGAGCGTTTGGAAGATTATTACGCGCAACTTCTCGAACATTCCGCAGCAGTCATTGAAAGTTTAAGTACCTTACGTCAATTTATCAGCAACAAAGACAGCAGAAGACGGTAACTGATCCGTCAGACTCATCTCACCTTTGTTGTTTTTACAGGGGGATGTCTTCAAAGTAAATACTTTTGAGACATCCCCTTTTTTATTTCGGAGACCGTACTATACACTTACAGTTCGGCAAGCGGAATATGATAAACGCTTGAACAATTCCGGCAGACAATTTCCAACGAATCGCCGGAGGTATTCTTTAAAGCGGATAATTCCTGTTGAGGCAAGGTTTTCAGTTTTTGAAGATAATACTCTTGCGAACAAGGACAGTCGAAAACGATCTGCCGTACCGCAACCGATTGAGGGGCAAACTCGCGGAATAACCCGAAAATAATATCATCACAATTGCCCTTTTCGCTGAACCAGTCGCCGAGAGGCGGACAGGCGGAAAACGCGCGTTCCATACGGACAACAGTATCTTCAATTTCGTCCTCCGACCAGGGAGTATGCTGCCGCCGTGTTCCGCCTTCTGCGGGCATCCGCTGGATAAACAGCCCTCCGGCACCGATAACCGCGCCGCTTGCATCAAACCGGATGCTTGTGTTAAACGCGGTGTACAGCTGCTCCGACTGCTGAAAATACCAAGCCAGGTCTTTTGCAATATTCCGATACTTAATTTCCGCAACACCGCGCTGACTGTAACGGGCATCCATTTGAGCCGCTTCGGGGAAGCGGGTTACGGAGATCGTTCCGTTGCCGAAAAAAGGCGCGAGATCCCAACTGGTCAGCGGCGCGGTTATCGGAATAGGGTTTTGCAACAGATACCCTCGTACCGAACCGGCGGAGTTCGCTTCTACGGAAAAGCCGGACGCAGGGCCGTCGGTCTCATAGCGGAGCTGCAATGTTTCCCGCCCCTTCATCGTCTGAATCATCAGCGCGGCGCAGAGCCCTGCCTGTCCAAGTACCAGCGTCTCCAGAATACCAAGCCGGTGCTGGGCGCGTATCCGGTTCACAAACTGCGTACCGTGAAAGAGCGCGCCGCGGAATAAACCGTCGCCTGCCGTAAAAATATGCAGCCCGTCCGGTTCAAGCAAATCCAGCCGCTGCCGTAATGCATCATTTTCAATAGGTGCGTATATCATAACGGTCTCTTTTGTTACTCCGATACGGATTCCGGAGAAACATCCGGCAGCAATGTGATGGCCGCCGCAGGGATATTCTTCACCTGCTTACAAATGGTAACCGTCAGTCCATCAGCATTCGTATCGATCACCGCAGTATCTCCGCCTGCAAATTCCCCGGTGATAATCTTTACTGCAAGCACATCTTCAAGCTCGGTCTGCAACAACCGCCGCATGGGACGGGCGCCGAACAGCGGATCATAGCCATGCCGGATACAATAGGCGCGCGCATCATCTGTCAGCCGGAGCTGCAGCTGCTTGGCGGAAAGGCGTCCGGTTAATTTCGACAGCTCCAGTTCAAAGACCGCCTCAATCTCCGTTTCGGACAACGGCGTAAAAACGATGGAAGAATCAAGGCGGTTCAAAAATTCAGGACGAAAAACCTTCTTCGCCTCCAGCTCGGCGGTCTTTTTCATGCTGGGATAGTCGATGTTGCGGGCATGCTCGGAAACAAATCCAAGCGGCTCGTCCATCAGATGACTGGTACCGACGTTCCCGGTAAAGATAATCACGGTATTTCTGAAATTCACGGTATGACCGAGGCTGTCCCGCAGCTCACCTTCCTCCAAAACCTGTAACAGAAGGTTAAACACATCGGGATGCGCTTTTTCTATTTCATCGAACAAGACAACCGAATACGGATTGCGCCTGATTTTTTCCGTCAAAAGACCGCCGTTTTCAAAGCCGATATAGCCGGGAGGCGCCCCGACGAGCCGGGCAACCGCATGTTTTTCCATATAATCGCTCATATCGATTCTGATCAGCGCATCGGCAGCCCCGAAAAGGAAGCCCGCAAGCGCTTTTGCAAGCAAGGTCTTCCCTACTCCGGTCGGCCCTAAAAAGAGAAATGAACCGATCGGCCGATCCGCCGATGCAATCCCAGCCCGGGAACGGCGCAGCGCATTCGCAATAATGCCGATTGCCTCATCTTGTCCGATAACGGTTTTATGCAGCTCTTTTTCGGTTTCGGCCAGGCGCTTCGCCTCGTCGGCGCCGACACGCTTGATCGGAATATCCGTCATCAACGAAATCGTCTCCGCTACATCGGCAAGCTCCACTTCAAGGTCGACTTCATCTTCCTGATTGAGCCAATGCAGCTTAATCTTTTCAAGCTGTACCTTTAACAGCCGCACTTCATCGCGCAGCACAGCCGCCCGCTCGTAATTTTGCGCGTCGACCAAGTTCTTTTTCTCATCGGCCAACGCCGCAATCTGCTGTTCAATCGCGGCCATATTCTGCGGCAGCTCGGTAGCATCGATTTTCTTCAGCGCCCCGGCCTCGTCCATCACATCAATCGCCTTATCGGGGAAGAACCGGTCGGGTATGTACCGAGAAGAAAGCTCAACGATGTTCTTAATCGTTTCATCGGAATAGCGGACATGGTGATGCTGTTCGTATTTCGCTTTGATTCCGCCGAGGATAGCGCAGGTTTCCTCTTTTGTCGGCTCTTTGATGAGCACAGACTGAAAGCGCCGTTCCAGCGCGGAATCTTTTTCAAGATATTTGCGGTATTCGTCAAGGGTTGTCGCCCCGATGCACTGTATTTCGCCGCGAGCCAGCGCCGGTTTCAGCAGATTGGCTGCATCAAGCGCGCCCTGCGAACCGCCGGTACCGATCAACGTATGAAGCTCATCGATAAAGAGGATGATGTTTTTCGCCTCGCTCACTTCTTTAATAATGCGCTTGATGCGCTCTTCAAACTGCCCGCGGTACTTCGTCCCCGCAATCACAGACGCAAGGTCGAGCGCAACGACCCGCTTCCCAAACAGCGAGCGCGGCACCTGTTCTTTGACAATCGCGGCAGCAAGTCCTTCCACAATGGACGTTTTCCCAACGCCAGGCTCGCCGATCAGCACGGGATTATTCTTACTGCGACGTGAGAGAATCTGCATCACCCGTTTCAGTTCCCGCGTTCTGCCGATAACCGGATCAAGCAAGCCCTGACCGGTTATCCGCGTCAGATCGCGGCTGAACTCATTCAGAATGCTGTGTTTCTTTTTTTCCTGTGTAGGTCTATCAGTCTGCCCTCCCCTGCCGCTGCTCTGCCGCCGGTCTTTCCCGGACGGGTCGTACAGCATACTGAGCGCATGGCGGACATCATCAAAAAAAATACCGCGTTGGATAAAAAAATTGGCCAGAATGCTTTCCCGTAAATGAGCAAAGGCAAGGATTAAATGCTCCGTGCCGGTAATCTCCTGCTGCATCGTCCGAGCCTGTCCCGCTGCAGTATCCACCAACAGCTTCACCCGATCGGATGCAGGAATTTCACCTTTGACCGCTTCGCCTTCGCGCACAGGCGTGTTTTGCTCCAGCACCAGCTGCAGCGTCAAAAAATTGATATGCAAATGCTCCAGCAGCTGATATCCGCGCCCGACTTTCCGCGTTACCAACGCGAGTAATATATGCTCAGGCTCCACCGAATCGGCATTAACCCGCCGCGCCTCTTCTTGGCTAAAGGTTGTTAATAAATGGTAAAGGTCTTGTGAAAGACGATGCATAGTTTTTCTCCCCAGGGCGAACAGCCCGATAACTCACAGCCCGATTTTGGCGAAGGTTTTAAGCCGCAGCTCAGCCCGTTTTAAAACCTCCTGTACCAACAACGCCCGAATCCGCTCAATACGGAGCTCGTCCAGCTGCAACGGCTCTTCAAGCTGCAATGATCCGTTCAGCATCAAGAAAGCAATATGAGCCGTCTGTGTCTGATACAAAAGCGCAACGCAGGCTTCATAGCTCAACCCTTCGATAAAACCGAGATTGATCCCCAGTTTTATTTTAAATATCAGATCGATCGTATCTTTTACATCGAGTAAATACGCATTTCGTGCGATGGTGAATGCCTTAATCACCTCATCTTGAATACGCCAAAGCTGCGTCTTAACCAACGAATCCCGCAGCTCGCGCTCTTCGTCAACCAGCGTTCGAATCGTCGCGACCATCGTACCGATCTGCGCTTCGTCGGTATATCCTGCCGCACTTTTTGTTGAAATAAGATAGAGATAACCGAGCATCCGTTTGGTATTCTGCGCATAATAGGCATGCACTTCAAAATTCTGCTTAGTCAACGCTTCAATCTTTTCTTGTATTTTGTTTGTCAGCGAATGGCCGGGCAGCGAACAGAGCACCGATGACTTTATTCCACTCCCGATATTCATAATATCGGAAGACAAATAGCCGAAATCCTGTACCGCACTAAACTCCAGCGTTTCGCTCAACTTATTGACGGTATTTTTTCCCAGCATATAGCATTTTTGCACTTCAAACCCGGCATAAAACGCCGAAAGCCGAATATGGTCTTTGATATTAACAGTCGCGGAAAGAATACCGTCATCGCGGACGATAATGCCCATACCGAACTGCCGTTCCAGATCGGATGGAATGATATTTCGTTCTTCAAAAATTTTTTTAGCAATGGCATCCAGCGAATCGAGTCTAATAGGATGGAAACTTCCGGCAGGAGGAACGGTCTGAAAAGCAGGCACAATCGCCGCATAGACTTCTTCCGCTTCATCCCGATCCATGACCGGCGGAAACCGATAATGCCTCAAATTCCGCATGATACGCACCCGTGAAGAGATAACCGTATCATTGTCGTTTCCCGAATACGTGTACCATGCGTTTGCAGCGGTAAACATATTAAGACGAGGCCTCCCGCTCTTTTATCCGGTCACGGTAATATGCCGCCAATTCAAACTCTTCATTTTCTACGGCCCGTTTCAGCTCCGCTTCAAGCTGCTGCATCGAAAGGGCTGCCCCCGAAAATGTTTCAAGCTGATCCGGGAGGGTGCCCGAATAAAAGATTTCGTCCTGCGCCTCCTGCATGAGCTTGACAACGGTATTGCGGAAATAAAAAAAGCAGCGGGAACAGCCGATCGTCCTCTTTTCTTTGATACGGCTGAGCGGCGTTCCGCATTCGGGACACACCGTCACTTCACTGCCGGGAGACCTGCCATCCGCACTCTCAGACGACGGAGCCACATCATCGAACAGCGCTTTGAGTGAAAGATGCATTTGCCGCTCATCGGCAAAAAGATTGTGTTTTTTTGCACACGACCGACACATGTACAGCGCCTTTGCCTTTCCGCCTACAATCTGCTGTACCAGCATCGATGCGTTATGCTTTCCGCATATCTGACATATCATGAGAGCTTCCTCATACTTTCCAAAGGCTTTTCCTTCCCCGCATAGACGGCGGGAATCATACAGACAATGATTGATAAAATCAAGGTTCCCGCAGCAATTATATAAAGTTCGGCAGCATTTAACGATACGGGAATGTATTCCAAATAATATTCGGGCGCCAACAGATGAATCACTTCGGGCGCACCGGTTTTTCCTACAATATAATACAAGAGCGATTGAGCCGCGTTAATGACATACTCAAAAAACACAAACAGTTCATTGATATGGAGCGACGCGAGTATGCCTCCGATAAGCCCGATGCAGAGCCCCGCCGTTCCAGTAAAAAGCCCGGCGAGCAAAAACGAAAGCGTAATAAAAAAAGGATGCGCCCCGGCAGCCTTTAAAATCGCGATTTCCTTTCGCCGTTCCATAATAAGCATCACCATTGCCGACGAAACATTGACCGATGCGGCCAACAAAATTAAGAACATGATGAAAAGCAGTAGATTCTTAGAGGTCTGGAACGAATAAAACTGCGAACGGTTCAAATCCTGCCAGGTATAAACCGAAAAGCCTGCCGGAAGGAGCTCCTGAATAGCATTCTTCGCCGCCGTAAGCGATGAACCGTCAAAGGGATCGGCAATTCCAACCACAAGTGCGTTCAGCGACGACTGCGGCGATAATATCTTTTCGCCTGTTTCCAGCGGAATAAAAATCCACAGCGCATCCAATTCCTGGTAGCCCGATGACAGGATACCGGCGACCTTAAAGCGGGTCAGCCGCGGAACGGTTTTGTTGCTTTTATACTGCGGCAGCAATGTGAGCAACGAACAGCTATCGCCGACTTGCAGGCCGGTTTTCTCCGCAATCTTTTTGCCGAGCAGAATTGACCGGGAATCAGCGAGCTCAAGGCTGCCGCCCGTCACGGTCAAGAGGCTGAGGGCGGAAGGATTTTCGGTAAAATACCCCGGACTAATCGCCCGAACTGTTCCGCCGCTGCGTCCTTTCTTCCCGATAAGCAAGCCGGTGCCTTCCAGCTGCTGCCGAAAATTCCCGGCAACCGGAGTCATCCGGGTACGGATCATGTCAAACACCGTAGTCAGACTCCGCTTCCGTTCCGCGGCAGCTTCCGTACTTCTCGGTGCAGGCCGGAGGTCAATCACTTGTATGTGCCCGCTCCCCAGCTCAATCATCCGGGAGGTAATCCCCTTGATCATTCCGTCGGATACCACGAGCACGATCACGAGCGGAATAATACTGATGCCGATTCCCCAGATCGCGCCTATCAAGCTCTTGCGTGCATGGGAAGCGGACTTTCCCGCATTGAGACCCAGATAGCGCAGCGCGAGTTTCCATGCCAATAAAAAGTTCATACGCGGTGCAGGCTTCCTTGTTCGAGCCGGTAGCACAGGTCGGTATTTGCAGCAATTCCCTGATCGTGGGTAACAATGATGAGCGTTTTACGGTGCTTATCAGCCATCGAAAAGAGCAAATCCTGAACGCTGTGCGCATTTGCAGGGTCGAGGTTACCGGTCGGCTCATCCGCTAAAATCAGCGACGGATCGTTGATCAGTGCACGGGCAACCGCAGCGCGCTGCCGCTCTCCGCCCGACATCTGCGCGGGAAAGTGATTGAGCCTGCCTTCCAGCTTTACATCCTGCAACAGCGAAACAGCCTTTTCTTTTACCGCCTTTTTCGGCATCCCGGCAATGAGCGCCGGCAGCATCACATTTTCAAGCGCCGTAAAATCTTTCAATAGATAATGAAACTGAAAGATAAATCCGAGGTAAAACCGGCGGTATTCCGTCAATCCGTTTTCATCCAACCGGTGCAGCTCATAGCCGCCCGCGATGATTTCCCCCGAATCGGCCTGCTCCAACCCGCCGACGATATTCAAAAAGGTGCTTTTTCCGCACCCGGACTCCCCTACTACGGCGATTTTTGCCGGTTGTGCAATAGTAACATTCAAATTATGTAAGATACGGATTGAATCCGCTTCAGATTGAAACGTTTTTGCAACATTTGTCAGCGCTAAAATCGGTTTACTCATAGCGCAGCACCTCCGCAGGTTTAAAGGTAAGGATTTTTCTGGCGGCAATCGACGCGGCAAAGCTCGAAGAAAACACACCGAACAAGAAGACTAAAAAGACTTCATTGAAAAAAATCCGCACGGGAACCGAATCGATATAAAAATACTTGGGACTAAAAATACTAAACCCGGTAAAAAAGCTGTGTTCAAAAAGAATATTTACCGCTTCAATCACCGTATTTATCACGTATTCGGCCAGTAAAAACACTCTGTTAATATCGGCGGAAAGGAGCAATCCCAAAACCAATCCGACGGATGCGCCCAAAAGCCCGATCGTAAATCCGTTAGCGATAAAGAGCGCCTGGATATGCCCCTTCCGGGCGCCGAGCGAGGCAAGCACGGAAATTTCTTCCCGCCGTTCATAAATAGATCGGCGCATTCCGTTATAAATATTGACGGTAACCACCACGAAAATCAAAAAAACGAGCATGAACATCGTATTTTTTTCGATTCTGAGCGCGCCGAAAAAAGCCTGATTGTACACGCGCCACGATTCGGTCTTTACGTCGGGAAACAGCGCGGCCATACGCGTGATATACACTTCATCGGCCTCCGGATTGGCGAGCTTTACCGCTGCAGCGAGCTCATCCTGCGTTCCGCACAGCAGCTCCCCCGTTGCCGTCGAAACAAAGGCAAATCCCGCATCGATCGCATAATAACCGGTTTTCACCAAGCCGGTAACAACGCATTCCGCATCATCGGGGAGCAGCCCCTCATCCGCCGTGCCCGCAAGCGTCAACAGCGAAATACGGTCTCCTGCCGAAACCGACAGCACACGGGCAAGCTCGTAGCCCAGCACCACGGAATAAGGCGCACTGATGTCAAAGCGGCCTTCCATCACGGTTACCGCACCGGCGAAGCCTTTATCATCGGTTAAAACCGTTTCGGGCACGGCTCGGAGCATGGCCGGTTGCTGCCTGCCGAAGTTACCCTGCATCACGGTTTGGGTTTCCGAAAAAACATAAAAAGACTGAAAACCTCCGGCCGCTTTTGCCTGCTCCAGCTGCGCTTGCGAACCGTACAGCTGCACATGCGCCGAACTGACCTGTAAAATAGTGTCGATAAAGCTGCGCTGAAAGCCGTTCATCACTGCCAGGATGACAATCAGCACAGTAACGCCGAAGGCAATGCCGAGTACGGATAAAATACCGGTAACGGCTGATCGGCCTTTGGTATCTGCGGCATTAAATCTGCGCAGCACAAAAAAAATCCACAAAAGATCGGAACGCTTCACTGCTCCTCCCCTACAAATACTTCTTTATCATCAATATATAAATGCACGATATGCGGCTCCGTATGCAGCTCAATAAAGGCGGTTTTCTTGCCGTTGCGGTACTTTGTCTGGGAAACCGCTTTATCTTTCACCACGACCCATACCGACTTATCCGTATTTTTCTCCGCCGTTATCGTCTGCTCTATCAATTTACCGCCGCTGTTATACACGTTTTCCGTCTTGGACGTCAAACGTTTGCCTTTGCGCTGTTCAATCACAAGCTCCCGCCCGGCATCATCATAGAGAACGATATCCGATGTTTCCGCATGGAATACCTGTTTTTTGGCGGGATACCGGGCGGCATCGGTATATGTCCAGACAATTTGCTCAATGATGTTGCCGTCTTCGTATAGTACTGCGAATACTTGCCGCCCAAACCGATCAAAACTTTCGTAATACCACTTTTTGCCGTCCGCAACGGTTAAGCCGGTATTCTGGATGGACGCGAAGGTCGGGTCTCCGGCATCTTTCTTTGCGCCGTCCTCCGGTTCTTCCGCTTTTCCGGCCTGCTCTGACCGGCTGGCCTGCTCCTGCCCATCCGCGGCCTTCGTACCCGGTTCCGGCGCACGGGCTTGCTTTTCGTTTGCTGCAGGCGAACTGCCGCTGCCAGCAGCGCCCTGCTCCAGCGAGGCAGGGTTTTCCGCTCCATCAGCGCCGCTATAGTCGGCTTTAGCAGCCTTTTCCGATACAGCATTCGCAGTACCGGCAGCAGCGTTTTTTTGCTCGGATACGGTTCCCCGGCGCCGCGTTTTTTCCGCGGCAGGACGCGCCGTACCTGTTTCTTCGGTTTTTCCCGCTGCCCATAGCGGTGACAGACAGAGCGCGCAGCTCAGCATCAACGCGTAAGAAGCGGCGCGTCTCATACCGGCATACCGATAAATTCCCGCAAATAGGTATCGGCATTAAAAGGCGCAAAGTCCCCGTATTTTTCCCCAGTACCGGTAAAGATCACCGGCAATCGGAGCTGCCGCCCAACGCTGAGCGCAATACCACCTTTCGCAGTTGAATCGTATTTTGTCAAGATAACGACATCAACTCCGACCGCTTCATGGAATACCTCAGCTTGCCGGAACCCGCTTTGCCCGGCCGTCACATCGAGCACCAAAATCTTCTTATAACAGCCCTCATCCGTCTTCGATTCGGCAATCCGGTTGATCTTTTGCAGCTCCCGTACCAAGTTTTCCTTATTATGGAGCCGCCCCGCCGTATCGGCTATTACCAGCCCGCCCCCTTGCGCACGCACCGCCTGAGCCGCATCAAAGATGACCGCACCGGGATCCCCTCCATACTGATGCGCAATCACCCGCATACCGAGCTGCGTCCCATGGTATTCCAGCTGCTCAATTGCCGCAGCTCTAAACGTATCGGCAGCGGCAAGCATAATAGGAGCATCAAAGCGCGGCTCAAAATACTTCGCAAGTTTTGCCGCCGTGGTAGTCTTCCCGACCCCATTTACCCCAAGCAACAAATACACAGACGTTTTACCCTTCTCCGGCATAAAAGACGCAACCGGTAAAAAAGGAAGCAAAATATCATACAAAACCTTCAAAACCTGCTCCTGCTGCTCAACTTTTCGCGTTTTACACTCCGAACGCAGCTTTTCTTCAATCTCAAATGCAAATTGAGCGCCTACATCGCCTTCCACCAGCGTATCGGTTACGCTTTCAAAAAAGGAATCATCCAACCGAGGATGAATGCCGAAGAGCTTTTTTAAACTCTCCGAAAAACTTCTCTTAGCCATACTTTTCTCCATTATATGTCGCTATATTCTTTATTGATTATTCCCATTGCCGTCAAGCCGCTTTCCCGGGACTTCTTCACAGGACCATCCAAACATCGGCGCAGGCCCCATCGTACCGCCCCTCTCTTAGGTTGAATGTCGAGTTTTTAAGATGCCCCATTATAAACAACTTACCGCTTTTAGAATAGCCGATAGGCCAAAGATTCTATAGAAATGAAACAGAGATTGGCCGTAACCAATGCCGTTATGCATGAGCGTGAAGCGTTCTTTAAAAGTGAACAACTGAACAAAGTGCCGACTTTAGACGGAGTTCCATCCGTATGCGATAAGCTCACCGGTTCATAAGCAATGTTTGTGTATTTTTATATCGGATTATATGTTATCAAAAATCGAAGGTTTATTTTCAGCCGCTAATAGAGCGCGGCTGAAAAACACTGTGAGGCTGCAAGCAAACGCATCTATTGACGTGTGCGATAAGCGCACCAATACGACAGTTTTCAAGAATTGATATTCTTTCAACTGTTATATTTTAAAGAAGGTATAGCGAATGGCATCGGCATTATCAATAATGGAACTGTACAGGCGGCATTCGGCGTCGGTACAGCCGTATCGCTAATAACGCAACAAGAGCATATCCGATCACAGCGGGTAATCCGCTTTCTACTCCAAACGTACCGCCGGTTATCCATATACTATCGCTGCGTATCACATACGATATTAACACAGCATGATTCTCCTTTCCTGAAATACCGACAATGCCGAGAATAAAAAAATTCCACACCCCATGCACTACCATTGAGTTATTCACCGTATCGTTAGCATAAGTAACGGACGAAAACATTATGCCGACCGCTATCCCTGCAAGCAATAATTGTAATATGTCGAGTATATTCATGCTTCCCGATATATGCAGGAGTGCAAATAATACGGATGGTACACACACGGCAATTTTTTTATTCCACCGAATTTCCACCAGTTTCATAATATATCCGCGGAAAAGTATTTCTTCACAAACCCCTGCGGATAACCCAATACTGAGAGCGAAAAATATCTTTTCATATATCTTTGCGTTATTGACCGACCAGGTGCCGTCTATGAAATAATAATAAAATCCTATTACACAACACGGTAATATAATTGAAATAAAAATAAATAATTTTAACGGCTTTGTATTATTTATCCGAAAAAAGCTCAATGATTTTTTTAGACCTTTCCGGACATAGAGTGATATTAACAAAAAGAAAAAGATAATATTAAAACAACAGTTTAAGATAATGATAATACTATTGACGGTAATGATATTCGATAATGACTTTGATACTATCGCTGCAGTAATATTTGCAATAATAAAAAGGACTATGCCGATAACGCAATGCATCATAGTTTTTAAGCCGAATATATCATGTTCAAGATTAATCAATGAATTCCACATAAACTTCCTTAAAAAGGTATTACATTGATGCACGATTTTGTCAAGATATAAGTTATCAATTCCATCGTAAAGACTGTCCAGCAGTTCGGAGCATTGATGCTGCTGGCAAAACTGGGAGTCGCACTCTTTACCGTGACGAGCATGGGAAGTATTAACAGTCTGATTTTTGTTGTGATCGCAGACCTGATAGTCGATATGATTATCACAAAATAGAAATTGGCAAAGTGACAGAAAATAGGTATAAAACCGAAAGAGGTACACGTGAATCGTTATCATAAGATATAGAAAAGAAAAAGTGATACAGAGTATGTATCTATGCGATATTGCCATATCATAGGAAAACAATTAACATAAATCTGGAAATAGTGTATATTTCTCCCCCATAGGGACGTTGCCCCGGTGTAACATTTTAATTAAAGGGGGTATACTATGAAAGTACAGAAAAAAAAAGACCTTGAAGACTATAGCCAAAGAAGTCTACAAGGTCGCTGTGCAAATTCTAATAGGTGTTATTCTACTGATAATCAGTAAATACATCTAACGTGGTTTGGGTTAGATGGTGTCAAGACTATCTAACCCTTTTCAAAGTATACTCCCAAAGGGGTTGTGATGTCAAGTAAATCAAAAGCCTTTTGGAAATTAACGCTTGAAGCGGTTATTCATGGAATAATCACCGGCCTGATTGTCGTCCTTATTTTACGGCTAACGGGAAGATAAAATAAGCTCGCAGTCAATCCTATACAAACAGATATACTTAGCATCAACATAAAGCGAATTTGTTTAGCATGAAAGAGGCAAAAGAACTCTTTTGCCTCTTGATCCCTATCAGTTACTTGATAGCACAGGTTATATATTGTATTATTAGGGTATGACGGGTTTCCTGATATTGGAGTGAGAGGTTTATCTGATGAATGTAATAGAAATAAGCTATGTAACAAAAAAGTATAGCGAAACAACCGTTGTGCATTCGGTTTCTTTTTCCGT
>CAUTXW010000007.1:0-61261 GCA_963542655.1 uncultured Treponema sp. | reverse complement strand
AACGAAAATGAGGAAATGAAAAATATGAAAACCTGCTTCGCCTTGAAAGGTGTAAGACTTGACCCGCGGACAAAGCTTTTTATGCTGTTACTGTGCGTTATTGCCGCATCTATTGCACCGTCGCTGCTATACGGAGCGGGACTCGTTGCACTCATTGGTATAACCGGCTTTCTCTGCGGATACCGGCGCAGTGCGCTCATGAGTATGGCAGGGTATGCGCTGCTCTATGTGCTTACACTGTGGGCAGCCGGTATGGCGGGAACATTGCGGACAACACTGTTGGCTGCATTCGGACTCTTCCACAAGGTGTACCCCTGCGGCATGATGGGCGGTTTGTTTATTGCTTCAACAAAGGTAAATGAATTTTTGTCCGCAATGCACCGGCTCCACATACCTAAACAGGCGGTGATACCGCTTGCCGTGATGATCCGGTATTTCCCGGCAATCAATGAAGATTGGCACTATATTAAGGATGCAATGCGGATGCGTGATGTGTCCCCGACGCTTGCAGGTTTTGTGAAGCAGCCGGTAATGACCGTTGAGTGTATTTACGTGCCGTTACTGACCGCGGCATCAAAAACGGCGGACGAACTTTCTATTGCCGCCATTACCCGCGGAATCGAAAATCCCAAACCCCGCACCTGCCTTGTGCGGGTACAATTCCACCCGGTTGATTTCATTATCGCTTTTGTGTTCTTGCTGTATGCCGCAGCCGGGTTCCTACTAGGAAATTATAGATGATAACAATACGCGATGTTTCTTTTACCTATTCAGGCACTGAGACAGATGGAATACACCATATCAAGTTAGAGATAAAAAAAGGCGAATGCGTGCTGCTCTGCGGACGATCCGGCTGCGGAAAAACAACCATTACCCGTCTTATCAACGGTTTAATTCCTGCATTTTATGGCGGTAACCGGACCGGTTCAGTGTATATCGAAAACGATGCAGTGCCGGATATGCCCTTGTATAAAATCGCGCGGCGGGTCGGGTCGGTGTTTCAGAATCCGCGTACGCAGTTTTTTAATGTCGATACCGACAGCGAAATTGCATTCGGAATCGAAAACGCAGGCTACCCTCAGGAACAGTTAGTTAGACGTGTTAGGGAAACTGCCGAAGCATTACATATCACGCATTTATGCGGAAAAAATATTTTTGAATTATCAGGCGGAGAAAAACAAAAGATCGCCTTTGCTTCCGTGTATGCGATGAATCCCGACATTTATATTTTGGATGAACCGTCATCGAATTTGGACGCCGAATCTATTCGCGCTTTGCAAACCTATATACGGAATATCAAGGCGCAGGGAAAAACGGTTATCGCCGCGGAACATCGGCTGTATTACCTGGCGGAGATTGCGGACAAAATCATCTATATGGAACAAGGTCGCATTGCCGAAACATTTACCCCCGCCGGTTTTATCGCACTCGATTCTGAGCGGCGTAAGCAGATGGGCTTGCGGACACAAAATCTGCAAACCGAACATCCCGACTTCAATACGCGTGCGGATAATGCAGCAACAAACACAGCAACGCCGCCTGCGTGTATATTGGAGCTGCAGCAGGTTTCTCTATACCGGAAAAAACGGATCATATTAAAGGATATTGATGTATCGATAGCTGCAGGAGAGGTCGTTGCCGTCGCAGGGCAAAACGGTGCCGGTAAAACGACCTTTGTGCGGGCGCTCTGCGGTTTACACAGGGAAAGCAGCGGGCACTTTATCCTGAACGGAAAAACGCTTAAGCCCAAGGATCGGCTGAAGCAGGCGTATATAGTCATGCAGGATGTGAACTATCAGCTGTTTGCTGACAGTGTTGAAGCGGAATGCTCATTCGGTCTTAAGGCGGTGAAACGGGAAGCGGTAGAAGAAGTTTTGAGCGATCTGAATTTATCGGAGTATCGCACGCGGCATCCGGTCTCGCTTTCAGGCGGACAAAAACAGCGGCTTGCCATCGCCGCAGGGAAAATCAGTGGCCGACAACTCCTCATTTTTGACGAGCCGACAAGCGGGCTTGACTACGACAGCATGGATCGGGTCTCGCGTATTATCCGCTCCCTTGCAGCAGGACGCATTATCGTTATCGTAACCCACGACTACGAATTTGTCTGCAAAACCTGTACCCGTGTTTTACACTTTGCCGATCAGACTCTGCGCGCAGACCTACCGATCACTCCCGAAACGGAAAATACCGTACGGCAGGTGTTTGATGTATAACAGGGTAATTTCATATCTCTATTACAGTAAAATATTGTTTCCATCCGGATTTATCGTGAATATTGAAATAATCCGCTCTTCAATTGCCGATCTTATATATAGAAGATATTATATCAAAAAGGGCAAAAGCATACCATGCCTTTGCCCTGATATTACACGAAAGCTCTGTTATAAATCGGCATCCTTCAATGCAAAGCCGCAAAACAACGTTGCACGAATCAACAACCCCGACGCAGAGCATTCGTCAAAACTATACATCCGTGTATAGTTTTGCCTGCGATGTTGTGGCTATGCCAAAACATCGCTACTGCGTAGAACAACCGCCATCCATGGCGGTATATGCAATGCTCAATGTTCCGCACGGTATGGGATATCCGGCACGGATGCCGGTTGTTCCAAACAGGAACGAGTTTTTTGCCTTGCAAAAAACTCGCAGTCAAAAATGTACAAGGATGTACATTTTTGACGAGGTGGTTGCAGTCGGCTTTAATACCCTTTGTTACGACGCAAGCGTCGGGGTATTAAACCCTCCGCACGAATAAAAGCCGGAAATCTAACATTCACAAATGTTACTCGCACAGCGCAATAGGCGCAAATGTTTCCGCCTTGAGCGCCGCGCCTCCAATCAGACCGCCGTCGATATTTTCTTTTGCCAGCAAGGCTTTTGCATTTTCCGCCTTCATCGAACCTCCATATTGGATGATGATGGCATCAGCGGCAGGTTTACCATACAGACCGGCAATCACCGATCTGATATGCGCATGAATAACATCAGCATCTTCCGGAGTCGCTGTTTTTCCCGTACCGATTGCCCATACCGGTTCGTATGCAATAGTAACCCGTGCAAGATCTTTTTCAGAAACGCCTTCCAAACCTTTCTTTGTTTGTGTTTCGCACACGGCCTCTGCCCGACCGGCTTCGCGCTCTTCCAGCAGTTCCCCAACACAGAGAATAACCTCAAGCCCATGCTGCAAAGCGAGCTTAACCTTTTTATTGATCATGGCATCGGTTTCTCCGTAACTATGCCGCCGTTCGGAATGGCCGAGAATCACCACTTGAACGCCCAGGTCTTTGAGCTGCAATACCGAGACTTCCCCGGTATGAGCGCCTTGTTCATCGGTACTCATGTTCTGTGCGCCAAGCAGCACATTGGAGCCCTTTACTACCTGCGATACGGCATCTAAAGCAGTAAATGAGGGCGCCACCATGTATTTATGCTTCCCACCCTTAACGGCTTTCACAACATCCTGTGCAAGAGCGACCGCTTCGCTCTTCGTCTTATGCATTTTCCAATTACCTGCGATAAAATATTTCCGCATATCATCTCCTCCAACTGTATTCAGGGACACAAAGGCCCCTCATTTAAATAGTATAGATATTACTGCGTGTAGTATACCGTTATTATCACTCTTTTTAAAGATTAAATAATGAAAAAAGACTCTTGAATTTAGCCTATACTTTTCCTATACTATCGGGCATCTTCTAAAAACTCAGTCAGTCTTTAGAGGTTTTCTATGTCTTTTAAATATATAAGTGAGGTTCCCATGGACGAAATTCGGACAATATGGAAAGAAAATATTGCACATACACTGACGGAGCTGCTGCCTGAAGGCGCGGAGCCGGTTACGATAGAACACATCACCATGGAAGTTCCGCCTGATCCCCAGTTGGGCGATCTTGGGTTTCCGCTCTTTACATTTGCAAAACTGCTGCGTTTGGCGCCGGCAAAAATCGCTGCGGAACTTCTGCCGCGCCTTGCCGCAATCCCGCAGCTGCAAGGAAAGGGCGAAGTCAAAGCCGTCGGCCCGTATATCAATGTTTTTTTACCGAAGGGTGATATCGCCGCTCACATACTCGAAACGATTTTTAATCAAAATGATGATTACGGCAAAACGAGCTCCTTGGCGGGAAAGAAAATCATGGTTGAATTTTCAAGCCCGAACACCAATAAGCCGCTCCATCTCGGTCACTTACGCAATGACGCAATCGGCGAAAGCCTTTCCCGCATCTTAACATTCAGCGGCGCCGAAGTATATAAAACCAACATCATCAACGACCGCGGCGTGCATATCTGTAAGTCGATGCTTGCATACCGGCTATTCGGCAACGGTATCGATCCGGTAAAAGAAGGAATCAAACCCGATAAATTCGTCGGCGACATGTATGTCCGTTTCCATAAGTACAGCAAGGAGCACCCTGAAGCGGAAGAAGAAGCGCAGGCGTTATTGCGCAAATGGGAAGCAGGCGATCCTGAAACACTTGAGCTGTGGACGCTGATGAACGGATGGGCGCTGCAAGGAATTCAGCAAACCTATAAACGCACCGGTGTGTCATTCGATAAGCTCTTTTTTGAAAGCCAAGTATACCGAAAGGGCCGTGCCGAAATTTTAGAAGGGTTGGAGCGGGGCGTTTTTTATAAAGATGAAGACAATTCTGTTTGGATTGATCTTGCACCAATCGGGCTTGACAAAAAGGTGCTCTTGCGTGGAGACGGGACGGCGCTCTATATCACGCAGGATATCGGCCTTGCCATTACGCGGCACGGAGAATGGCCGTTTGACAAGCTGATCTACGTTGTCGGCAACGAACAAATCTATCATTTTAAAGTGCTCTTCTATGTTTTAAAGCAGCTGGGATACGAGTGGTATACCGGCCTACATCATCTCGCATACGGCATGGTCAATCTGCCGGAAGGCAAAATGAAAAGCCGCGAAGGGACGGTTGTCGATGCCGACGATTTAATTACCGACTTAAAAAACGGCGCGCTGGAGGAAATTGCGGCAAAGGGTCGCGAAGAAGCGGTCGGTAACCCGGAAGAAGTCGCGGAGAAAGTCGCCTTAGGCGCGCTCCATTATTTCCTGCTGCAAGTCGATTCCGCCAAAGACATGCTCTTTAATACGAAAGAATCACTGTCCTTTAACGGCAACACGGGGCCGTACATTCAATACATGGGCGCCCGTATTTCTTCCATTCTCCGCAAAGCGGACACCGATGAAGGCAAAAGGGCGAAAACCGGCACCGTTAAACCGGAGCTGCTCAATTCCGCCGCTGAATGGGAGCTGTTAAAAAAGCTGGAGGAATTCCCGGCTCATATCGATAAGGCAGCTGCTCAATACACCCCGGCGGTTATCAGCGGCTATCTTTACGATGTATGTAAACTTTTCAGCAAGTTCTACCACGACTGCCCAATTCTTGCCGCAGAAAATCCCGATGTCGCCGCAACCCGGCTTGCGCTCGCACGGGCGGTACGGACCGTCCTCAAGAATGCAACGCAGTTGATCCTTGTGCCCTTCCTTGAGGTGATGTAATACGAGACTTGTAAAACGGCAGTAAAACCCGTATAGTGTTCGGCAGTATTGACAGAATCTCTTTTCTATAAATACTGCCAGGAGTAGACAATGGAAAAACACGTATGTGATCTGTGCGGATATGAATATAACCCCGAAGCGGGCGATCCTGAAGGCAATATCAAACAAGGAACTCAATTTGAAGACCTGCCCGATACGTGGGTGTGCCCGCAATGCGGCGTTTCAAAAGACGGCTTTAAAAAGGTAAAATAGGCAAGATAAAGGAAGAAAAAAGATGACAAAAAATGATTTTATCAGTTCGATCGGATATGACGGCGCTGCGGCTGTCGTTGATAAAGAACGACGTGCAAAAAACGGCGGTAAAACGCTCCAAGCCTTACTGGAAGCAGGCGCCTTCCGCAGCGCAGCGGCTTTTGCAGCGTATGACGATTCTCAGGAAGAACTGCAAGCCGTTACCGACTATTACAACACGTTAGCTCATGCCGACTACACAACCGCAAATATTTTGCGGGTCTTCGGAATCACAAAGACCAACAGCAAAAAAGTCACTCTTCTATAACCGGCTACGCAATCCATAGCTAGAAATATTTTAAGCGATAATTTCTTTTATAAAGAAGGGTACACGCATCGGATGTATGCACCACATTCCGCAAAATAAGAAGCAGGATACCTATTTGCGGCGCAAAGCGACGAAATGTTGGTGGAACTGCTTCTATCATTGTAAAAAAACACTTCGATATGTGTACCCTACGCTGCAATCAAGGAGTAGTATATGCCGTATCCCTTTCACGAGATTGAAAAAAAATGGCAAAAGTATTGGAAAGATCATAACACCTTTCATGTAACCGAAGATGAAAATTACCCCCCCGAAAAACGGGCATATATATTGGATATGTTCCCCTACCCTTCCGGCGCAGGCTTACATGTCGGGCATCCAGAAGGATATACAGCCACAGATATTTATTGCCGCTATCTCCGGATGAACGGATATACGGTGCTGCATCCGATGGGCTTTGATTCATTTGGATTACCGGCGGAAAATTATGCAATTAAGACCGGCACCCATCCGCGGATCACCACAAAAAAGAACATCGACACATTTCGGAGACAGATACAATCATTCGGCTTTTCTTACGATTGGGATCGGGAACTGGCGACTTCAGATGTGGAGTATTACCGCTGGACACAGTGGATATTTTTACAGCTCTATAAACGCGGATTAGCTTATGAAACAGAGGCACCGATCAACTGGTGTCCGAGCTGTTTAACTGGCCTTGCAAATGAAGAGGTAAAAGAAGGCTGCTGCGATCGCTGCGGGGCGCAAGTAGTGCGGAAAAACGTCCGGCAGTGGATGCTCAAGATAACCGCGTATGCGGAGCGCCTCCTTGACGACTTGGAAACGTTGGATTGGCCGCAGTCCGTGAAGACGATGCAGCAAAACTGGATCGGAAAAAGTACCGGTGCTGAGATTGATTTTCAGCTTGCAGCCCCGCATACGGAAGAAAAGATCACCGTATATACCACGCGGCCGGATACCATCTTCGGAGCGACCTATCTTGTGCTGGCGCCGGAGCATCCGCTCGTCATGCGCATTGTCAGCGGGGAGCAAAAAGAGGCGGTGCAGCAATACATCGCCGAAACCGCAAAAAAAACCGACCTTGAACGGACAGAGCTGACAAAGAAAAAAAGCGGCGTATTCACCGGAGCGTATGCGGTCAACCCGCTGACAAAAGAAAATATCCCGGTTTGGATTTCCGATTATATCTTGGTGTCTTACGGAACCGGCGCCATTATGGCGGTTCCGGCACATGATGAACGGGACTGGGAATTTGCCAAGCTCTTTTCGCTGCCGATTATTCAAACGGTTGCCTCCGAAGCGGAATGGAAAACAAAGGGAGCTGAGGGTGATTACCGTACAGCTCCGCAGGAATGCACCAGCGCCGACGGCTATGCGGTCAACTCCGGCAGCTTTACCGGACTTCCGACACGGAACGCGATCGAGAAAGTCACTGAGTATGCGGCAGCGCACGGATTCGGCAAAAAGGCTGTCAACTACAAGCTCCGCGACTGGGTATTCAGTAGACAGCGGTACTGGGGGGAGCCGATCCCGCTCGTCCATTGTCCCACATGCGGCATTGTACCGCTTGACGAAAAGGATCTACCGCTCACACTGCCTGAGACGGATTCCTATACACCCTCAGATACCGGAGAAAGTCCGCTTGCGAAAATTCCCGAATGGGTAAACACGACCTGTCCGCACTGCGGAGGCCCTGCCCACCGCGAAACAAACACGATGCCTCAGTGGGCAGGTTCGTGCTGGTACTATCTCCGCTACCTCGATCCGCATAATACCCGGGCGTTTTGCGCACCCGAAAAAGAGGCCTATTGGATGCCGGTCAACCTGTATATCGGCGGTGCCGAACATGCGGTACTCCATCTGCTATACGCTCGGTTTTGGCACAAGGTCTTGTATGATATCGGTTTAGTCCATACCAACGAGCCGTTTACCCGGCTAGTCAACCAAGGAATGATCACCTCTTTTGCCTATCAGCGGAAAAATAAATCCCTTGTCCCGACCGATGAAGTGATCCAAACCGGCGAAGATACGTTTGAAGAAAAAGGCACCGGTGAAAAACTGGAACGGGTTATCGCCAAAATGTCGAAGAGCTTAAAAAATGTCATCAATCCCGATGAGATGATCGAACAATACGGAGCCGATTCATGCCGGATGTACGAAATGTTCATGGGGCCGCTTGACATGTCCAAGCCATGGAACACGCAGGGACTCATCGGCATTTTCCGCTTTCTTGAAAAAATCTGGGCTCTTTCCGAAAAAGAACTCGTTTCCTGCCCGGTCAACGACACAAGTACACCGGAACACACGGAAATCACCAAACTCTTGAATAAAACGATTAAAAAGGTAACCGAAGACACCGCGACACTCAATTTTAATACGGCCATTAGCCAAATGATGATTTTCATCAACCGTTTAAGTAAATGCACCGCGGTACCGCAGTTCGCATGGGAGGCTTTTGTCAAACTGATTGCCCCCTATGCGCCGCATATAGCCGAAGAACTGTGGGAAAAGCTCGGCTACACCGATAGCATCGCATACCGGCCTTGGCCGATGTTCGTAGGAAAATACTGCGTCGATTCCGAATGCACGATTGTCGTGCAAGTGAACGGAAAAATGAGGGATAAATTCCAGGCAGCTCTTGACTTATCAAAGCCGGAACTTGAAGCTGCCGCGTTAAAAACGGAAGGAGCGCAGCGTTTCCTGGAAGGTAAACAGCCGAAAAAAGTGATCGTCGTGCCGAATAAACTCGTGAATATCGTCGTTTAAAAACATACTCGCCGATGCACTGTTCTGTCAGCTGGGTCGCGCATAGTTGACCAACTATCGGTTTTGATGTATGATGGCTCGTATTTTATCTTTATGATATTTAGCTATTTTCCGGAGGATTAACGTGAGTGTAAAAATCAGATTAAAGAAATTCGGCAGCAAAAAGCGTCCGTACTACCGCATTGTCGTGCAGGATGTCCGCGAACCCCGCGATGGCAAAACCATCGACGAGGTCGGAATCTACCATCCGATCGAAGCTGAAGAACGGCAGATTGCTTTTGATTCCGACAAGGTACGCAGCTGGCTTGACAAGGGTGCTCAGCCGACGGATACCGTCCGCCGCTTATTGAATAAAAAGCAATTCACCCTGTAGGTTGCTATCGGACATGGAACGTGATTTAGTCGAATACATCGCAAAATCGCTCGTAGATGATCCAAGCGCGGTTTCCGTATCGGAAAAAGAAACAGACCGCGGAACCGTATTGGAGTTACGCGTAGCAAGCAACGATGTGGGAAAGGTTATCGGAAAATTCGGAAGAGTCGCACAGGCTATCCGAACCTTGCTGATGGCATCGGCAGGCCGAGGCGGAACCCGTTATTTGTTGGAAATTCTTGATTAATGGATTGGCTGATAACCGGTCGGGTTCGAGGAACATTCGGACTGGACGGCTTTGTAAAAATTGAAAGCTGCTCAGGCGAATATGAACATTTTTTTAACTTAAAAGAAATAATGCTGCGGCTTCCCGAAAAAATGGAAGCAAAGTCCCTCGAAAAATCGTATCAGGTTGAAGCATGTGTAGTACGGTCTACGGATGTACTGCTCAAATTATGGGGTATTAACTCCCCCGAAGCAGCAAAAAAGCTGCATGGAGCGGAGATTTTAGTTCCCCGCGATATGGCTTGCCCGTTGGATAAGGGTGAGTTCTATATCACTGATCTTTGTAATGCTATCCTTGTGTACAAAGGAAATTCTGTGGGTACAATTACAGATGTAGTGGAAGGCGGAGGCGGATTTTTACTGGAAGTCTCCGAGGCTGCAACAGGCAAAACCGTATACATCCCGTTTCGTTCCGAATTTATTGGGAAGATAAACATAACGGCAAAGCAGGTTGAGCTCATGCACCGCTGGATTCTCGAATGAGATTCGATGTGCTGACCTTATTCCCCGAAATACCCGCCGCCTTTTTTGAAACGTCAATCATGGCAAAGGCGGTTGAGCGGGGACTCATCAACTACAGTCTGGTAAATATTCGTGACTTTGCATACGACAAGCATAGAACCTGTGATGATCTAACCTACGGCGGCGGGGCAGGAATGCTCCTTTTACCGCAGCCGCTCGCGTGTGCGCTGGATTCCGTACAGGCTGCCCAAAAGAGAGTTATCTATGTAACTCCATCGGGTAAGCCGTTTACGCAGTCCTATGCAGCGGAGCTCGCACAAGAGGAAGCGCTTGTGCTAGTCTGCGGCCGTTACGAAGGAATAGATCAGCGCATCATCGATGAATACGTTGACGATGAAATATCGATCGGCGATTACGTGATGTCTTCGGGTGAGCTGGCTGCCCTTGTGCTGATAGACACGGTATATCGTTTGATTGACGGCGTTATTTCCCGCGAATCCCTTGAAGAGGAAAGTTTTTCTGACGGTTTGTTGGAATACCCTCAGTACACACGGCCGCAGATATTTAGGGACAAGAGCGTCCCTGATGTGCTTCTATCCGGCCACCATGAGCGTATCCGTAAATGGCGGCTTAAGCAGCGGATTGAAAAGACGCTTGCCATGCGTCCCGATTTATTATCGGCACTCCGCGCTTCATCTGAATGGACAAAAGAAGCGGAACTTATTTTACAGGAGATAACCAATGGCAGAGAATTTAATTCGTAAAATTGAAGAGAAACAAAAGATTGTTGAAAAACCTTCTTTCAAAGTCGGCGACACCGTAAAAGTGCACTTTAAAATTATCGAAGGAAAAACCGAACGTATTCAGATATATGAAGGCTTGGTACTGTGCTTTAAAAATGCCGGTATCAGCCGGACATTTACCGTACGGAAAAACTCCTACGGTGTCGGTGTCGAGCGCGTATTCCCGCTCCACTCCCCGCGTATTGCAAAGGTTGAGGTTGTGCATTGCGGTAAGGTACGCCGCGCCAAGCTGTACTATATCCGTGAGAAGATCGGTAAGGCAGCAAAAATTAAGACCCTTCTGCAGAAGAAGAACTAGTGATGCAGCCCGCGCAAGGGTTCGTACTGCTCCTGCCAAGTAATGGGGTCGGAGCAGTACCGTACGATACATCCGCCGGGCATACGGCGATCGGATTTTCCGAAAATGAAGTCGTCTCCGTGCGGGTGTTATCGGTATTAAAAAACAATATGCTGCGGATAGCCGTTAAAGGCGCCGTACTTGAGGTAAAAGCTCTTTCCGCGTATATCCAGGAAGGAGCTTTTTTATTGATGCGCGCCCATATTGCAGGCCAGCGCATCATACTTATGCCCCACCGGGAAGTCCCCCCGCCGTATATTCCGCATGCTGATGTATTTACTCAGCTTGGCATTCCACCGTCCGATCTTGCGGCAACGCTGATCGCTTTTTTCCGGCAAACCGAACAGCCCTTGCAAACACGTCCGTTGTTACAGCTCCTGTCACAGCTGCACATATTCAACCCTCACGAACAAAAGGCCGCTTTTGCCGCATCGCTCTTATATTCCCGCGGCATTGAACTTTTGCCGCAGCTGATTGAACAGTGCATGGCAGCGATCTTCGGCCTCCCCTTCCGGCAAGCATCACCGTCTGCAGCTACCATCGATGATGCCGATATGTTCCGCTTCATCAACCACGTCAAAACGAGCCGCAACCATTGGGTCGTCTTTCCTTTTGAAAAACAGCTTGATACACGCTGGAAGGGTTCGGCTGCTTTTTTGCTCGATATCCATGCGGTATGCTGCCTTGAATGTCAGCTTCGGGTTCGCAGCGAAGAGAAACAGGAAGCCTGGACGTTTGCGCTGAAAAACCGTGAATGCCTGTTCTCGCGGCAAGAAGGAGCGGTGCTGTTACCGCATGAGCAAAATCGGCTTGCAGCGCTCTTACAGGAGTGTCTGAATGCAGCAAACGCAGGCGGTTATACGGTACGCTACGAGCAGGAAGACGCTTCATATCACTCACTTGCATCAATTGATGTATCTGTGTAGAATGCGAATGAAAGTTCTCAGTTATAATCACATAACAACGAATAGCTACAATAGTATCCAAAACCGGTTTATCGGAGGTCGACAATCGATATGAAAAAAGGGAGCGATTGTTCCATTGCCTTATCGTACACATTCGGAGAACAGGCTCCGCTCATCACTGCTTCAGGACGAGGCGCGGTTGCGCAAAAAATACGGGAAATTGCAGACCACTGTAACATCCCGCTCATCAATGATCCGCTGTTAGCAGAAATTTTGATTGAAGCTGAAATCGGCTCGTGTATTCCTGAAGAAACCTACCAAGCGGTTGCTGCTATTTTTGCATTTCTACAAAAAAAGGATGGGATTGTTTGTGCTAAGACGGATTAAAGTAGAAGATTTACAAGAAGGCATGATATTTTCTGAGCCGCTTTTTTTTGATGACGGTAAAAATAGAGTTCTTGGGAAGATGCATCCCGTCTCCCAACGAGAATTATCAGTCTTAAAGAAATGGAAGGTTCCGTTTGTAATGACTGCAGGGAAACCTGTCAAAACCGATGCCGAAGTATCCGAACTGATCGAAGAGCTCGATTCGCTTCCCGATGAAAGCGAATCGGCTGGCGGTAAGGGAAGCGCAAAACACGCGGACAAAAAAGCAAAAGACACGATTTTGAAACTCCCTGAAGTAGTATCGAATCACGAATTATATGTTGAGTATTCGGCGATTATCCAGGCGATGGATGACTTTCTTAACGACATTAAACAAAAAGTTCAAATACCGGCACGTCCGATCGACGGTATCGCGCTCAGGCTTCGTAAAGCGCTTGATGCCGACAAACGGCTGATGATTTCGTTTATCCTCTCATCCGATATTGCAGATCGGGAAATGGCCAAAGCGCTTGTCGACAGCGCTATTTTAGCTGAAACTATCGCAACCTTTATGAAACTTCCGGCGGAGACCATAGACGATATTGTCCTTGGGGCGCTGCTGCACGATTGCGGAATGCTCCGTATCCCGGAGGCCATTTTAAAGAAGAACGGGCCGCTTTCTGATACCGAAATGAGGACGGTCGCTGCGCATACCATATACGGATACAAGGCGGTGCTATCGGAGTTTATGTATACCGAGCATGTTGCGCAGCTGGTATTGCAGCACCATGAACGATGGGACGGCAAAGGGTATCCGAACGGTTTAAATCAAGGATCAATCGAACAGGGAGCACGCATTATCGCCGTTGTGGACGCGTTTGTGGCCATGACCGCCGAAAGAGTATACCGCAGCGCCCACCTCGGCTATGACGCAATGAAAATGCTGCTTTCGGACAAAAGCCGCCGCTTCGATTATGAAGTGATTAAAGCGATGATACAGAGCGTCGGCGTATATCCGATCGGGTCGGTCGTACTGATGAATGATACTTCGATAGCCCGTATCGCCGGTATTGTACCGGAAGCGCCGCTCCGTCCGCTGATCAGAATCCTCATCGATGAAGCGGGTCATCAATTTCCGAATAATCAAGGAAAACTCATCGACTTACGGGAATACAAGGATACTTTCATCGTCAGAGCTGTCGATCCGCAGATGTATCAAAAGAAATGACGGAAGTGCGGCTTGGCCCTGCCGGAGAAGCCTTTGCCGCAGCCTGGCTTGAACGGCACGGCTATTCGATTATTACCCGCAATTGGCGTACCAGAACCGGTGAAATCGATATTATCGCGGAAAAAGATGGAATACTTGTCTTTGTTGAGGTAAAAACACTGCCGCATACGCCGCTTGAAGATTTAGATATTATTGTCGGAAATAGGAAACAACAGAGGATTTGCAAAACCGCTAAATATTTTCTCTTAACTCATCGAAAATATAACCAGATGCACATACGCTTTGATGTTCTTGTAGTGCCGTTTGATCCGCGTAACGCCGAGAACGGAGAGCCTATACACCTAGAGAATGCTTTTGAGGATTATGTATGAATGTTGGCGTGTTTCCTAAAAAAGAGCGGTACGCTCCCCGCAAATACCTCACCGAATCTGATTTTCGTGAAATGGAAACAAAATTACAGGATGAATCGTATATCCAAGCTGCCATATATCGCTTAGCGTCAATTTTAAGTGAACAGCTGATGGATATGAAGGATGATGAATAATGAATGCAAGACGGGGACATAAAAGGGATAACCGCCATGCCGAACACAGTACCGTAGAAAGCGGATACTATGCAGACTCCAAGCTCGGCGACAGTTCCGATTTCTATATCTGCTCACGATGCGGCAAGCCGATCAAGGATCTAAGCGCTGCATTAGCCAATAAACCAGATGGAGAGCCGGTTCATTTCGATTGCGTGCTACAATGCTTACAGCAAAATGAAACACTGCAGCAAAACGAAGCGGTCAGTTACATCGGCCAAGGGCGCTTTGCCGTTATCAAATACGCCTCTATGGTAACGATGAAGGAATTTACGATTGTTCGTACTATAGAATGGGAAGATAAAAACCGCCGCGCAGAGTGGCGCGGAAAAATTGCAAACCGGTTCAGCCAGATCGATTAACCGGCATGAAAGCCGGAAAACGTTTCGGCTCTCGGTCATGCAGTCATCCTCAAAATATACCGATGCAGCACGCCGCAAATCATCCGGCACTATCGGGTTTTGCTTGAGGCATGAGCAGCTCGGCCGGGTAGTCAATCGACCATAAAAATAGCCCCTGCGGAGGAGCCGTCTCTCCCGCATTCCGGCGGTCTTTTGAACGGAGTATCCGCTCAAAATCTTCTTTACAGCCCTTTCTTTGCTCAAGCCGTATAAGCGTGCCGGTAATCGACCGCACCATCCGCCAGAGAAATGCATTAGCGGAAATTTCAAACACCAGACAGTCGCCGTCAAAAAAGAACCGCGCACCGTACAGATACCGCGATTTACTTTTACTTTGATCTCCCGCGGCAGAAAAAGCCGTACAGTCAAGCTCCCCCGTCAATACGTCCGCCATCCGATTTAACACTTCGATATCCGGTTCATGCCGGATATGCCAGCAATACGGCAGCTGATGCGCAAAGGCCGTTTGCCCGCAGCGGATAAAGTACCGGTATGTACGCGAGCGGGCGCTAAAGCGGGCGTGCAGCAGCGGGGAAACCTGTGCCGCTTCGATAATCCGCACATCCTTCGGCAAGATCGAATTAAGCGCCGGAATAAAGCTCTCAGACGGAATACGCGCAATATCGGTAAAAAAATGTGCCGCTTGGCCGCAGGCATGCACGCCCGCGTCGGTTCTTCCCGAACCGAAAAGCTCAACCGGACGCTTATGAAGAACCGCCAGCGCCCGCTCGATTTCGCCCTGGACCGTACGGAACGCCTCTTTTCCCTGATGAAGCTGCTTCTGCCAGCCGTGAAAGCGGGTTCCGTCGTATGAAATACGCAGCAGAATGTTGCGCACCGGGGAATCGGGCTCAATCGTCGTCATCGGTTTCGTGCAATTCAACCTTAAGCGCATCATAGAGGGAACGCGCATGTTCCAAAAGCGGCCCCGGTTTACTCTTAGACGATTTACCGAGACCGAACAGCTTCGCCAATGCAATTTTATGCATTTTAAGCCGCTTGAGCCTCGTTTCGGCATCCTGTTTTTGTCCGTATCGGTATTCCAGTAAGGCACCCAGATAAATCACGCCGTCGTAGCCGTAATTTTTATCTACATCAGGCCCAAAAGATTTCAACCCTGCAATCATTTCCTTGCCGGTAGTTTCAAGTTCAAGCGCCCGCCGATAGAGAAAAAGCGCTTTTTGATAAAAGAGCTGTGAAACATAGCTGTAGTTCTCTTCAGGCTCCTTCTCTCCCAGCGTCTGGAAAAGCCATGCATCTCTCAGTGCGCAAATGGCTTGCTTAATCGTAGGAGACGCCTTTGAATCAAAGTCATCATAGCACAGCATTGCCAGATAATATGAAGCGGCTCCTTCATGCAAGCCCCGCGCGGTCGTAAAATCAACATGACCGAACAAGCTATTGACCGCAACAAACCGTTCATTCATCTTTTCAAGCAATTTTTCGGCGACCGAGGTTTCAATCGTTCTAAAATCTTGCGGAAATCCTGCATAAAGGCATTTGGGACACACCGTCATGCTGTAAATCAAGGGATATACCGCCCCGTATTTTGCCGACGGTTCATATAAGCGTCTCAGTTCCTCAGTTAAATCGCCTGCAATAACCCGTCCGCCGCCGGAATACATTTCTTCACGTTTAAATTTTGCGCTGCAAACGGGACAGTCGATTTGTTCTTTTGAATAATAAGAAATAGCCGCTTCTTTTTTTCCTTGCAGCTCTTCCTCCATTTTTAGCATAAGGGGACTCCTTCTCGATGTTTTACATGCGGGTATCTTAAAAAACGTCGGTTTTTAGAGATTCTCATGTATACGAATCACTTGTATGTTCATTGAGCGGCCCTACACCGAACCGCTCTGCCTTGGTCTCATCGTTCGCGGCCTTCCAATATAACGCATGCAATCGCAATAGAGCTTTCATGGGCCAGCGAAAGGTGAATCGAGCTTCCTTCCAGCAGCGTAAACGGAAGCAATGCATCACCGTACACCGTCAGCAAAGGCCTACCGCTCGGATTATTCGTTACGAGGATATTTTTCAGCGTCATAGCCCGCAAGCCGGTACCGAGAGCCTTTCCATAAGCTTCCTTCGCTGCAAAGCGTGCCGCTAATGAGTACGCTGCCGTAGCCCCGCGGCTTTGCATGTCAGCCAATTCCTGCGGATGAAAAAACCGAGCCAGCAAACCGGGGTTATCCATCCAATGCCGGATACGGTTTATATCGACGACATCTATTCCGAGCCCGATGACCATGTATTTTCGCTTTCCGCCACCGAATCTTGCAGCGGTTCTACTGTAACCTGCACCGATTTCGGCGCAAACCTGAGTATTTTAAACTTGGAATATTCCACCGGTAATATCGGTTCGATAGGAAGCGTGTAGCTCCCAGGTTCGGTAATCGATTCACATGAGACCGTCAAAATATTTTCGGACGGACGCCACGTTTCAAGCAGCTTTTTCGGACCCCGTATCTCTAGGCTTCCGGTCTTTTTATCGCTCGTGATGGAAAATTCTCTATTCGACTTGGTAAAATAAATCGGTATATTCTCAAATGTTTTTTGAGTGATCATCTCGCTTATTTTTACCGTATGCTGTACCTGTGCCTTACCGACAATTGAAATAAGCGATTCATCATTCAGAATAACCGCGCTTCCCGAAAACCCGTTTGTCCGCGCCTCTATTGAAAGCGGTTCGGTTACAAGCTCTTCAACCTTTTCCACCAACCCGGACGGCCCTTCAATCTCGACCGTTGCCGGTTCGATCGAACTTTCGGTTACTTCATATCCGTCGGCTGGAATGCCTTTCAGCGACAATGCAACCGGCACGGATTTACGCACCCTGGTTTCAAGCTGCAGCGACAGCATCGACGGTTCCGCACTGATTTCGATATTGCCGAGCGGAGTCATCATGCCATTGAGCTTCGTCCGGATCGGCACACGGTAGGAACCATCGGTCTTAAACTCCGATATATCGATAACGGCCGATATATCATCTTCCCCGATTGAACCGATACTATTGGCGTCGCCCCAGACCGACACCTTTATTTTACCGGGATATTGTTCGGCAGGCGCAAGCGGCCCGTCATTCTGCAGGACGAGCGGCACAAACATATAGCGTGTATCCTGCAGTGTGCCCCGATAAAACTGTGATAAAAACACAGCAAACGCAAGGCAGACAATCTTAACCAGCCAATTTTTAGAAAAACGGGCCATCGTGCGGGAAAGCCCCTCCCCTACCCGCTGCATACTGAATCTGTCTCTTTTCGGCTTCATGATGCACTCCCTTCCGATGCAGCCGCCGGTTTTTCTTCACCTTTAATTTTGAGCAAATAGGTCAGTTGCGTGATGATGTCATCCTGGCTGAGGTCATAATACAGCTTTGAGTCGTACGCAAGGCTGATAGCCCCCGATTCTTCGGACACGATCAACACAACAGCATCTGTTTCCTCTGCAATTCCAAGCGCTGCACGATGGCGCGTTCCGAAATTTTTATTGATATCATCCTGTTTTGTCAGCGGCAAATAGCACCCCGCAGCAATAACCTTTCCATTATCGATAACCGCAGCGCCGTCGTGCAGTGCCGTATCAAACTCAAAAATCGTCAGCAAAAGCCGTGAACTGATATCCGCATTCAGCCGCGTCGCGGAAGGATTTTCTATAATCTCTTTTAATCCATCCCGTCGAAGGAACACGACCAACATACCCCGCTTTTTAGCTGACAGTCTATCGGCAGCGGTCAACACATAATCGATATGACTATGCTGGGAGCGGGATCGCCGAAACAGCTCATTTTGACCCATCGTTAAGAACATCCGCCGCAGCTCAGGCTGAAAGATAATCGCCGCGCCGATTACGATACCGGCAGCGATGGTCTTCAGCAGCCACAACAGCGTCGTAAGATGCAGCAGATACGCGATCGCATAGATGAGAATCAGAAACAACGCACCCCTGCCGAGCTGTATTGCCTGTGTTTTAACAAGGACTTGGTACGCTTTGTACATCAGAAAGGCAAGGAGCAGCACATCCAATACCGGCCCGATATACCCTAAATAAAATGAAAGCATAACCCTAAAGAGTTCCATATTTTTGCAATTCCTTTAAAACCAATAACATATCGCGTGTTTCCGCAACATCGTGAACCCGTACAATCGCCGCGCCCGCCTGCACTGCATACATTGTCGCCGCGAGTGTCCCGGCAAGGCGCCCTTCCGGAGGTTTGCCGGTAGCTGCCCCGATGCACGATTTCCGCGATACTCCGGCGAGCAGCGGATATCCCAAGCTGCTGAACGCACGGCTTTCGGCAATGAGCCGGTAGTTATCCTCCGCCGTCTTTCCAAACCCGATGCCGTAGTCAAGGATGATACGCTGCGGAGCTATTCCGCAGCCGAGCGCATACGCAGCCCGCTCCATGAGGTACGTGCGCACCTCTGCGATAACATCCCGATACTGCGGATGCTGCTGCATGGTCGGCGGAACGCCCTGTTTATGCATCAAAACGACGGCACCGTTCTGCTCCGCAATCAACGTGCCGAGCGCGGAATCATCCGACAAGGCGGAAATATCATTGCACATCTCCGCTCCTGCCCGGAAAGCCTCCTGCATAACAACGGCTTTCCGCGTATCCACCGAAAGAGGAACGGCACTCCGCCTCCGCACCGCTTCGATCAACGGGATAACCCGTTCCAGCTCCTCTTCTGCGCTGATATACGCGGCGCCCGGACGCGAGGATTCCCCGCCTATATCGATAATGTCCGCGCCCTGCTCTTCCAAAGCCAAAACCCGATCGACGTTCTTACTTAGCTGCGTCGAACGGCTCGGTTCATAAAACGAATCAGATGTAGCATTGACAATTCCCATAATAAAAGCAGGTAAATCGGTTTCGGCCTCATGACCCTTTCCGCAATCTATACACCGGCGCATAGCAGATTATAACAGATTTTTGCGCTCTTGTAAGAGGGATGATCAGACAAACGCCTAAAATATTTTCTGTGCGTTTCCCCCTCCGATTGCGTAATCGATTGTTCCCTCTTTTTCTCTTTTAGGCTATACTGCTCCGTATGATTACAGTAAGCGATGTTAGTTTAAAATTTTCGGAAAAACCTCTTTTTAAAGATGTCAATTTAAAATTTACCCCCGGGAACTGCTACGGCATTATCGGCGCAAACGGGGCAGGCAAGTCAACCTTTCTCAAACTGCTTTCCGGCGAGTTGGAGCACGACAGCGGTGAAATCAGTATTACGCCGGGTGAGCGGATGGCAGTACTGCGGCAGGATCACTTTGCTTTTGATGAGCATTCCGTCAAAGACACGGTATATATGGGGCATCCGACACTCTATAAGATTATGAAAGAGCGGGAAGCCATTTACGAAAAAGAAGATTTCACCGAAGCGGACGGTATCCGTGCCTCGGAGCTTGAAGGCGAGTTTGCCGACATGGGCGGCTGGGAGGCTGAAAATCAGGTAGAACAGATGCTATCCGGGCTCGGTTTGGAAGAGGCAAACCACGAGCGCATGATGAGCGAGCTGGATGAGAGTCAGAAAGTGCGGGTGCTGTTGGCACAGGCGCTGTTCGGCAATCCCGATATTCTTCTGTTGGACGAACCGACGAACGGTCTCGATCTTGAATCCATCAGCTGGCTTGAAGAATTTTTAATTGAGTTCCCGAATACGGTGATCGTGGTATCGCACGACCGGCACTTTCTGAACACCGTGTGTACGCACATCTGCGACATCGACTTTGGAAAAATCCGTATGTACAGCGGTAACTACGATTTCTGGTATCAGATGAGCCAGATTATGCAGCGGCAGGCACGCGACCAGCAGAAAAAACGTGAAGAAAAGATGAAAGATCTGCGCGAATTTATCCTGCGCTTTGCGTCGAACGCAGCCAAAAGCCGGCAGGCGACCAGCCGCAAAAAAGTGTACGATAAACTGGCACTGGAAGAGCTGGAAGTTACCACGCGGAAGTTCCCGTATGTTCATTTTAAGCCGGATAGAGACATCGGGAATAATGTTGTCCGTGTAGAAAAGCTCAATTATACCTCTCAGGAAGAAGGTTCCGGCAACGGTATCACGCTGCTCAAGGATTTCAGCTTGACGGTGAACCGCACAGACAAAATCGCTTTTGTCGGGCAGGAACATAACGCAAAATCGGCATTCTTCGATATTATCGCGGGCGTTAAAGCCGCTGATTCAGGGGATGTATATTGGGGACAAACCGTTACGCATACCTACCTCAGCAAGGATAATTCAAGCTACTTTGAAACTGATTTGAACATTACCGACTGGCTGCGGCAGTTTTCTACCGAACAGGACGAAGCGTATGTCCGCGGCTTTTTAGGACGGATGCTCTTTACCGGTGATGAGTCGCTGAAACCTGTCAAGGTTCTTTCCGGAGGAGAAAAGGTACGCTGTATGCTCAGTAAGCTGATGCTTTCCGGTGCCAATGTCCTGATTATGGATGAGCCGACTAATCACCTCGATTTGGAAGCGATTACCAGCTTGAACGAAGCGCTCATCGCCTTTCCCGGTGTGGTACTGTTCAACTCGCACGACCACGAGTTTATCTCGTCTATCGCAAACCGCATCGTAGAAATTACCCCCGGCGGTGTTATCGACCGGATGATGCCGTTCGAGGATTATATCCGGGATGAGCACGTTCATGAACTCCGCAATCAGTATTACGGCGGCGCAGCAAAGAAGATATTGATTTAAGGATACCTATGCTGAACTATGCTTTTATGCAGAATGCCTTTATTGTGTCATTCTTTATTGGGATTCTGTGTCCGATGATCGGTGTTTTTCTGGTATTGCGCCGGTATTCGCTGATCGGCGATACCCTTGCGCATGCTTCATTGACGGGGATAACACTTGGTCTTGTCGGTGGGGTCAATCCCATTTTGGGCGCTTTTGTGTTTACTTCCGCCGCCGGTGCGCTCATTGAAGCGTTGCGGAGTTCTTTTAAAGAGTATAGCGATCTGATCTTATCGATTGTCTTGTCGCTCAGCGTCGGTATCGCCATTACTATTATGAGTTCGGGGCTGATTCGGACAAATGCCGAATCGTACCTGTTTGGGAGCATTTTGACCGTGTCGCTGACTGACGTGGTTACGGTGGCGGTTTTAAGTTTTTTTGCCGTGGCGGCCGTAGCAGCGCTCTATCATAAACTGGTGTATATTACGCTGGATGAAGATATTGCATATATCATCGGAATTCGTGTAAAGGCAATAAACTATATCTTTTCGGTATTAGTGGCTGCAACGATTGCCGTTTCCATTAAGATTGTTGGTATACTCGTGCTCAGCTCGATGATTGCGCTGCCGGTCGCTACCGCACTACAGCTGCACACCGGATTTAAGCGGACAGTCTTTTTTTCAATTTGCTTCGGCATTACTGATATTATGTTTGGTCTTGTCTGTTCTTACTATCTTAACGTTGCTCCCGGCGGTTTTACCGCATTGATTTCGGTCTTTATTCTGCTTTTTGTATTGATAGTTAAAAAACTTCGGGGTTGAGGCCTGTAAAGAACGATTGAAAAGCACTTTACGGGATGCATCGCGCTTACCCACGCCAAGATGTTTAGTCGAACATCTTGGCGGAAGCTTTTGGTGATGGGCTTCAATAGTTATGCGATGATGCCCATCTCTTTTCCGACTTTCGAGAAAATAGCGACAGCGCGGTCGAGCTGCTCGGTTGTGTGCCCTGCCGTTACCATACAGCGGACGCGGCCGGTACCTTTCGGGACAGTCGGGAAAACAATCGGCCCGATAAATAAGCCGTTTTCAAACAGCTTCTTGGAGAACTCCAGCGTTTTTGCCTCTTCCCCGATGATGACCGGCGTAATCGGTGTTTCGCTGCGTCCGGTGTTAAAGCCGAGCGCGGAGAGCTTTTCTTTAAAATAGCGGGCGTTTTTCCATAGCCGGTCGGTGTATTCGGTTGACTCCATCAGCATTTTGATTGCTTCGATACAGGCGCCGATTGCAGCGGGCGGTAGTCCCGTGGAGAACAGGAAAGGGCGTCCGCGGTTTTTCAGCCAGTCGATGCTAACCTGTTTTCCGGCGACATACCCGCCGACGACTCCGATTGCTTTGGACAGCGTTCCGATTGCAAAGTCTACCCTGCCATGCAGCTTAAAGTGATCCACGGAGCCGCGTCCGCTTTCGCCTAATACGCCGCTCGCATGGGCATCATCAACATACGTCAAGCACTCGTATTTTTCTGCAAGCGCCACAATTTCCGGCAGCTTGGCAATATCACCGTCCATAGAGAATACTCCGTCAGTGATAATCAGAATATTGCGGTAATTGGGGCGCTTTTCTTTTAAAACTCGTTCTAAGTCCGCCATATCGGAATGTTTGAATACCGCCTTATCCGCTTTTGAAAGACGGGAGCCGTCAATAATGGATGCATGGTTCAATTCATCGGAAAGGATGAGATCGCCCTTATCAGTTACTGCTTGAATAACTCCTGCATTGCAGTTAAATCCTGACTGAAAGGTTAGTACCGCTTCTTCCCGCTTGAATTTTGCCAGCAGGGCTTCAAGCTCATCATGGATTTTCATATTGCCGATGATGGGCCGCACGGCTCCGGCTCCGGCTCCGTAGGTTTCGATCGCTGCGATTGCCGCTTTCTTTAATCGCGGATGATTCGAAAAGCCCAGATAATTATTGGAAGAAAGATTAATCACTTTTCTTCCATCGATAATACATTCAGCCTCATTGGGGCCCTCAAGCGTTACCGGTACCTTGTATAAGCCCTGATCTTTTAGCTCTTGTACTTTTTCTTTCAAGAAATTCATATCATGAATGGTGCTCATTGGTTTTCTCCTATAAAAACTTTTGCAGGATATCCGAATATCCGAAAAAGTTTTTAGCCACGTGCGCATTATGCACACATGTAAATAATCGAGTTTGCGTCGCGAACTCGTGATAAAAAGTTGGTTTTTTATTTTTGTGCCGACTGATATGCAATGCTGAGCCGTGCGCTCAGTTTTTCCAGCATATCGACCGTCATAGTTTCCAGTGTGTATTCGGGCTTCCAGTTCCATTCCTGCCGCGCGCACGAATCATCGAGGGAATTCGGCCACGAATCAGCAATTGCTTGCCGCAGCGGATCTACGGTGTAGCTCATCTGAAATTCCGGGATGTGTTTTTTAATTTCCGCAGCGATAATTTCGGGCGAAAAGCTCATCGCCGCAATATTGAAGGCGTTGCGGTGCACGAGTTTTGTTCCATCGGCTTCAAGCAGCTGATGAACGGCTTTTAAGGCATCGGGCATGTACATCATGTCCATATAGGTGCCTTCTTTGATAAAGCAGCCGTATTTCTTGTTCTTGAGCGCTTCGTAATAAATCTCGACTGCGTAATCGGTTGTGCCGCCGCCCGGCAAGGTCGTATAGGAGATAAGTCCGGGGAACCGCACACCGCGGGTGTCGACACCGAAACGTTTGTGATAGTAGTCGCACAGCAGCTCGCCCGAAACTTTCGTAACGCCATACATCGATGTCGGCCGCTGTACGGTATCTTGCGGCGTCTTATCTTGCGGCGTCCCCGGCCCGAATGCGGCAATGGAACTCGGCACAAAGAACCGCAAGTTATTTTCCCGGGCAATTTCCAGCATATTGTATAATCCGCGGATATTGATATCGAACGCCAGCTGCGGCTTCCGCTCCGCAACGGCGGATAACAACGCCGCTAAGTGTATAACTGTGTCAACGCGGTACTTTTTACACACATCGGCGGTTTTCAACGCATCCAACACATCAAGCTGCTCAAAAGGCCCTGACTCGACAACATGCGGCATATCTTTTTTGACGACATCGCTCGCAATAACATGATCATTACCGTATTGCTTGCGCAGGTACATGACCAGCTCACTGCCGATTTGCCCGAGCGCGCCCGTTACTAATATCGTTTTCATATTACCTCCTCAGATAACATACGTCAATCGATATATTGAGTATATCATCGTTGCGGTGATTGTGCTATAATTAAGTTATGAACGAAAGCATGATTGAAAATGAAGCCTCAGGCTTGACGAAGAAAAAGAATTTCTTGCCGGTGCTTTCCGGACTCTTTATCGGTGTGTTGGTTCTGTCGAATATTTTGGCAGTAAAAATGATTCAGATCGGCCCCTTTGTATTTGATGGAGGGACGCTGCTTTTTCCGTTTTCGTATATTTTTGGTGATGTATTGACGGAAGTATACGGTTATCGGGACACGCGGAAGATTATTTGGACGGGCTTTATCGTATTGATCTTTATGGCCTGTAACATCTGGATAATCAGTGTCCTGCCGGCAGAGGGCAGTTGGAATCTGCAAAACGATTTTAATAATATCCTGCTGCAAATGCCCCGTATCAGTGTCGGCAGTGTCTGCGGCTATCTTGTTGGCGCTTACAGTAATTCTGCGATACTTTCAAAAATGAAGCTGCTGACAAAAGGGCGGTACCTATGGATGCGCACCATCGGCTCCACCGTGGTTGGGGAACTGGTAGACAGTGCGATTTTTGTTGCCATTGCTTTTTCAGGCTTGTATGACTCATCAGTTTTAATCGTGATGGTCTTTTCAAATTATCTTTTTAAAACAATGATTGAAGTAGTCTGTACGCCGTTCACCTATGCAGTTGTCGGTTTTTTTAAACGGTATGAACATATCGACACGTTTGACTACGATGTGCAGTACAATCCGCTGCCGCAGTTTTAACGGGTAGGGAGTCAGGGCAAACGCTCTCAGCTGCTGATACGTTTGCTCTGCACGAGGAGCTGATCTATGCACAACGACATCACGCCGATACAGGAGCGGCTTTTTACCTTTCAAGATACGGACTATAAGGCCTTTAATAAAACACTGATCCCAACGGTTGATGAGCATACTATGATCGGTATTCAGATGCCGGTTTTAAAAAAATTTGCAAAGGAGTTTTTTAGGACGGAACCGGAATGCGTTGCCGATTTTATGAATTCCTTACCGCATCAGTATTTTGAAGAAAATAATCTCCATGCGTTTTTTATTGAAAATATCAGCGATTTCGATACCGCGATAAAAGAAACTGAACGGTTTTTACCGTTTATTGATAACTGGGCAACCTGTGATTCGTTTGCGCCGCGGATATTTAAAAAGTATCCTGATGCGGTGTATCAAAAGATTTTACAGTGGATTCAGTCGGATCATCCATATACCGTGCGGTATGCGATTGGGCTGTTATTATCAAATTATCTGGATGAACAGTTTCGGCCGGAGATGCTTGAGTTGGTTTCCGGCGTGCGATCGAACGAATATTATATCAATATGATGATTGCATGGTATTTCAGTTTTGCGCTCATTAAACAATACGATAAAGCGATTCCCTATATAGAAAAGAAAATACTTGATCCTTTTACACATCGTAAAACTATTCAAAAAGCAGTGGAGAGCAGGCGAATTTCTGTAGAAATAAAGGCATATCTAAAAACGCTGAAATAGAGGAAAAATTTCCTGATGTGCGGATTATGCTTGCAAAATGTATCATCATGGAGTATTGTTATGAGATGTTTTGTGTGAATCCGCATTGTAGGATGCGGTGTAACGTACAAAACTCCGTGTTTCGAGCGTATTTACCATTTGATATGTAACTGCTGAACAGATGAGAACTAAAGAAAAACGAGGTGTATGTGAAGTATCAAACGATAAACATATCTCACTTTAGAGGAATAGAACATGCGGCGCTGGATGGCCTTAAACAAGTTAATTTGATTGTTGGAAAGAATAATTCGGGAAAGACAAGCGTACTGGAAGCATTCTTTTTGTTGGCCGGTATGTCTGAACCGCGGCTTGCCGTTGCAATCAACCAATTTAGAGATTTATCCCTTAAAACAGACCGAGATTTTAAATATATTTTTAATAAATTAAATATTGCACTTCCTATTCGACTGGAAGGCTGTATCGACGGCATTATGCGGTGTGCGGCTTTTATGCCGTTTTATGAAGATACAAAGAAAATCCAAATTACCAAAGATGAAAAAGGTGAGCCGCTTGCTCCTCCATTATCACGGAAGAAACAAGATATAGACGGTTTGCAAATTATATTTAAAACGGCTGTTACGGAGGAAGAAAAATCAACCGTGAGTATAAAAAAGGATATGGTCAGCATAGCAGGCGCATATCAAGAGCGGCTGTCGTGTAAATACCTTCATATAAAAACAAGACTTGATCAAATGCCAAAGGATATTGCAAATATTATCATTAAAAAGCGGATGGATACAATCGTAAAGGTGTTACAAGAGATAGAACCGAACCTGATCGATATCCGTATGGGCAATAATGAAAATATTTATTTTGATATAGGCGCTGATGAGCTTGTCCCGATTAATATTATGGGAGACGGTATTCGGCGGACGTTATCAGTATTATCATCGATTTATGAAATGGAGCACGGCGTTTTATTGATCGATGAGATTGAAAATGGGCTGCATTATTCTTGTTTAAAGGTTTTCTGGAAAGCAATTTTGACTGCTGCGAAACTCTTTGATGTGCAAATTATTGCGACTACGCATTCCTATGAATGTATTGAAGCGTTGATGCTGGTGGAAACGGCTATGTGTAATGATGAGTGCATCTCTCTGTACCGAACTGAGAAAAAACATAATACGGTACGAACTGTTCATATCGATTCAGAAACGCTTCTTACAAGTTTAAAAGAAAATTACGAGGTTCGCTGATGGGAAAGAAGAAAGAGATCGAATCATCGTCTCTTCTTATGGTAGAAGACAAAGATGAAGGTAATTTTTTTAAAGCTTTATTTTCTGTATTAGGAATAACGCACGTGCAAATTGAAGATATAGGCGGAAAAGACCGCTTTGATGCAGCGATACGCGCCTTTTCAAAAATGCAAGGTTTTGATGAAATTACCAATCTCGGTTTTGTACGGGATGCGGAAAATACACCTGCATCCGCTGCGTTTATGAGCATTTGCAGTAGTTTACAGCATATCGATGTACAGCCTCCCTCGGCTGTCGGGAGGGTAGAGCGGATTGCTAACAGAAAAATCGGTATTTTTATTATGCCGAATAACAGTAATCCGGGAATGCTTGAAACGATCTGTTTGGATTCCATTCAGCAGAATACATTGTATACAGATTATATTCTTCCATATACTGACTACCTCGCAACTGACATTTATAAAGATAATATTCAATTTAATAAGGAAAAATCGGAAGTTCAAATATACCTTGCATCAAAGCTGCCTTTGGTAAATTCCCTTGGACTCGGTGCGATAAACGGCCATTGGGATTTTAACCATCCGGTCTTTAACGATATAAAACGCTTCTTGCAAGACCTTTTTAGCGGCAGCCCGTCTTAATCACTTCACCTAATAATAAGTTACCGCCCGTTGTGTTTTTTTCTTTGCGAAAGGTAAAAGAGAATGCGCAACAGACAAGCGGGGCAGCTGTTTGCAAACCGCTAAAGCCGCTCCCGCATTTTCAGTATTTTACTTTTATAGATGCCTTCTTATACGGCTTCCGATTTATAAATTTCCGGCTTATATAATTTGATAATTTTTGTGAACAATATATGCAGCAGCAAGGCGCAGCCGAACGGAACCACGAAATACGCAATAATCAATGCGATAAAGCGCGCAGCCGGGGAACCCGTTAAAAATTCGTACGCCTTAATCGGGCCGACCAAACCGGCAATACCGAAACCGGCACTGACTTTATCTCCCATGATGCCCAAAAACCGGCCTGCAATTCCCGACGCGGCGGCAGTCAATACGACCGGGAGCGCCATAATCGGGTAGCGTACCAAATTGGGAATCATCAGCTTCATGCCGCCGAGCGCGATGGCCGCCGTGATGCCCGCCTTATTCACCCGCCAGGAGCCGACAATCAGCACGGCGGTACAAGCCGCAACACCGAGGTTTGCAGCGCCGGATGCAAGCCCGGCAAGCCCAATCGCAATACCGATTGCCACCGTCGAAATGGGCGAAATAATCACGATCGAAAAAGACGCGGCAATCAAAATGCACATCAGTACCGGCTGCAGCACCGTGAAAGAGTTAATCCCCCGTCCGATAGCGGCGCTCACCTGCGCAACGTAAGGCAGCGTGAAGAGGCCGAGCGCGCCGATCCCGCCCGCGACGATAATCGGCTGTACGATAATCGTCAGCGAACCGAGCTTGTTTCCAAGCCACAGCGTCACGAGGGCGGCCACCGCAACGATAATCATCACATTGATCAAATCGCCAATCCCGGCAAACTTGACAATGCCGTCAACATGCCGTATTGCCCCTGATGCAATGAAACCTGCAAGCCCGATCATCGCAGCTTTTATCGGCACAAAGCCTAACTGTATACCGACAATAAATCCGATAACGGCGGATACCAAGTATTGCACGTCGGCAACGGATTGATAGAGCATTCCAAATACGGAACCATACGGGGATAGTGCTTTAAATATCTGGCCTAAAACGGCATTAGCGATGAGCGCTACAACGATTCCGGCAGCCATGCCGTTTAACAGCGTATTGATAAAAAATGAAATGGTGATTTTCTTTGTTTGTTCTGCCATGTTTTCTTCCTTATTCTATGAGCGGTACCCGTTTACAGGCCCAAAAGCTTTTCCTTTCCGTGTACAAAGATCGTGATCAGATCGCAGTAAGGGGTCGGAATATTGAGCTCTTTGCCTTTGCGGGAAATATAACCGTTTAAGAAATCGATTTCGGTTAAACGGTGGTTCTTAATTAAATCTTGATGCATTGAAGGATAGTGCTTTGCACCAATAAAGTCGGGCTGCGTAAAGCCGTACACATAATCGGTTACGGAATCGATATCAAGCGTAACCCCTTGCGTTTTGGCTATTGCGGCAAATTCAGAGATGATACATTTCATCATGTCTTTGCAGCCTACGATACCGCCGAGTTCCAGCATATTACATTCCATAATTGTACAGGTACTGTTCATTGCGCCGTTCAATGCTGCTTTTCTCCAAATTGACCAGAGGATATTGTCGGAGTATACAGCAGGCATTGTTGCTTTATTGAGCGCCTCTACAATCATCTCTGCATCGGCTTTACCTTCCGGTACGATGTTCTGAATTTCAGTCTTACCGTGGCTCGACAGTACTGCACTTCCCGGGCCTTTCATACCAGCAGTTACAACCGTTACGCCCATAAAGATGTTTTTAGGCGCAACAAATTTTTTCAGCGTTTCGGTGTGGCCGAGTCCGTTTAAAAGACACAATATCTTGGTGCCATCTTTCAGTACATGTCTCATACTCTCCAGACGTTGTTCAAGCTGCATCGATTTTGTAAAAGCGATAACCAGATCTGCTGTTCCAGTAAATTCTTCCGGTTTGCAAATATCTATCTTTGTAGATAACTGACGATCGCCGTCTTGGAGGTACAAGCCGTTTTTCCGGATTGCATCGATATTATCTTGCCAGCTCGCCAAGAGGGTAACATCGTTGCCGCTTTTTTGCAGCATATAGCCGAAGCTGCATCCCATTGCGCCTGCGCCTGCAATAATAACCTTCATAAGAACTCCTTATTAACCGGATATGTTCTCGCATCCGTGCTGCCGAAAAGGCCAGCCGCATACGAGTCGTATCGGTAATATAGGTGAAAATATCTTCAAACGTATTGCGTATGAAGGATACTATTTTATTGCTTTCTGCCGTGAATGTCTATAAAAATATACCGACTTATCGCATAATATCAACAATTCTAATAAAAAAAACGTACTTCTACACACTCCGGAGCAATTTATCCGCAGGTATCTTTTTCCGCAATTATGAACAAAATTCAGGTCTTTTAGATAAAGAAACAGGAGTTACTACACGGTTATTTCAATTTGATTATCTTCAATGGCTACAATACAGCTTTCATAATATCCGTCGCCGGTCGTTCTCGGCCCGCTTACGACCTTAAATCCATCATTTTTCAGTCTTTCTGTCAGTGCATCCACGGCGGCTTTGCTGCCGACGGAAAAAGCGATATGGATATACCCCGTGCGTGCCAACGGTTTTTCACCATCGGTAACGCCGGGTTTTTGCATAATTTCCAGGCGCACTCCTTCATCAAAAGTGATAAAATAGGAGTGGAAATGCGTTATTTTATTGTGGTATTCGGTATTGGCATGTCCGTTAAAATATGTAATAAAAAAATCTTTTGCTTTTTCCAAATCATTTACATACAGAGCGATATGCTCAATTTTCATTTCAGCCTCCATATATTCCGCATTGACGGCCTTCATCTTCCGATTATCATAACGGCACTATCCGTGCATTATATATGATCACAGGTTTTAAAATACTCATCCCATTCTTTTTCTTTAAAACCGATAAGGATTTTATTTTGAGTAATAATAAGCGGCCTTTTGATCAGCATACCGTCCGAAGACAAAATCTCATACATTTCATCTTCGGTCATATCGGGGAGTTTTTCTTTCAGATGCAAACTTTTATACAGCAAACCGCTTGTGTTAAAAAATTTTTTAAGCGGCAGGCCGCTTTGCCGGTGCCATTTTTTTAATTCGGTTGCAGAAGGTTTTTCTTCTTTGATGTGCCGTTCGGTATACTCAATATGATGATCATCAAGCCAGTTTTTTGCACGAGCGCATGTAGTACATTTAGGGTAATAAACAAAAAGCATTGAATCCTCCTTTCAATTACGTATCATCCACGCTGTATGTATTATATCTTCTATATAAAAAGATATCTTTTATAAAAAGAACCGTGTCAAAATAGACATGCCGATAAAGTTGACTACCGTGATTATCAATGTCAGTTCAATCACAAAGCGCTTTTTAAAGAGCGACAGCAGCATAAAGAGGTTTTTTATATCCATCATCGGGCCGAACACTAAAAAGCCGAAAATCGAGCCGAGCGGAAACCGGTTTAAAAAGCTGCGGGCGATAAACGCATCCGAGGTTGAACATGCCGAAAAGATAAACGCAAACAGCATCATCGAAAGAAGGGCACCTGCAGCGCTGCCGCTTGCCGTGTTAAAAAACTCCTGCGGTACCGCAGCTTTCAGAAGGGCCGTCATAAAGGCACCGATGATGAGGAACGGCCCCGCAGCAAAAAACTCAGCGGAAGTGTGCATAACCAATGCAGAGAGTTTTGCAGATATCCACTGCGCTGCCGTCCGCTCGCCGTTTGCGCCAGAAACAAGTCCGATGCCCTCAGCATATCCGCCCGGTTTACCCCCTAGCCCTCTTCCCGTTGCCAGGTAAAATGCCGCTTGCAGCTCGGCATCGGAGGCCGCAGTTGAAAACATTGAACCCGCTGCTGCAGGCGAATCGGTCGAAACGCCGCTTTGTGTTCCGATGCGATGCGCAGACGGAGAGTCCGGCTGTACCGGCGCAAACGCTTCCCGCAAGTATGCGCTTTCGGGATAGAGCAGCAGTACCAGCCCCGTCGCGAATGCAATCATCAAACCGAAATACACCCGATACAACGCGGCGAGCGGCTGCTGCGGAAATGCGTATATCGTTGAAATAATCGAAATCGGATTGATGATCGGAGACGCAAGCATAAACGTAACGGCTATCGGCATCGCCACGCCTTTTTTGATCAGGCTGCGCATCAACGGCACGGCAGCACATTCGCAGATGGGAAACAATGCGCCCGCAAACAACGCCGTAACAAAACCGAGGCCGTATTTTTTGGGAAACGCTTTGAGGAAAAAGGTTCCGGGCACAAAAACAAACAACGCTGAGGACAACAGAGCCCCCAGCAGCAAAAACGGCACGGCCTGCAGCACAATGCCGGTAAACACCGTATGAAGAACGGAAAAAAATTCAGCCATCAACAAACCTCATACCCCATAGGTATACAAGCACGTGTCCAGGTTTCCGCTTTTGAGCGGGCGCTGCTTGAGCGTAATGCCGGCACGCGAAAATATATCCGCGAACGCCGGTTTGTCGGTAATAAATCCCAAGCGCCAGCCGTGAAAGTCCTGCGGAATGGAAGTCATTTTTTCGTAGAGCGCAATTGCGTCCTGCTCATCGCCGAGGCGGTCTCCGTACGGCGGATTGGAAAGGAGCACGCCTTCCGGATACGGAGCGGATAGCTCGCTAACATCAGCTTGGATAAATTCGGGCCGCGGAATGCGATTGTCTTTTCCAATCCGCTGCAAGGCTTTTCCCGCCAGCATACAGGCGCGCTCCGCATTGGTCTGTGCAAGATGCACCGCCTCAGGATCGCTATCGGAGCCGCTCACCCGTACCAGACAATCCGTGCGGATATTCAATGCGCCGCGTTCCCGTTCCGCTTCAATCAGCTGCCGGTCTTTTTTTGACGCATAACACGGAAAAGTTTCAAACGCAAAGCTGCGTCCGATACCGGGCGGAATATTATAGGCATACCAGACCGCTTCAATAGGAATGGTGCCTGAGCCGCAAAAGGCATCGTGCAACGGCAGCTTCCGTTTCCAGTGCATACATTGGAGCAAAACCGCCGCAAGCGTTTCCCGCATCGGTGCAGCCCCTCCGCTTAACCGGTAACCGCGCCGGTGCAGCGGTTCGCCCGTTAAGTCCAGCAGGATATAGGCGCGGTTATGTTCAATGTACACCCGGACGGTGTATTCCCTGCCCGTTTCAGGCAGTGTTTCCATTCCCCAGGCTGAACAGAGCGCCGAACACACGCCCTTGTGCACCGCCTTTTGCACGGCATGCTCGGACGCAAGTCTGCTTTTAAAGGTTCTGACCTTATCGACCGTTATCTTGGAATCCTTGGAAAAAAAACGATGCCAGTCCAGCGCGGCAACCGTATCGAACAGCGTATCAAACGTATCCGCCTGAAATTCCTTGAGTACCAGATATATCCTATCCGCAGTCCGCAGATAAAAATGAGCGCGCATAATACTGAGCGACTCAGGTTCTGATTTTTCGGTGGTAAAAAAAACACGGCCGGGCAGCCGACTTACCGGTTTAAATTGTAAAAGCTTTAATTCATTGGAAAGAATCGGTTCGGCGCCGACCGCGCATAGGGCTAAAAATTGACACATGGAAAGGACTATACCGATTTTTTTTGCTTTGTACAATCGGAAAAAAACAGGGCCCCAGAGCATCAGCATGAACGGCAATATGATGCACAATCGCAGACCGCCGTGTATGTTATGCGTGAAGCATATCCGGTGCCTTTCCTTTGATCGGAAAATTTTTCAGTTGCGTTTTTCAAAAGAGTCTCTTATACTATTTTTTAAATGGAGGCGATGATTATATGGAACCGATTATTCTTGCATCAAAGTCCCCGCAGCGGCAAGACATTTTAAGGCGTTTAAACATTCCGTTCGTCTGCATTCCTTCGGAAACCGATGAAACCTTTGATCCTTCGCTGCCGCCCGAAAAAGCGGTGGAGCAGATCGCGTTGCGGAAAGCGGAAGCGGTACTGCGTTCTCCGCTCAAAATCAATACACCGTGGATTATCGCTGCGGATACGCTCATTTTTTCGCACGGAACACCGATGGGCAAGCCTGCCGATGTCGAACAAGCCCGCAGTATGCTGCAATCGTATTCGGGCGCCCCGCACAAGGTGATAACGGCTATCTGCTGCTATGATGAAAAATTGCATCGGCTTTCTACCCGGATCAGCAGTTCTAACGTGTGTTTTAAGGCCTTATCGGATGCCGAAATCGAGTGGTACCTCAGCACCGGCGAATGGCAAGGGGCGGCCGGAGCGTATCGCATCCAGGGAATAGCGGCCTGTTTTATCACGAAAATCGAAGGCTCTTACAGCGGAATCGTGGGCTTGCCAATCTCCGAGTTATATGATATTTTGAAAGAGCACGGCTACAGTTTTACCTAAACCGGAATTGTTTACAACCGGTATCATTTTTCAGAAAATCCGTAAGTAATTAAAGGATATATACTGATAAAGCAAAGACTTGTATGCGCGTGTAAATTCCTGAAATGCAGCGGAAAACTTTTCAAAAACAATCGTGTTTTTGGAAGATGTCCGGTGTATTTTTAGAGAAATAGAGAAGGATGGGCTTAAAAAGCTCGTGAAGGAGAAACCATGGCAGTGGTAACCATGAAAAACCTGCTTGAATCCGGCGTTCATTTCGGACATCAGGTAAAACGCTGGGATCCGCGTATGAAAAAGTACATTTTCGCGGAGCGGAACGGAATTCATATCATTGATTTGCAGAAAACAATCACTGCAATCCGTGAGGCCTATGACGCGGTACGCAAGACCACCGCAGCAGGAAAATCGGTCTTGTTTGTCGGAACAAAAAAACAAGTACAGCAAACCATCGCAAAAGAAGCGGAACGCTGCGGAATGTTCTATGTGAATAACCGCTGGCTCGGCGGTATGCTGACAAACTTTTCTACCATTAAAAAGAGTCTTGCCCGTCTCAAGAAAATCGAAAAAATGGAAAACGACGGCACCTTTGACAGCCTCACCAAAAAAGAAGTTGCAGTGCTGCAAAAAGAAAAAGCCAAGCTCGAAAAAAACCTCGGCGGTATTAAAGAGATGAAAGACCTGCCGGGTATTATCTTCATTATCGATACGCGGAAGGAAACCATCGCCATCAGCGAAGCGCGCCGCATGGGCATTCCGATTGTCGCGGTTGTCGATACGAACTGTAATCCCGAAGGAATTGATTATCCTATCCCCGGAAACGATGATGCAATCCGCTCCATTTCCTTGTTCACTCAGATTATTGCCAATGCCGTTATCGAAGCCGATAACGAAAGCGGCCTCAAGATTATTGAAAATCTGCAAGACGGCGACGAAGGGTTTACCGATTCTGCTGTTGATCCCTACCAAAATCGTGAAGATGAGGAAATTACCGACTATTCAAACTATACGCCTTCCGAAAAACAGGAAGCGGTTGACGAAGCCGATGACGGCAGCAGCTCTTTAATTGACGAAGACGAGCTGTACGGAGACCGCTAATCGCGGTAGTTTATCAAAAGCGCTCAGTGAGCGCTTTTCAATTAAAATTTTTATTGGAGAGCAAATATGGATATAAAAGCATCTGACGTAAAAGCGCTGCGTGAAAAAACAGGCGCCGGGATGATGGAATGTAAAAAAGCATTGCAGGAATGTAATGGTGATGCAAAGGAAGCAGAAAAATTCTTAAAAGAAAAAGGCCTTGCGGCTGTTGAAAAGCGGGCAAATCGAGCGACCAGCGAAGGTATTATCGTTGTTAAATCTGTAAATTCTAAAGCAGTCATGGCAGAATTAACATGTGAAACCGACTTTGTTGCGAAAAATGCCGATTTTATTGCAGCTGGGGATAAGATTGCTGAAACAGCGCTTGCGAAAGGGTATACCGATGTTGAAAAAGAACTGAACGATATGATACTCGATCTTGCAACACGTGTCCGCGAGAATATGGGTCTGCGCCGTTTAACCGCCGTTCAGGCCGGAAACGACGAGTACATTTCGCATTATGTACACTCCGATAAGAAAACCGGGGTTCTGATCGTATTGAAATCCGACAAGCCCGAAGCATTTGCCGATAAGGCGCTGCAGGACTTTGCGTATGATTGCTGTTTGCATGCGGCAGCGTTTACCCCGCTCTATGTACGCAAGGAAGACGTGGATGCGGCTTACATCGATGAGCAGCTTGAAGTGTTCCGCGGACAGGTCACCGAGCTGGATAAACCAGCAAATGTGAAGGAAGGGATTATCAAAGGCAAGCTGAATAAGCACTTAGCCGATATTTGCTTCTTGGCGCAGGCGTTTGTAAAGGATGATAAAGTGTCCGTTGAAGCAAAGATGAAGGAAGTCGGCAAGCAGCTCGGCGCCAATTTGAGTCTTTCAAAGCTCGTTTTGTGGCAGCTTGGTCAGTAGAGGCAAAGCATGAGCGATATTCATAGCGTCTATGAAGAAAAAATGAATAAGTCGATCGCCGCCCTCAAAGATGATTTTAACGGATTGAGGACGGGGCGCGCATCTGCTTCTCTTTTTGATAAAATACGGGTTGACTGCTACGGAGAATCGACGCCGCTCAATCAAGTTGCCGGTATCTCCATTCCCGAAGCGCGGTTGGTGGTTATTCAGCCGTGGGACAAATCGCTCTTGGGCGAAATTGAAAAGGCAATCCTGAAATCGGAGCTGTCACTCAATCCTGCCAATGACGGGAAGATTATCCGCATCGCTATTCCGCCGCTGACCGAAGAACGCCGCAAGGAGCTTGCGAAGCAGGCAAAAAACCTTGCGGAGCAGTGCCGTGTTGCAATCCGTAACATCCGGCGCGACGGCATCGATGATGCGAAAAAACAGCAGAAAGAGGGGCTTTTAAGCGAGGACGCCTTAAAAACCGCCGAAGACAAGTTCCAAAAAGCGACGGATGCTCATATCAACGGTATCAATAAGCTCCTCGCCGAAAAGGAAAAAGAAATTCTGGAAGGGTAATGACAGTGCAGCATATTGCCGTCATCATGGACGGCAACGGGCGATGGGCTCAGCAGCGAGGATTGGCTCGTACAAAAGGACATCAGGAAGGTTTGGAAACGGCAAAGCGGATTGTACAAGCTGCTTCCGATTTACAGATACCGTATATCACCTTGTACGTGTTTTCTACCGAGAACTGGAAACGTACGGAGGAAGAAGTAGGCTTTTTGATGGGCTTGATACGGAAGAATCTCCGCGCTGAGCTTGCCTTCTATGCTGCAAACGGCATCAGAGTGCGGCATATCGGCAATGCCGCTGCGCTGCCGCGCGAAATTCAAGCAGACCTAACCGATATAATAGCAAAAACAAGCCATTTCACCGGTACGACGCTTCAGCTGGCGATTAACTACGGCGGCAAGGACGAAATTATCCGGGCGATAAAGAAACTTGATGGGCGGCAGCTTGCAGCGCTTACGGAAGCCGAGTTTGACGGCGTGCTTGATACGGCAGGAGCTCCGCCTGTGGATTTAGTGATCCGTACCGGCGGTGAAAAACGGCTCAGTAATTTTCTGTTGTGGCAAACCGCTTACGCCGAATGGTACACCACCGATGTTTTGTGGCCTGATTTTACTCCCGACCATTTTACGGAAGCGTTGAACGATTATGCGCAACGGACGCGGCGTTTCGGAGGGATCGTATGAAAAAAATTCTTGAACGGCTCATCATCTTCTCCGTCGGATTGCCGATCATGCTGAGTTCGGTCTATTTTTTGCCGCACGGACATTTTTTGGTGTTACACCTTGAGATATTTATCGCGACGGCGCTTTCTCTTATCGAAATCCGCTTGATGTTTTCCCGAAAAATTGCCGTTTACTCTGCGCCGATCGTGTTAATTGCAGGTCTTATTGTTCCCCTTACGTCCTATTTGCATGCGTTAGGACTCATCGCGCGTATCGGCGTGCTATTAGTCAGCATCAGCGCAGTATATTTTATTTTTTTTGTCGAAACCTTTTATTCATTTTCAAAACCGTTTGAGAACAGCATTCAACGGGTGTGCTCTTCTGTTTTTATGATCTTTTATCCGGGGCTGTTCATCGCCTTTGTGTCCGCTATGACCCGTTGGCCGTCGGCTCCTGACGTAATTACGATTTTTTTGCTGATGGTCTTTTCATGCGATTCGCTTGCGTGGCTGTTTGGAATGCTGTTCGGCAAGGGCAATAGAGGCTTTGTACCGGCTAGCCCGAACAAAAGCATTGCCGGTTTTGCAGGCGGACTTCTAACATCGATTATCGTCGGCTTGCTGGCTTATAAGCTCTTTCCGGTAAGTTTTGGAAAAAGCCTCAGCGGATCGCTGATAACGGGGGGCGTTACCGGTTTTGCAGCTATTGTCGGCGACCTTCTCGAATCTATTTTTAAACGCTCCGCCGATGTGAAAGATTCCGGCGCATTAATCCTCGGACGCGGCGGCATTCTTGACAGCATCGATTCTATCCTATTTGCAGCGCCGGTATTTTATCTGTGTTACCGGTTTTTGATCGGAATATAACAAAACGGTCGGCTTCTACGCCAAAGTGATACCCATATATGAAAAAAATAATTGTTCTTGGGGCGAGCGGCACCATCGGTCAAAATACGCTCGACATTATCCGTACCTTTCGTGAACGATTTTCGCTTGCGGGAGTGTCCGTGCATACCAATATCCGTACGCTTGATGCACTACGGACGGAATTTCAGATCGCGGATTTTGCGGTAACGGATGCCGCTGCCGCCGCTCATTATGAAAAAAAGCACGGTAGTCTGGAACGCTTTTTACACGACACTGCCGCCGATATCGTCGTCAATGGGATTGCAGGAGCCGCCGGTTTACAGGCCTCGCTCATTGCCGTACGTACGCACCGAACCTTGGCCTTAGCAAATAAAGAAAGCATTGTGATGGCCGGTGAGCTTTTGCAAAAAGAGGCGGCGAAATACGGTTGTACGATTATCCCAGTCGATTCCGAGCATTCTGCGATTTACCATTTGATAGCGGCGCACGGCCGCGATCGTATCGCGCGGCTTATTCTCACCGCATCCGGCGGCCCGTTTCGTACTTGGACACGGGAACAAATTCAAAAAGCAACATTGGAAGATGCGCTCAAGCATCCGACGTGGACGATGGGAGCAAAAATAACCGTCGATTCGGCGTCGCTTGCGAATAAGGCATTGGAAGTCATCGAGGCGGTCTATCTTTTCGGGATGTCTGCCGATCGTATTACCGTGGCCGTACACCCATCAAGCACGGTGCATTCGCTGGTGCAGTTGACGGGAGGCGAAGTCTACGCACAGCTGTCCCCGCCCGATATGCGCAATCCTATTTTTGCCGCACTGGCGCATCCTGAAGAGCCGCCGCCGTACCTTGCTCCGCTCGATTTTACTAAAGCCTTCGATCTGCACTTTGAACCGCCGCGCACGGAGGACTTTCCGTTGCTTTCGCTCGGCTTTACCGCCGCCCGCAAAAAGGCCGGATATCCCATCGCGTTTAACGCAGCCAACGAACAAGCTGTCGCCGCGTTTTTGCGCCGCAGCATACGCTTTGCGCAGCTGGCGGCGGTTACCGAACAGGTCATGCAGCATGATTGGAGCGGCGCTCCGGCAACTGTACAAGATGTTATGCGCATCGATGAAGCAGCGCGCCGATATGCGGATGAATATATCGGAAGTCTCTAAAAGACTGAACGGGATACTCCAAAACGAAAGGTGTATTTACCCCTACCCCCCGCGCTCGATTTAATTATTTAATACACACCCGTGATCTTTGGTATCCGCCACAGCGAACTATAGCCGCTGATATTCGGCGTTGTTTCTTCCCAAATAGAGCGGAATGCATAGCTGCGTTTTTTTTCCGTTGTTTTGCCGTTCGGCAGCATCGGCTCCTGCATCTGATACCCACGTGAAAATGCGATATGATACGCATCCAAATTGCCGAAATACCACTGTTCTTTATTGGAAACGCCGGTATCATACGGAATACCGGATGCGAGCGCAGGATCAACCGGTACCCAGCCGAATCCGTTAAGGTAAAACTCCGCCCACCAGTGCAGCGTTGCTTTTTGAGCCTGATCCACCAAGAGCCCTGCCGTTGGAACGGCCGGAACCCCCGCCGCACGCGCAATCGTGCAAAACAGTAAGGCAAGATCATACGCACTTCCCGATTTTTCTTCCAAGGCAGTCAAAATCAAGCGGCCGGCATCCGCAGCGCTCGCATTCCGTGCTTGTAATTCAGCTGTTAAAAAGGTATAGATGCGCTTCGCTTTTGTATATGGGTTGGTTTCATTGCCGATAATATGTTTGCACACCTGCTTCACCGCCGGATCATCAGCGGGCAAAAGCTCATTGGCTTCGGTATACGCTGCATACAACAGCGGATTATTCTTCCCCGCTTTCCGAAAGGAGGCGCTATTCACCTTTGTTTCCACCTTGCTGCGGGAAACGCTGTATTCTTGGCGAATATGGATTTTCCGTTCGGCATTCACATTGTAAAAGCGGTAAATACTCGCCCCTTGATACGAAGGCACAAACGGCTCCGGCTGTACCGAATTGATCGCAACCGTGCGTTGCGTTTCCGTTTTTTGAGGTAGAGGAATCCGTAAGAAAAAGGTATTCGGCGTTTCCGCAAGACAATCCGAAATCTCAACTTCGGAGACAAGCCGATAGGTCCTGGTATCGGTATATGTTTTTGTGCCGTACTTTGTCTTTAAACGGAACGGCACAGGGTTACTGGGGCCTGCATCGGTAATAACGACAATATTTCCGGTATCCGCCGCATCGGGTATCCGAACCCGCAACTCACGGTCACTCCAAAACTCATAGTCAAAATCGGATTCGCTGCACTCCGCGCCCGTTAAAGCCATGTCCGCAGCAGATGCTTGGCTATACACTGTATTCTGCGACCCTGTAAACAAGACGAGCGCGTTGTTGCGCGTATGGCCGAAATTCTTTCCATGAATAGAAATCAGTTCACCGACATTGCCTGAATCGGCATCCAGCGAATCGATTACCGGAAGATTTTCATCCGCGGCGCCGGAAGAGCCGACGGGGAAAACGGACTTATTTGCCAGCAATACGGCATTCCCCGGCTTGTTTTTCACCACAACATACAATATGTCTTCATGCAGATCATCGGGAACATCGAAGATAATTTTCGTATCCGTCCACTCAAGACAGCTCTCCGATTTCAGCTTATTATTGCCGATTACCAGCCACGAATGAATCGAACGGTGTCCGAAATTCTTTCCGATAACGGTTATCCGCTCTCCCGGCGCCGTAACCTGAGGCGATACGGTCTCAATGATATTCGGCCTCAATGTAGAGAGTGAAAAAAACACAATCGCGGCCAGTATACTACAGCTTACAAAGAAAAAAATAAGAAAGCGCAGATAGGAATACTTTCTTATAAAATAAGAAAGAGGAGCGCTCATCGATTATCGGTATTCGGAGTAACAGCAGTCGTTGTATGCAGTCCTTGATATTCTACGGAAAGCGGGAATGATGAAGATGAAATCTTTAAATCAACTTTCGCCTGCACCGGCTGGAACATCGCTTTGTTCTTGGAATAGAGCCGCGCAAATTCACCAACCGTAAAAAGCCTTACATTCGCGTTTACCGCTTTATTCGATACGGTATAACTTTGACCGTTATTCACTTGAGAAATACCGTAGTCTATTTCGGAAAGCGGCTCTTGCTTTTCAAGCGAAAGCGGTAGAATCGGGGTAAAAGACGATTGGGATGCAGCCACTGAAGACACCGCATAATCCATTTTTAAAAACAGAAACAACGGCATCATCACGAAAAGAACCAGCGCCGCTGCGGCAGCCGGAACGGGTACACGGATAGAAGACAAAAACCAGCGTTCACCCGGCGCAATTGCCCAGCGCTTCTTTTGTAATTCCCGTTTTATCTGCAATGCGGTATCCCGTTTTGCAAGCAGCTTTGAAAAAGAGACGGACGTATCAAGTGTATGTTCGGCCGCAGCGGTTTGCATGTAACGGTTTACCAGAGTATAGTGCCGATAAACTTGTCTACAAGCGCTGCATTCAGTCAGGTGTTTTTCGATTTTTTCTTTCCATGGGGAGGTAAGCTCACCGTCAATATATGCAGACAAAATATCCTTATTAGGGCAAGTAGACATTATCTTCTCCTATAACTTTTGCTAAGTATTCCCGCGCACGGAAAATGCGAACCTTCACATTTCCTTCGCTGATACCGAGTATACGTCCGATTTCTTTATAGTTCAATTCGGTATACTCGCGAAGCTGCAACGCAGTCCGCAAGTTTTCGGGAAGCTGTTCCAAAGCGTGCTGCACATCTTGAATAGCTTCATCCTTCAAAAGCGCGGTTTCTCCGGAATCTATTTTACGCTGATCTTCCTTAAAGGCACGCGTATATACCTTCCGCTCCAAAACTCTCCGTTTCGCATAGTTAAGCGCAGCATTTTTTACCACCCGAATCAACCAATACTTCGCATCATTCAGCGACGGAAATTTCATCTCTTTTTCCGCCATCTTAATCAATGCGTCATGGCACAGATCCTCTGCTGCATCTTCTTCACGTACAATATTATACGCAACCTTATACAAAGCCGGAACGGCGCCATCATAGATGGTCTTAAAATCCTTCTCGGAGAGCGCATCTAACGGCGATATTTCATTAAACAAGTCTATCTCCTAAAGGTTACATAAAACGAGTTTTAAGCATAACAAGTGTAAAAAGACTTTTATACTTTCCGCCACACGGTTCCGCTTGCCGTATCATCCAAGGCAATCCCGCGGTTTTTCAATAATTCGCGAATTTCATCCGCCCGTTTAAAATCCTTCTTTTTCTTTGCTTCCGTACGTTCCGCAACCAGCCGTTCAATTTCTTCCGCGTTATCGGCAGTCACCGCCGCGGGAGCATTCCGGAGAGCCTCGGCTTCTTCAACCAGATTTAACCCGAGCACCACATCAAAAATACGGATTAACGTGATAATTTCCGCGGCATCAGGCTCCCTATCCTTCACAGCTTGCTGCAATACGGAAAGCGCACGCGGCGTCGAAATATCTTCTTCAAGCGCTTGCACAAAATCATGCAAATAATGGCGCGTTTTTTCGGTATGGAGCAGCGACTCTGCGCTTTGGACAGTGAGGCCGTCTTTCGGCAGCGGAGGAGGAACCGCTAAATCGGTCAACAGATTGGCAATCCGCTGCTCAAGGTTTTTCCGCGCGCTCTTGGCTGTTTCCATTGCCTCCCACGAAAAGGTAAGCTGGCTGCGGTAATGCCCACCGAGCAGCAGGAACCGGTAATCAAGCGGCGCGTATCCGGCTTCAATCACCTTATCCAACGTGATAAAATCACCGCTTGACTTGGACATCTTCCCCTTGTTCATCACAAGGAATTCATTGTGCATCCAGTATTTAACCCATTGCTTACCAGTTGCGCCCTCCGATTGAGCAATTTCGTTGGTGTGGTGTATCCGGATATGATCGATACCGCCTGAGTGAATATCAAACTGTTCGCCAAGATACTTCATGCTCATGGCGGAGCACTCGATATGCCAGCCAGGGTATCCCCTCCCCCACGGCGAATCCCAGACAAGCGCTTGGTTTTCAAACTTGCTTTTGGTAAACCAGAGTACAAAGTCATGGGGATTCCGCTTGTTTTCATCGACTTCAATGCGGGCTCCCGCTTTCAAGTCTTCCAGCCTGATCGATGCAAGCTCGCCGTAATGCGGGAAAGTCATAATATCGTAATAAAGATTTCCGCCCGCAGAATAGGTATGCCCGTTCGCCTCAATCCGCTTGATAAGTTCAATCATCTCCGGTACGTGATCGGTGGCCTTACACACCACATCGGGACGGCGGATATTCAGCCGTTCGGTATCTTTAAAAAAAGCATCGGCATAAAAACCGGCAATTTCCAACACGCTCTGCCCGCGTTCCCGCGCTGTTTTTACCATTTTATCTTCCCCGTCATCGGCATCGCCGGAAAGATGCCCGATATCGGTTATATTCATCACGTGAGTCAGCGGATACCCGAGAAAACGCAGCAGCCGGGACAATGTATCCTGAAAGATATATGCCCGTAAGTTGCCGATATGCGCATAATTATATACGGTCGGCCCGCACCCGTAAAAGCCGACGTGTTTTTCATTGACAGGTATGAACTCTTCTATTTTATGACCCAATGTATTATATATTCGTAACCCCATATACAATCTCCTTTTTACGGTAGCACCGCAACAAGCGCTCATCTTCGATAATCAACATACCTCGGCATAAAGCGCCGGAGTATTAAGCCCTCCGCAAGAATCACTGTTATTTTTATCAATGCCTGCTTTTTATGTCCTCACAAAGTCTATCCTAAATAATGCCGATAGTATATAGTGTTTCGGTATGTTTAATCTACGAGAAAACGAGAAAAAAGACAATTTTCCGCTTCAATTCTCCGAGAGAATAAGAAAAAAGGTAAAATTAGACGTATTTACAAGTTTTAAAATCGGAGGATATGCCGATATATATAGTGAACCCTCATCGCCGGAAGAATTAGCGGACGCGCTTGCGTATATTCGCCAAACACAGCTACATGCAATACTGCTGGGCGGAGGGTCGAACGTGTTAATTCCCGATGAAGGCATACGGGGCGCAGTCATCCATACGCATAACATGAACCGTATCCGGTTGTTGCAAAACGGAGCGGAACCGCATATTGAAGCGGAAGCCGGAGTTTCGATGCGGGAATTAACGGAATTTTGCGCCGAACAAGGGCTTACGGGACTTGAAGATTTTGCAGGTCTACCCGGAACGGTAGGAGGAGCCGTCTTTATGAATGCCCGCTGCTATGAAAAATCGATAGCCGATGTATTAATCTCTGTGTCGGTGATGCATTTTTCAGAAAAGCAGTATATAATAGAAGAATACGGATTCCGGCAAGAGGACTGGGCATACAAGCAGTCGCCTTTTCAGCCTCCCGATAAACGGTATACCGCAATTGGAGACGAGAGAAAGATTATCGTTTCCGCAACGTTTAAAACCGCACCGGGAAACAAAGCGGCAATCCGTACAAAAATGGACACACGGATTGCAGACCGAACGGAAAAAGGGCATTTTAGACTGCCGTCAGCAGGCAGCGTCTTTAAAAATAACCGTGCATTCGGCAAGCCGTCCGGAAAGCTGATAGAAGAAGCCGGTTTGCGCGGGCTTCGGATAGGCGGTGCGCAGGTAGCTCCGTGGCATGGAAATTTTATTGTGAATACCGGTTCTGCAACGGCGCATGATGTGATGGAATTAGTGAAAACAATTCAAACGCAGGTCAAAGCGCAAACCGGCTTTGAGCTTGAACCGGAGATGATTTTTGCCGGATAAAAAAAGTGATAATGATTGACCGGCCTGTTACGAGAGAGCCTCTTACAAACCGATGTTTTGAGAAGCTCCTATAAGCCGAGAATAAAGAGGGTAATCAAGTGCTTCAATTATCTTTTGTAAATTTTAAACGCGGATCTTATATTCTGATTGAAGGAAAGTCCGATACGGATCGTTTTTATATTATTCAAAGCGGTCAAGTACAAATTGCAAAACAAAAAGAAGTTGTAGCGGAAGAAGAGGGAAACCTACTCGGTCCGGGCGACTTTTTAGGAGTAATCGCATGTATGGCGCATCACAGTCAGATTGAAACGGCCATTGCCGTGTCGGATGTGGTACTGATTGCCGTACACTATGCACAATTTCCTGAATTGATCGAAAAAAATACACCTATCGCAATGAAGATTATCTACTCATTCAGTCGGAAAATGCGGTATTTGGACGAAGCGCTCACCAGAATTACCCTGAAACGAAATATCGAAACCGATATTTCGCATCTTTTTACCATCGGCGAATATTATCTGCGCATGTCGAAGTTTGAGCTGGCGCTGTACGCGTATTATCATTATCTGAAAGAAAAACCCAACGGCCAATACGCGGAAACGGCAAGGAAACGCTTTATGGCGATTAAATCGACCGGCGTAAAGGCTCCGATCGAAATGCTTGAGCCAGATACCAAGCAGATGGTACGGGTCTACAACCGCGAGTCCATGATATTCTGCGAATGTCAATCGGGAGCCGAACTGTATATTATTCAAAAAGGCAGGGTGAAAATCTCGAAAATCGTTGACAACAGCGAAGTGCTGCTTGCCGTATTAAAGGAAGGTGATATGTTCGGCGAAATGGCGCTGCTGGAAAACAAGCCCCGTTCCGCGACGGCCATCACCACGGCGGAGCAATGCCAGCTTTTGGCAGTCAACCGGCAAAACTTTAACCAAATGGTTGCAACCCAGCCGCAGCTGATTGCGCGCTTGACCACTACCCTCGCCGACCGCATCTGGGCAATGTATAAACAACTGGCCAATACGCTGATTCCCGTTCCCATCGAGAAGATGTTCGATATGCTGAGTATTCAGCTTGAAAAACTGCGGATACAGCCGGGCAGCGGCAAGCAGCATACCTTCCTGTTCGGCCCCGCAGAGCTTGCAAAAATGTGCAGTATCCCCAAAGAGCAGGTGAGCCAAGCGATCTCAGAATTTTTAACGACACCGATTGTGCGCAGCACCGATGACAGTATTGTCATCACCGATACGCTTGAATTAACGAAACAGACCGCATATTTTAAAAAGATGCAGGAAATTGAACAAGCCCGCCAAGAAGCGCGTGCAAATGCAAACGAGCCGACCTATCGCGGTAGACTGATGCGATAATCCCGTGGAGGAAAGAAGGATGAAACTGCTTGTTTATACGGTTTTTCTGACTGTTTTCGGAATAATGCCGCTTGCCGCTCAGAACGCCGCGGTAACACAGGATACTGCGCTTGCGGAAAAAAACGCTTCGGCTCAGAAAGAAAAGGCCGCACTGCCGGTCGAGTATCGGGGGCTGACGCTCGGCATGAATATCGATACCGTCAAACAAACGCTCAAACAAGATGCGCTTTTCGGATACCGCGGCGACAGAGACGTTTCACTGCTGCCGACTAAAAACCGGAGCCTGATAGAATCGGCGGGGTATTCTTTTATCAGTAGGTCATGGTTTCAGTTTTACAAAGAAAATCTCTATACCATGATTTTCAAACTGAATACCAATACGGTTGATTATTATTCGGTGTATACGCAATTTTGCGAAAAATACGGCGAGCCGCTTTCCATTAACCCCAAGCGGGCGGTCTGGGAAGATGAGCATACCCGTATTGTGATTGAACGGCCGTTAGTCGTCAAATATATTGATTTAACGGTGTTTAACGAACTGCTTTCTCAGAGCACTACGGAAAAGGCCGCATCGGAGATGAGCCGCGAACAGTTTATTGACGGTTTTTAATACGCCGTATGGGCACACAACACAGGATGACCGATTTTCCTTCCGGCATGGCTGCTGAACGCACATACATCCATGCACCGTGCTGTTTGATACGCAGCTGCTTTAGCATTCACCCTCGCCGTCCGCAGCTGCATGTTTTTAAACGCTGTGCGACAGCCTGTTGTTTTTACCTGCTTGCAGCAGCCGCGCTCTCCTGTACGGGCACAGAGAAAGAAAAAATGCAGACGCTCACTCTATCGATTGAATCGCACACAACCGGTGAAGCTATCCCCATCACGGTAGAGACCGCAATCACCGTTGACGAACAGCAGCGCGGCTTTATGCACCGGGACGACATACCGGACGGTACCGGCATGATCTTCATTTACAAAAGCGATACACGGCTTCGATTTTGGATGAAAGACACCCCTCACCCGCTTTCCATTGCCTTTATCGATTCTGCAGGCCGCATTCGGGAAATCTCTGACATGCAGCCGTTCAGTTTAGACGTTATTTCCAGCACCCATTCGGTACGCTACGCCTTGGAAGTACCAGCCGGATACTTTACCCGCGCGGGGATAACCATCGGGGATACGCTCAGCCGGGAAAGCCTTGCTGCGCTGAAATCACGCGCAGGCTCATTCTAACGCCTGCCGTATCCACCTGCGGAAAGCGCATTTAATAGTGAACGCCGATCCCGATAAATATTTCGGAAATCGGTTCGCCGTCCCGCTTGGCGCGCCCCCCGATCTTATTAAACCCGGGGACATTTTTCAGCTCCGCTAAATCAAATCCGACGCTCGCCCTCACGTAAATGCTGCGCATCCGCTGCGGATACACGATCATTTCCAGGCCGCCTGCATACCATCCGTCTGCAGGATGATAATAACGGCCGGTTTTTTTATCATGCACAAAAGCGATATCGAGAAACGGAGTGAGCTGAATATCACAATTCAAAAAACGCGTCCACGCAACACCGGTAATCTCTTGGAAATCCAACGATACAATACGGATCGGTATATCAAGGTTAAAGGTAAACGCGGTATCCGTATCGATACGTTTATTCAAAATACCGCGCAATGCAGCCCCTGCCTGCGTACTCGTTTCCTTAAAGAGATAATAAAAAAACTGAGTTCTGCCGTAAATGCCGACCCGGTTTATAAACGGATAGTACCCCGTTGCAGAAGCGGTAAAACCAATCCGCATCTGTTTATCGTGATAAAATTTATAGGCATAGGTATTTCCTAAGGAAAGCGAAAAACCGCGCCGGAAGTTTTCTATCCAATTAACCCGTGCAAACGACAGCGAATGCCCCCATCCGAATGTCCAATTTTTAAGATTATTCGCTTGAATTCCGTCAAATGCCCAGTTTCCCGAAAGGTGCATTGAGGGAGTCCATACCAGCGAGCCGATATTCTTTACCGTGGCAACAACGACAGGCGCACGCACATAAAAGGTCGTTCTAAAGTAGTAGCGGTCATGCGGATACACATAGCCGAGCGGATCGGTCTTTGTCTTTTTAGGTTCTCCATCCTGCGAATCCGGCTGATGATCATCATCGTCCGGGGCGGTTTGAGAAGGCGGAAAACCAGACAGCTCCGGCGTAAAAGGGGCCGCTCCCGGATCAGGCGAAGCGCCCGGCGTAGCAGGCGTACCAGGAGCAGGTGTCTGCGGCGCCGGTGAAGCCCCCGGTACGGATGGCGTCGCAGACGAACCCGGCGTTGCAGCTCCGCCGGATGTTCCCGTGCTTCCTGAAGCGGACGAAGATGAGCCCGATGTTTCGGAACTCCCGGCGGTCTGAGGCGTCGAGGGAGACGAACCGGGAGTTGACGGTGTGCCCGATGCCGAGGGTGTACTCGGAGTAGGCACCTGCGGCGCCGGTGAAGTTTCCCGTGTAGCAGGCGTGGATGGCGAAGCCGGATCGGACGGATTTTTTTCACTATCGGCACGGGGAGGATGCCGGTTTGGAGCCGGGCTGACGGCCTGAGTAGCAGACCGGTCGTTGATAATCAATTCGGGCGTAAGACCGAAAATCAATGATACACGGCTGTTAATGCGGTATGCCGTCTCCAGTCCGCTCGCAATTGTCAGCTTCGGCACCGTTTTATATGCATACAGAATTTCAAAGCTGCTTTGCCACAGCATATCGAATATACCCGCTTTAAACGGCAGCGCAAAGTTCACCGATGAAGAGAAAATATGCTGATTGTTTTCAGTTGCCCGATAGACAATATCGGTTTTTAACGGCTGAAGTGTTCCGACAAAATTAAAATCCTGCATTTTCAGCTTCATCTGAAAACCGGTATTTGAATCAAATGACGGATACGGGATAGCGATAAAATTCCACGTATCGGTAACGGCAATATGCAACGTAACCGGAATCGGATCCGCGTTGCCGCTTTCATCATATTCCGCATGTATGTGCACGGATGCAATGGTTCTGATATTTTTAAACCGCTGTTCCAATTGAGCAATATAGTTTTGCAGCGATTCGTGAGAATGGAATATCCGAACCGTATCAATCGGAACCGCACGTGAAAGCGGGTATTGTTTGGTCATCCCTTTAATATCATACTGTACATTCGTAATTTGAAACCACCGGTTCTCCGGCACACTCGCGTTCTGAGCAGCATCCGTTTCCTGCGCAGGGAGAAAAGCGGCAAAGCATATCAAAAAGACACAGACGACCCCATACTTTATGCACTGAACGCATCGCTGCGTGCAACGAACTTTCATATCATACCCTTCTATCATTATTAATTATGCAGATTTTATCAAACTATCATATCATACCAAATAGCCGACGGCAAAACCGCCCGCTAAACGTACCGGGAACAGTCGAGCGGCCTTCGGTATTATCCCATCGCCATGATTGAAAGCATATCTTCGCTATCGGGAATAACCCTAACGGATAGGTCGCGTCTTACCATCACGCAGTCTTCTGCAGTAATCGGTAATGCAGGCTCCCCGCCTATATCGAGCAAGCCGCTTCCGGCAATGACAAACAAACTGCACCAGCCTTGTTTCGCGGCAGGCGTACCGAACTGCGAAAACGAGATCGTACCGGACACTTCAAAATCATGCTTTTGCAGCTTGAAATACGGACAAGATGCCGATCCTCTAAACGGATGCTCCGGCTCTAGCATCTCATCAGGTAAATAGCGGATAACATCAAGCCCCTTCTGAATATGCAGCTCGCGGGGGCGCCCCCAATCGTAGAGCCGGTAGGTAACATCGCAGGGCTGCTGCACCTCTAACAGGCGTAACCCGCCCTGTATCGCATGCACGGTTCCGGAGGGAATAAAGATAAAATCCCCCTTCGAGACCGGAACGGAACGGAGAAAACTTTCCAATGCATTTTCCGTAATCGCATCCTGCAGCTCGAAGCGGCTGTAGTTGCGCTTTAAGCCGTAGATAATATGCGCATCGGGCACCGCATCCAGCACATACCAGCATTCGGTCTTACCGGTCGTATGCTCGTAAATACTCGCATAGGCATCATCAGGGTGAACCTGTACCGAAAGCGTATCGTTTGCTTGAATCACTTTTACCAAAAGCGGATAGTTGTTTCCGACAATGTTTCCCAGCATCATACCGCCGAGCTTGGGAACCGAATCATCAACACGTGACTGCCCTGCTTCGAGGGTTGACACAATCCAGCGTTCATATCCCCACACCTTTTCCGAAACAAAGGGCTGCGTTTTAAACATCTTTTTTTCCATACTGTACACTCAATCTCCTGTCAGATAATCATTGCACTGCCGCCGCTTAAAACATTGCCCGATACGGCCTACAACGCACCATTATACGGTTTTACTCAGCGTTTCCGAAATACTAAACGCGCAATCGCCGATTTTTTCGATTGTCCGTACCATATCGATATACAACAGCTCGGCTTTTACATCTGCGCCCCGCTCCAACCGGCTGCGCGCCAATTTCTTCAAATTAGTACGCATTGCATCAATGGTCTGTTCCATCTCATCCGCAAGCGCCAATTGATCCTGCGCAAGCGGTTTATTTAAGTGATCATGCACAAAGTGAATAAACTGATTAACAACGCCGATGTACGGCAGCAGTTTATCCATATCTTCTTTTGGAATTTTCAGTTGCTTTTTTATACTTTTGTCGATATGGAGCCCAAGCTCATAAATATGATCGCTCATATTTTCAAGATGATCGACAATCGTCAGCATCAACCGCACATTGTGTTCCGCCCGCATACTGAGCGATAAGCGAGATGTGGCGATTAAGTAGCGGGACAGCTCTTCCTGCATCTGATCCGCATAATCCTCTTGCTTTACCAGCTGCGCGATAACGGTATCGACCGACCCCTTATATGCATCTTCCAGCAGCGGACGGAGCGTATCGAACATATTGCGGACGACCGTAGACATCATGCTGATCTCTCGTTCAGCCTGCAGGATATAGGCTTCGATATTCTCTTTAATAGCGGTTTCTTTCGGCATCACCAGCTGATACTTTTCGGGCGATTCGTTTCCTTTATCTTTCACGAGCCATTCGACAAACCGCGCAATATACGAAACGAACGGTAGCGCAAGCAAGGTATTGACGATATTGAAAAGCGAGTGAAACAAGGCAAGCCGCATGGTGATATCGGCAAAACCGCTGCCGTCCGGCGTCAAGCGGTACAACAGCGCCAGCGAAGGCTTAAAGAAAAGAAGGAAAATCAGCGCTCCGCATACATTGAACAGTACGTGCACGATAGCAGTGCGCCGCGCATTGAGCTTACTGCCGATTGCCGCAATAACCGCATCGATAGTTGATCCGACGTTACTGCCGAGGACGCTTGCCGCTGCAAACTCCATCCCAATCACTTTTCCGTATGCCATTGTCAAAATAATCGCAGTTGTCGCGGACGATGAGTGTAAGATGACCGTCAAAATAAAGCCGGCGATGAAACCGATCACAATGCTATGAATGCTGCCGTCCGCCGCAATGGTTAAAAAAGACAGTTTATCCGCTGAAATTTCCGGCATGAGGGATGAAAGAATGCCGAGCCCGGTAAACAACAAACCGAATCCCATAATTCCCTCACCGAGGCTTTCCTTATGTATCTGCTTAAAAAAGGTCAGAAAATACCCGATACCGAATGCGGGGACGGCAATTTCGGCAAGTTTGAGCTGAAAGCCGACCAACGCGACAATCCATGCGGTAACCGTCGTACCGATATTGGCACCGAAAATTACGCCGATCGCCTGCGTTAACGAAAGCAGCCCCGCGTTGACGAATGAAACGGTCATAACGGTGGTGGCGCCGGAGGATTGGACAATAGCGGTAACGGCAAAACCGGTAATGACTGCCAGTACCCGATTACCGGTCATCATGTTGAGGATACGGTGAAGACTTCCTCCGGCACTTTTCTGAATGCCTTCACTCATCAATTTCATACCGTATAAAATGAAGCCGAGGCTCCCGATTGCCTGAAGCAATATCAATACTATTTCCATGCCCCGCAGCATAGCAAAAGGAAACCGCTTATGCAATCACATCAGTCGTTTTTATCGGGATAAATGCAGGGGATACGGAGAGATTCTTGTAAAATCAAGTACACACAATTTCCCTGCAAAAGGCAACGGGGCTATAGTGTTCCGCATTTACAAAGGAAGACACGGCAGCACTTCCGCCTCAAGATCAATGCCGTGTAGTGCGGTGATGCGAACCCGCACCAGACTGCCCTCGGTTATCGGTTGATGGTCGCTGTCGGTTTGCGCTGCCGAAAAGTGTACGACAACTGCGCCGTCCACTTCAGGCGCTTGGAACCATGCGCGCCCCAGCGCAATGCGGTCATTGTCTGCGGCAGCTTCAAAAGCAGTGTTTTCCCCGGCAGCTTGAGCCGTTGCCGCCGACTGTCCCGTACCGGAAGACGCACGGTTTGAGAGATCAGCCGTTTCATCGGCGCCGGGAATAATTTCTTCGATCAGTACATCAACTTCCTGTCCGCAATAGGCAGCGAGTTTTTTTTCGGTAATGCCGAGCTGCAATTCGTTCAGCGCCGTTTTACGCTGTTCCGCTATTTTTGCAGGAACTTTTTTCTTCATGGAAGCGGCTTTCGTGCCTTCTTCCTGCGAATAGGCAAATGCTCCCGACCAGAGACTCTGTATGTCTTGCAAAAAAGCGGACGTGCGGACAAAGTCATCCTGCGTTTCTCCCGGAAAGCCCGTTAAAAAAGTGGTACGAATGACAGCTTCCCCATAAGGGCTTTCCGCTTCACGAAAGGCTGAGCGGATGTTTTCTACCAACCGGAGATAGATTTCGGGAGAGCCGCGACGGTTCATCGCATGGATAACCGGCTCGGATCCGGACTGAAACGGAATATCAAAGTAGGGTAAAAACCGAGTGTCCGCAGTCATCACCGGCAAAATATCAAGCGGGAAATGATCCGGGTGGATATACAGCAGCCGGACGCTGAAAGCACCTTCGATGCCGGAAATAGCCTTTAATAGCTGGGCTAATCCCGAGAGCTCCGGCTGCGGCGTTTGCAGCCGATCTTGACTGCAAACATTAGGAACAGCCTGCGGCCTCAGCCGGGTTGTCTGTGCACGAGGCGCGGCCTCGTACACGGCTAAATCCTGTCCGATAAGGTTAAACTCCTTATAGCCGTTCCGTACGAAGTCCCGTATTTCGTGCACAATATCGGCAACCGGACGGCTTCTCACGGACCCGCGTATCAGCGGAATCGCGCAGAACGTGCAGCAGTTATTACACCCTTCCGTTATTTTGATAAAGGCTGAACGGGGAAAGTTCAACAGTTCAGGCCGCGCGCCGCAGGAAACCCCTTCCTGAGCCGGTTTTAAAAAAGGCCGCTCAAACGGAACAGCTGCTTCTACGGCTGCCTTGTTTTTCCGAACCTGCGTGTTTGGTCGTTTCCGGCGCGGCTGATTTTCAGAAGAGTATGCGGAGACTGCCGATGCCGGAGGTGCGTGTGTAGCCGTCAATTCGGCAGGGAACAACTGCGCCATAAGAACAGGCAGCTGTGATAAATCGCCGTTACCGAAAAAGGCATCGGCCTCTTCAAAATCCGTCTTAAAGACGTCGCCGTAACGTTCCGCAAGACAGCCCGCCAATAATATTTTTGCATGAGGATAGGCAGTGCGCGCGGTAACCACGGCCTCTATCGATTCAAGCTTTGCAGGCTCGATAAACCCGCAGGAATTTACGATGATCAGATCGGCTGTTTCGGGCTCAAGCGTTTTTTGCCATCCCATATCGGTTAAAATACCGATAAGAATCTCTCCGTCTACTTGATTTTTAGCGCATCCATGCTGATCAAGAAAAAAGCGTTTAGTCAACGTCCATTACCACAAATTTATAACGTCCGGCTTCATCATCCTTGAGCCACTTAAAATCTTTTACGATGACTTCTCCCGGACGGCTGACTTCAATATCGATGGTTTTACCGCCGGCGATAATCTGCATCTTTACAGCATTTCCGTTGGAAGCCCATACGCGGATTCCGTTATTAGCCTGTATTGTCAGCTGTTCCGATTTTTGATAGTACCGCTCGTCTCTATTCGTCTTATCCTGTTCATAACGGAATAAACAATAACTGCGGAACGTTGCATTCAGGGTAATCGGATACGCGGAACCGGCATCAAACAGTACCTTATACTTTGCCGATTCTGCTTGGACAACAGGCTCGGATATTTTTATATCGGTCGTATTCGGGACGGATGCTGCCGCAGCAATATCCGTCGTTACAATTTCTACCAATGCGCCTTTTGTTTCATCGGCTTTATCAATATCTTCTACGGAAATTTTCAGATCGTTGGTAACATCTCCGTTCAGATCAAGCGTCAAACTTTGTCCCAGCGCAATAATTTGAGTTCCGATATCGGTTGCAAGCGCGAGCTCCGGCGCAGTTTTTTCCACTTTAATGTGATATTCTTTTTCTCCGATTGGAACAACGATCGTATCGCCGATAAACAGCCGTTTTTCAAATACTTCCTGCGAAAGAGTATAAGAAGCGCTGTCCGTTTTTTCAATTATCTGCGGCTGCACGGTTTCTTTCGTCGGCCTGTTTTTCATCGCCGTGCCGATTTTATCGACGGCAATTCGTCCGACCAAGAAGACAACCACACAGAGAATCGCAATGCCGAACACAATAAAGACACTTCGCGGAATCGTGAATTTTTCTTTTGGAAGCAACTTTTCAGGCGGCACCGCAGTATCTTGTATCTTTGCCTGCTTATAGAGCATAACGCATTCATTCGGATTTAACCCAAGGTATTCCGCATAGTTCCGCAAAAATCCGACGATATAGGGCTCACCCGGAAACACTTCGTACATACCAGTTTCAAGCGCCTCTAAATACCTTCGGGCAATATTGGTGTCCCGCGCAGCCTGTTCAAGCCCTATTTCTTTTTGATTACGTGCCGTCTGCAATACCGTGCCTATATCGTGCATCTATTCTTCCTCGTCGTTATGTAAGAGCATCGTTGCCGCTCTGTTATTCTTCCAATAAAAAATTATTCAGCATATCCGCGTTCGGCGGTATATCATATAAAAACCGAGAATCAGGAATACCCGTGTTCAATTGATAATGAGAAAAATTAAATGTTATCTTACTACCGGATATCGGCCATGCTTCTATCCGCCGGATCAATTTCGTGTCGGGCGAAACCAACAGCCTGATTGTTCTGAACGTCTCCGATGCCGAACGCCTACCTAATGCCAGCGCAACAACATTTTCGGTTGAGCCTTCATCTAACGGCTGAGGAGCTGCGCCCGTTTCGTATGCAATTGTGTATGAACGCTTGAGCAGCGCCAATCCCTGAGGGGTCGCCATGTTTGCCGCTCCCGCCGATGCATCTTTATCGATAGTCTGATTCAAAACCATCCGATACGCAGGCACATAGATGGTCAACGTATCGCCGGTAAAGAGTATCACTTGATCTTTCGGTTTGGTAAAATCAATACGGAGCCGGTTAGGACGCTTAAAATAGACAGCTGCTTCCATCGTTTGTACCCGTGAACCGGTGCCGGTTGAGATGGTAATATTCGCGCTGTAGTCGGACAATGCGGCATATCGTTCGGACATTCCGGCAAAAAATACGCTTGCAGTAGTAATTGATTGACAAAACGCTGCTATATGTAAACCGGCCATAAGGGCGGCAAACGCTATCGTTTTTTTCATTTGCTAAGTAAAGCAGAAAAGGGCGATAAAGTCAATATTTTTTGAAACGCACTGCGATACAACTTAGGGAAGACTACTCACCGATACGTTTTTCTATCGAAAAACTTACTGCTACCGGGAAACACGGACATTCTTGCCCGTTCTGAACAGCATTTTATCGTGAAAAGCATAACTACTCGGTTTCTGATGTCTGAAATTAGCTTTGAAACCATGACGGGTTCTTAGGGAAGATTGCTGCGCTGTTGAGCAGTTATACATCCGTGTACACTGCTCAACGATAAGTTTTTCTATCGAAAAACTTACTTCTGCATGGAACCACCGCCGTCCATGGCGGTTCTGAAAGGCCTTTCTCGTGAAAATCGTACCTGTTCAACTTTTATTTTCAGAACCATGCTTTGGAACCCAGGTGGGTTCTTAGGGCGAAGCCCTAAGCCGTCATTTTTCTTTTGGGGGTTATAGGGGGTATTTTCTTTTTATCGGAAAAAAAGAAAATACCTCCTAACTTACACTTTGAATTTTTCTACTTCTTCTGCGAGGTTTTGAATACTCCGCTTATTCTTCTGCGTAATTTCGTTGACTTCCTGTACGGCGTTGTTAATTTGCACGGCGCCGGAAGCCATTTCGTTCATACTTTCGGTAATCACACGAGTAAGACTATCGAGCTTGCGCATTTCCGTAGCAACGCTTTCTCCGCCTTTCAGCATTTCTTCCGAACCAGCTTGCACTTCCATCGTTACCATGTTGATCGTTTGAATAGAGCTGAGCACTTCTTTACTGCTATTTTCTTGTTGCCGGATCGCTGCGGTCAACCGCGCGCTCATATCTTTTACTTGTTCGGCAAGCGTAAAAATCACATTGAATTTTTCTTCTACGGTTTTGGACGATGCGGCAAGTGTTTCAATTTCTCCCGATAACGTTTTAAGCGTTGCGGTTATTGTTTTTCCTTGAGCCGCAGAATCTTCGGCGAGCTTGCGGATTTCGTCCGCGACGACCGCAAAGCCTTTCCCCGCTTCTCCTGCATGAGCTGCCTCGATAGCTGCATTCATCGCAAGAAGGTTGGTCTGCGATGCAATGTGCTGAATAACGCTCGATGCTTCCAGCAGCGAACCTGATTCCTCGGCGATTTTTTGCGTTACGGAATTTGATGTAACCAGCGTAGCTTTACCGTCTCCGGTTGCTTCGGTCAGGTCTTTAATGGCACTGTCGGTTTTACCCAGTGTCTGTCCAATGGAAGCAATGTTACCGACCATTTGCTCTACCGAAGTAGAAGATTGAACGACGCTCGCAGCCTGCGTTTCAATACTGGCATTCAATTGCTTAATTGTACGGACAATTTCTTCAATAGTTGCGGCAGTTTCGGTAACGCTGGCAGCCTGTGTTAAAGCCTTTTGTTTGACTCCATCGATATTCGCATTGATCTGATGCACTGCGCTTGCCGTTTCAGTCATATTTGATGCAAGCTCATTACCGATTTCTTCCATTATATTACTGTTGACACCGACTTGGCGAATAGATGTCCCGATTTTCGCAATCGTTTCATTAAAGTATTCGGACAAATCGGTAATTTCATCGTTGCCGGTTACCGGCAGACGCACCGTTAAATCTCCTTCACCTTGCGCAATATTCTTTAAAGCTCGTATAGTCTTTTTTATCGGACGCATCATCTGCTTTGTCGTAATATAACCAATGACAAGCGCAAAAACCAAAATAATAGTACCAAGGACGATCATTGATAACCGTAGAGTATCAACAGTACCCAAAAATTCTTGATATGGAGCCCTTATAATGACTGTCCATCCGGTTTCCTCTATTTTTGCAAAAGCAGCGATCTCCTGTTTTTTATCTTTATAAAAATAACCTGTCGCAGGAACCTGTTCACTCAGAGCTCTCTGCTCGAAAGCAGCAATCGTAGCATATGATACATCGGTCTTTGCTTTTTCAATATTGTTGTTCTGGTTCTTTACTAAATTGGAATCGATAGCTGCAATCGTAGTACCATTCTGTCCTATAATATAACAATTACCGGTTTTCCCAATAACAATATCGTTAATTAAATCTGAAAGCATTTGTCCATCTGCTGCAGCCGATACTACACCTATAACTTTTTGATTATCGTCATATAGCGGAATATTAAAACGTATTTGTAATTTTCCTGTTTCACGGCTCAAGTTCGGTTGTGAAACCGTACGATTGCCTTTTACCGTCGCCTGATACCACGAACGGTCTTGTGTATTGATCACCTTAACGGTATCATCATTCAGTACATAAGCGATACCATTGGCATCACACAGTGCAAATGTTTCGATAATAGGGTGCTTCTGCGCTTCGCTTTTAAAATACTGGAGCTTTTGTAACATTGGAGCGGTATTATCATACAATATCGGAGCTCGTGATAAACCATCTATAAATTGAAAAAGAACTATAATTCTTTGATCGATAATCTCTGCCGTATCGACTGCTTTATCCAATAGATATGTTTCCACATTTTCTCTTACGGCTTTTCGGGAAAGACGAATAGCCAAAATCACAAGAGCAATTCCTATTGTTAGGATCAATGAACCCAAAATTATAACGAACTTATTTAAGATAGAAAAACGCTTTTTCATGTAGTACCTCAAGTATCCTCCATAAATTACTATTTCGTAAACTATTTCAGTGTTCAACGACATTGATCAAAAGTCTAATACTATAGTGAATGCTGCTATATAACTTTTAAATAGCAACATTATAACCGTTTACATTTTATCAATATCCTTCATATATATGCATGTTATAATAAACGGCTAACAGATGAATAGGTTACTTATAAAACAATTCTTACCAAATTCCCATACTTTTCTGCATAAATAATGTTACCGCCGCAATACTTACCCAGCAGCACGTTCCCAGCAGTAACGGTTTTATTCCTGACCGTATTAATGCGATCATATTGCTATTTAATCCGATAGCAGCCATCGACATTACAAGAAAAATATTACTAATTGTTTTGAATGGAGCAAATATACTAGGATTTAAGCCATAATGTACGAGGATTGTTGTGATACAAGATACTATCAAAAAATAAATGATAAAAACTGGAAATGCTTTTTTAAAATCAGTTTTTTGCTGATGCTGATGCGGTTGATTTTTTCCTGATAAGAAACGGATGCCTAAAATTGCAAATGTAATAGGGATAATAGTAAGCGTTCGGGTTAGCTTAACGGTAATCGTTTTATCCAATGTTTGGGAGCCCAGTCCCCACATTACATCCCATGTGGATGCTGCCGTTGCTGCTGCCGATATATTATGTATAGCTGTACCGGCAAATAAACCGAAAGGCTCTCCTGTTACCGTGCTTAAACCTATAGCCTGTGCAAATGTTGGGAAAAATAAAGCCGATAGAACGTTAAACAGGAAAATAACTGAAATTGTTTGCGCAATATCTTCACTATCGGCAGCAATAATAGGGGATATAAAGGCAATAGCTCCACCGCCTCCTACGGCAAAACCGGTTCCGATTAAAAGCGCTGTATTTGCAGAGAGCCGTATACATTTATACAATATAAATGCAAGTAGTTGAGAAACGATAATAGTACAAATAATGATAGGCAACGCTTGTCTTCCTGTCTTAAAGATGAGGTTTATATTCATTCCAAAGCCGAGAAAAATGACCGTTGCTTGCAACAATTCATTTGCAGTAAACTTGAGTCCTGCTATTGCCTTACTTTTATTCTTCCATACTAGTGCAATTACCATTCCCGAAACCAGTGCGATAACTGATGCTCCGATGATCGGAAATTGTTTGCCTAAAAACCATGCAAAAATAGTAATTAATGCTGAAATTCCAACACCAACCCATACTTCATGCATTCTTTTTATGATTTTTGTGTTCTGTATAGCCTCTAAAAAAGAATGTGCAGATGATATTGTTTTTCTCGCATATTTTGAGCGCGGAATGCGTGCTTCTTGTCGAAAACCTGAATCCAAATCTAATACACTTGCTTGAAGCGCCTTGCTATTATCAAACGATAGACGTAATTCTATTGTCGGTTCCCCAGCCCTTTTTGATTCGAGATTATCAATCGTAATAGAATCAAGGTAGTCAAATTGTTGCATGGTTTCTTTTAGCAAGTCAATACGGATTTTCCGCTGATTATTATGAACAGTCGTTAATTGCAGTGTTTGAGAATATTTAGATCCTGTCATTATTACTGGAAAAAAACTTCCGTCAGCAAGTTTTATTCCTATTTTCGATGGCATAATCATCACTCCTGAGTTCATTTTCCCTTCTGCATGGCAAAGAATATAGAATGTAAACACGTAGCCAGCAATAGAATTTTAAGTAATAGTATTTCCTATATGGCTATGACTAATCTATTTTCATATTCAGCAACAATAGATACTGCGAATTGGCATACCATTATGTATGTACCAATCAAAATCCTCTTGAGGATATGAATTAATGAGTATCTATATGAAACAAGCGGGAGGCTTGTAAACATATCTTTTTTTATTATCGGCATATTTGATGTATTTCTATATATATTACTTAATACAATTTTTTTACAAAAGCGGGTTATTCTTATAATAGTATTGGGAGAAATTGTTTATTCATGCGATTATAATGCTTGCTTACCTATTAGCTAAGAGCCGCTACTTCTTCTTTGCTCAAATCAGTTGCTTGTGCAATATCCTCAAACGATAAACCGAATTGGAGAAGTTTTCTCGCTGTTTTACGCTTCGTTTGCAGTGCTCCTTCAGCAAGACCGAGCGATTTCCCTTCAGCAAGACCAAGCGATCTCCCTTCCGTATAAGCTATCTCCCGTTCCTCCGCTCGTTGTACCGCTATGTCTGTATCATAATCATATTCCG